>NZ_FNOZ01000002.1 GCF_900107175.1 Modestobacter sp. DSM 44400 | reverse complement strand
ATGCTTGCCCTTCGGGCCGGCCACCGCGGTCACGTCGGACTCCATCAGCGCCGCCATGACCTGCAGGCCGGTGCCCACGGCCAACGCCAGCAGGCCTTCGCGCATCGACCCGGCGATGTCGGCCATCGCCACACTCACCCGCTCGGGCACGACGAGCCCGTCGCCGACGGGCGTGTCGATCTTGTCGTTCTGGTACTTCTTGGTCACGGCGGTCCCCTGTCTGAAGCGGTGTCTTGGCGGACGCCCAACACCTACCTCACGGCCGGTGCAGGCGGGGGACCGCCACCTCAACTTCCACGAGACCCGGGACAACCTCGCCAGGGGCACCAGTACATCTACCTCCTCCTCAGCTACGACCAGGGCAACGAGGAGGACGTCTACCAGTACTTCGCGCGCAACTTCCAGCAGACGGCTTCGTACGAACCGTCGCCGGGGATGCGGCTGCTCGTCTACCGGGTCGGCTACAGCGAAGCCCTTCCGGTCGGCGACGGATAACCGGGCGGGAGGGCGGATCGGCTCTGCCGGGCGTCGTACCTCACCCACTGGCCACACGGGATGGGCCGCGCGCCCACGTCACTCGATCCGCGGCCCACATCGGGTGGGCCACGTGGAGAACGCGTTGGCAGCTGCGGACGTGCCGATCCGGTGGGAGGCCCACCACCCGTTGGGTCGAGCCGGGGCGGCCAGCGTCGATCGAAGCCCGTCCGCAACCACGAAGGCGTCCGGGAGGGGATCGGAGCCGGCGTTGCCGGGCGGTCCGGGGGATTGTTCACAGCGGCTGCTTTCACTGGTCACGTGGACCACCCGGGACCGATGACGATCCACCGCCGCCGTTCTGAGCCGTCGCCGCTGTGGTTGGCATTGGCGTGGGGAGTCAGTTCGGAGACCGGATGCGCTCGCTGACTCGCGCGGGCACGTGCGTGTCGTGCCAGCCATCGGCGTGCAGCCCGCGGCGCCGCCGGCTGCCCTCGGCCGGAGAAGCCGGACTTATGCCCACCCCGCACGACGCGGCGTTGCTCGCGGAGCGCTGAAGCTTCCGGAAAGAATTTATCCAAGGTAAAGACCGCGGGTACGCTTCGCAGACCGCCTGTACGAACACGAGGAGACGCGTGCCCCGCCGCTGGAAGTCCACGGTCCCGCCCCCGGACCACGCAGCGGAGCCGGGACCGGCCGGGACCACTGCCGACGACCACACTGGCGGCGACAAGCGCGTCGTCCGCCGCGGGCTCCGGCACGTCGGGCGCGCGATCTCCGAGCAGCCGCGCATCTTCACCTTCGCCGTGCTGGGCAGCAGCCTCTACGGCGGCATGACCGTGGCCAGCGCCTACGTCATCGGCGGCATCACCGACCGCGTCCTGCTCCCGGCCTTCGCCGACGGCGCCACCACCGCCGGCGCGCTCTCCCTCGCCGCGCTGGCGATCATCGTCGTCGCCGTCTTCAAGATCCTCGGCATCCTCGGCCGCCGGCTCTTCGCCGGGATCATGAGTTACCGGCTGATGGCCGACTACCGCCGTCGCGTCACCGGGCAGTACCTCCGCCTGCCGCTCTCCTGGCACCAGCGCCACCCAACCGGCCAGCTGCTGTCCAACGCCAACTCCGACGTCGAGTCCAGCTGGTTCTTCGTCTCCCCGCTGCCCTTCGCCTGCGGCGCGCTGGTCATGGTCGCCATCACGGTGGTCGTCCTGGTTCTCACCGACCCGCTGCTCGCGATCGTCGGCCTCGTCGTCTTCCCGCTCGTCTTCGTGCTCAACGCCGTCTACAGCCAGGTCATGTCGCCGCGCATGGCCCACGCCCAGCAGCTGCGCGCCGAGGTCAGCGAGATCGCCCACGAGAGCTTCGACGCCGCCCTCGTCGTCAAGACCCTGGGCCGCGAGGCCGACGAGGCCCGGCGCTTCGCCGTCAAGGCCGATGAGCTCCGCGACGGCCTGATCGCCGTCGGCCGGGTCCGCGGCCTGTTCGACCCGATGATGGAGGCGCTGCCCAACCTCGGCACCCTCGCCGTCCTGCTCGTCGGCGCCGAGCGCGTCGCCGCCGGCGCCACCGACGCCGGTGACCTGGTCTCCATCGCCTACCTGTTCACCCTGCTCGCCCTGCCCATCCGGGCCATCGGCTGGGTGCTCGCCGACCTGCCCCGGGCGCTCGCCGGCTTCGACCGGGTCACCCCGGTGCTGGAGGCCACCGGCGAGACCCCGCACGGGCCGGACGCCGCCCCGGCCGGCACTGGCGGCGCCGGGCTCGGCATCCAGGGCGTCGACTTCCGGTTCACCGAGGATGCCCAGCCCACCCTCTCCGGCGTGACCTTCGACGTCGTGGCCGGCCGCACCGTCGCCGTCGTCGGCCCCACCGGATCCGGCAAGTCCACCCTCGCGGGCCTGCTGGTCCGCCTCGTCGACCCGCACACCGGCCAGGTCCTCCTCGATGGCGTCGACCTGCGCACGCTCCGCGAGGGCGAGGTCAGCAGTCAGGTCGCCTTCGTTCCGCAGTCGACCTTCCTCTTCGACGACACCGTCCGCGACAACGTCACCCTCGGCGCCCCGTTCAGCGATGACGAGGTCCATGAGGCGCTACGCATCGCCGCCGCCGGGAGCTTCGTTGCACAGTTCCCCGACGGCCTGGACACCCGGGTCGGCGAACGCGGCGCCTCGCTCTCCGGCGGTCAGCGCCAGCGCCTGGCACTGGCCCGGGCCGTCGTCCGGCGGCCGCGGTTGCTCATCCTGGACGACGCCACCAGCGCCGTCGACCCCTCCGTGGAGGCCCGCATCCTCGACGCACTGCGCGCCAGCGACCGGCCGGCCACGGTCGTCGTGGTCGCTTACCGGCAGGCCACCATCGCCCTGGCCGACGAGGTGGTCTGGCTCGAGCGTGGCCGGCTCGTCGCGCGCGGCAGCCACGACGAACTGCTGCGCCAGGTCCCCGGCTACGCCCGGCTGGTGCAGGCCTACCAGCCGCCCGAGTTCGCCGAGCGCACCGACGAGCCCGTCGAGGTGGGGGCATGACCGGCGAACCGCTGCTCGCCGCCGACGCGCGCGAGGAGGGGGCGCTGGCCACCCTCCGCCGCGGCCTGCGGATGATGCCGGAGTTCCGCTCCGGCCTGCCGCTCACCTTCCTCCTCGCGCTCATCGCCACCGCCGGGCGGGTCGTCGTCCCGATCGCCGTCCAGCAGACCCTCGACCGCGGGCTCGGTGCCCCCGGCGGCCCGGACATCCCGCTGATCCGCGGGCTGATCGCCATCAGCGCCGTCGTCGTGCTGGTCACCGGCGTCGCCGTCTACCGGATGAACGTCCGCCTCTTCCGGACGACGGAGACCGCGCTCGCCGGGCTCCGGGTGCGCGCCTTCCGCCACGTCCACGACCTCTCCGTGCTGCACCAGCAGGGCCAGCGCCGTGGCTCGCTGGTCTCCCGGGTCACCAGCGACGTCGACCAGCTCTCGGTGTTCATGCAGTGGGGCGGCGTGCTCGGCCTGGTCAGCGTCGGCCAGCTCGTCGTCGCGACCGTGGTCATGGCCGTCTACTCCTGGCAGCTCACCCTGCTGGTCCTGGTCTGCTTCCTCCCCCTCGTCGTGGCGGTCAAGTACTTCTCGCAGAAGCTCGCCGCGGTGTATGGCGTCGTCCGTGAGCGCATCGGGGACGTGCTCGGCGCCGTCTCCGAGTCCGTCGTCGGCGCCCCGACGGTGCGTGCGTACGGCATCCGCGGCCGGACGGCGGCCCGCATCGACGGTGCCATCGACCGGCACTACCGGGCCTCGATCGACGCGCAGAAGACGACCGCGGCCGTCTACGTCAGCGGCGAGTTCGTCGCCGCCCTCGCCAACGCCGCCGTCGTGGTCGTCGGCGTCCTGCTCGGCATCGACGGTCAGATCTCCGCCGGCACTCTGGTCGCCTTCCTGTTCCTCGTCACGCTCTTCGTCGCCCCGGTGCAGACAGCCAGCGAGGTGCTCAACGAGGCGCAGAACGCCGTCGCCGGGTTCCGCCGCGTCCTCGACGTGCTGGACACCGAGCCCGACGTCCGCGATCCGGCCATCGCCGACCCGGAGCGTGCCCGCGCCCTGCCTCCCGGACCGCTGGACGTCCGGTTCGAGCATGTTGGCTTCGCCTACTCCGCCGGCGGGCGCAAGGCGCTCGAGGACGTCGACCTGGCCGTCGCCGCACGCACCCGGGTCGCCATCGTGGGGGAGACCGGCTCGGGCAAGACCACTTTCGCCAAGCTGGTGACCCGGTTGATGGACCCCACCGAGGGGCGGGTCCTGATCGGCGGTGTGCCGCTCGCCGACGTCGCGTTCGCCTCGCTGCGCGAGCGGGTCGTGATGGTGCCCCAGGACGGTTTCCTCTTCGACGCCTCGGTTGCCGACAACGTCCGCTACGGAAGACCCGGCATGACCGACCCGGACGTCGCCCTCGCCTTCGCCGAGCTGGGGCTCGGCGACTGGGTGGCGGGCCTGCCCGCGGGCGTGGCCACCGCGGTCGGCCAGCGCGGAGAGTCGCTGTCGGCCGGGGAGCGCCAACTGGTGGCCGTCGCCCGGGCCTACGTCGCCGACCCCGACCTGCTGGTGCTCGACGAGGCGACCAGCGCCGTCGACCCGGCGACCGAGATGCGGCTGACCCGCGCGCTGGACGCGCTCACCACCGGCCGGACGACGCTGACCATCGCCCACCGGCTGTCCACCGCCGAGCGCGCCGACGAGGTGCTCGTCGTCGACGCCGGCCGGGTGGTGCAGCGCGGCCGTCACGACGAACTGGTCGACGTCCCCGGGGTCTACGCCGGACTGCACAGCTCGTGGCGGCGGTCCTCGGGACGGCAGGCCGAGCCGGCGGCCTGAGCACCCGGGGCGGCGCGTCGGGCAGACGCGGCCCCCTGGGACCGTCCGCCAGCCCCTGCGGTGCGCGCGTGCACCCTCCTCTCGCTGCGCCGGTCCGCCGGCGACCGCCCGTCGCCGCGCTGCTCGCCGTTCCGTTCGCCTGTTGAGCGCGCTGGCCGTCGACTTCTTCGGGTACATGGCTGTTCGTCGCCGTCCCCGCGCTGCTCGCCCTCCTGCTCGTCATCGGCGTGTTCCTTTTGCTGCTCGGCCGGTCCCGGCTGGCGCTCTGCCTGCCTGCCGGCCGCCGCGCTGTCGCTGTCCGTCATCACCGGTATCCTCAGCGGCGCGTTCGGCGACGGCACCGGCGGCTTCCTCCTCCTCGCCTGGGTGCTACCGGGCGTCGCCGGTTCTCTCTGCGCTGCCCGGGTCCGCCGCTGGTTCGCCGCCCGCCGGCTCGTCCGGCTCAGCTGACGCTCTCCGGGAGCGTCCGGCGACCGTTCAGCCTGCCGCGAGTGGACTCGTTCGAGGGGGCGGGCGCGTCGGGGGCGCCGGTCGGGGCTCCGCGCCCGCTAGCGTCGGCCCGTGGGCACCGAGGCTGACGTCATCGTCGTGGGGGCAGGGTTGGCCGGACTGGTCGCCACGGCCGAGCTCGCTGACGCCGGAAAGCGCGTGCTCCTGCTCGACCAGGAGCCCGCGGCCTCACTCGGCGGTCAGGCGCACTGGTCCTTCGGCGGCCTCTTCCTCGTCGACAGCCCCGAGCAGCGCCGGCTGCGGGTCAAGGACTCCCTGGAGCTCGCCCGTCAGGACTGGCTGGGCACCGCCGGGTTCGACCGCGAGGAGGACCACTGGCCCCGCCAGTGGGCCGAGGCCTACCTGCAGTTCGCCGCGGGGGAGAAGCGGTCCTGGCTGCGCGCGCAGGGGGTCCGCTTCTTCCCGGTCGTCGGCTGGGCCGAACGCGGCGGCTACACGGCCACCGGACACGGCAACTCCGTGCCCCGCTTCCACATCGTCTGGGGCACTGGCCCCGGGGTCCTCGCCCCCTTCCTCCGCCGGGTCGCCGAGGCCGCCGCCCGCGGACTGGTCGACGTCCGGTACCGGCACCGGGTCGACGGCCTGGTTGTCACCGACGGCGTGGTCACCGGCGTCCGCGGGGCAGTTCTCGAGCCCAGCGACGCGGCCCGCGGCACAGCTAGCTCCCGCACCCAGGTCGGGGCGTTCGACTACTCGGCGCGGGCCGTCGTCGTCACTTCCGGCGGCATCGGCGCCAACCACGACCTGGTCCGCCGCAACTGGCCGGCCCGGCTGGGTCCGGTGCCCGACCGGCTGTTGTCCGGCGTCCCCGAGCACGTCGACGGGCGGATGCTCGGCATCACCGAGGACGCCGGCGGCCGGGTCATCAACCCTGATCGGATGTGGCACTACACCGAGGGCATCACCAACTGGGACCCGGTCTGGGCCCGGCACGGCATCCGGATCCTGCCCGGACCCTCCTCGCTGTGGCTGGACGCGACCGGCAGCCGGCTGCCGGCCCCGCTGTTCCCCGGCTTCGACACCCTGGGCACCCTCGCCCACATCGGGACGACGGAACACCAGCACACCTGGTTCCTGCTCACCCAGAAGATCATCGAGAAGGAGTTCACCCTCTCCGGCTCCGAGCAGAACCCCGACCTCACCAACAAGGACCTCAAGCTCCTGCTCACCCGGGTCAAGCCGGGTGCCGCCGCACCGGTGCAGGCCTTCCTGGACCACGGCGAGGACTTCGTCGTCGCCCGCACCCTCCCCGAGCTGGTGGCCGGGATGAACCGGGTCACCGGCGACTCCCCGCACCTGGAGCTGGCCACCGTCGAGCGCGAGGTCGTCGCCCGCGACCGGGAGATCGCCAACACCTTCACCAAGGACCTGCAGGTCATGGCCGTGCGGCAGGCGCGCACGTTCCTGGGCGACAAGCTCATCCGGGTCGCCGCCCCCCACCGGCTGCTCGACCCCGACGCCGGGCCGCTGATCGCCGTCCGGCTCTCCGTGGTCACCCGCAAGACCCTGGGTGGGCTGGAGACCGACCTGTCCGGCCGGGTCCTGCGCTCTGGAGGAAAAGTCTTCCCCGGGCTGTACACGGCCGGCGAGGTCGCCGGCTTCGGTGGCGGCGGGATGCACGGCTACCGCTCCCTGGAGGGCACCTTCCTCGGCGGCTGCCTGTTCTCCGGGCGCACCGCCGGCCGGGCCGTGGCGGCCGCGCTGTGACCCGCCCCGAGCAGGACTGGGACGCGACGCCGCCGAACGCCGGCCGGCCGAGCTACCCCGCGCAGCCGTACCAGCCGTACCAGCCGTACCAGCCGTACCAGCCCACCTCCTGGCCGACGCCGTCCTCCGGACCCCCGCCCGGCTGGGGCCCGCCGGCCTGGGGCCCGCCGGCCTGGGGCCCGCCGGCCTGGGGTCCACGTCGCCCGCAGCGCCCCGGGACGTCGATCGCCGCCGCGGCCCTCGGCTTCACCCTCGCCGTGCTGACCCTGGTCGGCACCGTCTACGCCGCGGCTTACAGCGCCCTGCTGACCCTCGCCCGGCGGCCCGACGGCGGCCTGACCGGCTGGACGCCGTTCGTCCAGCTCGCGGTGGTCGCCGCGCTCGTGGCCGGCGGGTCCTGGTCCTCGGCGGGCGGCGCACCGTGCTGCTGGCCGCCGCGGTCGCCGAGTTGCTGCTGGCCGTGCGGTGGTCCGCCGTCCTCGGCGACGTCGCGCCCGCCGGGCTGTACGGGCAGGCCGTGCTGCTACCGCTGGTCTTCGGCGCGCTGGCCGCCGTCGCCGCCGGGCTGACGTTCACACCGTCGGCCCGGACCTGGGCGCGGGAGGGCGGGGCCCGCCGGGCCGCCGCACGGCCCGCGGCCGGTCCCGGGGGACGGGCACCGGCCGGGAGCTGACCTGCCGGGTGGGACGATCGGGGCATGTCCGCCCCCGCCACCTCCCTCGACCCGGCCGTCGCCGACCTCCTCCGCCGCGACGCCGCCGGCCTGGTCGCCGCCGTCGTCCAGCAGCACGACACCGGCGAGGTGCTGATGGTCGCCTGGATGGACGACGAGGCGCTGCACCGCACCCTGACCACCGGCCGGGCGACCTACTGGTCGCGCAGCCGCGGCGAGTACTGGGTCAAGGGCGAGACTTCCGGGCACCGCCAGTGGGTGCGCGACGTCCGGCTCGACTGCGACGGCGACGCGCTGCTGCTGCTCGTCGACCAGGAAGGCCCGGCCTGCCACACCGGCGAGCGCAGCTGCTTCCACCGGCCGCTACCCGCGACGACGGGGGAGCGGCCATGAGCGAGCTTGCGAGCTCATCCATGAGCACAACGCCAGGGCGAAGCCGGCCGACGAGCGCCAGCGAGGAGGACTCATGAGCTTGAGCCTCGGGACGACCTCCCCGACCCGGGAGGAGTTCGCCGCTCTCGCCTCTACGGGCAGCGCTGCTCCGGTCGTGCCGGTCACCCGGCGGCTGCTCGCCGACAGCGAGACCGCCGTCGGGATCTACCGCAAGCTCGCCGGCAACCGCCCCGGCACCGTGCTGCTGGAGTCCGCCGAACAGGGCAAGCAGTGGTCCCGGTACAGCTTCGTCGGCGTGCGCAGCGCCGGGGTGCTCTCCGAGCGCGACGGGACGACGCAGTGGCTCGGCGACCCGCTCCCCGGGCTGACCGACGACCTGCCCGCCGACCCGCTGGCCGCCGTCCGCACGCTGTCCCGGCGGCTGCGTTCCCCGCGCACCGAGGGTCTTCCCCCGCTGACCGGCGGGCTGGTCGGCTACCTGGGCTACGACGTCGTCCGCCGGCTGGAACGGCTGCCGGAGACCAGCACCGATGACCTCGGCATGCCCGAGCTCGCGCTCATGCTGGTCACCGACCTGGCGGTGCTCGACCACACCGACGGCACCGTGCTGCTCATCGCCAACGTGGTCGGGCGGACGCCGGGCGGCTACGACGACGCCGTGACCCGGCTCGACGCGATGGCGGCCGACCTGACCAAGGCGGTGCCGCCGGGAGTGGCGACGGTCTGCACCGCCGATGCTCCGCCGGTCGAGAGCAACATGGGGCCTGGGGTCTACGAGGCCGGGGTCGAGCGGATCCGCGAGCACGTGCGGGCCGGCGACGTCTTCCAGACCGTGCTCAGCCAGCGCTTCGAGCTGCGCACCGCCGTCGAGGCGCTCGACCTCTACCGGGTGTTGCGGGCCACCAACCCCTCGCCGTACATGTACCTGCTGCGCTTCGCCGGCCGCGAGTCGCCCTTCGACGTGGTCGGTTCCTCGCCCGAGGCGCTGGTCACCGTCACCGGCGACCGGGCCGTCGTCCACCCGCCGGCCGGTACGCGGCCGCGCGGCGCGACGCTGGAGGACGACATCCGGCTGGCCGAGCAACTCCTCGCCGACCCCAAGGAGCGGGCCGAGCACGTGATGCTGGTCGACCTGGCCCGCAACGACCTTGGGCGGGTGAGCGTGCCGGGCACCGTGGAGGTCGCGGACTTCATGCGGGTGGAGCGCTACAGCCACGTCATGCACCTGGTGTCCACCGTGGGCGGGCGGCTGCTGCCCGACCGCGATGCCCTGGACGTCTTCGACGCCACCTTCCCGGCCGGCACTGTCTCCGGCGCGCCGAAGCCGCGGGCGATGGAGGTCATCGAGTCCCTGGAGCCGACCCGGCGGGCGCTGTACGCCGGCACCGTGGGCTACCTCGACGCGAGCGGCGACCTGGACATGGCGATCGCCATCCGCACCGCGGTGCTGCACGCCGGCCGCGCCTACGTGCAGGCCGGGGCAGGCATCGTGGCCGACAGCGACCCGGCGACGGAGGAGGCCGAGACCCGGCACAAGGCGCGGGCCGTGCTTTCGGCGATCGCCACCGCGGAAGGGCTGCGGGAGCTGCGGTGAGCGGCCCCGACGCGGGCACCCGGCCGCGGCGGGAGCTCACCGCCGTAGTCCTTGGTTGCGCGGCCGCCGGGGCGCTGGCGCTGTCCGCGGCGTCCCAGCGGTGGCTGGAGGTCACCATCACCCGCCAGCCGCCGCTGCCGCCGGCCACCGACGTGCTCACCGGCAGCCAGGCCGCGGCGCTGGTGCCGGCATGCGGCCTGCTGCTGCTGGCCGCCGCGGTCGCCGTCATCGCGGTCCGGGGGCTGGGCCGGTCGGCGGTCGGGTTGGTCGTGGCCGCCGCCGGTGGGGTACTCGCCTGGGCGGGCCTGCGAGCGCTGACCGGCGGCCTGGACGCCGCTACCGCCGACGTGTCCGACGTGGTCGGGCTGACCGATGCCCGGGTGAGCACCTCCGTGGTCGCCACCGGTCCGGTGCTCACGCTGGTCGCCGGCGTGCTCGCGGTGCTGGCTGGCGCGCTGGTGGTGCTGCGCGGGCAGCGGTGGCCGGGGATGGGGCGGCGCTACGAGCGGACCGGCGCGGTGCCGGCGGGCACTCCGGCGGCGGCTGGAGGTCCGGGCGCGGCTGCCCGGCCGGCCCGGCCGGAGAGCCCCGAGGACCGGCACCAGGCGGCCTGGAAGGCGCTCGACCGGGGAGAGGACCCGACAGTGTGACCCCCGGGCCGGCCGGGACCGCGCCGAGCCCCCGGACCGGGGGCCATGGACGCCTCTCTAAGGTGATCAGAACCGATCCGACTGGTGAGGGGACGTGCCGGTGACACATCATGTGGGGTTCGTTCTCGAGTCGGTACCGCCTGTGACGAGCAGCGAGTGGAGCTCATGAGCGTCCTCGATGACATCCTTGTCGGCGTCCGCGAGGACGTCGCCGCCCGGCAGTCCGCCACCCCGCTGGCCGAGGTGCAGGCCGTGGCCGCCGACGCCCGTCCCGCGCTCGACGCGCTGGCCGCTCTGCGCGCCCCCGGCGTCGGTGTCATCGCCGAGGTCAAGCGCCGCAGTCCCTCCAGGGGCCCGCTCGCCGACATCGCCGACCCCGCCTCGCTGGCCGGGCAGTACGCCGCCGGGGGAGCCCGGGTCATCAGCGTCCTCACCGAGGGCCGCCGGTTCGGCGGCTCGCACGCCGACCTGGCCGCCGTCCGCGCCGCGGTCGAGGTACCGGTGCTGTGCAAGGACTTCGTGGTCAGCAGCTACCAGGTGCACGAGGCCCGGGCGCACGGCGCCGACCTCGTGCTGCTCATCGTCGCCGCGCTGGAGCAGAACGCCCTGACCGGGCTGCTCGAGCGGGTCGAGTCCCTCGGAATGAACGCCCTGGTCGAGGTGCACACCGAGGAGGAGGCCGACCGCGCGCTCTCCGCCGGGGCCGTCATCGTCGGGGTCAACGCCCGCGACCTGACCACCCTGGACGTCGATCGGTCGACCTTCGAGCGGATCGCGCCCGGCCTGCCCACCGATGTGGTCAAGGTCGCCGAGTCCGGCGTCCGGGGCCCGCACGACCTGATCAGCTACGCCGGCGCGGGAGCCGACGCCGTGCTGGTGGGCGAGGGGCTGGTCACCGCCGGCGACCCGCGCCAGGCGGTCGCCGACCTCGTCACTGCCGGGTCCCACCCGGCCACCCCGCGCCCGACGCGCTGACCCGCCGCGCGACCCGCGCGCAGGAATTGTCGGAGGGAGCGCCACACTGGAGGGCGTGACCGCTCTGCACCCTCCGGCAACTGACGGCTCTGTCGGCGTTCGAGACCTGCCGGTGCGTCCGGAGTGGCCGGACGCGACCGGGCACTTCGGCCCCTACGGCGGCCGGTTCGTGCCTGAGGCGCTGATCGCGGCCCTCGACGAGTTGACCGCTGCCTACGAGGCCATGCGGGTCGACCCGGCCTTCCTTGCGGAGTTCGCCCGCCTGCAGCGCGACTACACCGGCCGGCCCAGCCCGCTCACCGACGTCCCGAAGTTCGCCGAGCACTGTGGCGGCGCCCGGGTGCTGCTCAAGCGTGAGGATCTTAACCACACCGGCTCGCACAAGATCAACAACGTGCTAGGCCAGGCGCTGCTGACCAAGCGGATCGGCAAGCCGCGGGTCATCGCCGAGACCGGCGCCGGGCAGCACGGGGTGGCGACCGCGACCGCCGCGGCGCTGATGGGGTTGTCCTGCACCGTCTACATGGGCGAGGAGGACACCCGCCGCCAGGCGCTCAACGTCGCCCGAATGCGGCTGTTGGGTGCCGAGGTCATCCCGGTGACCACCGGCTCCCGCACCCTGAAGGACGCCATCAACGAGGCGTTCCGCGACTGGGTGACCAACGTGGAGACCACCAACTACGTGTTCGGCACGGTCGCCGGCCCGCACCCGTTCCCGGCGATGGTCCGGGACTTCCAGCGGGTGATCGGCGACGAGGCCCGCGAACAGGTGCTCGAGCGCTGCGACCGGCTCCCCGATGTCGTGCTGGCCTGCGTCGGCGGCGGCTCCAACGCGATCGGCATCTTCACCGCCTTCGTGCCCGACAACGGCGTCCGGCTCGTCGGCCTGGAGGCCGGTGGCGACGGTGTGGAGACCGGTCGGCACGCGGCCACGATCACCGGCGGCGACCCCGGCGTGCTGCACGGCGCCCGCTCCTACCTGCTGCAGGACGACAACGGTCAGACCATCGAGTCGCACTCGATCTCCGCCGGCCTGGACTACCCCGGCGTCGGCCCGGAGCACTCCTACCTGCACGATCTGGGCCGCGCGGAGTACCGGCCGGTCACCGATGCCGAGGCCATGGAGGCCTTCGCACTGCTGTGCCGCACCGAGGGCATCATCCCGGCCATCGAGTCCGCGCACGCCCTGGCCGGGGCGATGAAGGTGGGCCGGGAGCTGGGGCCGGACGCCCTGCTGCTGGTCAACCTCTCCGGCCGCGGCGACAAGGACGTCGAGACGGCGAGCGCCTGGTTCGGCCTCGGTGGGCACCCTGCACCCACCGACGCCGACGACCGCGCCGTCGAGGCCGGCCGGGGCGCCGACCCCGGCCCGGGGCTGGACACCGACCAGCAGCCCACCGAGGGCGCGGTCACCAGCGGCGAGGCCGTGGCCGGCCAGGACGCGGAGGAGCAGGCATGAGCGCACTCCAGGACCGGATCTTCGCCGCCCGCGCCGAGGGGCGCGCGGCCCTGATCGCCTACCTGCCGGTCGGCTATCCCGACGTCGACGCCTCGATCGAGGCGATGGTGGCCGCGGTCGAGGGTGGCGCCGACATCATCGAGGTCGGCGTGCCGTACTCCGACCCCGGGATGGAGGGGCCGGTCATCCAGGAGGCGATGGACGTCGCGGTCCGGGCCGGGCGCGGTCTGCCCGACGTCCTGCCGGCGGTGGCGGCCGTGGCCGCTGCCGGCGCCGTGCCGCTGGTGATGAGCTACTGGAACCCGATCGAGCGCTACGGGGTCGACCAGTTCGCCGACGACCTGGCCGCCGCCGGGGGGGCGGGGGTCATCACCCCCGACCTGATCCCCGACGAGGCCGCCCCCTGGCTCGCGGCCACCGACCGCACCGGGCTGGACCGGGTCTTCCTGGTCGCCCCGTCCTCCACCGACGCCCGGCTGGCCGCCACCGTCGCCGCCTGCCGCGGCTTCGTGTACGCCGCCTCCACCATGGGCGTGACCGGAACCCGAGCGGTCGTCGGCGCGGCCGCGGGCGAGCTGGTGGCCCGCACCCGCCTGGTCTCCGGCGACCTGCCCATCTGCGTCGGCCTGGGCGTCTCCAACGCCGACCAGGCCGCTGAGGTGGCCTCCTTTGCCGACGGGGTCATCGTCGGCTCGGCCTACGTGCGGCGGATGCTGGAGGGCCAGGGCGCCGAGGGTGCGCGTGCTCTCTCCGCCGAGCTGGCCGAGGGCGTCCGCCGGCCGGGGGTGCGGGCATGATGGTCCTCGCCGCGATCCCCAGCCCCACGCAGGGCGTCTGGGACCTCGGGCCCTTCCCGGTGCGCGCCTACGCGTTGTGCATCATCGCGGGCATCGTGCTGGCCTGCTGGATCGGTGAGCGGCGCTGGCTGGCCCGCGGGGGCGCCCCCGGCGATGTGCTGGACATCGCCGTCTGGGCGGTGCCCTTCGGCATCGTGGGCGGCCGCATCTACCACGTGATCACCACGCCGGAGCCCTACTTCGGCGAGAACGGTGACCCGCTGCGGGCCTTCGCCATCTGGGAGGGCGGCCTGGGCATCTGGGGCGCCATCGCGCTGGGGGCGGTGGGGGCCTGGATCGCCTGCCGGCGCCGGGGCATCCCGCTGCCGGCCTACGCCGATGCCATCGCTCCCGGCATCGTCGTCGCCCAGGCGGTCGGCCGGCTGGGCAACTGGTTCAACAACGAGCTCTACGGCCGGGCCACCGACCTGCCGTGGGCACTGACCGTGCACCGGTGGGACGCCTCGGCCGGGCGGGCGCTGACCGACGAGAACGGCGTCGCCCTGGTGCTGGGCACCTTCCACCCCACCTTCCTCTACGAGCTGCTGTGGGACCTCGGGGTCGCGGCGCTGGTGGTCTGGGCCGACCGCCGCTTCCGGCTGTCCCACGGCCGGGCCTTCGCCCTCTACGTCGCCGCCTACTGCGCCGGCCGGGTGTGGATCGAAATGCTGCGCATCGACACCGCCGAGCACTTCCTGGGGCTGCGGCTGAACGTGTTCACCTCGATCGTGGTCGGCCTGGCCGCCGTCGCCGCCCTGTTCTGGCAGCGCGGGCGGCCCCGCGAGGTGATCACCCGCGGTGCGGCGGCGGCCCGGACGGGGACGCCGGGGGCGGCGCCAGCCACCACTCCCGCTCCGGACGCCACTCCCGCTCCGGACGCCACTCCCGCCCTGGACGCCACTCCCGCCCTGGACGACACGTCACCGGGGACCTCGGCCGGTGAGGACGCCGGTGACCCAGCTCGCCGGTCCCGTCCGGCGGACTGAACACCGATCCGGGAGCACCGGGGGAGGGGCCGCGAGTCCACTGAGCGAGACGCGCGCGACACCACGTGGACATGTCGCGGAGGTGGCGGTCTGTGTACGCTCATCGCGGCCGACCAGTGATCCTGGGCCGGCCGGCGACATCGGACCGGGCCAGTGACGCCCCGCGCACGACCAGCCCCGCGGCCACCCGCTCGCGCGGGGCGCGGAATCGGAATCAGGCCGGGACGGACGTGCCGCCGGCCGCGCGTTGCCCGACCCGTCGGACCTCATCCGGTCCTGAGAATCGGTCCCGAACACCCTGCACCACTTCGACCACCCGGCGGGGCGCACGCCCCCCGCACCAGCGGCCCTCTCAGCCCCCGACGCGGGGCCGGCGAGCGGACGCCGCGGCCAGCCGACGACGGGAGTGACATGCCTGACCTCTCTTCCCCCGCCTGCGCGCCGGAGAACCCAGCGCCCTCCGACCGGCCGGGGCTGCCTGCGCGGATGCCTTCCTTCTCGGCGTTCCCCGCGGCCTCGGGCCTGTACGACCCCGCCAACGAGCACGACGCCTGTGGCGTGGCCTTCGTCGCCGACGCCCGGGGCCGGCGCTCGCGGGCCATCGTGGCTGCCGGCCTGACCGCGCTGCACAACCTGGACCATCGGGGTGCCGCGGGCTCCGAGCCGAACTCCGGTGACGGCGCGGGCATCCTCACCCAGGTCCCCGACGGGCTTTTGCGCGCCAGCGTCGGCTTCGACCTGCCGCCGATGGGCGAGTACGCCGTTGGCATCGCCTTCCTGCCGACCGACGACACCGAGCGCACCGGCGTGGTCGACGCCGTCGCCCGGCTCGCCGCCGAGGAGGGCCTCGCGGTCCTGGGCTGGCGCGAGCTCCCCGTCGACCCCGACGGCGCCGACCTCGGCCCCACCGCCCGCGCGGTCATGCCGCACTTCGCCCAGCTGTTCGTCGCCGAGACCATCGGCGCCCGCGCCGACGCCGCCGCCTTCGGCGGCAACGCCGCCCACCACGGGGTGACCCGGCTGGAGCGGCGCGCCTTCGTGCTGCGCAAGCGGACCGAGCGCGCCGCCCGGGACGCCGGGAGCAACTGCTACATCGCCTCGCTGTCCTCCCGGACGGTGACCTACAAGGGCATGCTGACCACCGACCAGCTGCCCGCGTTCTTCCCCGACCTGCGCGACGAGCGCTACGAGTCGGCGATCGCGCTGGTGCACAGCCGTTTCTCCACCAACACCTTCCCGAGCTGGCCGCTGGCACACCCGTTCCGGTTCATCGCTCACAACGGCGAGATCAACACCATCAAGGGCAACCGCAACCGGATGCGCGCCCGCGAGGCCCAGCTGCACACCGAGCTCTTCGACGGCCCCGCCGGCCTAGCCAGCGAGCTCGGACTGGAGCGGATCTTCCCGGTCACCGCCAGCGACTTCAGCGACTCGGCGACCTTCGACGAGGTGCTGGAGCTGCTGCACCTGTCCGGCCGGTCCCTGCCGCACGCGGTGCTGATGATGATCCCGGAGGCGTGGGAGAACCACGAGGAGATGGACGCCGCCCGGCGGTCCTTCTACCGGTACCACTCCTCGATCATGGAGCCCTGGGACGGCCCGGCCTGTGTCGCGTTCACCGACGGCTCGCTGATCGGTGCCGTCCTGGACCGCAACGGGCTGCGCCCGGGCCGCTGGTGGCGGACCAAGGACGACATGGTGGTGCTGGCCAGCGAGACCGGCGTGCTGGAGATCCCGGCCGGCGACGTCGTCGCCAAGGGTCGGCTGCAGCCGGGCCGAATGTTCCTGGTCGACACCGCGGCGGGTCGGATCGTCTCCGACGAGGAGGTCAAGGGGTCGCTGGCCGCCGAGCTCCCCTACGACGACTGGCTGCACGCCGGGCTGGTGCACCTCCCGACCCTGCCCGAGCGGCGGCGCGCGCGGCCCAGCCACGAATCCGTCGTCCGCCGGCAGCAGCTGTTCGGCTACACCGAGGAGGAGCTGCGCATCCTGCTCACCCCGATGGCGTCGTCCGGGGCCGAGCCGATCGGTTCGATGGGTACCGACACCCCGGTGGCGGCCCTGTCGGACCGGTCGCGGCAGCTCTACGACTACTTTGGGCAGCTGTTCGCCCAGGTGACCAACCCGCCGCTGGACGCCATCCGCGAGGAGCTGGTGACCAGCCTGGGGCGCACCTTCGGACCTGAGCAGAACCTGCTGCAGGCGACCGCGGCGTCCTGTCGCCAGGTCTTCCTGCCCTATCCGGTCATCGACAACGACGAGCTCGCCAAGATCCTGCACATCGACGACGACGGCGACCTGCCCGGCTTCGCCGCCGTCCGGATCACCGGCCACTTCGACGTGACCGGCGGGGGCGCCGCACTGACCCGGGCACTCGAGGAGCTGCGGACCAAGGTCAGCAAGGCCATCGCGGCCGGCGCCCGCGTCATCGTGCTGTCCGACCGGGACTGCGACGAGAAGCGCGCGCCGATCCCCTCGCTGCTCATGACCGCCGCCGTCCACCACCACCTGGTGCGTGAGCGCACCCGGATGGAGGTCGGTCTGGTAGTCGAGTCCGGCGACTGCCGCGAGGTGCACCACGTCGCGCTGCTGCTCGGCTACGGCGCGGCCGCGGTCAACCCCTACCTGGCCTTCGAGTCCATCGAGGACCTCATCCGCGACGGCTCGCTCACCGGCGTCCAGCCGGCCCAGGCCGTGCGGAACATGGTCAAGGCGCTGGGCAAGGGCGTCCTGAAGGTCATGAGCAAGATGGGCATCAGCACCGTCGGCTCGTACACGATGGCGCAGATCTTCGAGGCCGTCGGGCTGTCCCAGGACCTCGTCGACGAGTACTTCACCGGCACCTCGGCCCCGATGGGCGGCGTCGGCATCGACGTCCTCGCCGAGGAGGTTGCCATGCGCCATCGCCGGGCCTACCCGGACAACCCGACCGAGCGGGCGCACCGCCGGCTGGAGACCGGCGGGGAGTACCAGTGGCGCCGCGAGGGGGAGGTGCACCTGTTCAACCCGGAGACGGTGTTCCTGCTCCAGCACGCCACCCGATCCCGGCAGTTCGACGTCTTCCAGCGCTACACCGACACCGTCGACGCGCTCTCCGCGGACGCCGCGACGCTGCGCGGGCTGTTCACCCTCAGGACCGGGGCGCGGCCGCCGGTGCCGCTGGAGGAGGTGGAATCGATCAGCGAGATCGTCAAGCGCTTCCAGACCGGGGCGATGAGCTACGGCTCGATCTCCCAGGAGGCGCACGAGACCCTCGCCATCGCGATGAACCGGCTGGGCGGCAAGTCGAACACCGGGGAGGGCGGGGAGGACCCCGACCGCTTCGTCCGGGACGAGAACGGCGACCTGCGGCGCTCGTCGATCAAGCAGGTGGCCAGCGGCCGGTTCGGTGTCACCAGCGAGTACCTGGTCAACGCCGATGACATCCAGATCAAGATGGCGCAGGGCGCGAAGCCCGGGGAGGGCGGCCAGCTGCCCGGCGGCAAGGTGTACCCGTGGGTGGCCCGCACCCGGCACTCCACCCCGGGCGTCGGGCTGATCAGCCCGCCGCCGCACCACGACATCTACTCGATCGAGGACCTCAAGCAGCTCATCCACGACCTCAAGAACGCCAACGACGAGGCGCGGATCAACGTCAAGCTGGTCGCCGAGGTCGGCGTCGGCACGGTCGCGGCCGGGGTCAGCAAGGCCCATGCCGACGTCGTCCTGATCTCCGGGCACGACGGCGGCACGGGGGCGGCACCGCTGACCTCGCTCAAGCACGCCGGCTCCCCGTGGGAGCTCGGCCTGGCCGAGACGCAGCAGACGCTGCTGGCCAACGGCCTGCGGGACCAGATCACGGTGCAGGTCGACGGGCAGCTCAAGACCGGCCGGGACGTCGTCGTCGCCGCGCTGCTCGGCGCCGAGGAGTTCGGCTTCGCCACCGCACCGCTGGTGGTCAGCGGCTGCATCATGATGCGCGTCTGCCACCTGGACACCTGCCCGGTCGGGGTGGCCACGCAGAACCCCGAGCTGCGCAAACGGTTCACCGGCCGGCCGGAGTTCGTGGTCACCTTCTTCGAGTTCCTCGCCGAGCAGGTGCGCGGCTACCTCGCCGAGCTGGGCTTCCGATCGATCGAGGAGGCCGTCGGGCACGCCGAGATGCTGGGGACCCGCACCGCGGTCGACCACTGGAAGGCCCGGGGGCTGGACCTGTCCAAGCTGCTGGTCGTCCCGGAGCTGCCCGAGGGTGCGCCGCGTCACCGGGTCCGGGCGCAGGACCACGGCCTGGACGTCGCCCTCGACCAGACGCTGATCCAGCTCTGCGAGGGCGCGCTGCTCGACGCCCGGCCGGTTAGCCTGCAGCTGCCGGTGCGCAACGTGAACCGCACCGTGGGCACGATGCTGGGCTCGATGGTCACCCGGCGCTTCGGTGGCGAGGGCCTGCCCGACGGCACTATCGACCTGACCTTCGAGGGGTCGGCGGGGCAGTCCTTCGGTGCGTTCCTGCCGCGCGGCATCACCATGACGCTGCTCGGCGACGCCAACGACTACGTCGGCAAGGGCCTGTCCGGCGGCCGGATCGTCGTCCGCCCGGCGCTGGAGGCCACCTTCGCCGCCGAGGACGCCGTCATCGCCGGCAACGTCATCGGCTACGGCGCGACCGCCGGCGAGGTGTTCCTCCGCGGCCGGGTCGGCGAGCGGTTCTGCGTGCGCAACTCCGGTGCGCTGGCCGTCGTCGAGGGAGTCGGCGACCACGCGCTGGAGTACATGACCGGCGGGTCCGCGGTCATCCTCGGCCCGACCGGGCGCAACATCGCCGCCGGCATGTCCGGGGGCATCGGCTACGTGCTGGACCTGGCCCGACATCGGGTCAACAGCGAGATGGTCGACATCGAGGCGCTGGACGCGGAGTCCTCGTCGTGGCTTCGCGGCGTGCTCAGCCGGTACGCCGCGGAGACCGGGTCCACGGTGGCCGGTGCGCTGCTGGCCGACTGGGGCCGGTGGTCCGAGCGGTTCAGCGTGATCATGCCGCGTGACTACCGCCGCGCGATGGAGGCCCGGCGTGCCGCCGAAGCCGCGGGTTACGACGTCGACCGAGCTGTGATGGAGGCCGCACGTGGCTGAGCGCACGGTCGTGCCCCGTCCCGCTCCGCACATGAAGGAGGCCTTCCGTGGCTGACTCCACCGGATTCTTGAAGTACGACCGCCAGATGCCGCCGCGGCGGCCGGTAGATCTGCGGCTGCTGGACTGGAAGGACGTCTACCTCGACCGCGAGAACGGCGAGGACGCCGTCTTCCCGGTCGCCGCGGTGCGGGAGCAGGCGGCCCGCTGCATGGACTGCGGGATCCCGTTCTGCCACCACGGCTGCCCGCTGGGCAACCTGATCCCCGAGTGGAACGACCTGGCGCGCCGCGACGACTGGCGGGAGGCCATCGAGCGGCTGCACGCGACCAACAACTTCCCCGAGTTCACCGGGAAACTGTGCCCGGCGCCGTGCGAGGGCGCCTGCGTGCTGAACCTGCAGGACGCGCCGGTCACCATCAAGCAGATCGAGTTCGAGATCATCGACCAGGCATTCGCCAACGGCTGGGTCACCCCGCAGCCGCCCCAGGAGCTCACCGGCAAGAAGGTCTCCGTCGTCGGCTCCGGGCCGGCCGGGCTGGCCGCTGCCCAGCAGCTGACCCGGGCCGGGCACGAGGTGACCGTCTACGAGCGCGCCGATGCCATCGGCGGGCTGCTCCGCTACGGCATCCCCGAGTTCAAGATGGAGAAGCGCTACCTGGACCGACGCCTGGACCAGATGCGCGCCGAGGGCACCCGGTTCGTTTCCGGTGTCGAGGTCGGTGGCTCCGGGCCCGACGACCTGTCGGTCGAGCAGCTGCGCGGCGGCTTTGACGCCGTCGTCCTCGCCGGCGGCGCGACCGTCGGCCGGGACCTCACCGTCCCCGGCCGGGAGCTGGGCGGCGTCCACCTGGCCATGGAGTTCCTGCCCTACGGCAACCTGCAGGCCCTCGGCCAGCTCGACGATCCCCCGATCAGCGCGGCGGGCAAGCACGTGGTGATCATCGGCGGCGGCGACACCGGCGCGGACTGCCTGGGCACCTCGCACCGGCAGGGCGCGGCCTCGGTCGCGCAGCTGGAGATCATGCCGGTGCCGCCGGACACGCGCGGTGAGCGCAATCCGTGGCCGACCTATCCGATGATCCTGCGGGTCTCCAGTGCCCACGAGGAGGGCGGCGAGCGCCTGTACTCGATCAACACCGAACGCTTCCTCGGCGACGAGGACGGCAACGTCCGGGCGCTGCTGGTGCACGACGTGGAGATGGTCGACGGGCGGTTCCAGAAGGTCGAGGGCACCGACCGCGAGCTGCCGGCCGACCTGGTGCTGCTGGCCATGGGCTTCACCGGCGCGCAGCGCGAGGGTCTGGTCGACGGGCTGGGGACCGAGGTCGACGGGCGCGGCAACGTCGTCCGCGACGCGGAGTTCATGACCACCGTGCCCGGCGTCTTCGTGAGCGGCGACATGGGGCGTGGCCAGTCGCTCATCGTGTGGGCGATCTCGGAGGGGCGTGCCGCGGCCGGCGCGGTCGACAACTGGCTGACCGGCAACTCGATGCTGCCCCGGCCGGTGACGCCCACAGCCGTGCCGCTGCGCTGAGCCGCACCCGATAGGTTCATCCCCATGTCTCGCCGCGCCAAGATCGTATGCACGTTGGGGCCGGCGACCGGCTCTCTGGAGCAGATCACCGCCCTGGTCGAGTCCGGGATGGACGTCGCCCGGCTCAACTTCAGCCACGGAAAGCATGCCGACCACGAGGCCGCCTACCGCATGGTTCGTGAGGCCTCGGACAAGGTCGGTCGGGCTGTGGCCGTGCTGGCCGACCTCCAGGGCCCCAAAATCCGGCTCGGCACGTTCGCTGACGGGCCGGTCACCTGGGCCACCGGCAGCCGGGTGTGCGTCACCGTCGAGGACGTCGAGGGCACGGCCGAGCGGGTGTCCACGACCTACAAGGACCTCGCCAACGACGTCCGCGTCGGTGACCGGCTGCTGGTCGACGACGGCAAGCTGGCGCTGACCGTCGTCGACGTCGAGGGCCCGAACGTCTGGTGCCTGGTGCTCGAGGGCGGTCAGGTGTCCAACAACAAGGGGCTCTCGCTGCCCGGCGTCGCCGTCAGCGTGCCGGCCCTGTCGGAGAAGGACGCCGCGGACCTGCGCTTCGCGCTGTCGCTGTCGGTCGACTTCGTGGCGCTCTCGTTCGTCCGGCACCCCCGCGACGCCGGCCTGGTGCGGGAGATCATGCGCCAGGAGGACGTCGAGGTCCCGGTCATCGCCAAGCTGGAGAAGCCCGAGGCGGTGGAGAACCTGGAGGCCATCGTGGAGGCCTTCGACGGGATCATGGTCGCCCGTGGCGATCTCGGGGTGGAGTTGCCGCTGGAGCAGGTGCCGCTGGTGCAGAAGCGGGCCGTGCAGGCCGCCCGCGAGCGCAACAAGCCCGTCATCGTGGCCACCCAGATGCTCGAGTCGATGATCGAGGCCTCCCGGCCCACCCGGGCCGAGGCCTCCGACGTGGCCAACGCCGTCCTGGACGGCGCGGACGCGGTCATGCTGTCGGGGGAGACCTCGGTCGGGAAGTTCCCGATCGCGGCGGTGCGCACCATGGAGCGGATCATCGACGCCGTCGAGTCCGACGAGGTCCGTGTTCCCGAGATCAAGCGGGCCTCCCGCTCGCGCTCCGGGGCGATCGTCCGGGCGGCCAAGGAGATCGGCGAGCAGATGGAGAGCGTCGCCGCACTGGCCGCGTTCACCTCGACCGGGACCACCGCCCAGCGGCTGGCCTCGCTGCACACCCGGCTGCCGATCCTGGCGTTCACCACCGACGCCCGGGTGCGCAGCCGGCTGGCGCTGTCCTGGGGCGTGGAGACCTTCATCGTCCCCGAGGTGACGCACACCGACGACATGGTCCGGCAGGTCGACTTCTCGCTGCTTTCCATCGGGCGGCTCAAGGAGGGCGACCGGGTCGTCGTCGTCGCCGGCAGCCCGCCCAACACGGCCGGCTCGACCAACCTGGTGCGGGTCCACGAGGTGGGCACCGACGCGTGAGCGGGCCTGCGAGCTCACGAGGGTTCCCCGGGTCCCCGGCCGCGGAGCTGCTGAACGTCCTGGAACTGGAGGAGCGAGCGCCGGACCTGTTCGTCGGGACCACGCCCACGACGCCGCAACAGCGGATCTTCGGCGGGCAGGTCGCCGCGCAGGCCCTCACCGCGGCCAGCGCGACCGTGACACTGGAGCGGGCGGTGCACTCGCTGCACTCCTACTTCCTGCGCCCCGGTGACCCGCACGAGGAGATCCGCTACCAGGTGGAGCGGATCCGGGAGGGGCGGTCGTTCAGCACCCGGCGGGTGCTGGCGCACCAGACCCGCCTGGGGGAGGACGTCGCGATCTTCGCACTGACCGCGGACTTCCATGCCGGCGAGCGCGCCGTCGTCGAGCACTCCCTGCCGATGCCCGACGTGCCCGGCCCGGAGGGGCTGCCCGGCCTGGGCGAAGTCGTCGCCGCGCACCCCGGGGCCAGCAACGGCATGCGGGTGATGCGGCGGGTGGTCGAGCAGCGGTACCTGTCCGACCCCTTCGACCCCGAGCCGCGGGTGCCGCCGGACACCTCCTCGCGCGGCTGGTTCCGGGTCGCCGGCCGGCTGCCCGACGACGACGCCGTGCACGCCGCGGCGCTCACATTCGTCAGCGACCTGACGTTGCTCTCGGCCGGGCTGGCCCGGATGGGCGGCGGCTGGGGCGGGGGCACGGTGGGCGCCAGCCTGGACCACACGGTGTGGTTCCACCGGCCGGTTCGGGCCGACGAGTGGTTCCTCTACGAGACCGACAGCCCGGCGGCGGCCAGTGGGCGGGCGCTGTGCTTCGGCCAGGTGTGGGCCGCCGACGGCACGCACGTGGCGACGACGGCCCAGGAGGGGCTCCTCCGATCACTCGGCGACTGAGCGCTCCGGCTCCTCGGCAGCTGCGGACCCGGCCGCTTCGTCGGCCGTGGGCTCGTCGCCGGGCTCGGCCTGCCGGGGCCCGGCGCCCGTCGGGTCCTCGGCGACGACGTCCTCCGCGGCGGCTTCCTCGGTGGCCTCGGCTTCGGCCACCAGGGCGACCGCCGCGGCAGCCTCGGCTGCGGCCGCTTTCGCTGCCTTGGCCGCCTCCGCTTCCTCGGCCTTCGCTTCCGCGGCCGCCTGTGCGGCCTGCTCGGCGGCCTTGCGCTCCACCAGCTGCTCGGCGAAGTCGTTGGCCAGCCAGTCGTGCGCCTCGCGCAGCAGAGTCCAGAGCCGCGCCACGTGCTCGCGGGTGGTCGTGGGCGTGCCCACCGCGACTCGCAGGACCGTCGAGCCGCCGACCGTCGTGTGGGTGAGGAAGACCTCACCGCCGTCGTTGAGCCGCTCGAGCAGGGTCATCGTGGCGACGTCGGCGTCCACCTCCGTGGCCCAGCGGGGCTTCAGGCAGACCAGTGACAGCGGGTGCGGGGTGACGACGTCGAACCGGTCGTCGGCCGCGGCCCAGCCGGCCAGCTCCTGGGCCAGCGCGACACCGCTGCGGACGTGCTCGCGCAGCCCCTCGGCGCCGTACCAGCGGACGACGAACCACAGCTTCAGCGCGCGGAAGCGGCGGCCGAGCTCGATCTGCCAGTCGCGGTAGTCGACCACTGCACCGGCATCGGTGGCTGAGTTGCGCAGGTACTCGGGCAGGATGGCCAGGGCCCCGGTGAGCGCGGCCCGGTCCGCGACCCAGAAGAGCGTGGCGTCGAACCCGGTGAGCAGCCACTTGTGGGCGTCGGTGGTGTAGCTGTCCGCCCACTCCACGCCCCCCTGTAGCGGCCGAAGCTCCGGGACGACGGCGCTCACCCCGGCGTAGGCAGCGTCCACGTGCAGCCACACGCCGTACCGCTGGCAGATGGGTCCGAGCTCGGCCAGCGGGTCCACGGCCGTGGTCGACGTCGTCCCGACCGTGGCGCACACCAGCACCGGAACGAAACCGCGGTCGACGTCGCGCTCCAGCCGGGCGGCGAGCGCGCTCGGGCGCATGGCCAGGTCGCCGTCCACCTCGACGATGCGCACCGCGTCGCTGCCCAGGCCGGCGATCCGCACCGCCTTCTCCATCGAGGAGTGGGTCTCGGCGGAGACGTACACCGTGTACTCGTCCGGGCGGACGCCGCCGCGCACCGTCGCTCCGCGGCTGGCCCGGTGCAGCGCCGCGAGGAGTGCCACCAGGTTCGCCCCGGAGCTCGAGTCCTGGACGACGCCGCCGCCGGTGCCCGTGGATCGGAACGCCGCGGGCAGGCCGAGCAGGTTGGCGAACCAGTCCAGCACGTGCTGCTCGAGCTCGGTCGCCGCCGGGCTGGTGACCCAGGACATGCCCTGCACGCCGAGGCCGGCGGAGACCAGGTCGCCGAGCACCGACGGGCCGGAGGTGTTGGCCGGGAAGTAGCCGAAGAAGCCCGGGTGCTGCCAGTGGGTCACCCCGGGCAGCACGACCCGGTCCAGGTCGGCCAGGACGGCGGAGAACGGCTCGCCCTGCTCCGGGGCCTCGGGCGGCAGTGCGGCGCGGACGTCGCCGGGGGAGACCTGGGAGCGGACGGGGAGGGTCCCGACCCGGGCCCAGTAGTCGGCGATCCAGTCGACGACCTCGTGGCCGTGCTGCCGGAACTGGTCGGGGGTCATGTGGCCGGTCACGAGGCCACCGTATTGACTGCCAGGTCCTGTCGTGGCGAGTGGGGCCCGGAGGGTCCCGCGCAGCCGCGACGCAGCGGCTCCGCGTGACCGGGGGACGACACCTGGCCGCGGTGCGGTCCGCAGGATCGCGATGTCGTCGTGCCCCCGGTGCGACTCGAACGCACACTGCGCGGGTTTTGAATCCGCTCCCTCTGCCGATTGGGGTACGGGGGCTCGCCGGTCAGACTATCGGCAGGTGGGCCGCGCCCTTCAGTCGCTAGGCTCTGCCCCGTGAGCAGCGAGCCGATCCGTGTTCTCATCGCCGAAGACGAGGCTCTCATCCGCCTCGACCTCAAGGAGATGCTGGAGGAGGAGGGGTACGTCGTCGTGGCCGAGGTCGGCGACGGTCAGGCCGCCGTCGAGCAGGCGACGGCGCTGCGCCCGGACCTCGTCATCCTCGACGTCCAGATGCCGGTCCTCGACGGCATCTCCGCCGCCGAGCAGATCGCCGCCGCGCGCATCGCGCCGGTGATCGTGCTGACCGCCTTCAGCCAGCGTGAGCTGGTCGAGCGGGCCCGCGACGCCGGGGCGATGGCCTACCTGGTCAAGCCGTTCTCCAAGAACGACCTGGTGCCCGCCATCGAGGTGGCCCGCGGCCGGTTCCTGGAGATGACCGCGCTGGACGCGGAGGTCGGCGACCTCAAGGAGCGCCTGGATGCCCGCAAGGTCGTCGAACAGGCCAAGGGCCGGCTGATGAGCGAGCGGGGCATGACCGAGGCCGAGGCGTTCCGCTGGATCCAGCGCACCGCGATGAACGAGCGGACGTCGATGAAGGCACTGGCCCAGGCGATCCTGGACACCCAGACCGCCGACTCGTAGGCAGAGGCCCGCCGACGAATCGCGGAGCCATCCGTCGGAGGGGGCCGAAGGCCAACTTCCCTGTGCTTGTCAGCACGACGTAGCCGTTCCGCTCCTGCACCGGAGGTGGGTTCGCGTTGGTCACGACCTCATCACGGTGCACCCGAGGGTGGGCCGGGCCTTCGACCCAACGGTTAGGTTCCTGGCACTGATCGGCCACCCGACCGGCGGTGTTGTCTGCCGGTGGCTGGTGGCTACGCAATCCACACTGGGAGTCACTTTATGCGCAATGGCACCTTCGCCCGCGCGGTCGCAGTCTCCGGGACCGCCCTGCTCGCGCTGACCGCCTGCGGCGGCAGCGACTCGGGCAGCGACGCCGGCAGCAGCAGCAGCAGCGACGCGAGCGCTGAGAAGCAGGTCAACGTCTACGGCGTCGACGGGAACATGGGCAACGCGCTCGGCGAGGACTTCGACCAGCAGGGCTCGCTCGCCGGCATGAAGGGCACGCTGCCGCTCACCGACCTGTCGGGCGACTTCAAGGACCGCCTGAAGACGATCAACCCCGAGTTGAAGGACTTCAACTACGCCGGTGAGACGTACGACGCGATCGTCACGACGGCACTCGCCGCTCAGCTGGCCGGCAGCAACCAGGCCACCGTCTTCGGGCCTTACGTCAATGGCGTGACCTTCGGCGGCGAGACCTGCACGAGCTTCGCCGATTGCATGAAGATCATCGCGAACGGGGGGAACCCGGACTACGACGGCGTCAGCGGTCCGCTGAGCTTCTCGGAGCCGGGCGAGCCGGCGCAGGCGAGCTTCGGCATCGAGCAGTTCGGCATGGACAACACGATCGACGACTCGAAGACCGAGTTCGTCATCGCCGGGGACGAGGCGAACGCGGCCAGCAACGAGGGTCCGGCGCCGGCCGCCCCCGGGACGACGGGCGCGCCGTTGGTGATCGGGACGCTGCTGCCGCTGACCGGCAACCTGGCCTTCCTCGGCCCACCCGAGGTCGCCGGGTCCCAGCTGGCCATCCAGGACATCAACGCCGCCGGTGGAGTGCTGGGCAACCCGGTGCAGCTGGTCGAGGGTGACTCCGGCGACGCCTCCACCGACACCGCCAGCCAGACGGTCGACCGTGAGCTGCAGCAGGGGGTGAACGCGATCATCGGTGCGGCGTCCTCCGGGGTGAGCCTGACCGTGATCAACAAGATCACCGGCGCCGGTGTCCTGGAGTTCTCCCCGGCAAACACCTCCGACCAGTTCACGACCTACGACGACAAGGGGCTGTACTTCCGCACCGCGCCCCCGGACGTCCTGCAGGCCCGGGCACTGGCCGACCTCATCGAGCAGGACGGCAACAACACCGTCGGGATCCTGGCGCTCAACGACCCCTACGGCACCGGGCTGGCCGAGAACCTCAAGAACAACCTGGTCGCCGACGGTCTGCCCGAGGAGTCGGTGAAGACCGTGATCTACGACCCGCAGGCGGCCAACTTCGACTCCGAGGTGCAGCAGATGGCCCAGTTCAACCCGGACGCCATCGTGGTCATCGGTTTCGAGGAGTCCTCGCGGATCATCCAGAGCCTCAACGCACAGGGAGTCGGCCCCCAGCGCTGATGCGCTGAGATCCTGCCTGAGCAGACCCGTTCCGACACCGCGGCCCGGTCTCCCCGTCGGGGAGGCCGGGCCGCGGTGTCGTTGCGCCGGGCGAACCGGGTTACTGCGCCTTCGCCAGCGTGCCCAGATAGAGCTCGATGACCTTCGGGTCGTTCATGAGCGACCGGCCGGTGTCGGTGTAAGCGTTGCGGCCCTGGTCGAGCACATAACCCCGGTCGCAGATCTGCAGGCACCGGCGGGCGTTCTGCTCCACCATGATGATCGAGACCCCTGTGGCGTTGATCCGGCGGCAACGGATGAACACCTCGTCCTGATAGGCCGGCGACAGGCCCGCGGACGGCTCGTCGAGGAGCAGCACCGACGGCTCCATCATCAGGGCCCGACCCATCGCCACCATCTGCCGCTCGCCGCCGGAGAGCGACCCGGCCTTACCCTTGCGGCGTTCCCCCAACAGCGGGAAGAGGTCGATGACGTAGTCGAAGCGCTCCTTGAACGTCTTGGGCCGCAGGTAGACCCCCATCTGCATGTTCTCCTCGATGGTGAGGGAGGGGAACACGTTGTTGTTCTGCGGCACGTACCCGACGCCCAGAGAGACCAGTCGGTGCGCCGGCGCAGAGGTGATGTCCTCCCCGCGCAGCGTCACCGCACCGGAGCGCACCGGGATGAGCCCGAACAGCGCCTTGAGCAGGGTGGACTTGCCGGCCCCATTGGGGCCGATGATCCCGACCAGCTCGCCGTCCTGCAGGTAGAAGTCACATCCGCGCAGGATGTCGACCCCGGGCACGTAGCCGGCGACCAGGTCATCGGCACGCACCAGCGCGCCCTCGGCGAGGCGGACGTGCTCCTGGCGGGTGGCTGCCTTCTCGGCGGGGGAGAGCTCGGCGGCCGGCTCTGCCGGGCCGCCTTCCGTCGCCGGACCCTGCCCGGAGTCCCGCTGGAACATGGGGTCTTCGCTGGCCGGGTCGTCCAGAGTGCTCATCGGTCCGTCCTTCTCGGATGGGGTCGGTCGGAGCTGATGACGCCCTGGTCCGGGTGGCCCTCGCGGGCGATCGAGGCCTCGGCCTCGGCGAGCACCCGGTCCTCGTCGTCGACCGTCAGCGGCGCGTCGTGGTGGGCGCCGAGATAGGCGTCGACGACCGCCTTGTTCTGGCTGATCGATTCCGGCGGCCCCTCGGCGATGATCCGGCCGGCGGCCATGACCACGACCCAGTCGCTGATGTCGCGCACGACGTCCATGTCGTGCTCGACGAAGATCACCGTCATGCCCTCCTCACGGAGGTCCTTGACGTGCCCGAGCAGGCTCTGCGTCAGCGCAGGGTTGACCCCGGCCATCGGCTCGTCGAGCATGACGACCTGCGGGTCGCTCATCAGGGCCCGGGCCATCTCCAGCAGCTTGCGCTGACCACCGGAGAGAATGCCGGCGAAGTCGTCCGACTTGGCATCCAGCTTGAAGCGCTGTAGCAGCTCCATCGCCTTCTCGGTGTTCTCGGTCTCCTGGCGTCGCCAGGTACCGGGGACCAGTGCGCGCAGGAAGCTCTCGCCCCGCTGTCCCTGAGCGCCCAGCAGCATGTTCTGCAGCACGGTGAGCCGGGACAGCGCCTTGGTGAGCTGGAAGGTGCGCACGACCCCGAGCCGGGCCACCTGGTGCGGCGACAGCTTGCCCAGTGACCGGCCGTCGAACGACCAGGTGCCGGTGTCGGGCTGGTCGAAACCGGTGAGCAGGTTGAACAACGTGGTCTTGCCGGCGCCGTTGGGCCCGATCAGCCCGGTGATGCCGCCGCGCTGGATCTCCAGGTGGTCGACCGACACGGCGGTCAGACCACCGAAGGTGCGGGTGACCCCGTCGACGACGACCGTCGGGTCGGGCTTGGCGACCCCGATCTCCCAGGGAAGGTCGCGCAGGGCTGCCTGCGCCAGCCGCCGCGGAGCGGCTTTCTCCGTACCGGCGGAAGCCGGTGCGGAGCCGGCGGGCGGTTCGTCGGGCCGTGCCGCGTGCGCGCCATGGGCCGCGGGCTCAGCGGGCATCGAGCATCACCTCTCGTCGGTCACCGAAGATCCCCTGGGGCCGGAAGACCAGCAACAGCATGAGCCCGATCCCGACGAGGACGAAGCGGATCTGCGCCACGTCGGTCGAGGACAGCAGTTCCGACGGGATCACGCCGTTGGAGATCATCGCTCGCAGACCGGTGTCGGCGAACTGGAGGATGAACAGCAGGATCATCGATCCGATGACCGGGCCGAGCACCCGGGCGGCTCCGCCGAGGATGAGTGCGGCGTAGGCCAGGAAGGTGTTGGCGCTCTGGTACTGGTCCGGGATGGCCGAGCCGGTGTTGACCGCGTAGACCATGCCTCCGAAGGCGCCGATCACTCCACCCAGCACCAGCGCCTGCATCTTGTAGGCGTAGACGTTCTTGCCCAGCGCGCGGACCGCGTCCTCGTCCTCCCGGATGGCCTTGACCACCCGGCCCCAGGGACTGCGCATGAGCTGCCAGACGAGCAGGCTGAACAGCGTCACCAGCACCCAGCCGACCAGCGCCACCCACAGCTCTCCGCCGCTCCACGTCGTGCCCAGGATGTGGTAGCGGTGCTGGGTGTCCCAGGGTGCCAGTGCGATGAAGTCGCCGTTGAACGCCGACAGCCCACGGGTGCCGCCGGTGACCGGCGTTGCCGACACCGACCGGAAGACCAGGCGCAGTCCCTCGGACATGGCGATAGTGACGATCGCCAGGTAGTCGGCGCGCAGCCGCAGCGTGGGCAGGCCCAGCAGCAGGGCCAGGACGACGGCGGCCAGGATGCCGACCAGCACGCCGACCCAGAACGGCAATCCCCACTGGCTCACCGAGATGGCGATGCCGAACCCGCCCACCATGGCGAAGGCGATCTGCCCGAAGTTCAGCAGGCCCGTGTAGCCGAAGTGGACGTTGAGGCCGACGGCGAGGAGTGCGAAGAAGATCGCCTGGAAACCGAAGAACGCCTTTCCGGCGATCGCGAACGCGTTGAGGAGGTCCGACATCGCGGTCAGCCGATCCGGGCCCGGCTGCCCAGGATCCCCTGGGGGCGGATGACGAGGATGACGATCAAGAGGAACAGCCCTCCGACGTACTTCATGTCGTCCGGAATGACGAGCGTCGACATCTGGACGAACACACCGACGATGACGCTGCCGACCAGGGCCCCATAGGCGGTGCCGAGACCGCCCAGGGTGACCCCGGCGAACATCAGCAGGAGCAGCCGGAATCCCATGTCCCACTGCACCTGGTCCGACAGGCCGAGCAGGACGCCGCCCAGGGTGGCCAGCGCCCCGCCCATCACCCAGACGAACAGGATGACCCGGTTGACGTCGATGCCCGAAGAGGCGGCCAGGTCCCGGTTGTCCGACACCGCGCGCATCGCCTTGCCGATCCTGGTCCGCTGCAGCATGAGTGCGACCAGCAGCAGCACGACGATCGAGATGATGATCGAGGCCAGCGACCGGTTGGTCATCGTGAAGACCCCGTAGGAGACCGCCCGCTGGCTCTGGTAGTCGCCGTAAGGGTTGGACGACCCGCCGTAGACGATCTGAATGCCGTACCGCAGTACCAGCGAGAGGCCGATGGACACGACCAGCGCGGCGACCAGGCCGGTGCCGCGGCGACGCAGCGGCCGCCAGATGCCCAGCTCGTTGAGCGCACCGACCACTCCTCCGCCGACCATGGCGATGATCGCGGCCGGGATCAGCGGAACTCCGAGGCGGACGTTGACGTACCACGCGATGATGGCGCCGATGGTGACCAGCTCGCCGTGCGCGAAGTTCACCAGGCCGGTGGTGCCGAAGATCAACGACAGGCCGACCGCGGAGATCGCTATCAGCAACCCGAACCGCAGTCCGTCGACGAGCAGCTGGACCGCTCGAATGGTGCCGCCACCGGAGTTGGCGCTGCCGTCGACCAGGCCGAAGAGCACCGGCTGGGTCCGGCCCGGGCCGACCGTCACGGTGACCGTGTCACCGTTGGTCCCGAGCTGGACGGCGTCGGGCAGGTCGCCGGCATTGAGTGTGACGGTGTACTCACCGGGGCCCGGGACGTCGATGGCGAAGCGTCCGTCCGCGTCGGTCTCGGCCGAGTCGACCTCGGCGCCGGCGGCGGTCTCCACCGTCACCTGGACGCCCTCGATCGGACCGCTGCGGCTGGTCTGCAGCGTTCCGGTGACCGACTCCCCAGCGGCGTTGGCGACGCCGGGGACGAGGGTGGCCAGGGCGATGGCGAAGGCGGCGAGGAGCAGGCTGAGGACGAGCGGACGCCGACCGGTGCGCCGGCGGCCCGACCGGCCGGGAGCCGGCCGGTCAGCCGCGAGCAGCTGCCCGGTCGTGGTGCGTCGACCATGCCGACGGGCACGGTGTGGCGCGTGGGTCACTCGACCTCCCAGCCGTTGGTTGAGCCGGGACAGTAACCCACGGTGCCGACGACAGCGGGCCGTGAAGAACACACCGTGACCCATCTGCGACACGCCGGTGTGAACCGGCGACGACGGACGGTCCCGGCGCGCCGCCAGGGGCGGCGCGCAGTCCAGCCCGGCGACCTTCAGCCCGGCGACCTCCGGCCCGACGACCGGCAGGCTCCGGTTCAGCGGGCGCGGCGCAGCATGCAGGTCGGCCGGGCGGTGGCGGTGGCCCGGCCCTGCTCGTCGCTGACCTCCACGTGGAAGGCGGCCAGCGTCCGGCCCCGGCGGGCGGGGGTGCACACCGCGGTGACCACCCCGGTGGTCGCGGCGCGCAGGTAGCTGGCGTTCAGCTCGATGCCCACGACCGAACCCCCCCGGTCCGGCGTGCAGCATCGCCGCCCAGGAGCCGATGGTCTCGACCAGCGCGCAGGTCGCGCCGCCGTGCAGCGGGCCGAAGGGCTGTTCGTTGCCGGCGACGGGCATGGTCGCGACCAACCGGTCGGCATCGAAGTCGGTGATCCGGATGCCGAGCTTGTCGTCCAGTGGGCTCAACGCGTCGGCCGGCAGCCAGTCCGGTCGGGTGCTGGTCACGTGTCCTTCTCGCTCGCGCTCGTCGGGCACGCGCCCAGGGTGCTGTGTCTTCGCGTGACCTCGCGAGCTCGGTCACGGACGGCACGGTAGCCACCGGGTTCGTCGGTGCCCGCACCTAGGATCGCCGGTGATGTCAGCTCCGGTCAGCACCCCCGCCCCCGTCCCCGCCACCGCGGTCGAACCTGCCGCCGACCCGGCGGCCGTCCCCGCCGGCCCGCGGCCGCGGTTGCTGTTGCTCGACGGCCACTCGCTGGCCTACCGCGCCTTCTTCGCCCTCCCCGTGGAGAACTTCTCCACGACGACCGGGCAGCCCACCAACGCGGTGTACGGCTTCACCTCGATGCTGATCAACGTGCTGCGCGACGAGCAGCCCACGCACCTGGCCGTCGCCTTCGACGTCGGGCGCAAGACGTTCCGCAGCGAGATCTACGCCGAGTACAAGGCCAACCGGTCCGAGAGCCCGACCGACTTCCGCGGCCAGGTCAGCCTCATCCAGGAGGTGCTGGCCGCCCTGCACGTGCCGGTGCTCACCGCCGAGGGCTACGAGGCCGACGACGTCATCGCCACCCTGACCGTGCAGGCCGTCGAGGCCGGCATGGACGTGCTGATATGCACCGGTGACCGCGATGCGCTGCAGCTGGTCAACCCGCACGTCACGGTGCTCTATCCGCGCAAGGGCGTCTCCGACCTCACCCGGTTCACGCCCGAGGAGGTGGAGACCAAGTACGGGTTGACCCCCGCCCAGTACCCCGACTTCGCGGCGCTGCGGGGCGACCCCAGCGACAACCTGCCGAGCATCCCGAGCGTGGGGGAGAAGACCGCCGCCAAGTGGGTCCGGGAGTACGGCTCGCTGGACGCGCTGGTCGACCAGGTCGACACCGTCAAGGGCAAGGTCGGGGAGAAGCTGCGCGAGCACCTGTCCTCGGTGCTGCAGAACCGCCGGCTCACCGAGCTCGACCGCGCCGTCCCGCTGCCATTGGAGCCCACGCAGCTCGCCGTCCAGGCCTGGGACCGCAACGAGGTGCACACCCTCTTCGACAACCTGCAGTTCCGGGTGCTGCGGGACCGGCTGTTCGCCACGCTCACCAGCGCCGAACCCGAGGTCGAGGGTGGCTTCGACGTGGCCCAGGACGACGTCGCGGCCGGCGGCCTGGCCGACTGGCTGGCCGCACACGCCCGCACCGGGCACACCGGCGTGGTGTTCCGCGGCACCTGGGGCCGCGGCACCGGTGAGCTGACCGGCCTGGCGCTGGCCGCGGCCAACGACCACGCCACCTTCGTCGACCTCGGCCCTGCCCTGGACGCCGCGGACGAGCAGGCGCTGGCCGCCTGGCTGGCCGACCCGCACGCCGCCAAGGTGGTGCATGACGTCAAGGGCCCGCTGCTGGCCGTCGCCGCCCGCGGCTGGGAGCTTGCCGGCGTGGTCAGCGACACCGCGCTGGCCGCGTACCTGGCGATGCCGGGCCAGCGGTCCTTCGACCTGGGCGACCTCGCGGTGCGCTACCTCAAGCGCGAGCTCAAGGACGACGCCGCACCCGAGGCCCAGCTCACCCTGGACGGCCTGGGCCCCAGCGAGGACGACGTCGCTGCCGAGGCACGGCACGCCGACGTCCTCAAGGCCGTGGCGGTCAACGACCTGTCCGACGCCCTCGAGCAGGTGCTCGGCCAGCGCGGTGGTGACCACCTGCTCGGCGAGATCGAGCTGCCGCTGACCCACGTGCTGGCCGCGATGGAGGGACGGGGCATCGCCGCGGACCTGGACTTCCTGCACGAGCTGCAGAAGGAGTTCGCCGCCGGCGTCGCCGACGCCGCGCAGGAGTGCTACTCGGTGATCGGTAAGGAGATCAACCTCGGCTCGCCCAAACAGCTGCAGGCGGTGCTGTTCGACGAGCTGGGCCTGCCGAAGACGAAGAAGAACAAGACCGGCTACACCACCGACGCCGACGCGCTGACCGCCCTGCTGGCCTCGACAGGCCACCCGTTCCTCGAGCACCTGCTCCGGCACCGCGACGTGACGCGGCTGCGCACCGTCATCGACGGCCTGATCCCGATGGTCGACGACGCCGGGCGCATCCACACCACGTTCCAGCAGACGATCGCGGCCACCGGCCGGCTGTCCTCGACCGACCCGAACCTGCAGAACATCCCGATCCGGTCCGCCGAGGGGCGCCGGATCCGGCAGGCGTTCGTGGTCGGCTCGGGCCACGAGTCGCTGATGACCGCCGACTACAGCCAGATCGAGATGCGGATCATGGCGCACCTGTCCGAGGACGCCGGGCTGATCGAGGCCTTCACCTCGGGGGAGGACCTGCACTCCTTCGTCGCCTCCCGGGCCTTCGGCATCCCCATCGAGCAGGTCGACCCGGAGATGCGCCGCCGGATCAAGGCGATGAGCTACGGGCTGGCCTACGGGCTGTCCGCCTACGGTCTGGCCCAGCAGCTGCGGATCACCCCGGAAGAGGCGCGCGGGCAGATGCACGCCTACTTCGAGCGCTTCGGCGGGACCCGCGACTACCTCGACGGCGTGGTCGAGGACGCCCGGCAGTGCGGCTACACCGAGACGACGCTGGGCCGGCGGCGCTACCTGCCCGACCTGACCAGCGACAACCGGCAGCGCCGGGAGATGGCCGAGCGGATGGCGCTCAACGCCCCCATCCAGGGCTCCGCAGCCGACGTCATCAAGGTGGCCATGCTCAACGTGGAGAAGGCGATCGCCGCCGAGGGGCTGAACTCGCGGATGCTCCTGCAGGTGCACGACGAACTCGTGCTCGAGGTGGCACCGGGGGAGCGGGAGCAGCTGGAGGCGCTCGTACGCCGGGAGATGGCCGGGGCGGCGCAGCTGTCGGTGGCGCTCGAGGTCTCCGTCGGGTTCGGCGCCAGCTGGGACGACGCCGCGCACTGAGCGCATTGCGATCCTCACGGATCGCACCGCGGCCACGTGGCCCCCGGTTGCGCGGAGCCGCTGCCCGTGTCCCGGTCGGGGAGCCTCCGGCCCCCGCGACCGGTCCACCCGGCCGGGTGCCGTTTCCGACCGTCGCGGAGCCGTAGCGCTCAGCCGTGGCTGAGGTCGACGATGCAGAAACGATTGCCGTCGGGGTCTGCGAGGACGACGAGGTCCGGGTCGTCCGGGTAGCTGTCCCAGTCGACGCGCTCGGCGCCGAGGGCGATCAGGCGCGCCGTCCGGAACTCCTGCTCGGCCGCGTCCACCACGTGCAGGTCCAGGTGCAGACGTGGATGCTCCTGGGGCGTCGTCTCGTGCCGCTGCAGTGCGATCTTGGTGCCCGCGCCGCCGTGCGGGGGGCACCAGCACCGTCTTCCACCCACCGATGCCGTCCCGCCGCACCTGGTGTCCGAGCACGGCGCCAGAAGGTCGCGGCGCGCTCTACGTCCGCGACGCCACCACCCCGACGGTCAGCACCTGGCCAAGCCTGGCAGTCCTCGGTCCGGCACGCTGCTCAGGCCGACGGCTTGTTGCAGACCAGGACCAGCGTGCCCGGCATCAGTGCGCCGCGCTCGGGTGACCACTGGCCCCACGTCTGGGTGCGCCCCTTCGTCCACTCCGGCTCCAGCAGGTCGGCGAGCACGAAGCCAGCCCCGACGATGGCGCGCACCCAGTCGCCGATCGTGCGGTGGTGCTCGACGTACACCGTTCGGCCCGCCCCGTCGGTCTCCACGTAGGGCCGGCGGTCGAAGTAGGACGAGGTCACCTGCAGGTCGTCGGGGTCGGGGGAGTCCGGCATCGGCCAGCGCATCGGGTGGTTCACCGAGGCGACGAACCGGCCGCCCGGACGCAGCACCCGCCGCACCTCGGTCAGCGCCGCCTGCGCGTCGGCGACGAAGGGCAGCCCGCCGAAGGCCGAGCACGCCACGTCGACGGCGGCGTCGGCCAGTGGCAGGGCACCGGCGTCGGCCTGCAGGAGAGGAACCGCGATCCCGGTGGACCGGTTCAGCTCCGCGGCGCGGGCCAGCATGCCGCCGGAAACGTCGAGTGCGAGCACGTCCGCTCCGGCCCGGGCCAGCCACCGCGCGCAGGGCGCCGAGCCGCAGCCGATCTCCAGCACCCGCCGGCCGGCGACGTCCCCCAGTAGGTGCGCGTCGGCCTCGCGCAGCCCCTCGGGGCACCACAGGAAGTCCACGTCGCCCAGGTCGCTGCCGTGCTCGGACAGGTAGGCGGGCGCCGCCGCGTCCCACCACTCCCGGTTCGCCCGTGCGGACGCCGCCTGGCCCGTCGCCCGCCGGGCCACCCCGCCGGCCGCCGGGTAGCCGTCGGGGGCCAGTGGTAGCCCGGGGGAGGAGATCGCCGGAGGGTCCGTCGCGGGGCGGGGTGACAGGGTCATGGCGGCCGATGGTGACACGGCGGCACGTCCGGAGGCCCACTGCCGACCCAGGTGGACCGGAGCCCCCTGACGTCCGTACCATAGTGAGTGCGCCAGAGGTCTGTGGTGCTGTCCTCCGCACTGAACCCGCGGAGGACGTCTCTCGCCGCCTCTCCCGTGCACCTCCCCACGGCCGGCCCGGTCGTGGACCCTGTCCTGTCCCTGCGCACCCCCCGTCCGGAGCACTCGACCACATGACCTCCACCCAGGTCCGTCCTGACAGCACCCCCCAGATCGCGGTGAACGACATCGGCACCGCCGAGGACTTCCTCGCCGCGATCGACCAGACGATCAAGTACTTCAACGATGGCGACATCGTCGAAGGCATCATCGTCAAGGTCGACCGGGACGAGGTGCTGCTGGACATCGGCTACAAGACCGAGGGCGTCATTCCCTCGCGTGAGCTGTCCATCAAGCACGACGTCGACCCCACCGAGGTCGTCAAGGTCGGCGACGAGGTGGAAGCCCTGGTTCTCCAGAAGGAGGACAAGGAAGGGCGTCTGATCCTGTCCAAGAAGCGCGCACAGTACGAGCGCGCCTGGGGCACGATCGAGGCCAAGAAGGAGGCCGACGAGGTCGTCGTCGGTACGGTCATCGAGGTCGTCAAGGGCGGCCTGATCCTCGACATCGGCCTGCGCGGGTTCCTCCCCGCGTCGCTGGTCGAGATGCGACGCGTCCGCGACCTGCAGCCCTACGTGGGCCGTGAGCTCGAGGCGAAGATCATCGAGCTGGACAAGAACCGCAACAACGTGGTCCTGTCCCGCCGCCAGTGGCTGGAGCAGACCCAGTCCGAGGTCCGCAGCGAGTTCCTCAACAAGCTCGCCAAGGGCCAGGTCCGCACCGGCGTCGTCTCCTCGATCGTCAACTTCGGTGCCTTCGTGGACCTGGGTGGCGTCGACGGCCTGGTGCACGTCTCCGAGCTGTCCTGGAAGCACATCGACCACCCGTCCGAGGTCGTCGAGGTGGGCCAGGAGGTCACCGTCGAGGTCCTCGACGTCGACCTGGACCGTGAGCGGGTCTCCCTGTCGCTGAAGGCGACGCAGGAGGATCCGTGGCGTCAGTTCGCCCGCACGCACCAGATCGGGCAGGTCGTCCCCGGCAAGGTCACCAAGCTGGTTCCCTTCGGTGCGTTCGTGCGCGTCGACGAGGGCATCGAGGGCTTGGTGCACATCTCCGAGCTGGCCGAGCGCCACGTGGAGATCCCCGAGCAGGTCGTGCAGGTCGGCGACGAGATCCTGGTCAAGGTCATCGACATCGACCTGGACCGCCGCCGGATCTCGCTGTCCCTCAAGCAGGCCAACGAGGGCACGGTCGGCGACGACGAGCAGTTCGACCCGGCCGCCTACGGCATGGCCGCGGCCTACGACGAGCAGGGCAACTACGTCTACCCGGAGGGCTTCGACTCCGACACGGGCGAGTGGCGCGAGGGCTTCGACACCGCGCGCGAGGAGTGGGAGCGGCAGTACGCCGAGGCCCAGACCCGCTTCGAGGCGCACCAGAAGCAGATCGCGGCGGCCAAGGAGGCCGACGCCGAGGCTGCGGCCGGTGGCAGCTACTCCAGCGAGCCGGAGGCCACCCCGGACGCGCCGTCGACCGGTGGCACCCTCGCCTCGGACGAGGCGCTGGCCGCGCTACGCGCCAAGCTCGCCGGCGGCGAATGACCTCGCAGCTCTGCTGAGCAGCACCTGACAGTGCGCCGTCCACCGTTCGCGGTGGGCGGCGCACTGTCGTTGGTGGGGGTGGAGCAGCTTGCGTCGACGTCGAAACCGCTACGGGACGACGACCGCCCCGCCGGCCAGTGGCTGGCCGACGGGGCGCCGGGGTGCGGCAGGCGGGTCCGGGGCAGCCGCGCTGCCCCGGACGTCAGAGGCTGAGGATGATCGCGAACGCGGTACGGGGACGGCCGCCGGCGTTGGCGAGGAAGTCCCAGGTGTGCCGACCGCCGGTCACGGTGGGGAACAGAGCGTGGAACAGGGCCGCGAGCCCTCGGCGGCTGGGCTGCAGCCGCTCGCGCACCGCCGGCAGGTCGGCACAGCGCACGCCCGAGGGTCGGTCCATTCGATGCCGACCGCGACGCTGACCGTCGGTGACCGACGCTGGACCGGCGAGCCCTGATGCGGACATGATCGTTGCACCTCTCTGCTGTGGCGGGGGAAGTCCACCGGGACGAAAGGTAAGTCGTGTGACAGCTGTGACTGGACCGACGCGCCGGGCGACACGCGGCCGTGACCGGGCTGAGACCTACCGCGGCGCGGTGGCGACCCCAGTGGCCAGCGGAGTGCGTCCGTGCTGAGGATCGGGCTCACCGGGGGGATCGGATCGGGCAAGAGCACGGTCGCGGCGCTGCTGACCGAGCGCGGTGCGCTGGTGGTCGACGCCGACCGGATCGCCCGGGACGTCGTGGCGCCCGGCACTCCGGGCCTCGCCGCGGTCGTCGCCGAATTCGGTGAGCAGGTGCTGGCCGCCAACGGTTCGCTGGACCGCCCGGCGCTGGCCGCGGTGGTCTTCAGCGACCCGGCTGCCCGAGCCCGGCTCGACGCCATCGTCCACCCGTTGGTGCGCGCCCGGGCTGCTGAGGCGCTCGCTGCGGCCCCGCGGGAGGCCGTCGTGGTCCAGGACGTCCCCCTGCTCGTGGAGACAGGGCAGGCGGGCTCCTACGACCTGGTGCTGGTCGTGCAGACCGACGGTGAGGAGCGGGTGCGCCGGCTGGTCGGCCGCGGCCTCGATGCGGACGACGCCCGGGCGCGGATCGCCAGCCAGGCCTCCGACGAGGAGCGGGCCGCCGTCGCCGACGTCGTCCTGCACAACGACGACGGCCGAGATGAGCTCGCCGCACAGGTCGACCGGTTCTGGGCCGAGCACGTGGGGCCCGCGGTCGGGGGCTGACCGGGGGTGGGGCTGGGAGCGCGCCCGGGAACACGAAAGGACCCCAGGTGCCCGTCTCCGGTCCCGGGGTCCTCGTCGTGTTGTGGGCGATACTGGGATCGAACCAGTGACCTCTTCCGTGTCAGGGAAGCGCGCTACCGCTGCGCCAATCGCCCGTCCCGACTTCACAGTCGGCCCCACCTCCGCGCTCGTGCTCCGAGGAGGACGAGGTGGAGACGGGATTTGAACCCGTGTAGACGGCTTTGCAGGCCGTTGCCTCGCCTCTCGGCCACTCCACCGCACACGGGCGCCGGTCTCGCGACCAGCGCCCGGGATTCCGAGCGGACGACGGGATTCGAACCCGCGACCCTCACCTTGGCAAGGTGATGCTCTACCAACTGAGCCACGTCCGCAGTGCGTGTTGAACTCTAACCGACCCCGTTCTGACCGCCGGACCCGGGGGGTTCCGACCACCCTCCGGTGGCCGTCTTCGCAGGTCAGTGCCCCGTCCAGGAATGATCCCGAGGCCTCAGGGGGCGGTGGGGTTGTCCGAGCCGCCCTGCAGGAGTGCCGAGAGCTCGTCGTCCACCTGCAGCAGGCCGCTCTCCTGTCCGGCCGGGACCAGGAGTTCGGTCTCCCGTAGGAAGTCACCCACCACCGCGGCTGACAGCTCGAACAGCGCCTCGCCCGACGGGGCTCGCAGCTGCAGGAAGAGCACGTCGAGCGCGGCCCGGGCCGGCCAGATGCGCACGTCGCCGTCGCCGGCCGGGAAGGACAGGCCGGCGCGCAGCAGCTCACGGCTGAGCAGCCACTCCACCCCCTCGTCGTCCGGGTCGGCGTCGGCCGCCACGACGTCCTCGCCGGCGTCGCCGAACATGACCCGGACGGCGTAGGGGTCGGCTGACTCGTAGACCAGGGCGGCCGGGACCGCAGTCCAGGACTGGGGGCCGACCAGGTGGAGGGTGGTGCGAGCGGTACAGCCCGACCTCGGAGAGCACGCCATGCCCCCTGCAACGACGCAGGGGTGCGGAAGTGACTCCCCCTCCGGCGTGTCGCGGACTTCTCGTCCCACCGGTCACACGCGCACCATTGCGTCCCATGGATGGGGTCTGCCGGGCGCGCTGAACCGCTGGGGCTGGGTTCTGCGAAGACCCCGTGTGACCATGGGACTCGTGAGCCGACCAGCCCGGCGTCCGGAGGAGGACAGCGCTGCCGACGCGGAGCTGCTCCGGCGTGTGGCAGCGGGTGACCGCGGCGCCATCGACGACCTGTACGAGCGGTTCCGCCGTCCCGCCTTCGCGCTCGCCCGACGCGTGCTCGCCGACGACTCACTCGCCGAGGACGTGCTGCAGGACGTCTTCCTCACCGTCTGGCGCAACCCGGCCGGCTTCGACGGCGCCCGGGGCAGCGTCTCCACCTGGCTGTTGACCCTGGTGCACCACAAGGCCGTCGACGCCGTCCGCCGCGAGGAATCGCACCGGCGCCGCCAGGTCCGCGCGGAGGACGACCTGGCGCTCACCGCACCGATCCAGGGCGACGACGTCGAGGACCAGGCGTGGGCGGGCATCGTCGCCGACCGCGTCCGGGCCGCCCTCGGGGCGCTGCCAGAGGCCCAGCGTGAGGCGCTGACCCTGGCCTACTACGGCGGCTACACCCAACGGGAGGTGGCCGCGTTGACCGGCACCCCGTTGGGCACGGTGAAGACGAGGATGCTGGCGGGCATGCGACGGCTGAAGGACAGCCTGGGCACCGCGGTTCCCGGTGGCGCATCCTTCGGGGACGGGGGCGCGCGATGACCGGCCACACGCGGAGGCACGACGACCACGAGGCCTTCGACGAGCTGGCCGTGGGCTGGGCACTGCATGCCCTCGAGCCCGAGGACGAGGATGCCTTCGCCGCGCACCTCGCCCGCTGCGACCGGTGTGCCCGCACGGTCGCCGAGACCCACGACGTGATGGCCGCGCTGGCCGCGGACTTGCCGCTGGCGGAGCCGTCGGAGGGGCTGCGTGACCGGCTGCGGGCCGCGGTCGAGAAAACCGAGCAGCTGCCGTCCGCTGCCGTGTCGCCCGAGCTGCCCCGGCGGGAGGTGTCTCCCGTCCGCCCGGTCGAGCGAGCTGCTGCCCGGCACCCCGCCGGCGGGGTGCGCCCGGCTGTCTTCGACGAGCTCCACCCGCCCCGCTCGACACGGGTTCCTGACCCCCGGCCGGCGTGGCGGCGGATCGTGCCGCACGCGCTGGTCGCAGCGGCCGTCGCCGCCGTCCTGGCGCTGGGTGCCTGGAACGTGGTCCTGGCCGGCGACCGGGACGCCATCCGGGCGACCGCGGCCGAGCAGTCGGAGATGCTCGACGCGTTGCTCACCTCCGGCCGGGCGACGATCGCGCCGCTCACCGACCAGGGTCGTGCGGTGGCCACCGTCGTGGCCCGCCCCGACGAGGTCCAGGTCGTCGCCGCCGGACTACCGGTCAACGACACGCAGGACACCACCTACGTCGTGTGGGGGATGCGCAACGGTGTCCCGGAAGCCCTCGGGACTTTCGACGTGGTCTCTCCGGAGAGGCAGCTGCGGACCGTAGGCTCCACGCCGACCGGGCTGGACGACTACGCCAGCTATGCCATCAGCATCGAGCCCGGTCGGCAGGCTCCGTCATACCCGACGGACGTCGTCGCGAGGGGGGAGGTGGCCAGCTGAGCGACCAGGACACAGTCACGGCGCCGGGGGAGTTCCTCCCGGCGCCTGGTTCCGCGCGTCCAGTGCCGGCGGAGCCCGAGAACGCCCGCCGGGCGCGCTACGACGCCGAGGAGTCCCACAGTCTGCGGGAACGGGTGGCCGAGGCGCGCTGGCGCCGCCGGCTGGCCGCCCACCGTCCGCTGGACACCGCCTACCGGGTGGGTGTCGGGGCGGTCGGCGGCCTGGTGGTTGCGTTCGGCATCGTCACCATCCCGCTGCCCGGTCCCGGCTGGCTGACCGTCATCGCGGGGCTGTTCCTGCTCGCCACCGAGTTCGCCTGGGCCGAGCGCCTCCTCCAGTACACCCGCCAGCGCGTCGAGGGCTGGACCCAGTGGCTGGGCCGCCAGTCGGTGGTCGTGCGCCTGGGCGTGACCCTGCTGACTGCGGCGTTCGTCTACGGCGTGCTCGTACTGACACTGCGCGTGCTGGGCGCGCCGCATTGGGTGCCGGGGTGGGTGCCGCTGTGGCGCTGAGCGTCTGGCAGACTCATCCACGGCACGGGCGATTGGCTCAGCGGTAGAGCGCTTCGTTCACACCGAAGAGGTCACTGGTTCGATCCCAGTATCGCCCACTCCCGGAAGGCCCCCGATCCCCAGCGGTCGGGGGCCTTCCGCGTGTGCGGAGCCTGGGCGGACCGGCGCATCATGGACGGCGATGTCCCGTCCCCGCGCCGTTCCGGCCGACGAGCCGGCGCGGGGCCAGCGCGCCCCCGACCGGGCGGCGCGGCTGACCCTGGCCGTCGAACGGGACGGCCCGACCTGTATCTGGTGCGGTCGGGAGCTGACCGGACTGGTCGCCCCGACGACCGAGCACGTGGTGCCCCGGGTCAAGGGCGGCCCCTCGTGGCCGGAGAACGAGGTCGCCGCCTGTCGCCGCTGCAACGCCGCCCGGGGGCACACCGGCCCGGTCCAGTGGTTGGCCGAGTGCCGCGGCCGGGGCTGGATACCCGACGAGTCCCGGCTGACCAGGGCGCTGGAGTCGCTGGCCGCCGCCATCGCGTGCCGGGGAGGGCAGCGCCGGGCCCGCCCCTACCTGGACGCCCAGCTGCGCCGGCTGCGCCGCTCGACGCCGGCCGGCGATCCCGGCTCCGCCGCCGGGCCGGGCCGCCGCCGCGCGTAGCCTCGCCGGGCGTGACGAGTCCCCAGGCCCAGCCCGTCGGCACCGTGCGGCAGATCTCGGTATACCCGGTCAAGTCCCTCGCCGGCCGCACCCAGGACGCCGTCGAGGTCGGCCCGGCCGGTCTCGCCGGCGACCGCGCCTACTCGGTCGTGGACGCCACCACCGGCGAGCGGGTCACGGTCAAGACGACTCCGCAGCTGCGGGAGGTCGTGGCCACCGGGGACGCCGAGGCGGACGCGGTCACCCTCGCCGCCGTGCTCGGCCGACCGGTTTGGATGGCCGCCGCCGCCGGCCGGCAGGTCGATGCCGCCGCGGTGCACCTGGTGTCGCGGCAGGCGATCGACCGGGCCGCCGAGGGCGAGGTGCCCGAGGGCTGTTCGGCGGAGGACCCGCGCGCCAACCTGCTGTTGGACCTGCCCGCCGGCGTCGACGAGCGGACCTGGGTCGGCCGCCGGGTCCAGGTCGGCGAGGTCGTGCTGGACGTCGTCCGGACGCCGAAGCACTGTCTGGGCGTCTACGCCGAGGTGCGCGTCCCCGGCCGGGTCGCCGCCGGCGACCCGGTGCTGCTCGCCGCGATCGCGGACTGACCGCCGCGTCCGGGCACTACCCTTTCCCTCACCGGCTCCGGCCGGTCGTCCGACCGCCCCGAATGTCAGGAGCTCCTTGTGTCCAGCGCGCCCTCGCCCCTTGCCGCCGCCCCGATCCGGGTGCCGGCCGGGACGACGGCCCAGCAGGCGCTCAAGGACGCCGGTGTGCCGCTCAAGGGGCCCGACGGCGCCGTCGTCGTCCGGGAGCTGGTCACCGGTGACCTGAAGGACCTGGCCTGGACCCCGGACGCCGACGCCGAGGTCGAGCCGGTGGTGGCCGCCAGCGACGAGGGCCGCGCGGTGATCCGGCACTCGACCGCGCACGTGCTGGCCCAAGCGGTACAGGACCTCTTTCCGGGCACCCGGCTGGGCATCGGCCCGCCGGTGGAGAACGGCTTCTACTACGACTTCGACCCCGAGCGGCCCTTCACCCCCGAGGACCTGCAGGCGCTGGAGAAGCGCATGCAGGCCATCGCCAAGCAGGGGCAGAACTTCGCCCGTCGGGAGATCGACGACGACGAGGCGCGCACAGAGCTGGCGCACGAGCCGTACAAGCTGGAGCTGATCGGGCTGAAGTCCAGCGCCGGGGAGGCCGGTGAGGGTGCCGACGTCGAGGTCGGGTCCGGTGGCCTGACCATGTACGACAACCTCGACCCGCGCACCGGGGACCGACTCTGGACCGACCTGTGCCGCGGCCCGCACCTGCCGCGGACGTCGAACATCCCGGCCTTCGCACTGACCCGGAGCGCGGCCGCCTACTGGCGGGGGAGTGAGAAGAACCCGCAGCTGCAGCGGGTCTACGGCACCGCCTGGGAGAGCAAGGACGCGCAGAAGGCGTACCTGGAGCAGCTGGCCGAGGCCGAGCGGCGCGACCACCGCCGGCTGGGGGCGGAGCTGGACCTGTTCAGCTTTCCCGACGAGATCGGCTCCGGTCTGGCGGTCTTCCACCCCAAGGGCGGGGTGGTCAAGCGGGAGATGGAGGACTACGTCCGTCGCCGGCACCTCGAGGAGGGCTTCGACTACGTCGGCACCCCGCACATCAGCAAGCGCGGGCTGTTCGAGACCTCCGGACACCTGCCGTACTACGAGGACACGATGTTCCCAGCCATGGAGCTGGAGAACAGCGAGTACTTCCTCAAGGCCATGAACTGCCCGATGCACAACCTGATCTTCCGGTCGCGTGGACGGTCCTACCGCGAGCTCCCGCTGCGGTTCTTCGAGTTCGGCTCGGTCTACCGGTACGAGAAGTCCGGCGTCGTCCACGGCCTCACCCGGGTGCGCGGGCTGACCCAGGACGACTCGCACAGCTACGTCACCCCCGAGCAGGCGCCGGGCGAGGTCCGGCACCTGCTGGCCTTCGTGCTCGGCCTGCTGCGGGACTTCGGCCTCGACGACTACTACCTGGAGCTGTCCACCCGCGGCGACTCGGACAAGTTCATCGGGTCCGACGAGGAGTGGGCGTTGGCCACGGCGGTGCTGGAGGAGGCGTCGCGGGAGACCGGCCTGGAGCTGGTGCCCGACCCGGGCGGGGCCGCCTACTACGGCCCGAAGATCTCCGTCCAGGCCCGGGACGCGATCGGCCGCACCTGGCAGATGTCGACCATCCAGTACGACTTCAACCAGCCGGCGCGATTCGGGCTGGAGTACAGCGCGGCCGACGGCACCCGCAAGCAGCCGGTGATGATCCATTCGGCCAAGTTCGGGTCGATCGAGCGGTTCTTCGGCGTGCTCACCGAGCACTACGCCGGCGCCTTCCCGGCCTGGCTCGCCCCGGTGCAGGTCGTCGGCATCCCGATCACCGACGAGCAGGTGCCCTACCTGACCGACGTCGCCCAGCAGCTGCGCCGGCGCGGCATCCGGGTGGAGATCGACGACTCCGACGACCGGATGCAGAAGAAGATCCGCACCGCCAGCAAGCAGAAGGTGCCCTTCGTGCTCATCGCCGGGGCCACCGACGCCGAGGCCGGCGCGGTCTCCTTCCGATACCGCGACGGCTCGCAGCGCAACGGCGTGCCGGTCGACGATGCCGTGGAGCAGGTCGTCGCATGGGTGGCCGCCCGGTACAACGCCGACCCGACCGCCGAGCCGGCCGAGGGCCCGGGCGACACCCCGCTGGTGGCCGGATGAGCGAGGAGTCGCCACAGCTGCACCAGGTCGCGGTCTCGGCCGACGAGAACGGGCCGACCTCGGTCTTCGAGCACCTGTGGACGCCCTACCGGATGGCCTACATCCGCGGTGCCGGCAAGCCGACCGGCGACCACGACTGCCCGTTCTGCCTCATCCCAGCGATGAGCGACGAGGACGGGCTCATCGTTGCCCGCGGGGAGTCGGTGTTCGCCGTCCTGAACCTGTACCCGTACAACGCCGGGCACCTGATGGTGGTCCCGTACCGGCACGTGCCCGACTACACGGATCTGACCGTCGCGGAGGTCGCCGAGCTGGGCGCCTTCACCCAGACCGCGATGCGGGCGGTCCGCACGATCAGCGGCGCGCACGGGTTCAACATCGGGATGAACCAGGGCTCGGTCGCCGGTGCCGGCATCGCCGACCACCTGCACCAGCACACCGTTCCCCGCTGGGGCGGGGACACCAACTTCATGCCGGTCGTCGGGCTCACCCGGGTGCTGCCGCAGGTGCTGGCCGAGACCCGGGACCTGCTGGCCGCCGCCTGGGCCGGACTCGCGGCCGCCCCGCGGGAGGCCTGAGTGCTCGGCGTCAACCTCCGCCCTGCCGTCGGCCGCTTCTGGGCGCCGGTGGTGGCCGGGCTGCTTCGCGCCGGGGTGACCGCGGACGCGGTGACCCTTACCGGCACCCTGGGAGCGGTCGCCTCCGCGGTGTTCCTCATCGGCAACGGATGGTTGTTCTGGGGCGCCTTCGCCGTCACCGTCTTCGTGCTGCTGGACATGCTCGACGGAGCGCTGGCCCGCGCCCGCGGCGGCGGCTCGCTGTATGGCGCGGTCCTGGACTCCACCGGTGACCGGGCCGCCGACGCGGCTATCTTCGCCGCCCTGGCCTGGTGGTTCTCCGGGGCCGGTGACAACCGGCTGATCGTGTTGCTGGCCCTGCTGTGCCTGGTGCTCGGCGTGCTGACTTCCTACGTGAAGGCCCGCGCCGAGGGCGTGGGCCTCACGGCCGACGTCGGGGTCGTCGAGCGGACCGAGCGGCTGATCCTTGTCCTGGTCGGTACCGGGTTCACCGGCCTGGGCATCCCCTACGCGCTGCACGTGGCGCTGTGGCTGCTGCTGGCCGGCAGCACCGTGACCGTCGCGCAGCGCGTCGTCGCCGTGCGCCGCGGTTCCGCCGGTCGGCGCCTGCCGGAGACACCGGCCCCCTCGGGGCCGTCGGCGCCATGAGCCGGGCCGGCGACCTGCAGGAGCGGCTCGCCGACGCCGGGTACGCGGCCGGGTGGGGCGCGGTGAAGCTGCTGCCCGAGCCGGTGGCCCGCGGCGCCTTCGCCGCCGGTGGCGGACTGGCCGCCCGGCAGGGCGGTCGCGGCGTCCGGCAACTGCGGGCGAACCTCGCGGTGGCCACCGGCGGGCGCCTGGACGGCGACGCTCTGGACGCCCTCACCCGACGGGCGATGCGCTCCTACGCCCGGTACTGGCAGGAGGCCTTCCGGCTGCCCACCATGGACCCGGCGCGGCTGGTGGCAGAGTGCTCGCTGTCCGGGCGGGAGCACCTGGAGGCGGCCCGTGCGGCCGGGCGGGGCATGGTGCTGGCCCTGCCGCACAGCGGGAACTGGGACGTCGCCGGGGTCTGGCTCATCGACTGGCTGGGCGGGCCGTTCGTGACCGTGGCCGAGCGGCTGCAGCCCGAGTCCCTCTACCGGCGTTTCCTGGAGTACCGGGAGGGCCTGGGGATGCGGGTCGTCCCACTGACCGGTGGGGAACGGCCCTGCTCGGTCGTGCTGCGCGAGTGGCTGTCCGGCGGCGGCACGACCTGCCTGCTCGTCGACCGCGACCTGTCCAGCGGCGGGGTGCCGGTGCAGCTGTTCGGCCGGCCGACCACGATGCCCGGCGGCCCCGCCCTGCTGGCTGCGCAGACCGGTGCGGTGCTGCTGCCGGCGGTGTGCCAGTTCGACGGCGCCGGCTGGCGGTTCGTCGTCCACCCGCCGGTGGACGTCGCCGGCCCGGGACGGCTGCGGGACCGGGTGACCGGTGGGATGCAGCAGGTCGCCGACGCGTTTGCCGCCAGCATCGCCACCCGGCCCGAGGACTGGCACGTGCTGGGCGGGATCTGGGCCGACGTGGGCCCCGGCCCGGCGCGTGGCGACGGCGCCTGATGCGCATCGGCCCACGATGAGGATCGGACTGGTCTGCCCCTACCGGTGGGACGTCCCCGGCGGCGTCCAGTACCACGTGCGCGACCTGGCCGAGACGCTGCGCGGCATGGATCACCACGTCGAGGTGCTCACCCCGGCCGAGCGCGAGGAGTTCCTGCCGGAACACGTCACCTTCTCCGGACGGGCGGTGCCGGTGCCCTACAACGGGTCGATGGCCGGGGTGCAGTTCGGCCTGGTCTCCGCCGCCCGGGCCCGCCGCTGGCTGCGCGAGGGGCACTTCGACGTCGTCCACGTGCACGAGCCGGCGTCGGTATCGCTCTCGCTGCTGGTGTGCATGATCGCCCGCGGACCGATCGTGGCGACCTTCCACGCGGCCACCACCCGGTCGAAGGTGCTCGCCGCCCTCGGCCCCTGGGCAAGACCGTGGCTGGAGCGCATCAACGGGCGGATCGCGGTCTCCGACTTCGCCCGCCGGGTCCAGGTCGAGCACCTCGGCGGCGACGCGGTCGTCATCCCCAACGGCGTGCACGTGCCGGCCTTCGCGACCGGCCCCTCCCTGCCCGGCCACCGCCGCGGCGCGCAGGCGCCCACCATCGGCTTCCTGGGGCGCTACGACGAGCCACGCAAGGGCCTGCCGGTGCTGCTGGATGCGATGCGGTCCGTCGTCGCCGACCATCCCACCGTCCAGCTGCTGGTCGCCGGACGGGGCGACCCCGACGAACTCGAGGCACTGGTGGGGGAGGACCTGCGCCCGCACGTCACCCTGCTCGGCGAGCTCACCGAGGCCGACAAGACCGCCTTCCTGCGGTCGGTCGACGTCTACTGCGCTCCGAACCTGATGGGCGAGAGCTTCGGCGTGGTGCTGGTCGAGGCCATGGCCGCCGGGGCGCCGGTGGTGGCCAGCGACCTGGACGCCTTCACCCGGGTCCTGGAGGACGGCGCCGCCGGGCTGCTGGTGCGTCGGGGCGACCCCGCCGACCTCGCGACGGGGCTGTCGGCGCTGCTGGCCGACCCGGACCGGCGCGCCGGGCTGTCCGCCGTCGGCGCCCGCGTCGCCGCCGGCTACGACTGGTCGGTGGTCGCCCGGCGGATCCTCGCCGTCTACGAAACCGTGGCCCTGCCCGGCGGGGGAGCGGTCACTGCCAGCACCGACGAGAACGGCGCGCTGCTGGGCCCGACCCCGTCGGCCCAGCGGGACGACGCGACGTCGGGGCCCTTCCGCCGCCGGGTACGCCGCTAACCTTGTCTTCCGTGACCACCGGATCCTGGCTGCTGCTGACGGCCGGTGTCCTGCTGATGTTCTCGCTGGGCTGGACCGCCTGGACGCTGACCCGACTGCGCCGGCTGGCCGGCCGGGTCCGGCGCGCCTGGGTCGTGCTCGACGCGGCCCTGCTGCGCCGGGCCGAACTGGCCGTCGCGATCGCCGCCACCTGTGCCGCCGAGTTGGGCCGCCCTGCCGCCGACGACCTGGCCGCGGCCGCCGCCGGTGCCCGCTCGCCGGCCGCCGGCGACCGGGAGGCGGCGGAGAACGCGCTGGGCCGGGAGTTGCGCCGGGTACCGAACGCGATGCTCCCGTCCGGGGCCGAGGACGCCGACGTTCGGGTGGGGCTGGCGCGGCGGTTCTACAACGACGCGGTCCGGGACACCCGCGCGCTGCGCCGTCGCCGGCTGTCCCGGCTGCTGCGGCTGCACGCGCGCCGCCCGTGGCCGCGCTACTTCGACATCGACGACGGTCAGGACGCCGTGGTGGGTGCGCACGCGGGCGATGGCCGGCCGGCCGGCTGACCGGCCGTACGATTGACCGACCGCAATCGACTCTCCCCGTGAGGCAGCAAACCGTGGCACTGCACCCCGACACCCCCAGTACCGGCACCGAGCTCGTCAAGCGCGGCATGGCCGAGCAGCTCAAGGGCGGCGTCATCATGGACGTCGTCACCCCGGAGCAGGCGAAGATCGCCGAGGACGCCGGCGCGGTGGCCGTCATGGCGCTGGAGCGAGTGCCCGCCGACATCCGCGCCCAGGGCGGCATCGCCCGGATGAGCGACCCGGACATGATCGACGGCATCATCAGCGCGGTCTCGATCCCGGTCATGGCCAAGGCGCGCATCGGCCACTTCGTCGAGGCGCAGGTGCTGCAGGCCCTCGGGGTCGACTACATCGACGAGTCCGAGGTGCTGACCCCCGCCGACGAGGCACACCACATCGCCAAGAGCGAGTTCACCGTGCCGTTCGTCTGCGGGGCCACCGATCTGGGTGAGGCGCTGCGGCGCATCTCCGAGGGTGCGGCGATGATCCGCTCCAAGGGCGAGGCCGGCACTGGCAACGTCGTGGAGGCCACCCGGCACATGCGCAGCATCCGGGCCGGCATCCGCCGGCTGGCCACCCTGGACGAGACCGAGCTGTTCGTGGCGGCCAAGGAGCTGCGGGCCCCGATCGACCTGGTCCGCGAGGTCGCCCGGCTGGGCAAGCTGCCGGTCGTGCTGTTCACCGCCGGCGGCATCGCCACCCCGGCCGACGCGGCGATGATGATGCAGCTGGGCGCCGAGGGCGTGTTCGTCGGCTCGGGCATCTTCAAGTCCGGTGACCCGGCGCTGCGTGCGGCCGCGATCGTGCAGGCCACCACGTTCCACGACGACGCCGACGTGGTCGCCAAGGTCTCCCGCGGCCTCGGCGAGCCGATGGTCGGCATCAACGTGAGCACCCTGCCCGACAGCGAGCGCTACGCGACGCGCGGCTGGTGAGCTGCCCCACCAGGACCGCCCCGGTGATCGGGGTGCTCGCGTTGCAGGGCGACGTACGCGAGCACGTCGCCGTGCTGCGCGGTGAGGGCGCCGAGGCGGTGACGGTGCGCCGCCCCGAGGAGCTCGCGGCCGTCGACGGCCTCGTCGTCCCGGGCGGGGAGTCGACGACCATGGGGAAGCTGGCCGACCGGTTCGGGCTGCTCGAGCCATTGCGGGCCGCTGTGCGCGGCGGGCTGCCGGTGTACGGCTCCTGCGCCGGGATGATCCTGCTGGCCGACCGCCTCCTCGACGCGCCGGACGATCAGCAGACCGTGGGCGGGCTGGACGTGACCGTCCGGCGCAACGCCTTCGGCCGGCAGGTCGACTCCTTCGAGGCCGACGTGGCCGTCGCCGGGGTGACCGGCGGCCCGCTGCACGCGGTCTTCATCCGTGCGCCGTGGGTGGAGCAGGCCGGCCCGGACGTCGAGGTGCTCGGCCGGGTCGTCGGCGGGCCGGCCGACGGTAAGATCGTCGCGGTCCGGCAGGGGAGGCTGGTGGCCACCAGCTTCCACCCGGAGCTCACCGGGGACACCCGGGTGCACGCACTGTTCGTGGACCTGGTGCGGGCTGCCCGGTCCCAGAACGTAGGTACAGACGGCGCCGACGCAGGCGCCGTCGATGAGGGAGGTAAGCGGCAGTGAGCGAGCGTGCGAGCTCACCAACGAGCACAGCGGCAGCCCGAAGGGGGCCGACGAGCGTCAGCGAGGAGGACTCGTGAGCGGCCATTCCAAGTGGGCGACGACCAAGCACAAGAAGGCCGGGATCGACGCCAAGCGCGGCAAGCTCTTCGCCAAGCTGATCAAGAACATCGAGGTCGCGGCGCGCACGGGCGGCGGGGACATCAATGGCAACCCGACCCTCTTCGACGCGGTCACGCGGGCGAAGAAGGCCTCGGTGCCCAATGACAACATCGACCGGGCGGTCAAGCGCGGCGCTGGCCTGGAGGCCGGCGGGGTCGACTGGCAGAACATCACCTACGAGGGGTACGCCCCCGCCGGGGTCGCCGTCCTCATCGAGTGCCTCACCGACAACAAGAACCGGTCGGCCATGGAGGTCCGCACGGCGATGACCCGCAACGGCGGGAACATGGCCGACCCGGGCTCGGTGTCCTACCTGTTCTCCCGCAAGGGCGTCGTCGAGGTCCCGGCGGCCGGCACCACCGAGGACGACGTGCTGATGGCCGTGCTCGACGCCGGTGCCGAGGAGGTGCGCGACCTCGGGGACACCTTCGAGGTGGTGTGCGAGCCGGGCGATCTGGTCGCCGTCCGCACCGCGCTGCAGGAGGCCGGCATCGACTACGACTCGGCCGAGGCCGGGTTCGTGCCCAGCGTGCAGGTGGAGCTGGACGAGGAGTCCGCGGGCAAGGTCTTCCGGCTCATCGACGCCCTCGAGGACTGCGACGACGTGCAGAACGTGTACGCGAACTACGACGTGTCCGACGAAATCATGGAGAAGATCGACGCCTGACGGTGCCGGGAGCATCCCGGGGGCCGACAGGGAGTGAGCATCGCAGTGAGCACCAGCGAGCACCAGCGAGCGACCGATCTGCTGAGCGAGCGCCAGCGAGCGGACCGGGGCCGGAAGGCGTCCGGTGTGCTCGACGCCTGACGGTCGCGGGCGGCCGATCGCCGCTCCGCGCCTCAGTCGTACCACTCGTCCCACGGGCACCGGGACACGCTCGAGGTCCCTCGGTTGCCCCGGCCCTGCTGCCCAGCCTGCCAGCGGCCGGGCACCGGACGCGGCCGCGATCGCGGGGGTGGTCATGCGACACACGCCGCCGACCCGGGCACCGCGCTGCCCTACCGGGTGGTCGACGGCGACGACTGGTGGGTCGCGGACCCGGCCAGTGAGCTCTACAACTCCTACGCGCAGTGCCTGCCCGGCACCTGTCCCTGCTCCGAGGCGGCGGGGGAGGACCTGTACGCCGCCGGCCCGGTCTACGACCACGCGGTGGTCATCGACTACAACCGCGGCGGGACGCCGGGTGCCTGATCGGCGTACTTCCTGCACATCGCCAACGGCGCCCCGACCGCCGGCTGCGTGGCGGTCGACCGGGGGAGCCTGCAGATCCTGCTGCGCTGGCTGGACCCCGCAGCCACCCCGGTCATCGCCATCGGGGTGCGCTGACCGCGGAGACGGCAGACTCCTGTGCGGGCGTGTCGCAACGCGCATCCGGTCGTGGCGGCCGGTTAGCGTGGCTCGAACACGTGTTCGTCCGATGGAGGAGGCACCATGCGGGTGCTGGGCATCGACCCCGGTCTCACCCGGTGCGGCTGGGGTGTGGTCGAGGGGCGTCCGGGTGCCCGGCCGACGGCGCTGGGGGTGGGCGTCGTCCGGACCTCACCGGAGCTGGACCTCGAGCTCCGCCTGCTGGAGGTGCACACCGCCGTGACCGCGCTGATCCGCGCGCACCGGCCGGCCGCCGTCGCGATCGAGCGGGTCTTCTCCCAGAACAACAAGGGGACGGCGATGGGCACCGCCCAGGCCGCCGGGGTCGCCGCCCTCGCCGCCGCGCAGGCCGACCTGCCCGTCGCCTGGCACACCCCCAGCGAGGTCAAGGCCGCCATCTCCGGCAGCGGCCGGGCCGACAAGGACCAGGTCACCCTGATGGTGACCCGCGTCCTGGGCCTCGCCACCCCGCCCAAGCCCGCGGATGCCGCCGACGCCCTCGCGCTGGCCGTCTGCCACGTGTGGCGCGGCCCGGCCCAGGATCGGCTGCGGATCGCCGCACTCGCCGGCGGCATCGGTGCGCCCGTGCGGTCCACCACGCTGCCGCGCTGGACGGGCGTGTCGCGGTGATCGCCAGTATCAGCGGCCGGGTCGCCGCCGTGGCCCCCGACGGCGCCGTGGTCGAGGTCGGCGGCATCGGCCTGTCGGTGCAGTGCACCCCCGGCACCATCGCCCGACTGCAGGTGGGGGAGCAGGCGCGGCTGGCCACCAGCCTGGTGGTGCGCGAGGACTCCCTGACTCTCTACGGCTTCGCCGACGACGACGAGCGCCAGCTGTTCGAGCTGCTGCAGACCGCCAACGGCGTGGGCCCGCGGCTGGCGCAAGCGGTGCTGGCCATCCACCCGCCCCGGGAGGTCCGCCGTGCGGTGTCGATGGGCGATCTCAAGGCGCTCATGCAGGTGCCCGGGATCGGCAAGAAGGGCGCCGAGCGGTTGGTCCTGGAGCTGCGCGACCGGCTGGGCGTGACCACGAGCGACACGTCCCTGGACGGCGGGACGGCGCTGCCCGCGGGCCTCGGGCCGATCACCGCGGTCGCGCCGTGGCGCGACCAGCTCGCCGCAGCGCTGCTGCAGCTGGGCTGGAGCAACCGGGAGGCCGACCCGGTGCTCACCACCTTGGACTCGGTCGCCGAGGAGCAGCAGGCCGCCACCGGCCGCGTCGACGTCGCCGTTCTGCTCCGGCAGGCGCTGCAGCTGCTGGGCAGGCCGTGATGGGCAGCCCGTTCGACCGGCCGCTGCTGGGTGCCTTCGGCGAGAGCGACGTCCCCGCACCGGGTCCCGGCCGGGAGGACGCGGTGTCGGCTCAGGTCGGCGACGAGGAGCGGGTCGTCGAGTCGGCGCTGCGCCCGCACTCGCTGTCGGAGTTCATCGGCCAGCCCAAGGTGGCCCGCCAGCTGGATCTGGTGCTGGAGGGTGCGAAGCGGCGCGGCCGGCCGCCGGACCACGTGCTGCTGTCCGGGCCGCCCGGCCTGGGCAAGACCAGCCTGGCACTCATCATCGGCTCGGAGCTCGGTACCGGCGTCAAGATCACGTCGGGTCCGGCGATCGAGCGATCCGGCGACCTGGCGGCGATGCTGTCCAACCTCAGCCACGGCGACGTGCTCTTCATCGACGAGATCCACCGCATCGCCCGGCCGGCCGAGGAACTGCTCTACATGGCGATGGAGGACTTCCGGGTCGACGTCGTCGTCGGCAAGGGCCCCGGTGCCACGGCCATCCCGCTGGAGATCAACCCCTTCACCCTTGTCGGCGCCACCACCCGGGCCGGGCTGCTCACCGGGCCGTTGCGCGACCGGTTCGGCTTCGTCGGCCAGATGGAGTTCTACGAGCCGGCCGACCTGCAGCGGGTGCTCACCCGCAGCGCCGGCCTGCTCGGCGTGGAGCTCACCGACGACGGGTCGGCCGAGATCGCCTGCCGGTCGCGGGGCACCCCCCGGATCGCCAACCGGCTGCTGCGCCGGGTTCGCGACTACGCCGAGGTGCGGGCCGACGGCCGGGTCACCCGGGAGGTGGCCCAGGCCGCGCTGGCTCTCTACGACGTCGACGACCTGGGCCTGGACCGGCTCGACCGCGCCGTCCTCGAGGCGCTGGTCAGCCGGTTCGGCGGCGGTCCGGTCGGCGTGGCGACGCTGGCCGTGGCGGTGGGGGAGGAGTCGCACACCGTCGAGGAGGTGTGCGAGCCGTTTCTCGTGCGGGCCGGGCTGCTGGCCCGGACCCCGCGCGGGCGGGTCGCGACCGAGGCCGCCTTCCGCCACCTGGGGCACGCGGTACCGCGCGGCGGCCTCCCCCTCAGTGGGGGCACAGCCGACCCGCCGGCCCCCGGGCCTTCGTCACAGACACTGTTCGACGCCTAGACTCACCTCCGCTGGCGCGCAACTGGAGCTGCGTCCCGGGTCGCGTCACGCCCCGGGGTCGCTCCATGCGCAGGAGTGCGCCGGCGCCGATGCACCCGAGCGGCCCGACACCCGGGCCGCACCGACCGCGCGATGCTGCCGCGGTAGAGAGGCTCACCAGTCGTGGAACAGCTCTTCCCGTTCTTCCTGCTCGCCATCGCACTCGTCGTGCTCATCGTGCTGCCCGCGCGGCAGCGCAAGCGCATGCAGGCCAAGGCGGTGGCCATGCAGGAGTCCCTCACCATCGGCACGCCGGTGATGCTCACCAGTGGCATGCACGGCACCGTCGCCGCCCTCGGCGACGGCACCGTCGACATCGAGATCTCCCCGGGCGTCGTGGCCACCTTCGCCCGTCCGGCGATCATGGAGATCCGCCGTCCCGCCGGTCCGGACGTCGTCGCTCCCGACGACACCCCCGGCGCCCTGGGCGGCTCGACCGGTGCGACCGGGTACGTCGACGGCGACGGCGACCCCACCGACCGCACCCGCTGACCCGGGACATCCGTCATGGCTGCCCGTCAACTCCCCGCACGCCGGTACTTCGGCGTCTTCGCGCTGATCATCGTGGTGATGTACGCCCTGATCTTCTTCACCGGTGACCGGCGCACCCCGCAGCTGGGCCTCGACCTACAGGGCGGTACGACGGTCACGCTGACCGCGCGCACTCCCGGCGGCCAGGCCCCCGACCGCGCGGACCTCGAGCTGGCGCGCCAGATCATCGAGCAGCGGGTGAACGGCCTCGGCGTCGCCGAGGCCGAGGTGGTCACCGAGGGCGACAGCAACATCGTCATCTCCGTCCCCGGCGACAACGGGGAGCGGGCCCGCGAGCTGGGTGCCACGGCGCAACTGCGGTTCCGTCCGGTGCTGCAGGCCGCGGCCGCCGCCCCGGCCGCGACCGGATCGGCCACGCCGACCGACGGCAGCGCGACGCCGACGGACGGCGCCACCCCGACGGACGCCGCGACGCCGACGGACGCCGCGACGCCGACGGACGCCGCGACGCCGACGGATGCCGCGACGCCCACCACCGCTCCTGCCGGTGACACCGCCGCGACGGACACCACGGCGCCGGACCCGAACCGGCCGGGCGTGACCCAGGACCAGGCGACGGCCGAGTTCGCCACGCTGACGTGCAGCAGCAACGATGCGGCAGCCCCCGGTGCGGTGGACCGTTCCGCTGACTACGTGGCCGCCTGCTCCACCGACGGCACCGTCAAGTACCTGCTCGGGCCGGCCGTCATCGAGGGCACCGCTGTCACCGACGCCTCGGCCGGCACGATGGCGACCACCGGCGAGTGGGTCGTCAACCTGGACTTCAACAGCTCCGGGTCGGCCACCTGGGCCACCTACACCGCGGCCAACGTGGGCAACCAGGTCGCCATCACCCTGGACAACCGGGTGGTCTCCGCGCCGAACATCAACGGCGCCATCAACGGCGGCAGCACCCAGATCACCGGCAGCTTCGACCAGACCTCGGCCACGGACCTGGCCAACCAGCTCAAGTACGGCGCGCTCCCGCTGACCTTCAGCCAGGCCAACGCGCAGTCGGTCTCCACCGAACTGGGCAGCGAGCAGCTGCGCGCCGGACTGATCGCCGGCGGCCTGGGCATCGTGCTGGTCTTCGTGTACGCGCTGTTCTACTACCGACTGCTCGGCCTGGTGATGATCGCCAGCCTGCTGCTGTCCGCGGCGGTCGTCTACGCGACGCTGGTGCTGCTGGGCCGGGAGATCGGCTTCGCGCTGAGCCTGGCCGGCATCGCCGGGTTCATCGTGTCGATCGGCATCACCGCCGACTCCTTCGTCGTCTACTTCGAACGGCTCAAGGACGAGGTGCGGGAGGGCCGCACGCTGCGCAGCGCCACCCCGCGGGCGTGGGTGCGCGCCCGCCGGACGATCCTGTCCGCCGACGCGGTCAGCTTCCTGGCCGCCGCGATCCTCTACGTGCTGGCCATCGGCGACGTGAAGGGCTTCGCGTTCACCCTGGGCATGTCGACGGTGCTGGACCTGGTCGTCGTCTTCCTCTTCACCCACCCGCTGCTCGCCGTCCTCAGCCGGGTCAAGGGCTTCGGCAGCAATCGGTTCTCCGGCCTCGGTCAGGTCGACCACGCCGCCCGCCGCCCGACCGGCTCCCCCGCCAAGGAGCTCGTCGGCGCCGGCAGCACGAGCAGTGACAGGAGCACCCGATGACCGGCACGCCTCGCCCCCCGGTGGAGGACACCGCCGACGAGAGCGTCGTCGAGGGCACCGTCCGCGAGGACGCAGCCGCCTCGGCCGACGACACCGCGCTCGCCGATGCCGGTCTGCCGACCGAGGGGGAGCCCGCGCCCCGGCCGGCCCGGTCCTCGCTGGCCCACCGCCTCTACAACGGCGAGGCGGGCCTGGACGTCGTCGGACGGCGGACGTTCTGGTACCGGGTCACCGCCGTGGTGGTGCTGCTGTGCCTGGCCTCCATGCTGTTCCGCGGGTTCAACTTCGGCATCGACTTCGCCGGCGGCAACAGCATCCGGGTGCCGGCCTCCAGCTCTCAGCTGGCCGACATCCGCACCGCGGCCGAGGACGCCGGGGCCGAGGTGGCCAGCGCGCAGGTCGTCGGCGGCAGCTCCGTGCTGCTGCGCACCTCGGAGCTGGACAACGACAGCGAGAACGCCGTCGTCGCCGCGGTCGCCGACACCGCCGGGGTCGACCCCAGCGAGGTCAGCCCGCAGTCGGTGAGCGCCGACTGGGGCCGTGACGTCACCGACCAGGCGCTGATCGCCCTGGTCGTCTTCCTGGTCGCGGTCATGCTCTTCCTGGCCATCCGCTTCCAGCCCAAGATGGCCATCGCGGCGATCGTCGCGCTGCTGCACGACCTCCTGATCACCGCCGGCATCTACGCGCTGGTCGGCTTCGAGGTCTCGCCGTCCACGGTGATCGGCCTGCTGACCATCCTGGGCTTCTCCCTCTACGACACCGTCGTCGTCTTCGACAAGGTCGACGAGAACACCAAGGACCTGACCAAGAGTGCGCGGATGACCTATGGTGAGGCGGCGAACCTCGCGGTCAACCAGACCCTCATGCGCTCGATCAACACCTCGGTGATCGCGCTGCTCCCGGTCGCCGGGCTGCTGTTCGTCGGCGCCGGCCTGCTGGGCGTGGGAACCCTCAAGGACCTCGCGCTGGTGCTCTTCGTCGGTCTGGCCGCGGGTGCCTACAGCTCGATCTTCCTGGCGACGCCGGTGCTGGTCTCTCTCAAGGAGCGCGACCCCGAGCAGCAGGCGCTGCGCAAGCGCGTGCTGGCCCGCCGGTCGGCCGAGGCGCGCCAGGGCGTCTCCGCGCGGGCCGACGCACCCGTCGCCTCGGCCCGTCGGGCCCGCGGCGCGGGCGGGTCGACCGGCGCCACCGCCGTCGCGGTTGTCGAGCGGCCGGCGGACCTGCCGTCGCGTCCCGACGTGGACGTGCCGGTCGAGTCCCCGGATTCCGTGCGGCCCACCCGTCCGACGGCCGGCGGGACGACGTCGCCGCGCCCGGGACAGCGGCCGCAGCGGCCCGGTGGGCGTGGGCCGGGCAAGAAGCGCCGGTGACCTCCGCCGCCGCTGAACCGGGGGGCATGCCGGTCGACGAGCTGATCGCCTCGCTCACCGTCGACGTTCCGGACTTTCCCGAGGCCGGGGTCGTCTTCCGTGACCTGACCCCGGTGTTCGCCGACGGTCACGCCTTCCGCCGGGTCGTCGACGGGCTGGCCGAGCCGGCCGTCGTCGACCCGCGGGCAGCGGCGATCAGCGGCGCCGACGGTCGGTCCGGCGGGCTGGGCTTCGACGTCGTCGCCGGCGTGGAGGCGCGGGGCTTCCTGCTGGCCGCCGCCGTGGCGCTGGCCGCCGGCACCGGCGTCGTCCCGGTGCGCAAGGCCGGCAAACTGCCCCGGGAGCGGGTGTCGGCGGAGTACGCGCTGGAGTACGGCACCGCCACACTCGAGCTGCACACCGACTCGATCCGGCCGGGGCAGCGGGTGCTGCTGGTCGACGATGTGCTGGCCACCGGCGGCACGCTGCAGGCCGCCATCGCGCTCGTCGAACAGCTGGGCGGGATCGTCACCGGCCTCTCCGTGGTCGTCGAGCTGGTCGCCCTCGGCGGCCGGCAACGGATCGCGCCCCACCCGGTACACGCCCTCTGGGCCACCTGAGCGACCCACCACCCCTGGTGACCACCTGCGGCGGGCTGCGCTGAGACCCGGCTAGCATGGGGAGGGTCCCATCCTCCTCAACAGCGCAGGAGCAGCCGTGGCCTCGGACGTCGCCGTTCCGTCCACGTCGGGCGCGCCCGCCGTCGATGCGGACGCCGCCGTCGCAGCCCGGGCCGCACTGCCCGAGCGGCCCGCCGTCCGCCGTCCCGACGACGTAGCGCCCGAGCCCGTCGGCAGTGGCGACCGGGACGCCGCCCCCCGACGCCGGGTGCGCGACCGGCTGGCCCGCCGCATCGTGGCCGGGCAGCGCTCCACCGACATCCGGCCGGTGCTCGAGCCGCTGGCGGCGCTGCATCGGCAGAGTCACCCCAAGGCCGACCTGGTCCTGCTGCAACGTGCCTACGACGTCGCCGAGGCCGCGCACGCCGACCAGAAGCGCAAGAGCGGCGACCCCTACATCACCCACCCGCTGGCCGTGGCCACCGTGCTGGCCGGGCTGGGCATGGACACCACCACGCTGGTGGCGGCGCTGCTGCACGACACGGTGGAGGACACCGGCGCGACGCTGGAGTCGATCACCGCCGACTTCGGTTCCGAGGTCGCCTATCTGGTCGACGGCGTCACCAAGATCGACAAGGTCAAGTACGGCGACGCGGCCCAGGCCGAGACGATCCGCAAGATGATCGTGGCGATGGCCCGCGACCCCCGGGTGCTGGTCATCAAGCTGGCCGACCGGCTGCACAACATGCGCACGCTGCGCTTCCTCCCGCCGGAGAAGCAGGAGAAGAAGGCGCGCGAGACGCTGGAGATCCTCGCCCCGCTGGCCCACCGGCTGGGCATGAACACCATCAAATGGGAGCTTGAGGACCTCGCGTTCGCCACGCTGTACCCCAAGCGTTACGACGAGATCGTCCGGCTGGTCGCCGAGCGCGCCCCCTCGCGGGACACCTACCTGACCGAGGTCGCCTCAGCGGTCACCGAGCAGCTCAAGGCGGCCAAGATCGAAGCCGTCGTCACCGGCCGGCCCAAGCACTACTACTCGATCTACCAGAAGATGATCGTCCGCGGCCGCGACTTCACCGACATCTGGGACCTGGTCGGGATTCGCGTGCTGGTCGAGTCGGTGCGCGACGTCTACGCGGCGCTGGGCATCATGCACGCGCACTGGCAGCCGGTGCCCGGCCGCTTCAAGGACTTCGTGGCCATGCCGAAGTTCAACATGTACCAGTCGCTGCACACCACGGTGATCGGCCCGCAGGGCAAGCCCGTCGAGCTGCAGATCCGTACCCACGAGATGCACCGCACCGCCGAGTACGGCATCGCGGCGCACTGGAAGTACAAGGAGAAGGCACGCGCAGCGGGTGCTCCGCCGACGCCGTCCCCGGCCGGCGACGACATGCTGTGGCTGCGGCAGTTGCTGGACTGGCAGCGCGAGGCGCAGGAGCCCGGCGAGTTCCTGGAGACGTTGCGCTACGACCTCGGTCCGCAGGAGGTCTTCGTCTTCACGCCCAAGGGCGACGTGATCAGCCTGCCGGGAGAGTCCACCTCGGTCGACTTCGCCTACGCAGTGCACACCGAGGTCGGCCACCGCTGCATCGGCGCCCGCGTCAACGGCAGCCTGGTCTCGCTGGAGAGCAAGCTGTCCAACGGCGACGTGGTCGAGATATTCACCTCCCGCTCGCCCACGGCCGGGCCCTCCAAGGACTGGCTGTCCTTCGTCGGGTCCTCCCGGGCGCGCACCAAGATCCGGCAGTGGTTCACCAAGGAGCGCCGCGAGGACGCCGTCGAGGACGGCAAGGACGCGCTGACCAAGGCGATGCGCAAGGCCGGGCTCCCGCTGCAGCGACTGCTCGGCGGCGAGGCCCTGGCCACGCTGGCCGCCGACCTGCACTACCCGGACGTGAGCGCCCTGTACGCCGCGGTGGGCGAGCACCAGGTCTCGGCCGCCTCGCTGGTGGAGAAGCTGCTCACCGCCCTGGGCGGCGCCGAGGGTGCGGCCGAGGACATCGCCGAGACGGCGATCCCCACCAAGCGCACCGTCGTCCGCAGCGCCAGCGGCGACCCGGGCATCGTCGTGCACGGCATGACCGACGTGTGGGCCAAGCTCGCCAAGTGCTGCACCCCGGTGCCCGGCGACGACGTGCTGGGGTTCGTCACCCGGGGCGGCGGGGTCAGCGTGCACCGCACCGACTGCACCAACGCCGCGGACCTGCAGCGCACGCCCGAACGGCTGGTCGAGGTCGAGTGGGCATCGCAGCCGGGCGCGGTGTTCCTGGTGGCCATCCAGGTCGAGGCGCTGGACCGGCACCGGCTGCTGTCCGACGTCACCAAGGCGCTGGCCGACGAGCGAGTCAACATCCTGTCCGCGTCGGTGCAGACCAGCCGCGACCGGGTGGCGATCAGCCGCTTCACCTTCGAGCTCGCCGACCCAGCGCACCTGGGGGCGGTGCTGCAGACCGTGCGGAACGTGGACGGGGTGTTCGACGTCGAGCGGGTCACCGCCTAGTTCACCGGCTTCTCCTTGGCGTCCCCGGGCTGCGAGGGACCCGGGAGGAGTTCTTCTTCAGTCCACTGGCGGTGGGCCCAGCAGGAAGCCTGGGCTCTCGCAGGTCGCGCCCGGCTCCGGTGTCGAGTCGGGGTTGAAGGCCAGCAGGTAGGCGAACTGCGCCAGCTTCGGGTCGGCGGCGCTGCGCACCCTGAGCTGGTGGTCCCACGCCTGGAGCGAGATCGCCGCCCCCTGGCCCTGGTAGGGCGAGAGCATCAGGCCGGGCCGGCCGGCGACCAGTCGGTGAGCTCCCGGACGTCGGCGACCATGGCCATCGCCGGGTCGCAGGTGATCCACACGGACGCCGTGCTCCAGCGAGTGGACGGCGTTCTCCGGCCGGATGAGCGCGGCGTAGACGGTGCCGGTGCAGTCGGCCCACACCGGGTCGCGCTGCCCGCCGACCGGTGGGGTCTCGGAGTAGTCGACGGCGGTTGTGCTGTACAGCTGCCCCACCGGTCGGCCACCAGTGTGCCGGCCAGCGTCACCGGAGCCGGCGTCGCCTGCCCCTCGACCAGCGACGTGCAACCGGCGAGCGCCAGGGCGGTGGGCGCCGCGAGGGCCACCCACCGCCCCGCGCGGGGTCACTGGAGGACGGTCATCTTCGTGATCGTCACCGGCACGTTCGGCGCGCCGTCGCCGGCGCCGTTGACCCCGTTGTTGCCCGCAGCGGCAATCTCGTCCAGGACGCCCAGGCCGGCCTCGTCGACGGTCCCGACGACGGTGTACTGCGGCGGCAGGTTCGTGTCAACGAAGCAGAGGAAGAACTGGCTGCCGGTGGTGTTCGGCTGGTTGGTCTTGGCCATGGCGATGGTGCCGCGCGGGTAGGTCGTGGTGGCGCTGACCTCCTCGGCGTACTTGTAGCTCGGGCCGCCGGAGCCGGTGCCGCTCGGGTCACCGCACTGCAGCACACCGAAGGTGTCCTGGTTGACCTCGCGGTGGCAGGGGCTGCCGTCGAAGAAGCCCTGTTGGGCCAGGTAGGTGAAGCTGGCCGCCGCGCACGGGGCCTTCGCCCGGTCCAGGGTCAGGGTCAGGTCGCCCTGGCCGGTGCTCATCAGCAGCGTGCTGGTGCCCTGGGTCAGCGTCGCTGCCGGGTTCGGCGGCGTGCCGACGTCCTTGAGGTTGGTGTTGCCGGAGGTGTCCGGCTGGTAGTCGCAGGCCACGGTGCCGTCGGCGTTCGTCGCCGCGGCGGCGGCGGTGGTGGCCGCGGCGCTGTTGCTGGCCGCGGTCGAACTGCTGGCCGCGGTCGAGCCGCTGGCCGCGGCGTCGTCGTTGCCGCCGATCACGTTGGTGATGAGGAAGGCCGCACCCACGACGACCAGGACGGCGATCACCGCCACCCCGGCCAGCAGGTTGCGCCGGCGCTTGCGGGCGAGCTCCCCACGCCGTTCGAGCTGGCGCTGCAGACGTCGCTGGGCCGCCTCACGGCGCTGCTTGTTGGTCGGCACTCTTCTCGGCTCCTCGGGCATTGGCGCTCTCTCGGGGGCGGCCGCACCTCCCGGCTCTGGCCACACACCCGGCGGTCTCGAGGAGGGAGTCTAGGTGGGGCACCTGTCGGCTCCCTGGCAGCGACGCCAGCTGGTGATCGTCCCCGCGTAACCTGCACGGGTGCTCATCCGCTCGTTCCCCGCCGGCGCGTTCGGCACCAACTGCTACGCCGTCGCCTCCGGGCCGAACGCCGAGTGCGTCGTGGTCGACCCTGGCATGGACGCCGTCGAACCGCTCGCCCGGATGCTGGCCGACGCGAAGCTCAAGCCGGTCGCCGTCGTGCTCACCCACGGGCACCTCGACCACACGTTCTCCGTGCTGCCGGTCTGCGACGGCTACGACATCCCCGCCTACCTGCACCCCGCCGACGGCGGCATGCTGTCGGACCCGATGCGCTGGCACGGTCCGGCCCTCGCGCCGCTGGTCGGCCAGGTGGCGCTGCCCGACCCGGCCGACGTGCTGCCGCTGGCCGACGGGGCGACCCTCTCGCTGGCCGGCGTCGACCTGACCGTCCGGCACGCCCCAGGGCACACGGAGGGCTCGGTCGTGTTCTCCTTCGACGCCGGTGAGGCGCCCGCACTGCTGGCCGGCGACGTGCTGTTCGCCGGGTCCGTGGGCCGGGTCGACCTGCCCGGCGGGTCCTGGGAGTCGATGCTCGCCTCGCTGCGCGACGTCGTCCTGCCGATGGCCGACGAGACGGTGGTGTTGCCCGGCCACGGCGCAGCGACCACCATCGGCCGCGAGCGGGCGACCAACCCCTATCTGGCCGAGGCGGCCGCCGCGCCGAAGGGGCGCGGGCTGTGAGTGCTGACCTGCAGGCACCCAAGGGCACCTTCGACACGCTGCCGCCCGCGTCGGCGCAGTTCCTCGCCGTCCGCGACACGCTGACCGCGCCGCTGCGCCGGGCCGGGTACGGCTACGTGGAGACGCCGGTGTTCGAGGACACCGCCGTGTTCGCCCGCGGGGTGGGGGAGTCCACCGACGTCGTCTCCAAGGAGATGTACACGTTCGACGACCGTGGTGGCCGGTCGCTCACGCTGCGCCCGGAGCTCACTGCCGGGCTGATGCGGGCTTTCATCGAGCACCGCCTCTACGGTGGCGCGCTGCCGGTGAAGCTGTGGAGCGTCGGGTCGGCGTTCCGCTACGAACGTCCGCAGGCCGGCCGGTACCGGCACTTCACCCAGGTCGACTGCGAGGCCTTCGGCATCGACGACCCGGCGCTGGACGCCGAGGTGGTGGCGCTGGCGGTGCAGGGGTTCCGCGACCTCGGGCTCACCGACTTCGAGCTGCTGCTGACCTCGCTCGGCGACGCGACCTGCCGCCCGCAGTACCGGGAGCTGTTGGTCGACTTCCTGGCGAAGCTGGACCTGGACGAGGACACCCGGCGCCGGGCGGAGATCAACCCGCTGCGCGTGCTGGACGACAAGCGGCCCGAGGTGCAGGCGCAACTGGACGACGCCCCGCTGATGGTCGACCACCTCTCGGACTCCACCCAGGCCCACTACGACGCCGTGCGGGAGCACCTGAGCGACCTGGGCGTGACGTGGACCGAGGCACCCAAGCTGGTGCGCGGCCTGGACTACTACACGAAGACGACGTTCGAGGTCGTCCACTCCGGTCTCGGCGCGCAGTCCGCGATCGGTGGCGGCGGGCGCTACGACGGGCTGTCCGCGGCGCTCGGCGGCCCTGACGTGTCCGGCATCGGATACGCGGTCGGCGTGGACCGCACGCTGCTCGCCGTGCAGGCCGAGGGGCTCGATGTGGCGGCCTACGCGGGGGTGCAGGCGTTCGTCGTCCCGCTGGGTGCCGAGGCCAAGAAGCTCGCCGTCCGGCTGGTCGGGCAGCTGCGGCAGGCCGGCATTTCGGCCGACACCGTTTACGGCGACCGCGGGCTCAAAGGCGCGATGAAGGCCGCCGACCGCTCCGGCGCGACGCACGCCGTCGTCCTGGGGGACCGGGACCTCGCCGAGGGCGTGGCCCAGCTCAAGGACCTGCGCACGCAGGAGCAGACCGCCGTCCCCCTGGGCGAGCTGTTCGACCAGGTACGTGCGACGGTGACTCGGTGAAGATGACGTGCGAGCGAGCATCGCAGGGAGCGACAGCGACCGAGGAGCGGAACGAGTACGGAGTCGAACGGACGGCTGCACCGTGAGCATGAGCGATGGCGTGGACTCGAGCACCACCCTGGAGACCCGGCCGCTGGGCCGGACCGGTGCCGACGTATCGGTGGTCGGCCTGGGCACCTGGCAGCTGGGCGGCGACTGGGGCGACGTGTCCGAGGACACCGCCGGCGCCGTGCTCGACGCCGCCCTGGACGCCGGTGTCACCCTGCTGGACACCGCCGATGTCTACGGCGACGGCCGCTCCGAGGAGCGGATCCGCAAGGCGCTGGCCGCCCGCGGGGAGCGCCCCTTCGTGGCCACCAAGGCCGGCCGCCGCGCCGACCCGTTCACCGCCGAGCAGTACACCCCCGAGAACCTGCGGGCCTGGATCGACCGGTCCCGCCGCAACCTCGGCGTCGGCACCCTGGACCTGGTGCAGCTGCACTGCCCGCCGCCGGCCGTCTACTCCGACGAGCGGGTCTACGAGACCCTCGACGCGCTCGTCGAGGAGCACGCGATCGCGGCCTACGGCGTCTCGGTGGAGACCGTCGCCGAGGGCCTGACCGCGCTGCAGCACCCTGGCGTGCAGTCCATCCAGGTGATCCTCAACGTCTTCCGGCGCAAGCCGCTGGAAGAACTTCTGCCAGCCGCTCAGCGGGCCGAGGTCGGCATCCTGGCCCGGGTGCCGCTGGCCAGTGGCCTGCTGTCGGGGAAGTACTCCACCGACACCACCTTCGCCGCCGACGATCACCGCAGCTTCAACCGCAACGGCGAGGCGTTCGACGTGGGCGAGACCTTCGCCGGGGTGCCGTTCGAGGTCGGCGTCGCCGCAGCCCAGGAGGTGGCCGAGATCGCCGGCCCCGACGTGACCACGGCGGCCTTCGCGCTCCGCTGGGTGATCGACCAGCCCGGCGTCACCACGGTCATCCCCGGCGCGCGGAACGTCGAGCAGGCGCTGGGCAACGTGGCCGCCGCCAGCATCCCGTCCCTCACCGCCGGCCAGCTCGCCGACCTCGAGCGGGTGTACGACGAGCGCATCCGCGCCCACGTGCACGACCGCTGGTGACCTCCTCCGCTGCCCCTCTCCGAAAGGCACTCCCTTGCTCCGCACCCACGACGCCGGCACGCTGCGCGCGACCGACGCCGGTTCCACGGTCACCCTCGCCGGCTGGGTCGCCCGCCGGCGCGACCACGGCGGGGTCGTCTTCCTCGACCTGCGCGACGCCTCCGGCTACGCCCAGGTCGTCGTCCGGGAGGAGGAGGCGCACGCACTGCGCAACGAGTACTGCGTGCTCGTGACCGGCGAGGTGCAGCGCCGTCCGGCCGGCAACGAGAACCCGGAGCTGCCGACCGGGGAGATCGAGGTCGTGGCCTCGACGCTGCAGGTGTTGTCGGCCTCGGCGCCGCTGCCCTTCCCGATCGAGACGGCCCAGGCCGCCGGGGACGACGTCCGGTACACCTACCGCTACCTCGACCTGCGCCGCCAGGGCCCGGCGTCGGTGCTGCGGGTGCGCTCGGAGATCAACCGGGTGGCCCGCGGGGTGATGGCCCGGCACGGGTTCACCGAGGTGGAGACCCCGAACCTGACCCGCTCAACGCCCGAGGGCGCCCGGGACTTCGTCGTCCCGGTGCGTCTGCAGCCCGGGCACTGGTACGCCCTGCCGCAGTCGCCGCAGCTGTTCAAGCAGCTGCTGATGATCGGCGGGCTGGAGCGGTATTACCAGATCGCCCGCTGCTTCCGGGACGAGGACTTCCGCGCCGACCGGCAGCCGGAGTTCACCCAGCTGGACTTCGAGATGAGCTTCGTCGACCGGGATGACGTGCTCGCCGTCGCCGAGGACGTCGTCCGGGAGCTGTGGCGGGAGCTGGCCTCCTACGACGTGCCGAAGGTCCCGCGGATGACCTACCGCGAGGCGATGGACCGGTTCGGCTCTGACAAGCCCGACCTGCGGTTCGGCCTCGAGCTGACCGAGCTGACGTCCTACTTCGTCGAGACGCCTTTCCGGGTGTTCCAGTCGCCCTACGTCGGCGCGATCGTGATGCCCGACGGCGGGTCGCAGCCGCGGCGGGCCTTCGATGCCTGGCAGGACTGGGCGCGCTCGCGCGGGGCCAAGGGCCTGGCCTACGTGACCATTGCCGAAGACGGCACCCTCGGCGGCCCGGTGGCCAAGAACATCTCCGAGTCCGAGCGGGCCGGCCTGGTCGAGGCCGTCGGTGCGCAGCCGGGGGACTGCGTGTTCTTCGCCGCGGGCGCCCGCCGTCCCTCGCAGGAACTGCTGGGCGCCGCGCGCAACGAGGTGGCCAAGCGGCTGGAGTTGATCCCCGCCGGCTCCTGGTCGTTCCTGTTCGTCGTGGACTTCCCGATGTTCGAGGAGACCGAGGACGGCGACTGGACCTTCATGCACCACCCCTTCACCTCGCCGACCCCGGAGTGGCGGGAGACGTTCACCGAGGACAGGGGCGCGGCGCTGTCGGACGCCTACGACCTCGTCGTCAACGGCAACGAGCTGATGAGCGGCTCGGTCCGCATCCACGACGCGGACCTGCAGGAGCGGGTGTTCGAGACGCTGGGCATGTCGCGGGAGGAGGCCCGGGAGCGGTTCGGGTTCTTCCTGGAGGCCTTCGCCTACGGCCCGCCGCCGCACGCCGGTGCCGCGATCGGCTGGGATCGGCTCACCGCGCTGCTCGCCGGGGTGGAGTCGATCCGCGAGGTCATCGCCTTCCCCAAGACCGGGGCGGGCTACGACCCGCTGACCGGTGCGCCGACGCCGATCTCCGCGGCGCAGCGCAAGGAGGCCGGCATCGACGTCGTGCCCGAGGCCAAGCCGCTGCCCGGCGAGCCGGGGGCCCCGGGGCCGACGGATCCCATCGCCTGACCGCGCTCCCTGCAGTTGATCATCGGCGGGTGGCTGCGCCTGACGGCGTGTCGGGCCGCCAGTCGCCGATGATCAACCCTGGCCGGGGCGCCACCCTCGGCTGATCAGCGCCGCGAGCGTCCGGTCGACCACCGGCGACGGCCCACCCAGGTGGCGCCGGGCGAAGCGCAGCACCAACCAGCCGCCGGCAGCCATCAGCGAGTAGCGGTCGACGTCCCGGTCGAACTGCTCGGGGTCGGCGTGCTGCCGCCCCTCGTACTCGAGCAAGACATTCCAGCGGCTGTATCCGAGATCGCCGTGGGCCACGATCCGGCCCCGTCTGTCCGTGACGGGCACCTGGAGCTCGGGTACGGGCAGGTCGCTCGCGGTCAGCCAGTAGCGCAGGAGGCTCTCCGGGCGCGACTGCGCCAGCGGGCTCAGCAGCGGCGCGCAAGCGCGTGCACGCACCACACCGCGAACCCTGTCAGCTCGTCCCAGCCGCTCGGCAAGCCGCTCGCAGTCCAGGTGGCCGCCCCGCATCAGGGCGTCCCCGATGGCGACCAACTCCTCGGGTGGCACCGTCGACGAGACGTCCAGGAATGTCTGCGGCCCGGAGGTCACCTGCAGCCCTCGGTGGCCGACGATGTCCGCGGTAGCCAGCTGACGCTCGTGGACGACCAGCTCGCCCCGCTGGGGCAGCACCCGTCGTGGGGTCAGGACGACGTGCGCACGAGGAGGCGCGTCGACCGGCGCGCCGAGCAGCGACGCCGCAGTGGCGTGGCTGAACGCCGCATCGACAGGCAGGACGGTGGCGAGCAGTCGCAGGCGCTCGGTGGTGTCGATCGCGTCGTCCAGCCGGACGACGAGGTCGTGGGCCAGCCGGAGGAAGCCGGGCCCGCGGAGTTGACCCCGGCTCAGGCCGACCGATCGTGCAGTGGCTGTAGTGAACAGCTGGGGTGGTGCCATCTCGCCACGGTGTGGCCAGCCGGGGCCCGGGACGACGGCTCCGGCACATCTGTGGACAGGGCGGTGACTGTGGACGACGCGCCAGCCCACCCTCACCCGAGTTGATCATCGGCGGCTGGCTCCCGGACACGCCGGCGAGGGCAGCCACCCGCCGATGATCAACGCCAGAAGGGCGTCTCAGGCGGCGTTCAGCCGGCTCAGCTGGTCTGGCGTGAGCTGCAGGTCGGCCCCGCGCGCGGAGTCCTCGATCGACTGCGGCCGCGAGGCTCCCGGGATGGGCAGGACGACGTCGGCCTGGGCCAGGTGCCAGGCGACCGTCACCCGGTACACCGACACCCCCAGCTCCGCGGCCACGGCGGCGAACCCGGCAGCGGTGGCGTCCAGCGACTTGGCGGCCGGGATGCCGCCGAACGGGCTCCACGGCAGGAACGCCAGCCCGTGCTGCGCACAGTGCGCCAACTCCCCGGCCGAGGACCGGAAGCTGGGCGAGAACTCGTTCTGCACGCTCACCAGCGCGTCGCCCACGATGGCCCGGGCCGCGTCGATTTGGCCGACGTCGGCGTTGGAGATGCCGGCCATCCGGATGAGGCCGGCGTCGACCAGCGACCGCAGCGCGCCCATCGACTCGTCCCACGGCGTCGCCGGGTCGGGGCGGTGGAACTGGTAGAGCCCGATCGCCTGTACCCCGAGCCGGCGCAGCGACCCCTCGCAGGCCCGGCGCAGGTAGTCCGCCGTCCCGTCGAGGCCCCAGTCCTTCCCGGAGCGGGTGTGCCCGCCCTTGGTGGCCACCAGCACGCCGGAGGTGTTCCCGCCGTAGGACGCCAGCGCCCGGGCGACGATCGACTCGTTGTGCCCGAACTCGACCTCCGAGTGGGCGTAGGCGTCGGCGGTGTCGATCAGGGTGACCCCGGCGTCCAGCGCGGCGTGCACGACGGCGACCGCGTCGTCGGGGGAGGGTCGGTCCTCCTTCGACGACAGCGGCATGGCGCCGAGCCCGACCGCGCCCACCTCGATCCGGCCGACGGTGTCGTTGCCGATGGTGCGCTGCTGCACGGGGTACCTCCGGGTGGTCGGACGATGACGGGACCGTCGTGCCCCGCGGGTAGCGTCGCAACCGTGACGGCGGAAGGGACCACCCTGTTCGACGGGTCCCCGGAGGGCGACCCGGCGGCGCCGTCGGTCGACCCGGGCGCGCCGCTGGCGGTACGCATGCGCCCCCGGTCCCTCGACGAGGTCGTCGGCCAGCAGCACCTGCTCGGTCCCCGCGCCCCGCTGCGCCGGCTGGTCGAGGCCGACGAGCCGATGTCGCTGGTGCTCTACGGCCCGCCCGGCACCGGGAAGACGACCCTCGCCCACGTCATCTCGCTGGCCACCAAGCGGTCCTTCGTGCAGCTCTCCGCGCTCGATGCCGGGGTCAAGGAGGTGCGCGCGGTCATCGCCACCGCCAAGCGCGAGCTCACCTCCGCCGGCCGCCGCACCGTGCTGTTCATCGACGAGGTGCACCGGTTCTCCAAGACCCAGCAGGACTCGCTGCTGTCCGCGGTCGAGGACCGGATCGTCAGCCTCATCGCCGCCACCACCGAGAACCCGTTCTTCTCCGTCGTCAGCCCGCTGCTGTCGCGGAGCCTGGTACTGGCGCTGCAACCACTGAGCGACGACGACGTGCGGGCGGTGCTGCGCCGCGCACTGACCAGCGACCGGGGCCTGGACGGCGCCGTGACGCTCACCGGAGAGGCCGAGGAGCACCTGCTCCGGGTGGCCGGCGGCGACGCCCGTAAGGCCTTGACCGCGCTCGAGTCCGGCGCCGGGGCCGCCCGGGCTGCGGGGAGCACGGTGCTGGACCTGGCCACCCTGGAGACGGCGGTGGCCCAGGCCGCGGTCCGCTACGACCGGCAGGGCGACCAGCACTACGACGTGGCCAGCGCGCTGATCAAGTCCATCCGCGGCAGCGACGTCGACGCGGCGCTGCACTACCTGGCCCGGATGGTGGAGGCGGGGGAGGATGCCCGGTTCATCGCCCGCCGGCTGGTCATCTCGGCCAGCGAGGACATCGGCATGGCCGACCCGACGGCGCTGCTCACCGCGGTCGCCGCCGCCGACGCCGTCGCCTTCATCGGCATGCCCGAGGGCCGCATTCCGCTGGCCCAGGCCGTCGTCCACCTGGCCACGGCGCCGAAGTCGAACGCCGCCTACACCGGCATCAACGAGGCGATCGCCGACGTGCACGCCGGTCTGGCCGGCCCCGTTCCGCCGGGGCTGCGCGACGCCCACTACGCCGGGTCCAAGAAGCTGGGCCACGGCACCACGTATGCCTATCCGCACGACCATCCGGACGGGGTGCTGCCCCAGCAGTACCCCCCGGACGCCCTCGTCGGCCGGGACTACTACCGGCCCACCAACCGCGGCGTCGAGGGCCAGCTCGCCGCGCGGCTGGTCAAGCTGCGGGCGATCGTGCGCCGCCGTCGCTGACCCGGGGGCAGCGCGGCGGGCATCGCGGACGACGACCGTCGGCCCCCGCCGCTAGTGTTGCCTCACCGGCGGGGCCCCTGCCGGAGCAGTCGAACGCCGCAAGTCGAAGCAGAGGAGCACACGCGTGTCCGCAGGAGAGTGGGCCGGGCTGATCGCAGCCATCGCCTTGGCGGTACTGGTGGTGCTGCTCGCCGTTCCGCTGCTCAAGCTGGGGCGCACCCTCGACGAGACGACCCTGACCGTCCGTCAGGTGCGTGAGCAGACCCAGCCGATCCTGTCCCAGGCGTCTACAACGGTCACCCACGTGAACTCCAACCTGGAGCGCGTCGACGACATCACCGGCAACGCCGCCAACGTCTCCAGCAACGTCGCCGCGCTGACCTCCGTGGTCGCCGCCACCGTGGGCAGCCCGCTGATCAAGGTCGCCGCCTTCAGCTACGGCGTGCGCAGCGCCGCGAAGAAGAAGCGGGAGGGTCAGGCCGTGGCCGACGCCAACGCCAACGCCAACGCCGATCGCCGGGCCCGTCGCGAGAACCGGCGGGCCCGCTGATGCGCCGCCTGTTCTGGCTGGCCATGGGCATCACCATCGGGGTGCTCGTCGTCCGCAAGCTGAGCCGTGCCGTCGAGAAGCTCACCCCGCAGGGGATCGCCGGCCAGCTGGCCGACGGCCTGCGCGACCTGGCCGACGCGATCGGCGACTTCGGAGCCGACGTCCGCGCTGCCGCGTCCGCGCGGGAGGGCGAGCTGCGCGCCGGCACCGGCCTGGATGCCCCCCTGCCCACCCGCTCGGAGGCAGCCGCCCTGCCCGGCCGCCGCGGTGCCCACGCAGCGGACAGCTGAGCCCGACCACCCACCCCGCGCCGCGGGCAGGACCCGACACCCGCCAGCCTGCCGCAGCGCCCGCCTGAGTCGAGACCGAGCCTGATGCAGACCGCTGAGATCCGCCGCCGTTTCCTGGACCACTTCGAGTCCCGTGGCCACACCGTCGTCCCCAGCGCCTCGCTGGTGTCCCCGGACCCGTCGCTGCTGTTCACCGTCGCCGGGATGGTGCCGTTCATCCCGTACCTGACCGGTCGGGAGCCCGCCCCCTACCCGCGGGCCACCAGCGTGCAGAAGTGTGTGCGCACCCTCGACATCGAGGAGGTGGGCAAGACGACCCGGCACGGCACGTTCTTCCAGATGAACGGCAACTTCTCCTTCGGCGACTACTTCAAAGCCGAGGCCGTCCAGTACGCCTGGGAGCTGATCACCAACCCGGTCGCCGACGGTGGGCTGGGCTTCGACCCCGACCGGATCTGGGTCACCGTCTACCTCGATGACGAGGAGGCCGCCGACGCCTGGCACCGGATCGCCGGGCTGCCGAAGGAGCGCATCCAGCGGCTGGGCAAGGGCTCGAACTATTGGGACACCGGCGCGCCCGGCCCGGCCGGCCCGTGCTCGGAGATCTTCTTCGACCGGGGCCGGGAGTTCGGCCCGGACGGCGGCCCGGCCGTCGACGAGGGGGGCGACCGGTTCCTGGAGATCTGGAACCTGGTCTTCATGCAGTACGAGCGGGGCCCGGGGGAGGGCAAGGACTACCCGATCCTCGGCGACCTGCCGAAGAAGAACATCGACACCGGCATGGGCCTGGAGCGGGTGGCCTACCTGCTGCAGGGCGTCGACAACCTGTACGAGATCGATCAGGTCGCCCCGGTGCTGCACCGCGCGGCGGAGCTGGCCGGCATCCGCTACGGCGCCGACCACGAGGCCGACGTCCGGCTGCGGGTGGTCGCCGACCACGTGCGCAGCGGCCTGATGCTGATCGGCGACGAGGTCACCCCGGGCAACGAGGGCGCCGGTTACGTGCTGCGCCGGCTGCTGCGCCGCGCCGTGCGGTCGATGAAGCTCCTGGGCGTGGAGGACGCCAGCCTCCCCGAGCTGTTGCCGGTCTCCCGGGACGCGATGAGCGGCAGTTATCCGGAGCTGGCCACCGACTTCGCCCGGATTTCCGGGATCGCCTACGCCGAGGAGGAGGCGTTCCGGCGCACCCTCACCGCCGGGACGGCGCTGTTCGACACCGCGGTGGCGCAGGCGGAGTCCGCGGTCGGCGCGGTGGCGGCCAGCGAACCCGGCGCCGCCCCGGCGCTGTCGGGTGCGCAGGCCTTCTCGCTGCACGACACCTACGGCTTCCCGATCGACGTCACCCTCGAGATGGCCGCCGAGCAGGGCGTCAGCGTCGACGAGGCGGGCTTCCGCGCGCTGATGACCGAGCAGCGGGAACGGGCCCGGGCCGACGCCCGCGCCAAGCGCACCGGCTCGGTCGACGTGCTGGCCTATCGCCGGCTGCTGTCGGAGTTCGGGCCGACCGACTGGCGGGCCTACGACACCCTGCGCACCGACTCCCGGGTCCTCGGCGTCGTCGACGAGGGCGAGGACGGGGACGGCGAGCCGGTGGTCGGCCCGGGGGAGATCACCCGGCTGGTGCTGGACCGCACGCCGTTCTACGCCGAGTCCGGCGGTCAGGTCGCCGACGCCGGCGAGCTGACCTGGGACGGCGGCCGCGCCGAGGTTCTCGACGTGCAGCGCCCGGTCAAGGGCCTGGTCGCCCACCAGGTGCGGGTGCTGGAAGGAGAGCTGCGGGCCGGCACCGAACTGGTCGCCCAGGTCGACCACGAGTGGCGGCTGTCCGCCTGCCAGGCGCACTCGGGCACGCACGTCGTGCACGCCGCACTGCGCCAGGTCCTCGGCCCGCAGGCGCTGCAGTCCGGCTCCTACAACCGGCCCGGGTACCTGCGGCTGGACTTCGCCTGGCAGGGGGCGCTGTCGCAGCAGCAGCGCACCGACATCGAGGACGTCGCCAACGCCGCAGTCCGCGCCGACCACGGGGTGCGGGCGCTGACCATGACGCTGCCCGAGGCCCGCGAGTTCGGCGCCATCGCGCTGTTCGGCGAGACCTACGGCGAGCAGGTCCGCGTCGTCGAGATCGGCGGCGAGTGGTCGCGCGAGCTCTGCGGTGGCACCCACGTGCGCGGCAGCGCGCAGATCGGCACCCTGGCGCTGACCGCGGAGAGCTCGGTCGGTTCCGGCTCGCGCCGGGTCGAGGCCGCCGTCGGCCTGGAGGGTTTCCGCTACCTGGCGCGCGAGCGCGACCTGGTCCGCCAGCTCGCCGACCTGCTCAAGACCCCGCAGGACGGGATCGTCGAGCGGGTCGCCGGCATCCTCGGCCGGCTGCGCGACGCCGATCGTGAGCTGGCCGACCTGCGCGGCCAGCAGACCCTGGCCGCGGCCGGGGACCTGGCCGGCGCGGCCCGCGACGTCGGCGGCATCGCGCTGGTCACCGGGTCGCCGGACGGGCTGACCGGCGGCGACCTGCGCGGTCTCGCCCTCGACGTCCGGGGGCGGCTCGGCGAGCGCCCGGCCGCGGTCGTGTTGGCGTCGGCGGCCGAGGGCAAGGTGGCGCTGGTCGCCACGGTCAACCCCGCGGCCCAGCAGGCCGGGCTGTCGGCCAACGACCTGCTGCGTGCCGCGGCGGTCCCGGTGGGCGGTCGCGGTGGCGGCAAGCCCGACGTAGCACAGGGCGGTGGCACGGATTCCGAGGGGATCCCCGCGGCGTTGGCGGCCGCCGAGCAGGCCGTCGTCGCGGCGAGGACGTGACCGAGCGTGCGAGGTCACGCATGGACGGCGCACCCCGGTCCGACGAGCGTCAGCGACGAGAGGCCGTGACCTGGCTGTGAGCGAGCGGCTCGGCGGGGCGGACGCCGGCGGGGGCAAGCACCACACCGAGCGGGTGCCCGTCCCGCTGCCGGCACCGTCCGCGCCGGCGCGGGACGAGGCCGGCCGGCTGGACCTCAGCGGTCATCCGCCGGTGGTGCCGGGCGGCCCCACCCGGGCAGCAGGGCCCATCGCTGGGGGTGCACAATACGCCGGCCCGGGGCACGATGGTCCCGGCGAAGGTCCCCGCCGGGGACGCTGGCTGGGGATCGACGTGGGCACGGTGCGCGTCGGCGTCGCCATGTCCGACCCCACGGGCATGCTCGCCAGCCCGCTGGAGACCCTTCGCCGGGCCAAGGACGAGAGCGATCTCGACCGGCTGGCTGAGCTGGTTGTGACACATGATGTGGTCGGGGTTGTTGTGGGGTTGCCAAGGCACCTGTCCGGTGCGTCGGGCGCGTCGGCACAAGATGCCAGCACCTACGCTTTGTCACTGACCAGCCGCATCGGGGACGTCCCGGTGCACCTCGTCGACGAAAGGCTCTCCACCGTGACCGCAGCCAGTCACCTGCGCGCAGGCGGCATTCCCAGTCGTCGGCAGCGGTCGGTGATCGACCAGGCGGCTGCCGTGGTCATCCTGCAGACGCACCTCGACACAGTTCGCGCCTCCGGTGGGCGCCACTTGTGAGCCGCCCCATCGAGCCGCGCTCCGGCCGGCACGCCAGCCCCGAGTCCGGCACGGGCGCGGGCCGGTCGGCCGCCGAGCTGCTGGCCGCGTGGGCCGGCGCCGGCACGACCGTGGTCGCCGAGCCGCGCGCCGGCCAGCGCCCCGACGAGGGGCTGAAGGGCGGCACCCTCCGCGGCCGGCGCTCCGCCCTGGAGACCGACGCCGGCGTCCCGGCCGTTCCGGCCCGGCGCTCCGTCGCCCCCGCACCCCGCACCGCCGCCATGCCGGCGATCTTCCCGCGCGTGCCTTCCGGCCGGCCCCTCCTCGATGAGCCGGCTGCCGCGCCGGCGCACCTCGACGGGCACGCCGACGCCGAGACCCAGCCCGGCCGCTCCTCCGGCGCCTCCCGCCCCCGGCTGGGTGGACGCCGCGCCGCAGACCGTGCGTCGGCCGGCCGGGACGATGACCTGCGCGAGGCCGAGCTGCCCTCCGGCGACCTCCTCGTCGGTCACCGGAACGACGAGCTGGCGGCCGCCCACGGGCTGGTCACCGCGGTGTACTCCCGGCACCACCTGCCGGCCGACGAGCCCGACGGGCATCCGGTCCACGACGACGAGCACGCTGCCGACCTGCACGACGACGGCCACCCTGTCTTCGACGAGACCGGGGGGCTCGAGGTCATCGCCGCCGACGACTACCTCGACGACGACCACTTCGACGACCACCACGACGGCGGGTCCGGCGGCGGCCGGGGCCGCGGTGGTGGTGGCCGTGGGGGCCGCGACGGCCGGGGACGCAAGCGGAGCCGTCCGGTGGCCGCGGTGCTGTCGCTGCTGGTGCTGGCCGCGGTCGTGGCCGGGGTCGTCTTCGGCGGCCAGGCGCTGCTGCGGGCGATCAACCCCGCCGCCGAGGACTACAGCGGCGCAGGCTCGGGCAGCGTGGACATCCTGATCAGCGACGGCGACAGCCTGCGCGCCATTGCCGGCACCCTGGTCGAGGCCGATGTCATCGCCTCCAGCGAGCCGTTCCTCGACGCCGCCAAGGCCCACCCGCAGGCGACGGGCATCCAGCCGGGCGTCTACCGGATGGCCGAGCAGATGTCCGGCGCCTCGGCGCTCGACCTGCTGTTGGACCCCGCCACCCGCCAGCTGTCCCGGGTGACCGTGCCCGAGGGGCTGACGGTCGCCCAGACGCTCCAGCGGCTGGCCGACACCACCGGCATCCCGCTGCCCGAACTTCAGGCGGCCGCCATGGACACCGCCGACCTGGGCCTGCCCCCCTACGCCAACGGCTTGATCGAGGGCTTCCTGTTCCCAGCCACCTACGACGTCGAGCCCGGCACCGCGGCGATCGACGTCCTCAAGCCGATGGTCGCACGCGCCGTCCAGGCGCTGGACGAGCTGCAGATCCCGGTCGATCAGCGGCTGACCGTGCTCACCAAGGCCAGCATCGTGCAGGCCGAGTCCGGGTCGGTCGAGGACATGGGCAAGGTCGCCCGGGTGCTGGAGAACCGGCTGGCAGACGGCATGCGGCTGCAGCTGGACACCACGGTGAACTACGCCAACGGCAAGGCCGGGGTCACCACCAGCATCGAGGACCGGGCCAATCCCTCGCCGTACAACACCTACGCCAACGACGGACTGCCGCCGGGTGCGATCAGCAGCCCGGGGGAGCAGGCGCTGGAGGCGGTGCTCTCGCCGACCCCGGGCGACTGGTTGTTCTTCGTCGTCGTCGACCCGGACACGGGCGACACCCGGTTCTCGGTGACCGCCGACGAGCACGCCCAGAACGTGGCGCTCTTCCAGCAGTGGTTGCGCGACCACCCCAACGGATGAGGGCCGCGGTCCTCGGCCGCCCGGTCAGCCACTCCCTGTCGCCGCTGATGCACCGGGCGGCCTACGCCGCGCTGGGTCTGCAGGACTGGACCTATGACGCGCTCGACGTCGGGCCTGCGGACCTGCCGGACCTCCTGGCCGGGCTCGGCCCGGAGTGGCGCGGCTTCTCGGTGACGATGCCGTGCAAGCAGGCTGCGGTCCGGGTCGCCGACGAGGTCGACCCGCTGCCGCTCCTGCTGGGCGCGGCCAACACACTGGTACGCACGTCGACCGGCTGGCGGGCGGAGAACACCGACGTCACCGGCGTGGGCATGGCGCTGCAGCTGGGGGGCGTCGAGCGGGTCGAGTACGCCGCCGTCCTGGGCGCCGGTGGCACGGCGGCCGCCGCGGTCGCCGCGCTGGCGTCGCTGGGTGCTCGGCACGTCGACGTGCACGTCCGCGAACCGGCCCGCGCCGCGGACCTGATGCGGGTGCTGGACGTCCTGGACGTGCCGGCGACCGTCCGTCGACTCGACGACGCCGGCCCCGTGGACGCGCCGGTGGTCGTCAGCACCGTCCCGGTCCAGGGACAGCCGGCCGTGGCCGCGCTGGACTGGCGGCCCGGGCAGACCGTGCTCGACGTCCTCTACGCCGGATGGCCCACCCCGCTGGCGCAGCAGGTGGAGGCCGCGGGCGGGACGGCGATCAGCGGCCTCGAGGTGCTGTTCTGGCAGGCGACGCTCCAGGTAGAGCTGATCACCGGGCACCCCGCGCCGATCGCGGCGATGCGGGCCGCCCTCGACGGCTGACCCGGCCGCGACGTGCCCGGGAGCTGGCTGGGCTGGGTGCTGCCGGCCGCACTGGCGGGTCTGCTGCTCGGCCCCTGGCTGGCGGCCACGACCGTCCGGCTGGCGACCCGACAGCCCGCCGCCCGACCCTCGGCAGCCCGGGCGGTCCTCACCTCCCTCGCCTCGGCCGCGGCGCTGGGTGCCGGTCCGGCGCTCGCCGGACCCCGACCGGCCGCCATCGCCCTGGCCTGGTTCGGCGGTGCGGCGGTGGTCCTGACCGGCGTCGACGGAGCGGTGCATCGGCTGCCCGACCGGGTCACCTACCCGGCGGTCGCCGTCTGCGCCGCCGTGCTGCTTGTCGACGCCGTAGTCACCGACTCGGGGCCGGCCCTGCTGCGGGCCGTCGTCGCCGCCCTGGTCGCCCTCGCCGCCGCCGCGGGCGCCCGGCTGGGAAGCCCGGGCGGCTTCGGCCTCGGGGACGTGAAACTGCTCGGCCTGCTCGGCCTGGTCCTGGGCTGGGCCGGGTGGGGCGTGCTTATGGCCGGGGTCTTCGTCGGCTTCCTGCTCGGCGCCCTCGGCTCGGTGCTGCTGATGACGGTCGGCCGGGCCGGCTGGCGGACCGCCGTCCCGTTCGGACCCCCGCTACTGGCCGGGGCGTACGTCGCGCTCGCGTTGGCCGGGCCGCTCCCGGGTGCCTGACCGAGCGGCCCGGTTCCCGGGGCCCGCCCCGAACTTGCGAGGGGTGGGGAGGAAGGGGGTTCTGCTACTGGCAGAATCACCGGCATGTTGCGCTGGCTGACCGCAGGCGAGTCGCACGGCCAGCAGCTCACCGCAATCCTGGAGGGCCTGCCCGCCGGCGTGGAAGTGCAGACCGCCGACCTCGACGTCCAGCTCGCCCGGCGGCGGCTGGGCCACGGCCGGGGCGCCCGGATGAGCTTCGAGACCGACGCGGTGACCGTCAGCGGCGGCGTCCGGCACGGGCGCACCCAGGGCGGCCCCATCGCCATCGGGATCGGCAACACCGAGTGGCCCAAGTGGTCGACGGTGATGTCGGCCGATCCGGTGGATGCCGAGGTGCTCGCCGGCCAGGCCCGCAACGTCCCGTTGACCCGGCCGCGCCCGGGGCACGCCGACCTGGCGGGGATGCAGAAGTACGGCTTCGACGACGCCCGGCCGGTGCTCGAGCGCGCCAGCGCCCGGGAGACCGCCGCCCGCGTGGCGCTGGGCACCGTGGCGCAGGCCTTCCTGCACCAGGTGCTCGGCGCGCGGGTCGTCAGCCACGTCGTGGCCATCGGCCCGGTGACCGTCCCCGACGGCGTGCTGCCCGGCCCGGAGGACAACCCGCTCATCGACGGGGACCCGGTGCGCTGCGCCGATCCGGGCGCCAGCGGTCGGATGGTCGCCGAGATCGATGACGCCCGGAAGTCCGGCGACACCCTCGGTGGCGTCATCGAGGTCGTCGTGCACGGCCTGCCGCCGGGTCTGGGCAGCCATGTGCACTGGGACCGCCGGCTGGACTCGCGGCTGGCCGGTGCGCTGATGGGTGTCCAGTCGGTCAAGGCCGTCGAGGTCGGTGACGGGCTGGAGACCTCCCGCCGGCGGGGCTCGGTGGCCCACGACGAGATCCGGCTGGCTGACGGGCGCGTCCAGCGGCTGACCGACCGGGCCGGCGGCATCGAGGGTGGGATGACCAACGGTGAGGTGTTGCGCGTACGGGCGGCGATGAAGCCGATCAGCACCGTGCCGCGGGCCCTGGCCACCATCGACACCGCCACGGGTGAGGCCGCCGTGGCGATCAACCAGCGCAGCGACGCCTGCGCCGTGCCGCGCGGCAGCGTGGTGATGGAGGCGATGGTCGCCCTGGTGCTGGCAGACGCGGTGCTGGAGAAGTTCGGCGGTGACTCGGTGGCCGAGACCCGCCGCAACGTGGCCAGCTACCTCGACGGGCTGACGTACCGGTGAACGCCGGCTACGGCCCCGTGCTGGTCTTGGTCGGGCCGCCGGCGTCGGGCAAGACGACGGTCGGGACGGCGGTCGCCGATGCCCTCGGCGTGCCCTTCCGGGACACCGACCACGACGTCGAGGCCACCGCCGGCAGCAGCGTCGCCGACCTGTTCGTCCAGCGCGGCGAACCGCACTTCCGCGCCCTGGAGGCGGCGGCCGTGGCCCGGGCGATGGCCGAGCACGACGGTGTCCTGGCCCTCGGGGGCGGTGCCGTCAGCAACGAGGACACCCGGAGGCTGCTGGTGGCCCACGGTCGGGCCGGCGGGACGGTCGTGTGGCTGGACGTCGACCTGCCCTCGGCCGCGCACCGGGTGGGTCTGTCCCGGGACCGCCCGATCCTCGGCCTCAACCCGCGGGCGATGCTGCGCATCATGCTGGAGACCCGCGCCCCGCTGTACGGCGAGGTGGCCACGCTGACCGTGGCCACCGGCAACCGGCCGGCCGAGGACGTCGTCGCCGAGGTGCTCGCCGCCCTGCAGGCCTCGGCCGGGCGCGGAGCCGGCTCGTGACCCCCGGCGTGCAGCGGGTGACCGTCGCCGGAAACCAGCCCTACGAGGTCGTCATCGGCCCCGGTGTGCAGGTCGAGCTCGGGCTCGTCCTCGCCGGCACCCCCCGCGCGGTCGTGGTGCACGCGCCGCCACTGGCTGCCGCGGCCGGCGCCGCGGTGGAGACGCTGCAGCAGGCCGGGGTGGCCGCCGAGGCCGTCGTCGTGCCCGACGGGGAGGCAGCCAAGTCCGCCGAGGTGGCGATCGGCGCCTGGGAGGAGTTCGGCCGGCTCGGGCTGACCCGCTCCGACGCCGTCGTCGGGCTCGGCGGGGGAGCGGTCACCGACCTGGCCGGCTTCCTCGCCGCCACCTGGCTGCGCGGCGTCCGCGTCGTCCAGGTGCCGACCAGCCTGCTCGGCATGGTCGACGCCGCCGTCGGCGGGAAGACCGGCATCAACACCGCCGCCGGCAAGAACCTGGTCGGGGCCTTCCACCCGCCGGCCGCCGTGCTCGCCGACACCGACGCGTTGGACGCGCTGCCCGAGGCGGAGTTCCGCTCCGGGCTGGCCGAGGTGGTCAAGTGCGGGTTCATCGCCGACGCGCAGGTCCTGGACCTGCTGGAGGCAGACCCCACCGGCCGCCGGGACACCGCGGAGCTGATCGGCCGGGCGGTGCAGGTCAAGGCCGACGCGGTCGCCGACGACCTCTACGACACCGGACGGCGGGAGTTCCTGAACTACGGCCACACCCTCGCCCACGCCGTCGAGCGGGTCGAGGACTTCGGCTGGCGGCACGGGGAGGCGGTCGCCGTCGGGCTGGTTTTCGCCGCCGAGCTCGCCGTGCAGGCCGGCCGGCTGTCCAGCACCGACGCAGACCGGCACCGCCGGCTGATCGCCGCGATGGGGCTGCCGACCAGCTACCGCGGCGACTGGCACCGGTTGCAGTCGGTGATGCGGATGGACAAGAAGGCCCGCGGTGCGTCACTCCGCTTCGTCGTCCTCGACGGGCTGGGCCGGCCCGGCATCCTGACCGACCCCGACCAGGCCTGGCTCGATGCCGCCTGGGCGGCCGTCTCTGAACCGGAGTCCGCATGACGATCCAGGTGCTCAACGGCGCAAACCTCGGCCGCCTCGGCAAGCGCGAGCCGGAGAAGTACGGGAGGACGACCTACGCCGAGCTGGTGCAGCTCATCGAGGCCGCGGCCGCGGAGCTGGATGTCGCGGTGCAGGTGCGGCAGACCGACTCGGAGGCCGAGCTGCTCGGTTGGGTGTTCGACGCTGCCGACGCCGGCGACCCGGTGGTGATCAACCCGGGCGGCTGGTCGCACACCTCCGTGGTGCTGCACGACGCGCTGGCCGGGCTGACCGCACCGCTGGTGGAGGTGCACCTCACCAACATCCACGCCCGCGAGGAGTTCCGGCACTTCTCCTACGTCTCGCGGGTCGCCGACGGGGTGATCGCCGGGCTCGGGGTGCAGGGCTACGTGCTGGCGCTGCAGTGGCTGGCGCAGAAGCGATGACCCGCACGGCTGAACGACGCGACCGGCTGCGCGCGACCACCGCCGAGGCCGGGCTGGACGCCGTCCTGGTCACCAACCTGCTCAACGTGCGGTACCTGACCGGGTTCACCGGCTCCAACGGCGCCCTGCTACTGCGCGCCGACGGCGACGACGTCTTCGGCCTCGACGGCCGCTACACGACCCAGGCCGGCGTCCAGGTGCCGGACCTCGAACTGCTGGTGGACCGGGCGACGGTGTCCGCGCTGGCCGCCCGGGCGGCCCACCTCAGCACCGGCCGGCTCGGCTTCGAGTCCCACGACGTCACCGTCGACGGGCTGCACGGCCTGGAGCGGGTGCTCGCCGACGCCGCTGACGGCGGCAGCGTGCCGGAGCTTGCGAGCATCCGCCGGGCCGTCGAGGCGCTGCGCGCCGTCAAGGACGACGGTGAGGTCGAGGCGCTCCGCCGGGCCTGCGCGGTCGCCGACCGGGCGCTGGCCGAGCTGGCCGCCGACGGGGCGCTGCGCCCGGGCCGCACCGAGCTCGAGGTCGGTCGCGAGCTGGACGCCCGGATGCTCACCCTGGGCGCCGAGGCGCCGTCCTTCGAGACCATCGTGGCCACCGGCGCCAACTCGGCGATCCCACACCACCGCCCCGATGCCACGGTGCTGCGCGACGGCGACTTCCTCAAGCTCGACTTCGGCGCCACCGTCGAGGGCTACCACTCCGACATGACCCGCACCGTGGTGCTCGGGCACGCCGCGGAGTGGCAGCACGAGGTCTACGCGCTGGTCGCTGCCTCGCAGGCGGCCGGCCGGGCGGCGCTGGCGGTGGGTGCCGAGGTCACCGCGGTGGACGCCGCCTCCCGCGACGTCATCGTCGCCGCCGGCCACGGCGACCACTTTCCCCACGGTCTCGGGCACGGCGTTGGCCTGGAGATCCACGAGGCTCCGGGCATCTCGGCGCTGGGCGCAGGTAGGCTGGCTGCCGGCATGGCCGTCACCGTGGAGCCGGGCGTCTACCTGCCCGGCCACGGCGGTGTTCGGATCGAGGACACCCTGATCATCACGGACGGCGAGCCCGAGTTGTTGACCCTCACGAGCAAGGAACTGCTGGTCCTCTAGATGGCTACCACCAACGACCTCAAGAACGGCACCGTCCTGAACCTGGACGGCCAGCTGTGGACCGTGACCGACTTCCAGCACGTGAAGCCGGGCAAGGGCGGCGCGTTCGTGCGCACCACGCTCAAGAACGTGCTTTCCGGCAAGGTCGTCGACCGGACGTTCAACGCCGGCCTCAAGGTCGAGACGGCCAACGTGGACAAGCGCTCGATGACCTACCTGTACCAGGACGGCGCCGACTACGTCTTCATGGACGGCGACACCTTCGACCAGATCCCGGTGACCGCGGCGACCCTCGGCGGCGGGGCGGACTATCTGCTGGAGAACACCGAGGTCATCGTGGCCGTGCACGAGAGCACGCCGCTGTACGTGGAGCTCCCGGTGACCATGGAGCTGCTGGTGCAGCACACCGACCCGGGCCTGCAGGGCGACCGCTCCACCGGTGGCACGAAGCCCGCGACGCTGGAGACCGGGGCGGAGATCCAGGTCCCGCTGTTCATCACCACCGGCGAGAAGCTCAAGGTCGACACCCGCGACGGCCGCTATCTCGGCCGGGTCAGCTGACTCAGCCGTGGCCGCCCGTACCAAGGCCCGCAAGCGTGCGGTCGACGTCCTCTACGAGGCCGACCTGCGCGGCAGCGACCCGCTCGCCGTTCTGCGCGACCGGATCGCCGACGGCAACCCGCCTGTCCCCGAGCACGCCGTCCGGCTGGTCGAGGGCGTCGTCGAGCACGCCGCCCGGATCGACGAGCTGATCGAGAAGCATGCCTCCGGCTGGTCGCTGGACCGGCTGCCCGACGTCGACCGCGCCGTGCTTCGGATGGCGGTGTTCGAGCTGCTCTGGGTCGATGACGTCCCCGACGCGGTGGTGATCGACGAGGCGGTGGAGCTGGCCAAGAGCCTGTCCACCGACGACTCGCCGGCCTACGTCAACGGCGTGCTCGGCGGGATCGTCAAGGCCGAGATCCCCACGTAGCCGGCGCCATGCACCGCTGAACGCCCACGGCCCACTCCGATCATCGGAGTGGGCTGCAGGCGTTCAGCAGTCAGCTTCAGCGCGAGTTGCGGCGGCGCTCCCAGTCGAGCGGCTCGTCGTCCTCGGTGGCGTATCCCACGCCGTCGGCGCCGGGGGAGAGCACACCCCACTCGATCAGCCGGGTGGTCAGCTCGTCGGGGCTCATGTCGTAGATGATCGCCAGCGACTTGAGGTCCTCGGCGCGGATGGACAGCACCTTGCCGTTGTAGTCGTGGCGCTGCGCCTGGATCGTCGAGGCGTAGCGGGCCAGCGGGCCGGCCTCGTCGGCGGGCAGCGAGCCCAGCGACTCCAGGTTCAGCACGATCTTCGTGCTCTTGGTGACCGCGGAACTCGGCCGCGGGTCGGGCAGCAGCTCGGACACCGGTACGCCGTAGAACACTGCGAGCTCGGACAGCCGCTGCACGGTCACCGCGCGGTCGCCACGCTCGTAGGAGCCCACGACGACGGCCTTCCAGCGGCCGTGGGACTTGTCCTCGACCCCCTGGAGGGACAGCCCCTGCTGGTTGCGGATGGCCCGGAGTCGGGCGCCCAGCGCCCGGGAGTAGTCGGTGCTCATGACCTCTGCTCACTGACTGTCGTCGGAAGGGGGACTCGCTGGTGACAGAGAGTACGCGGAGACGGCCCCGAGCGACAGCCGGGGCATCCGATCGGGTCAGAGGTCACTGTCGGCCCCCCCATTACCCGGCTGCGCCGGGCCCCCCGGAGGCCGTGCAGTACGGTCGTCAGCGCTCCCTCTCCTTTAACGACCCGTCCCGTGAGGCGGGGAAGGAGGCCTGAATGGCCGTGCCCTCGCCAACGTCCGAGGCCGCCCCCGGCGTGCTGATGACCGCCGACGACGTCGCCCGAGTGGTCGACCGCGTCGCCCATCAGCTCATCGAGCGGGCAGCCGCCGCTTCGCCGGGCGCCGCCGACGGCGCCCTGCGCGACCTGGTCCTGATCGGCATCCCCACCCGCGGCGCCCCGCTGGCCCGCCGGCTCGCCGCCCGCATCGAGGCCTTCACCGGCACCGCCGTGGACGTCGGCACCGTGGACATCACCCTCTACCGCGACGACCTGCGACTGCGCGGCGTCCGCGCGCTGGAGGACACCTGGCTGCCGGCCGCCGGCCTGGACGGCCGGCTGGTGGTGCTCGTCGACGACGTGCTCTTCTCCGGCCGCTCCGTGCGGGCCGCGCTGGACGCGCTGCGCGACCTGGGCCGCCCGCGGGCGGTGCAGCTGGCGGTGCTGGTCGACCGTGGCCATCGGGAGCTGCCGATCCGCGCCGACTACGTCGGCAAGAACGTCCCGACGTCCCGCACGCAGCAGGTGAAGGTGCGGCTCTCGGAGGTCGACGGGGTCGACGAGGTCGTCGTCTCCGAGGGGGTGGCCGCGTGAAGCGCCACCTGCTGGAGGCCGCCGACCTCGACCGCGCCGACGCCACGCTGATGCTGGACACCGCCGCCCAGATCGAGTCGGCGCTGGCCGGCCGCGAGGTCAAGAAGCTGCCGACGCTGCGCGGCCGCACCGTGGTCAACCTCTTCTACGAGGACTCCACCCGTACCCGGATCTCCTTCGAGCTGGCCGCCAAGCGATTGAGCGCCGACGTCATCAACTTCTCCGCCAAGGGCAGCAGCGTCTCCAAGGGAGAGAGCCTCAAGGACACCGCGCTGACCTTGGAGGCGATGGGCAGCGACGCGATCGTCGTCCGGCACCCCGCTTCCGGGGCGCCGCACCGGCTGGCGCACTGGGTCCGCGGCTCGGTCGTCAACGCCGGCGACGGCACCCACGAGCACCCCACCCAGGCGTTGCTGGACGCCTACACGATCCGGCAGCGGCTGGGCCGGCTCGACGGCGTCCGGGTGGTGCTGACCGGCGACGTGCTGCACAGCCGGGTGGCCCGCTCCAACGTCTGGCTGCTGCACACCCTCGGTGCCGAGGTCACCGTGGTCGCCCCACCGACCCTGCTGCCGGTGGGCGTGGGCAGCTGGCCGGTGTCGGTCAGCTACGACCTGGACGCCGTCCTGCCCAACGCCGACGTGATCATGATGCTGCGGGTCCAGGCCGAGCGGATGAACGCCTCGTTCTTCCCCAGCGCCCGCGAGTACAGCCGCCGCTACGGCCTGGACGCCCGCCGGATGGCGCTGCTGCCCGACGACGCGATCGTCATGCACCCCGGCCCGATGAACCGCGGCATGGAGATCGCCGCCGAGGTCGCCGACTCGGTGCGCTCCACCATCGTCGAGCAGGTCGGCAACGGCGTCTCGGTCCGGATGGCCGTTCTCTACCTGCTGCTCGGAGGCGCACCCGAATGACCACATACCTGATCAAGGGCGCGCGTCCCTACGGCGAGGACACCGTCGACATCGTGCTGCGCGACAGCATTATCGCCTCGATCGGCGAGGACCTGTCGGTGCCCGGCGCCGAGGTCGTCGATGCGACCGGCCTGGTCGCCCTGCCCGGCCTGGTCGACCTGCACACCCACCTGCGCGAGCCGGGCCGGGAGGACGCCGAGACCGTGCAGACCGGCAGCCGGGCAGCGGCGCTCGGCGGCTTCACCGCGGTGCACGCGATGGCCAACACCGACCCGGTCGCCGACACCGCCGGCGTCGTCGAGCAGGTCTGGCGGCTTGGCCAGGAGGCCGGATTGGTCGACGTCGTTCCGGTCGGGGCCGTCACCGTGGGGCTGGCCGGCACCCAGCTGGCCGAGCTCGGCGCGATGGCCGACTCCGCCGCCCGGGTCCGGGTCTTCTCCGACGACGGGCACTGCGTCGCCGACCCCGCGCTGATGCGTCGCGCCCTGGAGTACGTCAAGGCGCTGGACGGCGTCGTCGCCCAGCACGCCGAGGAGCCACGGCTGACCGCCGGCGCCCAGATGCACGAGGGCGACCGCTCGGCCCGGCTGGGCCTGACCGGCTGGCCGGCCGCCGCCGAGGAGGCCATCATCGCCCGCGACGTGCTGCTGGCCGGCCACGTCGGGGCCCGCCTGCACGTCTGCCACGTCTCCACCGCCGGCTCCGTGGACATCCTGCGGTGGGCCAAGTTCCGCGGGGTACAGGTCACCGCCGAGGTCACCCCGCACCACCTGCTGCTCACCGACGAGTGCGCCGAGGGCTACGACCCGGTGTTCAAGGTCAACCCGCCGCTGCGCACGGACGCCGACGTCCAGGCCCTCCGCGCCGGGCTGGCCGACGGCACGATCGACGCCGTCGCCACCGACCACGCCCCGCACGCGATGGAGGACAAGGAGTGCGAGTGGGCAATGGCCCGGCCCGGGATGATCGGGCTGGAGCAGGCGCTCTCGGTCGTCGTCGACACCATGGTCGAGACAGGCCTGCTCGACTGGCGTGGGCTGGCCGACCGGATGTCGGTGCGGCCTGCCGCGATCGGCCGGCTGGAGGGCCTGGGTCTCCATGCGCAGGGCCGGCCGCTGGCCCCCGGCGAGCCGGCCAACCTCGTGCTGGTCGACCCGGCGTTCCGGGGCACCGTCGACCCGGCCGCGCTGGCCAGCCGGAGCCGCAACAGCCCCTACGCCGGGCGGGAGCTGCCCGGCCGGGTGGTCCACACGTTCCTGAGAGGTGCACCGACTGTGCTCGACGGCAAGGCGACCCGATGACCGCGATCCTGGTCCTCGAGGACGGGCGCACGTTCCGCGGCGAGGCCTACGGCGCGATCGGGACGACGGTCGGCGAGGCGGTGTTCGCCACCGGTATGACCGGCTACCAGGAGACGCTGACCGACCCCAGCTACCACCGTCAGGTCGTCGTCATGACCGCCCCGCACGTCGGCAACACCGGCGTCAACGGCGAGGACGACGAGAGCCGCCGGATGTGGGTGGCCGGCTTCGTCGTCCGCGACCCCGCCCGCCGCGCCGCGAACTGGCGGGCCACCGGCACCCTGGACGACGAGCTGGTCGCCCAGGGCGTCGTGGGCATCAGCGGCATCGACACCCGGGCGCTGACCCGGCACCTGCGCGACCGCGGCTCGATGCGGGTCGGCATCAGCAGCGAGCTGACCGATCCCGACGAGCTGCTGGCCCGGGTGACCGACAGCGCGAGCATGACCGGTGCCGACCTCGCGCCGGAGGTCAGCACCAGCGAGGCCTACGTGGTGCCGGCGGTGGGGCAGAAGCGGTTCATCATCGCCGCCCTGGACCTGGGCATCAAGACCGCCACTCCGCGGTACCTCGCCGAGCTCGGCGTCGAGACGCACGTGCTGCCGGCCACCGCGACCGCGGCGGACCTGCTCGAGCACGGCCCGGACGGCGTCTTCCTGTCCAACGGCCCCGGCGACCCGGCGGTGGCCGACTACGCGGTCGAGGCGGTCCGCGGGGTGCTGGACGCCCGCCGTCCGCTGTTCGGCATCTGCTTCGGCAACCAGATCCTCGGCCGGGCGCTGGGCCTGGGCACCTACAAGCTGCGCTTCGGGCACCGCGGGCTCAACCAGCCCGTGCTCGACCGGGTCAGTGGCACTGTCCGGGTGACCAGCCACAACCACGGCTTCGCCGTCGACGCCCCGCTGGGCCGGGCGGTCGACACTCCCTACGGGCGGGTGGAGGTCAGCCACGTCGGGCTCAACGACGACGTGGTGGAGGGGCTGCGCTGCCTCGACGTCCCGGCGTTCAGCGTGCAGTTCCACCCCGAGGCCGCCGCCGGCCCGCACGACGCCAACCCGTTGTTCGGCCGGTTCGTCGACCTGATGGCCGCCGAGCACGACCAGCCTGCCGGCGAGCACGCGGTCTCCCCACCGCCGGTCGTCGAGCACACGACGGGGGAGAAGAGCTGACATGCCGAAGCGGACAGACATCCAGCACGTGATGGTGATCGGCTCCGGGCCGATCGTCATCGGCCAGGCCAGCGAGTTCGACTACTCCGGCACCCAGGCCTGCCGGGTGCTCAAGGCCGAGGGGCTGCGGGTCAGCCTGGTCAACAGCAACCCGGCGACGATCATGACCGACCCCGAGGTCGCCGACGCCACCTACATCGAGCCGCTGACCCCGGAGTTCGTCGAGAAGGTCATCGCCGCCGAGCGCCCCGACGCGCTGCTGGCCACCCTCGGCGGGCAGACCGCGCTGAACATCGCGATCGGGCTGTTCGAGAACGGCACCCTGCAGAAGTACGGCGTCCAACTGATCGGCGCCGACGTCGAGGCGATCAACCGCGGTGAGGACCGGCAGCGGTTCAAGGACATCGTGCGCTCCATCGGCGCCGATGCTCCGCGCTCGACGGTCTGCACGTCGGTGGACGAGGCGATCGCCACCGCCGAGGAGGTCGGCTACCCGGTCGTCATCCGGCCCAGCTTCACCATGGGCGGACTCGGCTCGGGCATCGCCACCGACGAGCCGATGCTGCGCCGGATGGCCACCCACGGCCTGACCGACTCCCCGGTCTCCTCGGTGCTGATCGAGGAGTCGGTGCTGGGCTGGAAGGAGTACGAGCTCGAGCTCATGCGCGACCGCAGCGACAACGTGGTCGTCGTCTGCTCGATCGAGAACATCGACGCGATGGGCGTGCACACCGGCGACTCGGTGACCGTCGCCCCGGCGATGACGCTCACCGACCGCGAGTACCAGGAGATGCGCGACGTCGGCATCGCGGTGCTGCGCGCGGTCGGTGTCGACACCGGCGGCTGCAACATCCAGTTCGCGGTGCACCCGGGAACCGGTCGGCTGGTCGTGATCGAGATGAACCCGCGGGTGTCCCGGTCCAGCGCGCTGGCGTCCAAGGCGACCGGCTTCCCGATCGCCAAGATCGCCGCCAAGCTGGCGATCGGCTACACCCTCGACGAGATCACCAACGACATCACCGGGGTCACCCCTGCCTCGTTCGAGCCCTCGCTGGACTACGTCGTGGTGAAGATCCCGCGGTTCGCCTTCGAGAAATTCCCCGGCGCCGACCCGCGGCTGACCACCACGATGAAGAGCGTCGGCGAGGTGATGGCCATGGGCCGCAACTTCACCGAGGCGCTCGGCAAGGCCATGCGCTCCACGGAGACGACGCTGGCCGGGTTCTGGACCGGTCCGGAGTCCCTGGCCACCGCCGAGCAGCTGCTGGCCCAGCTGCGGGTCCCGGTCGACGGCCGGCTCTACCTGGCCGAGCAGGCGCTGGGCGCCGGCGCCACCGTCGAGCAGGTGGCCGAGGCCAGCGGCTTCGACGCCTGGTTCGTCGACCAGATCGCACTGGTCCACGAGATCGGCGAGCAGGTCCGCGAGGCGCCCTCGCTCACGCCCGAGCTGCTGCGGCGGGCGAAGCGGCACGGCCTGTCCGACCGGCAGGTGGCGGCGCTGCGGCCCGAGCTCGCCGGCGAGGACGGCGTCCGCACGCTGCGCTGGCGGCTGGGCATCCGGCCGGTCTACAAGACCGTCGACACCTGCGCCGCCGAGTTCGCCGCGGCCACGCCGTACCACTACTCCTCCTACGACGAGGAGACCGAGGTCCGGCCCCGGGAGAAGCCCGCGGTGCTGATCCTCGGGTCGGGGCCGAACCGGATCGGGCAGGGCGTGGAGTTCGACTACTCCTGTGTGCACGCGGTGATGGCGCTGCAGGACGCCGGCTACGAGGCGGTGATGGTCAACTGCAACCCCGAGACCGTCTCCACCGACTACGACACCGCCGACCGGCTGTACTTCGAGCCGCTGACCTTCGAGGACGTCCTGGAGGTCGTGGAGGCCGAGCGCGCCGTGGGCCCGGTCGCCGGGGTCATCTGCACCCTTGGCGGCCAGACGCCGCTGGCCCTGGCGCAGCGGCTCAAGGACGCCGGCGTCCCGGTGCTGGGCACCTCCCCGGAGGCCATCGACGCCGCCGAGGACCGCGGCGCCTTCTCCCGGGTGCTCGCCGACACCGGGCTCACCGCGCCCAAGCACGGCATGGCGACCACGTTCGCCGAGGCCCGCGAGATCGCCGCGCGGATCGGCTACCCGGTCCTGGTGCGGCCCTCCTACGTGCTGGGCGGGCGCGGCATGGAGATCGTCTACGAGGACGCCACGCTGGAGGCCTACATCACCAAGGCCACCGACGTCAGCAGCGACCACCCGGTGCTGGTCGACCGCTTCCTCGAGGACGCCGTGGAGATCGACGTCGACGCCCTCTACGACGGCACCGAGCTGTTCCTGGGCGGCGTGATGGAGCACATCGAGGAGGCCGGCGTGCACTCCGGGGACTCCGCGTGCGCGCTGCCGCCGATCACCCTGGGCGGTGCCGACATCGCCGGCATCCGGCAGGCCACCGAAGCCCTCGCTGCTCGGATCGGCGTCCGCGGGCTGATGAACGTCCAGTACGCCATCAAGGACGACATCCTCTTCGTCCTGGAGGCCAACCCGCGGGCCAGCCGGACGGTGCCGTTCGTCTCGAAAGCGACCGCGGTGCAGCTGGCCAAGGCCGCCGCGCGGATCGCGGTGGGGGAGAGCATCGCCCACCTGCGCAGCGTCGGTGTGCTGCCGGCCGGCGACGGCGCCGACCTGCCCGAGGACGCCCCGATCGCGGTGAAGGAGGCCGTGCTGCCCTTCCACCGCTTCCGCACCGAGGAGGGCCACGGCGTGGACACCGTGCTGGGCCCGGAGATGAAGTCCACCGGCGAGGTGATGGGCCTGGATACCGAGTTCGGCACCGCGTTCGCCAAGTCCCAGGCCGCCGCATACGGACTGCTGCCCACCGAGGGCACCGTGTTCGTGTCGCTGGCCAACCGGGACAAGCGCGGGGCGATCTTTCCGGTCAAGCGGCTGGCCGACCTCGGATTCCGGGTGCTGGCCACCGCCGGCACCGCCCAGGTGCTGCGCCGCAACGGGGTGGCCTGCGAGGTGGTCGGCAAGTACAGCGACGGACCGGGCAACTGCGTGGAGCGGATTCTCGCCGGCGAGGTCGACATCGTGGTGAACACCCCCTTCGGCGCCCCAGGCAACAGCGGGCCCCGGCTGGACGGCTACGAGATCCGCACCGCCGCGGTCACCGCCGGCATCCCGTGCATCACCACGGTGCAGGGCATGGCCGCCGCCGTGCAGGGCGTGGAGGCGCTGCGCCGGGGCGACATCGGCGTCCGCAGCCTGCAGGACCTGCACGCCGCGCTGGCGGTCTCCCGGGCCGCCATTATTACTGTCAAGGCGGCGCCCACCTCCGCCATCACTGCTGGAAGGGCGACGAGGGCATGACGCCGCCGGTGCCACCGGCTAGCTCCCCGCCGGTACAGGCCATGGCCCAGGTCGCCTTCCGCCGGCCGGTCGGCGCCTACGTCGAACTTGGGCTCTCCGCACCGGCCATCGCCGGGGCCGCCGCGCCGGGGCAGTTCGTCGCTTTCGCCGTTGGCGGGCCGACCTCGGCGAACCTGCTGCGCCGCTCGATCGCCATCAGCGGCGTCGGCGGCGGGCGGGTGCACGTGGTCGTCTCCCCGCACGGCCCCGGCTCCACCTGGCTGGCCGGTCTGCAGCCCGGTGCCGAGGTCGACGTCGTAGGCCCGCTGGGGCGCCCCTTCCCGCTGCCGCCGCCGGGCACCCCGGCGCTGCTGGTGGGCGGGGGCTACGGCGCCGCGGCGCTGGTCGGGCTGGCCGGCCGGCTGCGCGATGCGGGTTCCGAGGTCGCGGCGGTGTCCGGTGCGGCGTCAGCGGACCGGCTGTGCTCGGTCGAGGAGCTCGGCGCGCTGGCCGCGCCGTTCCTGGTCACCACCGACGACGGCAGCGCCGGACGCCGCGGCTGGGTGACCACCGCGGTGGCCGAGCTGATTCACGGCGCCGGGGTGGTCTACGCCTGCGGACCGATGGGCATGCTGCGCGCGGTCAGCGACCAGGCCGTCGCCGTCGGCATCCCCGGCTACGTGGCGGTGGAGGAGTCGATGGCCTGCGGGATCGGGGTCTGCATGACCTGCGTGCTGCCGATCGTCGGCGCCGACGGGCGCACCCGCTTCGCCCGGTCCTGCGTGGAGGGCCCGGTGTTCGGCGGGGACCGGGTCCGGTTCGGCGACGTCGGCACCCTGCCCGGCGACGTGGTCGGGGCCGACGCGATGGGGTTGGTGACCGCATCCGCGCCGACGGCCACGGAGACCACGGGCTCGACCCCGTTCAGTTCGCAGGGGCAACGGTCGCCCGAGGGCGGGACCTCCGTGATCCGGGTGGAGCCGTCATGACCGCCGGAACCTGTGTCGACATGTCGACCTCGCTGGCCGGGGCCGGGATTCCCAGCCCAGTACTGACCGCCTCGGGCTGCTCGGCCTTCGGCCGCGAGCTCGACCCCTTCTTCGACCTGGGGTCGATCGGGGCGGTGGTCACCAAGTCGGTCCAGCTGCGCCCCCGGTCCGGCCGCCCGACGCCGCGGATGGCCGAGACTCCCAGCGGGATGCTCAACTCCATCGGCCTGCAGGGGCCGGGCATCGACGGGCTGCTGGCCGAGGAGCTGCCGTGGCTGGCCGAGCGCGGCGTCCGGGCGTTCGTCTCGATCGCCGGCACCCGGGTGGAGGACTTCGCCGAGCTCGCCGCCCGGCTGCGCGGCGTGCCCGGGGTCCTGGGCCTGGAGGTCAACATCTCCTGCCCGAACGTGGAGAGCCGCGGCGAGGTGTTCGCCTGCGACCCGGTCGCCGCCGCCGAGGTGGTGGCCGCGGTGCGTGCGGTCGCCGACCCGGCCCAGCCGGTCTACGCCAAACTCAGCCCGGACGTGACCGACATCGTCTCGGTGGCCGCCGCCTGCGCCGAGGCCGGCGCGAACGGCCTGTCGATGATCAACACGCTGCTCGGGCTGGTCATCGACCCCGACACCATGCGCCCGGTGCTGGGTGGGGTGACCGGCGGGCTGTCCGGCCCGGCGATCCGCCCGGTCGCCCTGCGCTGCGTGTGGCAGGTGCACAAGGGACTGCCCCACGTGCCCATCCTCGGCATGGGCGGCATCCGAACCGGCCTGGACGCGCTGCAGTTCGTGCTCGCCGGCGCCAGCGCCGTCTCGGTCGGGACGGCAGTCTTCAACGACCCGTCGGCCCCGGCGCGCATCCACGCCGAGCTGGCCGAGGCGTTGGCCGACCGCGGCTTCGCCCGGCTGGCCGACGCGGTCGGGCACGCCCACCGACCGCCGGACGGCCCCCGGTGAGCCGGCCGACGCACGCCGAGGTCGAGCCGTTCGGCCGGCGGCTGGCCGCGGCCGTGGCCGACCGGGGCCCGCTGTGCGTGGGCATCGATCCGCACCGTGCGCTGCTGGTCGACTGGGGCGTCGGGGACGATCTCGAAGGGCTGCGCCGGTTCACCGACATCGTGGTCGACGCCCTCGCCGGGCACGTCGCCGTCCTCAAGCCGCAGATGGCCTTCTACGAGCGGCACGGCGCCGCGGGGGTCGCCGTCCTGGAGGACGCGGTCGGCCGGGCGCGGTCGGCCGGGGCGCTGGTGCTGCTGGACGCCAAGCGCGGCGACATCGGCTCGACGATGGACGCCTATGCCGACTACCTGCGCAGCGACCATCCGATGGCGGTCGACGCGCTGACCGTGAGCCCCTTTCTCGGCCCCGGCTCGCTGGAGCCCGCGGTGCGCACGGCCACGCGGTTCGGGGGCGGTCTGTTCGTGCTGGCCCGCACGTCCAACCCCGAGGGCGCCGACGTCCAGCTGGCATCGGCCGGGCAGCGGACCGTCGCCCAGGCCGTGGTGGACGCCGTGGGCCGCTGGAACGCCCCCGAGTGGCTGGTCGACGACCCCGAACCGGACCCGGGGGCCTTTGCCGACCAACAGGGCCGCTGGGGCTGGACGACCGGCTCCTTCGGCGTCGTCGTCGGCGCGACCCTGCCCGAGCTGGACGTCGACCTCGCCGGGCTGCGCGGGCCGGTGCTCGCCCCGGGGCTGGGTGCCCAGGGCGGTTCGGTCGCGGACCTGCGTCGGCTCTTCGGTACCGGACGGGCCGTCGTGCCGACCGTGTCCCGGAACGTGCTGGGCGCCGGACCGGACGTCGCCGCGCTGCGCGCCGCCGCGGACCGGTGGACGGCGGAGCTGGCCGGGTGAGACGGGCCGCGACGTGGGCGACCGGTGTCCTCAGCGGCCGGCGTGGTCGTGTTTGCCGCGGCGAACCGCGGCCCGGCCGGCTGGTTCGCCTACTCCCCGCTCGAGCATGCGGCCCCTGCAGCCCGAGGGCGCCTACGAGAGCCGGCTCCAGCTGTCCTTTGCGGACCGGTGGACCGTCCTCTGGACCGGTGGGCACCTCGTCGGAGCCGGCCTGCTGGTGCTCGGGCTGCTCGTGGTCGTCGGGCTGGCGGGCTGGCTCCTGGGACAGCGGTCCGGACGACGTTGCGCACCTTCGGTGTGACGCTGTGTTCCACCGCGCCGCAGTACGCCCCGGCCCGGCCGCGGTCGACCTGTCGACTCCCCGGCCGACCAGCAGTGATTCCTGCGTTCCGGAACGACCGGGTTCGCGGGGGCGGGGTGAAGCACACCGGTGACCGGGCAGTGACATCGGGTCCAGGATGACCAGCCGGTTCCGGGTGACTAGGTTGGCGCCAGGCTCACGCCATGGGCCGCGCGTACCGACCACCACAGACCGAAGAACCGGGCCGGCTGTCCCGCCGGCATGAAAACGATTGGGTTGCTCCGTGCCCCTTCCCGAGTTGTCCCCCGAACAGCGCGCTGCTGCCCTGGAGAAGGCGGCCGCGGCCCGCAAGGCCCGCGCCGAACTGCGCGAGAAGCTGAAGAGCAAGGGGGCCACCGTCAGTGACGTCCTCAAGCAGGGCGAGACCGACGAGGTCATCGGCAAGATGCGCGTCTCGGCGGTACTGGAGTCGCTCCCGGGCGTGGGCAAAGCCCGCGCCGCCAAGATCATGGAGCGGCTCGAGATCTCGCCGACCCGTCGCGTGCGCGGTCTCGGCGCCAACCAGCGCAAGGCGCTGGAGGCCGAGTTCGCCGGCGAGGTCATCGAGCCCTGAGCCCCACCCTGCCCCGCCCAGCCGCCACCCCCGCCACCAGGGCGCCCCGCATGGCCCCGCCGTCGCCGTCGGCCCGCCTGACGGTCCTGTCGGGGCCCTCAGGGGTCGGCAAGGGCACCGTTGTGGCCGAGGTCCGGCGCCGACACCCGGAGGTCTGGGTGTCGGTGTCGGTGACCACACGTGCGCCCCGTCCCGGCGAGGTCGACGGCGAGCATTACTGGTTCGTCGACTCCGAGTACTTCGACTGGCTCATCGCCAACGGGGGGCTGCTCGAGTGGGCGGAGTACGCGGGCAACCGGTACGGCACCCCGAAGGCCCCGGTCGACGAACAACTGGCCGCGGGGTCACCGGCCCTGCTGGAGATCGAACTGCAGGGCGCGCGCCAGGTGCGGGCGCGGGCCCCGGAGGCCCAGCTGGTGTTCCTCGCGCCCCCGTCGTGGGGCGAGCTGGTCAGCCGGCTGGCCGGCCGGGGGACCGAGCACCCCGAGGTGCAGTCCCGCCGGCTGGCCCTTGCGCAGGCCGAGCTGGACTCGTCCGGGGAGTTCGACGTGGTGGTCGTCAACGACGACGTGGCCCGGGCCGCGGACGAGTTGGTACGATTGCTGACTGCGCCACCGTCCGGCCCGCCGTCCAGTGGGTCGACCGCCGGCGGCGCCCCCGAGTGAGACCGCCCGGCTGCCCCTCGGCCGGCCGGGTCCACTCCCGCAAACGAAGAGGAGCACGCTCGCCCGTGTCCGGAGTCGCACCCGCCCCTGAGGGCATCACCAACCCGCCCATCGACGAGCTGCTCGAGCGCACCAGCAGCAAGTACGGGCTGGTCATCTACGCCGCCAAGCGCGCGCGCCAGATCAACGCCTACTACAGCCAGCTCTCCGAGGGCCTGCTGGAGTACGTCGGCCCGCTGGTCGACACCGCGCCCCAGGAGAAGCCCCTGTCGATCGCGCTGCGCGAGATCAACGAGGGCCTGCTGACCCACACCGCCGGCGAGAACTGAAAGAGGACCCCGGTCCTCCTCACCCCTCGCAAGCTCGGGGCGAGCCTCTGGACCGGGGCCACGGCTGGTGGTGTGCGGTTGGCCGTCCCGCCCCTTGTGATGATGACGCCCCCGGTTCGCGCCGGGGGCGTCGTCGTGTCTGAGGGAGGATGGTCGACATGAGCCGGATCGTGTTGGGCGTGGGCGGGGGCGTGGCCGCCTACAAGTCGGCGCTGCTGCTGCGCGCGTTCACCGAGGCCGGCCACGACGTCCGCGTGGTGCCCACCGCGTCGGCGCTGCGCTTCGTCGGCGCGGCCACCTTCGAGGCGCTGAGCGGTAACCCGGTCAGCACCGAGGTCTGGGACGACGTCCCCGCGGTCGCCCATGTGCGGATCGGCCAGACCGCCGACCTGGTGGTCGTCTGCCCCGCCACGGCCGACCTGCTGGCCCGGGCCGCCGCGGGGCGGGCCGACGACCTGCTCACTGCCACGCTGCTCACCGCGCACTGCCCGGTCGTGTTCGTCCCGGCGATGCACACCGAGATGTGGCTGCACCCGGCCACCCAGGACAACGTCGTCACCCTGCGCCGCCGCGGCGCCGTGGTGCTGCCGCCGGCCGTGGGCCGGCTGACCGGCCCCGACTCCGGCCCCGGCCGCCTGCCCGAACCTGTTGACGTCGCCGCGCTGGCCGCGGTCGTGCTCAGCGATGGCGCCGCCGCACTCGCCCCCGACCTCACCGGCCGCCGCATCGTCATCAGCGCCGGCGGCACCCGCGAGCCGCTGGACCCGGTGCGCTACCTCGGCAACCGGTCCTCCGGCCGGCAAGGCTGGGCGCTGGCCCGGGTGGCCGTGGCCCGCGGGGCCGAGGTCGTGCTGGTCGGCGCCAACGTCGAGGACCCCGCGCCCTTCGGCGCCCGCGTCGTCCGGGTCGGGACGGCGGAGGAGCTACGCGTCGCAGTGCACGCCGAGACCGTCGGGGCGGGCGGCCGTGCCGCCGACGTGGTGGTGATGGCCGCCGCGGTCGCGGACTTCCGGCCGGCCAGCGTCGCCGGGACCAAGCTGAAGAAGGGTAGTGCGGCCGAGCCGTCGGCCGTCGCGCTGGTGCGCAACCCGGACGTGCTGGCCGAGCTGGTCACCGCCCGGCCCGCCGGGCAGCTGGTGGTGGGTTTCGCCGCGGAGACCGGCGACGCCGAGGGCGACGTGCTCACCCACGCCCGCGCGAAGCTCGCCCGCAAGCGCGTCGACCTGCTGGTGGTCAATGATGTCTCGGCCGGTCAGGTGTTCGGCACCGACGACAACGAGGTCACGGTGCTGGCCGCCGACGGCAGCGTCACCCCCGTGCGTGCCGGCCGCAAGGACGCGGTGGCCGCGGGCGTCTGGGACGTCGTCGTCCCACGGCTGGCGGCCCTGGACTGACCCCACCCGTCCGTCCGGGGTCGCCGCCCCGAACGCCTGTCGGTCTCCGCCGGTAACCTCATCGGTCGGGACCATCCCCACCACCGGACGCGATCAGCGCGCTCGGCAGTCGACTGCAGGGAGTACCCAGTGTCACGGCGTCTCTTCACCTCCGAGTCGGTGACCGAGGGCCACCCCGACAAGATCGCGGACCAGATCAGTGACTCGATCCTGGACGCGATGCTCGCGCAGGACCCGCGCAGCCGGGTCGCCGTCGAGACCATGATCACCACCGGTCAGGTGCACATCGCCGGTGAGGTGACCACCTCCGGGTACGTCGACATCGCCGCGATCGTCCGCAAGACCATCCTGGGCATCGGCTACGACTCCTCCCGCAAGGGCTTCGACGGTGCCTCCTGCGGGGTCAGCGTCTCCATCGGCGCCCAGTCGCCGGACATCGCGCAGGGCGTCGACACCGGCTATGAGTCCCGCACCGCCGGGCTCACGGATGTCGAGCACCGGGCCGCCGTGGCCGAGGACCGCATCGAGAGCCAGGGCGCCGGCGACCAGGGCCTGATGTTCGGCTTCGCCACCGACGAGACACCCGAGCTGATGCCGCTGCCGATCGCGCTGGCCCACCGGTTGGCCAAGCGGCTGTCCGCGGTCCGCAAGGACGGTTCGGTGCCCTACCTGCGCCCCGACGGCAAGACCCAGGTCACCGTGGTCTACGAGGACGACCGCCCGGTCGCGGTCGACACCGTCGTCGTCTCCTCCCAGCACGCCGAGGACATCTCGATCGAGACGCTGCTGGCCCCCGACGTGGCCGAGCTCGTCGTGGAGCCGGAGCTGGCCGCCCTCGGCCTGCCCACCTCCGGCTACCGGCTGCTGGTCAACCCGACCGGCAAGTTCGTCATCGGCGGCCCCATGGGCGACGCCGGGCTGACCGGTCGCAAGATCATCGTCGACACCTACGGCGGCATGGCCCGGCACGGGGGCGGCGCCTTCTCCGGTAAGGACCCGTCGAAGGTCGACCGGTCCGGCGCCTACGCGATGCGCTGGGTGGCCAAAAACGTGGTGGCCGCCGGACTGGCCCGCCGCTGCGAGGTGCAGGTGGCCTACGCGATCGGCGCCGCGCACCCGGTCGGGCTCTTCGTGGAGACCTTCGGCACCAACACGGTGCCCGAGGAGGTGCTGGAGAAGGCGATCGGCGCGGTGTTCGACCTGCGCCCCGGCGCGATCGTCCGCGACCTGGACCTGCTGCGCCCGATCTACGCCCAGACCGCGGCCTACGGCCACTTCGGGCGGGCCGACCTCGACCTGCCCTGGGAGCGGTTGGACCGGGTTGAGGCGCTCCGCTCGGCTGTGGGCATCTGAGAAAGGACCCCCTTGCTCCCCACCGCTCGCAGCCTCGCGGCGGGGCCCTGCAAGGGAGCCGTCCCAGCACGTCACCGAGCTCGGAGTGAGCCTCTGGGCGGGGCCGGGGGAGCATCGCAGCGCTGTCGGTCCGAGCGGAGAGACTGGTCCGGTGCGCGTGGCCCGGGTCGTCGTCGACGTGCCGCTGGCACACCTGGACCGGCCCTTCGACTACGCCGTCCCCGACGAGTTCGCCGACGACGTCCGGGCCGGTTGCCGGGTCCGGGTCCGCTTCGCCGGCAAGCTGGTCGACGGGTTCGTCCTCGAGCTCGCTGACACCACCGAGCACACCGGGAAGCTGGCGCCCCTGGCCAAGTTGATCTCCGGCGAGCCGGTGCTCACCCCCGAGGTGGCGGCGCTCGCCCGGTCGGTCGCCGACCGGTACGCCGGGTCCCTGACCGACGTGCTGCGGCTGGCAGTCCCACCCCGCCGGGCGGCCGCGGAGAAGCGGGCACCCGCCGAATGCCCCGCGGCGCCCCCGCAGCCGGACCCGGCCGGCTTCGCCCGCTACCTGACCGGCGTCTCCCTGCTGACCGCGATCGCCGAGGGGCGGCCGGCCCGCGCGGTGTGGACGGCACTGCCCGCCGAGGACTGGCCCGCCCGGCTGGTGGAGCTCGCCCAGGCGGCGCTGTCCGGGGGGCGTGGCGCGCTGCTCGTCGTCCCCGACGGCAAGGACCTCGACCGACTCGCCGCCGTGGCCGAGTCCCGGCTGCCCGCGGGCTCCGTGGCGGTGCTGCGCGCCGACGCTGCGCCCGATGCCCGGTACAGCCGGTTCCTGGCCGCCGCCCGCGGCAGCGCGCAGGTGGTGCTCGGCACCCGTGGTGCAGTGTTCGCCCCCGTGCGCGACCTCGGCCTGGTAGTGGTCTGGGACGACGGGGACGACCTGCACGCCGAACCGCGGGCGCCCTACCCGCACGCCCGCGACGTGCTCGTGCACCGGGCGCACCTGGTTTCGTGCGCTGCGGTGGTCGCCGGCACCGCCCGGACCGCCGAGGCCGCGCTGCTGGTGGAGTCCGGCTGGGCGCACGAACTCGTCGCCGACCGGGCCACGCTGCGCGGTGTCGCCCCCCGCGTCCAGGCGGTGGGCGACGACGTCGAGCAGGCCCGCGATCCGGCGGCCCGCAGTGCCCGGCTGCCCAGCCTGGCCTTCCGGGTGGCCCGCACCGCGCTGGCCGAGGGGGCGCCGGTGCTGGTGCAGGTGCCGCGCGCGGGCTACGCGCCAGGCCTGTCCTGCGAGCGCTGCCGGGCGCCGGCCCGCTGTCGGCACTGTGCGGGTCCGCTCGGCGTCTCGGCGACCCCGGGACCGGGCGGTTCGCGGGTGGCCGCCTGCCGCTGGTGTGCCCGCCCGGCGGCCAGCTTCGTCTGCCCGCACTGCTCGGGGACCCGACTGCGGGCCTCGGTTGTCGGCTCGGCCCGCACCGCCGAGGAGCTGGGCCGGGCGTTCCCGGGCGTCGTCGTCCGGATCTCCGGCCGGGGCACGGGCGTGCTGGCGACCGTCCCGGGCGGGCCGGCTCTGATCGTGGCAACGCCGGGCGCCGAGCCGGTGGCCGAGGGTGGCTACGGCGCGGCCCTGCTGCTGGACGCCTGGGCGCTGCTCGGCCGGGCCGATCTGCGGGCGGGGGAGGAGACCATGCGCCGCTGGCTGAACGCCGCGACGCTGGTCCGCCCCGGCGGCGCGGTGGTGGTTGCCGCGGACGCGTCGCACCCGGTGGTGCAGGCGCTTGTGCGCTGGGACCCGGCCGGGCTGGCCGCCCGCGAGCTGGCCGACCGGCGGGAGCTGGGCTTCCCGCCGGCCTCCCGGATCGCCGCTCTGTCAGCGTCCCCGGGCGCGCTGGCCGACTTCCGCGAGGCGTTGCGGCTGCCGCCCGGCGCCGACGTCCTGGGTCCGGTGCCCGAACCGCACCGGCCCGGCGCCCCGGCGCCGGAGAAGGAGCGGGAGCGCTACCTGGTGCGCGTGCCGCGCAGCGAGGGGGTCGCTCTGGCCCGTGCCGTGCACGACGTCCAGGGGGTGCGCAGCGCCCGCAAGGTCGCCGAGCACGTCCGGGTCCAGCTCGACCCGCTCGAGCTCGCGTGACGCCGCCGGCCCTACGCAGGTGGCCTGCCGAGCAGTCGATCATCGGCGTGCGGTCGACCTTCTCGGCGTGTCGTGCAGCCAGTTGCCGATGATCAACACACGAGGGGGCCGGACCGCCGCTCAGCCGCCGCCTACGATCACACCGTGAGCGTGACCCCGATCCGGATCATCGGCGACCCGGTGCTGCGCACCCCCGCCGCCCCCGTCGTCGACTTCGACGCCGAGCTGAGGCAGCTCGTCGTCGACCTGACCGAGACCATGCACTCCGCCGGTGGGGCGGGCATCGCCGCACCCCAGATCGGCGTGGGCCTGCGGGTGTTCACCTGGTACGTCGAGGGCGAGGTCGGTCACCTGGTCAACCCCGACGTGGCGCCGGTCGGCGAGGAGACCGAAGAGGACGCCGAGGGGTGCCTGTCCATCCCCGGCTTCCGCTTCGACTGCCGCCGGCACCTGCACGTCGCCGCGACCGGCTGGAACATGTACGGCGAGCCCATCCGGGTGGAGGGCTCGCACAAGCTGGCCCGCGCCATCCAGCACGAGACCGACCACCTCGACGGGGTGCTGTTCATCGACCGGCTCGACACCGAGGCACGGGCCGCCGCGCTCGAGATCCTGCAGGGCGCCGCGTGGCAGGGCGAGCAGGCCTACCTGCCCTCGGGGGAGCCCATCCCGACGCCCGTGGTGAAGGTGAGCCCGCACTGAGGCTCCTGTTCGCCGGTACGCCGGCGCCGGCCGTTGTCGCGCTGGAGGCACTGCAGGACTCCGACCACGAGGTGATCGCCGTCCTCACCCGGCCCGACGCCCGGTCCGGCCGCGGCCGGAAGACCAGCCGGTCCCCGGTGGCCGAGCGTGCGGATACCGCCGGCATCCCGGTTCTGCAGCCCCGGTCACCGCGGGAGCCGGAGTTCCTCGACCAGCTCGCCGAGCTGGCCGTCGACTGCGCCCCGGTCGTCGCCTACGGCGCGCTCGTGCCCCGCGCGGCGCTCGCGGTGCCCCGGCTCGGCTGGGTCAACCTGCACTTCTCGCTGCTCCCGGCCTGGCGCGGTGCCGCGCCGGTGCAGCACGCGATCATGGCCGGTGACGAGGTGACCGGCGCCGCGACGTTCCAGCTGGAGGCCGGGCTGGACACCGGCCCGGTCTTCGGCGTGGTCACCGAGACCATCGGCGCCCGCGACACCGCCGGCGACCTGCTCGACCGGCTCGCGGAAAGCGGTGCGCGGCTGCTGGTCGCCACTTTGGACGGCCTGGCCGCGGGGACGCTGGTCGCCGAGCCGCAGCCGGCCGACGGGGTCAGCCTGGCGCCCCGCATCGAGACCGCCGACGCGCAGGTCGATTGGGCGCTACCGGCGCACGTGGTCGACCGCCGGGTCCGCGGGGTCACCCCGGTGCCCGGCGCGTGGACGACGTGGCGCGGGGACCGGTTGCGGCTGGGCCCGGTCGAGCCGCTGCCGGCCGCTCCGGGCCTGGCGCCGGGCGAGCTGGCCGTCGGCCCGGACGGCGTGCTGGTGGGCGCTGCCGGGGGATCGGTCCGGCTCGGTCAGGTGCAGCCTGCCGGGAAGACGATGCTCCCGGCAGCGGACTGGGCGCGCGGCGCGCGGCCGGCCGCCGGCGAACGGTTGGGCGCATGACCGAGCGTGCGAGTTCCCGCCCGGGCCGGCCCCGCTCCGGCGGTGAGCGGCCGGCCACCCAGCGCCCACCCGAGCGTCGGCACCGCCCGGTCCTGGACGGCGCGCGGCTCACCGCCTACGACGTCCTGGACGGCGTCTCCAGCCGGGCCGCGTATGCCAACCTGCTGCTGCCCCAGCTGCTGCGCGAGCGGCAGCTCGAGCCTCGCGACGCCGCCTTCGCCACCCAGCTGGCCTACGGCGCGCTGCGGGCCACCGGGACGCTGGACGCGGTGCTGGCCACCCTGGTCTCCCGGCCACTGGCCGAGCTCGACCACAAGGTGCTGGACCTGCTCCGGCTGGGCGCCTACCAGCTGATCGACCTGCGGGTGCCGGCGCACGCCGCGGTCGACACGACGGTGGCGCTCACCCGGGCGATCGTGGGCACGGGCGCGTCCGGGTTGGTCAACGCGGTGCTGCGGAAGGTCGCCGCGGGCGGGGACCGGGAGGCCTGGGTGGCCACGCTGGCCCCGGCCGACGAGGACGGGCGGCTGGCACTGACCACCGACCACCCGCGCTGGATCGTGGAGGCCTGGCGGGACGCGCTGGCCGCCCCCGACGAGATCGACCGGGCGCTGCTCGCCGACGACGCCGCACCCGAGGTGCACCTGGTGGCGCGGCGGGTCGACCGCGACGAGCTGGCGGCCGAGGCCGGCGGCGAACCGGGGCCCTGGTCGCCGTACGCGGTGCGGCTGCACGGCGGCGACCCCGGCAAGCTCGCCGCGGTGCGCTCCGGCGCGGCGGCGGTGCAGGACGAGGGCAGCCAGCTGGCCGCGCTCGCGCTGACCCGGGCACCGCTGGAGGGCTCCGACGTCCGGTGGCTGGACATGTGCGCCGGCCCCGGCGGCAAGGCCGCGTTGCTGGCGGCGGTCCGGCCGGACGGCGTGCACCTGACCGCCGCCGACCGGGCCGAGCACCGCGCCGAGCTGGTCCGCTCCACGCTGGCCGGGGACTCCGACGTCGACGTCCGGGTCACCGACGGAACGCAGCCGGACTGGCCGGCCGGGTCCTACGACCGCGTGCTGCTCGATGCCCCGTGCACCGGGCTGGGCGCGCTGCGCCGCCGGCCGGAGGTGCGCTGGCGGCGGACGGCGGAAGACGTCGCCCCGCTGGCCGAGTTGCAGCGGCAGCTGCTGGACAGCGCGCTGGCCGCCGTCCGGCCCGGGGGAGTGGTGGCCTACGTGACCTGCTCGCCGCACACCGCCGAGACCGTCGAGGTGGTCGACGCCGCTGCCGCGCGGGACGACGTCGAGGTGCTGCCGGTCGCGCCGCTCTTCCCCGAGGTGCCGGGTCTGGCGCGCGGCGACTACGGGCAGCTGTGGCCGCACCGGCACGGCACGGACGCCATGTTTATGGCGCTGCTCCGCCGCACGCGCTGACGGTTCGGTGGGAGGGCGGTTCCGCGGAACCGCCACCCTCGCCGCTGAGCGCTCCCGCAGGCATGCCGGCGCCGTCCTCAGACGAGGAGGGCGGCCACCGGTCCGATGGCGAAGCCCAGCACCGGGCAGACGGCGCCCAGCACGGCCATCCAGCGGACGAACGTCTCCGCCGGCCCGGTGACGGCATCGCGCGGAGTGGGCCGGGCGGACCGGCGGTCCAGCGTCGAGCCTGCCCGGCGAGCCGGAGGGTCAGCACCGCCAGGCCGAGGAAGAACGAGCTGTGCCCGGCCTGTTCCGACCAGCAGGCCGGCTCGCCGTTCCTGACCAGGCTCAACGCCCAGGGCGACACCCTCGCAGGCATCTACTACACGGTCATCTCGACCACGCACGACGAGGTGGTGACGCCGTACCAGAGCCAGTTCCTGGCCGGTCCGCGCAGGCAGGTCACCAACATCCTCGTCCAGGACAGGTGCCCGGACGACATGGTCGAGCACGACCAGACACCCAACGACCCAGTGGTTCACCAGTTGGTGCTCGACGCGCTGCGGCACAACACCGGGCCCGCTGATCCCGCGTACCAGCCGGCCTGCGTCTGAGGAGCTGCCGGGTGACCGGCCAGCTGGACGTCCCGCGGGAACGCAGTCCCGCGGAGCCGCCGTCATGGGCAGGCTCGTCGACGGTTCCGCGGAACCGTTCTCCAGCCGGGACCTGCCGGTCAGGCGGGCGTCGCTGACGGCGGTGGTCCGCCGTACCGGGGAGTGACCCGGCGGGGATGCCCGGCGCCCCACCTACGATCACCGGGTGTCCCGGCAACCGATGATCGCGCCCAGCCTGCTGTCCGCGGACTTCGCCCGCCTCGCCGACGAGGTGCAACGGGTCGCGACGGCCGACTGGCTGCACGTCGACGTGATGGACGCGCACTTCGTGCCGAACCTGACCCTCGGCCTGCCCGTGGTCCAGGCGATCCAGGCGGTCAGCCCGATCCCGCTGGACTGCCACCTGATGATCGAGGACCCGGAGCGCTGGGCGCCGGGCTACGCCGAGGCCGGTGCCCGCAACGTCACCGTGCACGCCGAGGCCTGCCCCGACCCCCGCGCCGTCGCGCGGGACCTCCAGGCCGCCGGCGCCCTGGCCGGGCTGGCAATCAAGCCGGGCACCCCCCTGGATGCCTACCTCGACGTCCTGACCGACTTCGACACCCTGCTGGTCATGACCGTCGAGCCCGGCTTCGGTGGCCAGTCCTTCATGCCCGAGGTGCTGCCCAAGGTCCGGGAGGCCCGCCGGCTGGTGGCGACCGGTCACCTGCAGCTGTTCCTGGAGGTCGACGGCGGGATCAACGCCGACACCATCGCCGAGGCCGCCGAGGCCGGGGCGGACGTCTTCGTCGCCGGGTCGGCCGTCTACGGCGCCGCCGACCCCGCGGCCGCGATCGCCGGCCTGCGCGCGCAGGCCGCCGCAGCGCGCGGATGACGGTCACGTCCGCCGAGCGGGCCGCGATGGCCCGCGCCCGCGAGCTGGGCCTGCGGGTGCTGGGCACCACCAGCCCCAACCCGGCCGTGGGTGCCGTCGTCCTGGACAGCGCCGGCACGGTCTTGGGAGAGGGGGCGACCTCCCCGCCCGGCGGTCCGCACGCCGAGGTGCACGCCCTGGGCCAGGCCGGCGACCGCGCCCGCGGGGGCACCGCGGTGGTCACCCTGGAGCCCTGCGCGCACACCGGCCGCACGGGGCCGTGCGCCGACGCGCTGCTCGCCGCCGGGGTCGCCCGGGTCGTCGTCGCCGTCCGCGAGCCCACCCAACTGGCCGGCGGGGGCGCCGCCCGCCTGCGCGCCGGCGGGGTGGACGTCGAACTCGGGGTCGAGCAGTCCGCCGCCGAGGCGGGCGCGCTCGGCGCCTGGCTCACCGGCGTCCGCGAGCGCCGCCCACAGGTCGTGTGGAAGGTGGCGACCACGCTGGACGGCCGGGTCGCCGCCGTCGACGGCACCAGCCGCTGGATCACCGGACCGGTCGCGCGCGCCGAGGTGCACCGGCTGCGGGCCACCTGCGACGCGGTCGTCGTCGGCTCCGGAACGGCGCTGGCCGACGACCCCCAGCTGACCGTGCGCGACGCCGGGGGCCGCCCGGCCGAGGCCCAGCCGCTGCGCGTCGTCGTCGACCGCCGCGGCCGGCTGCCGGCCACCGCCCGGGTGTTGGACGATGCCGCGCCCACCCACGTCAGCCGGGCGGGTACGCCCGCCGCCCTGCTGGCCGAGCTGTTCGACCGGAACGTCCGCCGGGTCCTGCTCGAGGGCGGCCCGACCCTGGCGGCGGCCTTCCTGGCCGCCGGGCTCGTCGACGAGGCGGTCGTGCACCTGGCGCCGCAGCTACTGGGGGGCGGTCCGGCCATGGTCGGTGACTTGGGAATCTCCACGATGAGCGCGGCGCTGCACCTGCAGTTCCTCGACGTCACCTTGATGGGCGGGGACGTGCAGGTCCGACTGCGGCCCACCCGGCACACTGGTGCCGGTACCGCGGGAGCGGACCCGACCGGAGGAGGGAGCTGACGTGTTCACCGGCATCGTGGAGGAGGTCGGCACCCTGGTCGCCCGGAAGGACGCCGCCGACAGCGCCGTGCTGAGCATCCGCGCACGCAGGGTCCTGGAGGGCGTGGCGCAGGGTGACTCGATCTCGGTCAACGGCGTCTGCCTGACCGTAACCGGCGTCGAGCCGGACGACGCCGGCACCGCCGTCTGGAGCACCGACGTGATGGCCGAGACGCTGCGCCGCAGCAGCCTGGGCTCGACCGGCAGCGGTGACCGGGTCAACCTCGAGCGCGCCGTCACCGCGACCACCCGGCTCGGCGGGCACATCGTGCAGGGCCACGTCGACGGGGTCGGCACCGTGGTCTCCCGCACCCCGGGCCAGCAGTGGGAGGTCGTGCGCATCGCCGTTCCGGCCGATTTGGCCCGCTACGTGGTGGAGAAGGGCTCGATCACCGTGGACGGCGTCTCGCTGACCGTCAGCGCGCTGGCCGACCACCCCGAGCCCTGGTTCGAGGTCAGCCTCATCCCGACGACCCTGCGGGAGACCACCCTGGGTGAGCGCGCCCCCGGGGACCTGGTCAACCTGGAGGTGGACGTCATCGCCAAGTACGTCGAACGACTGTTGGGAGCACGCCGGTGAGCTGGCAGCTGGACACGATCGAGAGCGCGATCGCCGCGATCAAGGACGGCCGTGCGGTCGTGGTGATCGACGACGAGGACCGGGAGAACGAGGGCGACCTCATCTTTGCCTCCGAGCTCGCCACGCCCGACATGGTCGCCTTCATGGTCCGATACACCTCGGGCTACATCTGCGTCGCGGTCACCGAGGACGACGCCGACCGGCTGGACCTGCCCCCGATGTTCCGGGTCAACCAGGACCGCCGCGGCACGGCGTACACCGTGACCGTCGACGCCCGCGAGGGCGTGACCACCGGCATCTCCGCCTCGGATCGGGCGACCACCATCCGCACCCTGGCCTCGGCCGAGTCGAACTCCGCCGACCTCGCCCGGCCCGGGCACATCGTCCCGCTGCGGGCCAAGGATGGCGGCGTGCTGCGCCGCCCCGGCCACACCGAGGCCGCCGTCGACCTGGCCGTGCTGGCCGGGCTGCGTCCGTCCGGGACGCTGTGCGAGGTCGTCAGCGAGAAGGACCCCACCGGCATGGCCCGCGGTGACGAGCTGCGCGTCTTCGCCGACGAGCACGACCTGGTGATGATTGCCATCGCCGACCTGATCGCCTACCGCAAGCGCTTCGACAAGCTGGTCGAGCGGGTCGCCGAGGCCCGGGTGCCGCTGCGGCCCGGTGAGTTCACCGCGGTCGGCTATCGCAGCTCCTACGACGACCGCGAGCACGTCGCCTTCGTCTACGGCGACCTCGGCGACGGCGACGACGTGCTGGTCCGCGTGCACTCCGAGTGCCTGACCGGCGACGTCTTCGGCTCGCTGCGCTGCGACTGCGGACCGCAGCTGGAGGCCGCGCTGGTCGCGGTGGCCCGGGAGGGCCGGGGCGTGGTGCTCTATATCCGTGGCCACGAGGGCCGCGGAATCGGCCTGCTGCACAAGCTGCAGGCCTACCAGCTGCAGGACAGCGGCGCGGACACCGTCGACGCCAACCTCGACCTCGGCCTGCCCGCCGACGCCCGCGACTACGGGACCGGTGCGCAGATCCTGGTCGACCTGGGCGTGCGCACCATGCGTCTGCTCACCAACAACCCGGCCAAGCGCGCCGGGCTGGAGGGCTACGGTCTGAAGATCACCGGCAGGGTCTCCCTGCCGACGCACGTCACCGCGGAGAACGTCGGCTACCTGCGCACCAAGCGCGATCGGATGGGGCACCTCTTGGAGATCATCGAGCCGGACGGCGCCCTCGCCGTCCCGCCCAGCGACATCCCCGTGCGGCACGACGAGCAGCCCGTATGAGCGGGCTTGCGAGCTCTTCCAGGTGCACAGCAGTGGCACGAATGCGATCGACGGGCGCCAGCGAGGAGAACTCATGAGTGGGGGAGGGGCTCCGCACCTGGAGCCGGTGGACGCCGCGGGCCTGACCCTGGGCATCGTGGCCGCCAGCTGGCACGCCGACATCACCGACTCGCTGCTGGCCCGTGCGGTCGCCTGTGCCGAGGCCTCAGGCGTGCAGTCGCCGACCGTCGTCCGGGTGCCCGGTGCGATCGAGCTGCCAGTGGTCGCCCAGGCGCTGGCCGCGACCCATGACGCAGTGGTCGCCCTCGGCGTCGTCGTCCGCGGCGGCACGCCGCACTTCGAGTACGTCTGCGACTCGGTCACCGCCGGCCTCACCCGGGTCTCGCTGGACGCCGGCACGCCGGTGGGCAATGGCGTGCTGACCACCGAGGGCGAGCAGCAGGCCCGCGACCGTGCCGGCATGGACGACTCGGCCGAGGACAAGGGCTGGGAGGCCACGGCCGCAGCTCTGGCCACCGCCCTGGTGCTGCGCCAGCTGCGGGCGCCGCGGGGCACCACCGGCTTCACCGCCGTCCCGGCCGACGCCCGGGAGTCCGGCGCGTGAAGACGTTCGACCAGCTGTTCGCCGAACTGACCGAGAAGGTGGCCGCCGGCGACCCGACGTCCGGAACGGTCAACGCCGTCCGGGACGGCGTGCACGCTGCGGGCAAGAAGGTGGTCGAGGAGGCGGCGGAGTCCTGGATGGCCGCCGAACACGAGGGCGAGCAGCGCACCGCCGAGGAGATCAGCCAGCTGCTCTACCGGGTGCAGGTGCTCATGCTGGCCCGGGGACTGAGCCTGGACGACGTCTACGCTCACCTCTGATCCGCCCCACCCCGCCTGTCCCGAGGAGCTGTCCAGTGCTGCGCGTCGCCGTCCCGAACAAGGGCGTCCTTAGCGAGCCGGCCGCCGCCATGCTGGCCGAGAGCGGCTACCGGCAGCGCCGCAGCACCAAGGACCTCGCGGTCTACGACCCCGACAGCGACACGGAGTTCTTCTATCTGCGGCCGCGGGACATCGCCGTCTACGTCGCCGCCGGCACGCTGGACGTCGGCATCACCGGCCGGGACATGTTGCTGGAGACCACGCCGTCCGACGGTGAGGGCCCCGCCGCGGCCGAGGTCATGCAGCTGGGCTTCGGCCGGTCGTCCTTCCGGTTCGCCAGCCCGGTCGACTCCTCGATCGAGGGGCTCGAGCAGCTGGCCGGCACCCGCATTGCCACCGCCTACCCGGGCCTCCTGCAGCGCTACCTGGACGAGGCCGGCATCAAGGCCGGCGTGGTCAAGCTCGACGGCGCGGTGGAGACCGCCTGCCGGCTGGGTGTCGCCGACGCCGTGTGCGACGTGGTCGAGACCGGGACGACGCTGCGGGCGGCCGGGCTGCGGATGATCGGTGCGCCGGTGCTCGCCAGCGAGGCGATCCTGGTGCGCCGGGCCGGCGCGGAGGAGGACCCGGCGGTGGCGCAGTTGATGCGGCGCCTGCGCGGGGTGCTGGTGGCCCGGCGGTACGTGCTGCTGGACTACGACTGCCCCAACGATCTGCTGCAGCGGGCGACGGCGATCACCCCGGGGCTCGAGGGCCCGACGATCAGCCCGCTGCACACCGAGGGCTGGTCCGCCGTCCGGGCGATGGTCCGCCAGGACGAGACCAACCGGCTGATGGACGAGCTGTGGGACCTCGGCGCCCGAGCGATCCTCGTGACCAGCATCCACGCCTGCCGCATCTGACCAGGGCCGCAGACTGCGCGGGTGACCGGCCGGTGGCACGGCAGGGCCGTGGACCTGCAGCTGTTCCGGACCGATGCCTGCCGCACCGGCCAGTGGGATGCTCTCGGCCCGCTGCTGCCCGGCCCGGTGAACTGACGCCCGCGCAACTGACTGACAGCCTGGACGGGTGACCGACCGAGCCGTCGAGCTGATCCGTGCCCCCGCCCTGACCGACCAGGTGCCCTACGCCTACGCCGCCGGAGCGGCCGCGGGTGCGCGGCTCGTGGTGACCGCGGGGGCGTGCCCGCTCGACGAGGCGGGGCGCACGGTTGCACCCGGGAACGTCGCGGCGCAGGCGGAGCAGGTGATGGCCAACCTGACGACGGCGCTGGCCGCCGGCGGCGCCGGGCTGGCCGACGTGCTCGCCACGACGGTGTACGTCGCCAGCGCCGACCGCCGGGACCTGGTCGCCGCCTGGGACGTCGTGCGCCGCGTCTTCGCCGACCACGACGCTCCCAGCACCCTGCTCGGCGTCACAGTGCTCGGCTACCCCGACCAACTGGTGGAGGTACAGGCGGTCGCCGCGCTGCGTTGAGCCCGCTGGTCAGCGCGGGCGGGTGGTCCGGTCGACCAGGTCGATGGCGGTGCACAGGCCCAGGGCCAGGGCGCGCCCGCTGGTGGAGCCGGTGGCCAGCAGCGCGCGGATCGCCGGGGCAAGCGCGCCGTCGCCGACCAGCCCGCGGAGCACCGCGGCGAACTCGCCACTGACCCGCCCGGCGGCCGCGTGGCGGAGCAGGGCCCGGGACAGCTCGGTGGTGCGGCCGGCGGCCAGCGAGGTCACGCCGAGCGCGAACCGTTCCGCGGCCGGGTGGCCGAGCAGCACCAGGCCGGCGGTGGTGCCGGCCAGCACGTCGTCGCCTGCCGGGGTGAGCCCGGGGCCCAGGCCGATCAGTCGGGTCGCGGTGCGCAGGGCCGCGTCCAGGTCGGCCCGGCGGACGGCGCCGCGCAGCGCGGCCAGCGGCCCGCTGGGCCCGCTGGGCAGGCCGGGCAGGGCGAAGGCGCTGTGCGGCACGCCCTCGCCGTAGACGGCGGACCGCAGCTGGCGGACGCCCTCGGGCAGCAATGCGGGGTGTGCCGTGGGTAGTTTGGGCCGAGGGTCCCACCAGGCCGCCGCGCTCACGGTCAGGTCGCCCACGGTGACCCGGCCGCCGCCGACCAGGGCGCGTGCACCGCTGGGCACCGACACCAGGGGGCGGCCGTTGGCCGGGCGGAAGAGCACGCAACCCAGCGGCAGCCGGGCGGCGTCGGAGGTGAGGACGCCGACCACGTCGGTGCCCTGCGGGGTCTGCACGGTGAGGTAGACGGCGGCGGGCACCGACAGCAGCACCCGCGCCTCGCGCACCGGTCCGCGCAGCAGCTCGGCCACCCCGGTGCTGGCCTGGGTCGGGACGGCGCCGGCCGGCCCGCGGGCGCCGGCGCTGACCTCTGCGGTGGCGGGCGCACCGGACAGCAAGATCGTAGGGACGCCGGCCCGCGCTGCGCGCCCGCCACGGGCCACCTGCTGGTCGGCCCGGCCCTGCCCGCTGGTGCTCTCGTCGATGGTGCGCATGCGTGCCTCCACTTACCATCCGCCCCGGACACAGCGCCGGACTCCGAACCTAGATGGCGCGTCGTCCGCGTCTGTATGGCGATTCTCGCCAACGCTGACTTCTCCCGTCTAGGGATGTCTGACAGAATCGCGTCGACGATGTCCCGAACGGGGCACTTGGGGGAACGTAGAGTGACTGAGCGTGAGGCGTCCGTGAGCATCGCTCCATACCGCGACCGGATTGCTACGCGAAGTCCGGTGCCTGCATCGATGGAGCCGGTGCTGTCGCAGGTCCCACCGGCCGACCGAAGCGCGCTGCAGGACAGCATGGGCCTGGCGGTCGAGCAGGTGCTCACCCTGCCCGGGTTGATCGGCACCGTGGTGGTCGGCGGGGCCAGCGGTACCCGCCGCGTCGTCCGGCACGTGGTGGTCGACGACCCGGTCGACCCGCTGTCCGGCGCCGGTCCCGACGTGCTCGTCGTGCTGGGCAGCCAGCTGCCCTCGGCCGACGCGGCGCACTCCCGGGCGCTGGTGGAACGGTTGCACCGCGGCGGCAGCGCGGCGCTGGCCTACCGCGCCCGGCCTGGTCAGGAGCCTGCCGACCTGCCGCCGGACCTCCCGATGGAGGTCCTCGCGGAGGCCGACCGGCGCGGGTTCCCGGTGATCGCACTGCCCTCGACGGCCCGGCTGGACGAGGTCGTGGCCGAGGTCCTCGGCGCCATCATCGCCCGGCAGACCCAGGCGCTGAGTCTGGCCAACCGGATGCACAACCAGTTCATCGACGTGGCGCTGTCCGGCGGTGGGCTGGTCGAGGTGACCGGGCAGGTGTCGACCTTCCTCGACGGCGCCGCCGTGCTCGGTCTGGGTCCCGATCGGGAGGTCGCCACCAGCGCCGGCCCACCGGCGGACGTCGAGGAGATCCGCGACTGGTTGTGGCTGCTCGACGCCGCCGCCGACGACGCGTTCGCCGACCTGACGCCCTCCCGCCGGCTCTCGGGTAACCGCGCCGACCAGAGCGTCGTCACCCCGGCCGAGGTGCTCGCCGACGCCGACCTGTCCCCGGCCGACGGCATCCTCCTGGTGCCCGGGCACCACGAGCTTCCCGGCGGTCGCGGCGAGTACGCCGTCGCCCCGGTGATGGCCGGCGACCAGCGGCACGGCTGGCTGGTCGCGGTCAACCGGCACGGCCCGATGTTGGTCGGCGCCGGCGTGGTGCTCGAGCAGGCCGCGGTCATCGCCGCGCTGTCGGAGATCCGGCACCAGGCCGTGCACTCGGTCGAACTGCGCTTCCAGGGCGATCTGGTCCGCCGGCTGGTCGGTGGCTCGATGCGGCACACCGAGCGGGTGCTGGCCTACACGCGGTCGTTCGGGTGGCGGCTGGACGGGCCCGTCGTCGTCCTGGTGACCGCCACCGAGACGGTCGACTCCGGCGGCGACCCGACCCGCGCCCTCGACGTGCTGGACCGGTTGGCCGATGGCTGGCGGGCCGCGGTCGAGAGCGAGGTCTCCGGTGCCGCGGTTGCGGGGCTGGCCACCGAGATCGTCACCGTGCTGCCGCTGGACGGTCGGACGCCGGAGGAGCTCTCCGCCCTGGTGGCCGCCGTCACCGCGCGGGTCAACGGGCGGCTGCGCCGGGTGGGCCGGCTGCTGGGCACCGGGATCGGCCGGCCGGCCGAGGAGCTGTCCGGGTTGTCGGACGCCTACCAGCAGGCGCAGCGCGCGCTGGTGGTCGGCCAGGAGATCCGCGGCGGGCACGCGGTGACCCACTTCGACCAGCTGGGCGTCTTCCGGTTGCTGTCGCTGATCCCCGACAGCAACGAACTGCGCTCCTACGTCGACGAGGTGCTCGGCCCGTTGGCCGACTCCGGCGACGCGGACTCCACCGATCTGCGCGACACCCTGCGGGTGCTGCTGGAGACCAACCTCAACGTGGCGGAGTCCGCCCGCCGGCTGCACTTCCACTACAACACGATGCGGTACCGGATCGGGAAGCTCGAGCGGCTGCTGGGCCCCTTCACCACCGACCCGACGCTGCGGCTGAACCTGCTGTTGGCGCTGCACGCCGCCCGGATGCGCGGGCTGGACCAGTCGCACCGGCCGCCCCTGGAGCACGTGCCCACCCCGCTCGTCGACGACGGGCTCGAGCAGCTCGTCTGACCAGGTCCGTGCAGTCGAGGAGGAACGCATGAGCGAGAGCACGCACCCGCTGGGCGGCAAGGTCGCCCTGGTGACCGGGGCATCGTCCGGCATCGGCGAGGCGACCGCACTCGCGCTGGCCGAGGCCGGCGCCGCGGTGGCGATCGGCGCCCGACGGAAGGACCGGCTCGATGCGCTCGCCACGAAGCTCCGGGACGGCGGGGCTCGGGTGTTGCAGCTCGACCTCGACGTCACCGACGAGCAGGCGTGCTCGACGGCGGTGGCCCGGACCCGGGAGGAACTCGGCGGTCTCGACGTCCTGGTCAACAACGCCGGGGTGATGCTGCTGGGCACGATCGTCGGCGCGGATCCCGAGGACTGGCGGCGGATGCTGCACACCAACGTGCTCGGCCTGATGTACATGACCTCCGCGGCGATCGAGGGCATGGTCGAGCAGGGGGCCGGCGACGTCGTCAACATCTCCAGCGTCGCCGGGCGGACCGCCCGCAAGGGCGCGGGGGTCTACAACGCCAGCAAGTGGGCGGTGAACGCCTTCAGCGAGTCACTGCGCCAGGAGGTCACCGGGCGCGGGGTGCGGATCGGGCTGGTCGAGCCCGGGGCAGTGGCCACGGAGCTGTCCAGCCACATCACCCAGCCCGCCGCCAGGCAGGCCTCGCACGAGAGCGCGGCGAGCATGCGCACCCTGCAATCGGAGGACATCGCCCGGGCGGTGCTCTACCTGGTCACCCAGCCGCCGCACGTGGCGGTCAACGAGATCCTGGTGCGGCCCACCGACCAGGAGCGCTGAGCCGGGGCGGCACCGCGTCGTCCCTGCCGTTGCTCGCAGCTGGACGGACAGCCCCGGTGCGTCGTCCGGAAACACTCGCCTACGGGTTCCCGGCGTGCACATCTCTCCGCCGCCGGGCCGCACCGGTCTGGCCGTCGTCTTCTCCGTGCTGGCCTGGGCGTCGGCGTTCATCGGCGTCCGCGCGGTGGCCGGTGGGCTGGTCTGCCTGGCCGGCGTCGCGCTGTCCCGCCGCCGGGAGCGGCCGCGGACCCCGACAGCAGCGCCGGTGCCGCTTTCCCAGGAGGCCGGCCCGGCGGCCTGAGGCCGGGGGCGGTGCTCAGTCCTTGCGGCGGCGGGGGGCCCAGGGGTCCTCGGGGTCGAAGTCGTCGTCGGCCTCGGCATCCGCGTCGTCCGTCGCCCGGGATGGGACCGGTTGCTGGTCGCGGCGGCTCGCGGCCGCCTCGAGCGCGGCATCGCGCTCGACGGCCTGCTGGGCGCGGGCCAACCGGGCGTCCTCGCGCAGCTGGCGGCGCGTCGGCGTCCCGTCGGCCTTCGTCAGCGCCAGCCAGTCGTCCTTCTGCCGCCACAGTGCGACCCCGGCGATGGCCAGCCCGATCGGCTGCACGTAGCCGGCGACGCGCTCCATGCCGCCCTCGCCAAGGCTGAGGAACACTGCGGAGCCGAAGAACACCGTGCCGACGACGCCGATGAGGCCGAGCACCGCCAGGGTCGTGCCGAGCCCCTCGGAGCGGGGTCGGGCCGCGTAGGCCAGCGCGATGAGCCCGACGGCGCCGGCGACGAAGTGCACCGTGGCGCCGACCTGGTGGGCGGTGGCGTTGCCGTCGGAGGGGAACAGCCCCACCGCCAGCACGCCCGCGCCGGAGGCCACCAGCAGCACCCGGGCCAGGCGGCCGCCGAGGCCGGCCAGGCCCGGACCCAGCAGCAGCGCCCCGGCGGCGATGAGTACGCCCTGGGCGATGAACGAGGCGTTCATCAGACCGGCGGCCGGCGAGGTCGCCGTCCCGAGGTCGCTGATCACGTCCACCGAGTAGGAGTAGCTGCCGTACTGCAGCGCCGCGATCGCCTCGACGACGAAGAACTGGAGGGTGAGCAGCCAGGCCAGCCCGCCCCATCGATACCGGTGCTCGTCCACGAGGAGTCATCGTCCCAGCTCTCGCTGTGCCGGGGCGGGGGAGTGGCCGGGCACACGGCAGAGTGCTCTCGTGACGATTCGCTCGATCCTGCTGTTCCTGCTGGCCGCCGTGCTGGAGATAGGCGGTGCCTGGCTGGTCTGGCAGGGCCTGCGCGAGCACCGCGGCTGGGTCTGGGTGGGCGCCGGTGTGGTGGCCCTCGGCCTCTACGGCGCCGTCGCGACCCTGCAGACCGGGGCCCCGTTCGGCCGGGTGCTCGCCGCCTACGGCGGGGTCTTCATCGCCGGGTCGCTGGTGTGGGCGGCGGTCGCCGACGGGTTCCGTCCCGACCGCTGGGACGTCGCCGGCGCGCTGGTCTGCCTGGCCGGCGTCGGGCTGCTGATGTACGCCCCGCGGGGCGCGTGATCGTCGAGGCAAAGGAAGCTCTACGCCCGCTCGAGCCCGCAAAAGTGGGTGGAAAGCTTCCTATGCCTGGGGTCCGGCGAGCGCGAGGACGGCGGCGTACTGGGGCGCCGACAGCCACGAGGGGTTGCTACCGGCCGGCATCCGCAGCACCTCCGCCTTCCGGGCGACCGGATCGGCGAGCAGCTCCACCCGCGGCACCGGGTCGGTCAGCAGGCGCCAGCGCACCGGCACCTCGGGGCCGCCGGGCGGGTCGGTCACCGGGCCGGTCAGCGCGCCGAGGGCGTGCACGCCGGGGGCGTCCCGGCCGCTGACCCACAGCAGGCACGGCTGGCCGGGCGTCATGAGCTCGAGCCGGTAGGAGCGGCGCACGCACCGGGTCAACGCCGCCTCGGCGCCCGGCGCCCATGCCGGCACCAGCGCGGCGGCCGGCCGGCTGCTCTTGAGCACCCAGCAGGCGACGTCCGCGGGGGTCAGCTTCGTCACTCCGTCCTCCGTCCGGGCACCGCCATCCTCCCCGTGCAGCAGGCTTGAGGGATGCGACGGGGCGGTGCCGGCCGGCCGGCACCGCCCCGTCGTACGCGCCCCGGTCAGTCGATCGCGGCGTGTTCTTCGGCCCCGGCCGGATTGGCGTCGTCGGAGCCGACGGCCTGCCGCTCCTGCTCGGTACGGTGCTCGAGCGCCCCCTCGGACAGGTGCGGGTCCTTGGCGTGCTCGGACCGGTCGCGCGGAGCGGACTCGGTCGGGGTCATCACGTCGTCGAGCGTCGGTTCGTCCGGGGTGGTCATCGTTGTCCTCCGCTCTCGCGGCCCGCATGGGTGCGGGCCCTCGGGTGTCCGGGTAGCAGCCGGCCGCCGTCCTAACCGGATCAGCCCTGCTTGAGCTGCTCGGCGGGCAGCCACGCCTCCACCAGCACCGGGCCGTGCGCGCCGACCACCGTGTAGGCGACCCGCCCGTGCCAGCCGTCGCCGCGCTGCCGCCACTCGACGAGCAGGCCGGGCCAGATGCCGGGGGCGTCGGGTGGGTCGCGGACCCAGCAGTGCCGGCCGTGCCCCTCCGCGGCCGGCCGCCGGGGCTCCTCCTGGGCCGGCCGGGGCGCGACCCCGGAGCCGGCCGCGCGGTCGGCCAGCGACAGTCCGTGCTGCCCCCGCTGCATGCCGCCCGCCACCGACAGAGCATTGCACGGGAATCGAACGCACGTTCGAGTGACACGGACGGCGGTGACCGCGCGTGCCCGCCTCAGGACGGCGGTGTCAGCTCGGTTCCAGGGCGTACTGCTGCTCCACCTGCCAGTGCTCCACCTGCCAGGGCCGGCTGGGCAGCGGCTGACGGGGCCCGGTCAGCGCGAAGCCGCAGCGCAGGTACAGCCGGCGGGCGGCCTCGTTCTCGCCCACGAGCCAGAGGTACAGCCGAGGCGCGCACTGCTCCCGCGCCCAGTCGACGACGCCCTCGACCAGCCCCGCCGGCCACCCCGCGCCCGCGGCCGGCGGGGACACCCACATGCTCACCAGGTGGTGCTCGACGCGGTGTCGGATGCCGCGGGCCACCCCGACCGGCACGCCGTCCACCCAGGCCAGCCGCTGGCCACCCGGCCGCAGCCGCGCCCGCCAGTCCTCCTCCCCGAACCCCTGCTCCACCGCCAGGGAGGAGTCGAAGGCGTCCGGGGCGTCGGCGAGTGCGGCCAGCCGGAGCGCGCGCAGGACCGGCCAGTCGTCCGCCGTCGCGGCGGTGACGGTGAGCCTCGCGGTCACTTCTTCTTGGCGGCCTTCCCCTTCGGCGCCTTCTTCTTCTGGGGCCTCTCGGGGTGCAGGCCCCCGGCGAGGACCGCCGCGACCGCCTGGACGCCGGCGTGGGCGGCGAGCTCCTCGACCGGGACCGGCAGCGGCAGGCACCAGTTGGGGCGCTCGTTCGCGCCGGGCATGTTCGGCCGGCGCTCCACGGCCAGCGCGTCGTCCAGCGTCGCCGACAGCAGGGTCGACGGCGCGGTGGCCAGCGACCGGTGGGCGGCCTGCACCGCATCGGCGGGAGAGGCGTCGGCGGGCACCCCGGAGAGGTGCTCGAGCAGCGAGGCCCGGCCCCGCTCGAGTTCCTCGTCGCTGCCCAGCCCGTGCTCACGCTGCTCGGTCAGGTCCGACCCGGTCCACAACCCGGTCACGGTCGGCAGGTCGTGGGTGGTGATGGCGGCCATCGCCTCGGCGGGCCACTGCGCGGGGTCGTCGTCCTCGAACCACAGCAGCTTGTAGGACAGGATCCCGTGCTCGGCCATGGCCTCCCGGACGCCGTCCTCGACCGTGCCGAGGTCCTCACCGACCACGATCGCCTCGGCGCGGTGGCTCTCCAGCGCGACGATGTCCAGCAGGTCCTCCGACGGGTAGCGGACGTAGGCGCCGTCGGCGGCAGAGCCCGCAGACGGCACCCACCACAGCCGGAACAGCCCCATCACGTGGTCGACCCGCAGGCCGCCCGCGCCGGCCATGGTGGCCCGGATGGACTGGATGAACGGCTCGTAGTCGGCTGCCTGCAGCCGCCACGGCACCAGCGGCGGCGAGCCCCAGTCCTGGCCCAGGCTGTTGAAGGCGTCCGGCGGCGCGCCGACGCTGACGCCGTCGGCGAGCACGTCCTGCCACGCCCAGGCGTCGGCGCCGCCGCCGGCCACGCCGATCGGCAGGTCCTGGATGACGGTGATGCCCTCGGTGGCCGTGCGCAGCTGCAGGTCGACGACCCACTGCAGCCAGGCGTGGAAGGCGACCTCGGTCTCGGCACCGGCGACGAAGTCGGCGACCGCCGAGCCCCGCGGGTCCCACAGCTCCGCCGGCCAGCTGTGCCAGTCCGGGCCGTGGACGTCGGCGATCGCGCACCAGGTGGCCCAGTCCATGAGCGACTGGCCCTGGTGCCACCACCAGTCGCGGAAGGCCGATTCATCGGACCGGGCGTCGAAGACACGCCGCAGGACCCGGCGCTTGTGTGCCCAGACGGCGTCGCGGTCGATCAGGTCGCCCTCGGACAGGGCGCGGCCGGTGGTGTCCTCGGCGTCCCGGACCTCGACGCCGGGGATCTCGCTGATGCGCAGGTAGATCGGGTTACGGAAGCGCCGGGTGGCCGGCAGGTACGGGCTGGCCTCCTGCTCGGGCGTGGGCGCGACGGCGTGCAGCGGGTTCACCAGCACGAACCCGGCACCCTCGGACTGGGCCAGCTCGCGGACGGCGCGCAGGTCGGCGAGGTCACCGATGCCCCAGCTGCCCCGGCCCCGGGTGGCGTACAGCTGCACTGCCCAGCCCCAGGCGCGCCAGCCCTCGGGCAGCCAGCAGCGACCGGGGGAGACGATCAGCCGCCGGTCGTGGCCGTCGGGGGTGCGCAGCCGGTGGTAGCCCAGCGGAAAATCCTCGGGCAGGTTGCCGGCGACGTGCCGGATCTCGCCGTCCTCGCAGGTGATCTCGGCCTCGGCGACCTCCAGGGGGTCACCGGGGCGGGCCACGATCGGTGCGGTCTCCAGCAGGTCGGCCGGGGGCTTCCCGATGACCTGCCGCATCGTGGCGATCGTCTCCTCGGCGACCGCGTGTTCTTCGTCCAGGGCGTCGAGCCAGCTGGCGTCGATGCCCCAGTCGTCCATCGTCGGCTTCGGTGTCGCGGGCGTTGCCGGCGTGCTCGTCACCCCTCGATCCTCGCCGTTGGCCGGGCACATCGCCGGATGGGGGCCCGACTGCGCGTGGCGTCACACCCGGAGGGGTGCGCCGTTAGGCTGCCGTCGGACCGTGACTGGCGCTGCAGGTAGGACACCACCGGGAAGCGGTCCCGTCGTCCCGACGTCCGCCGCGCGCCTGGGCTCCGCCTTGTCCGAGGAGAGCCCGTGACCACGACGTCCCCCCACCGGACTGCCCGCCTGCTCCCCGGCCGGCCCGTCGCCGAGGCGGTGTTCGCCGAGGTGGCCGGCGAGGTCCGGCGGCTGCGCGGCCGGGATCGCGCCGAGCCTGGCAACGGTCCTGGTCGGCGACGACGAGGCAAGCGCCGGGTACATCCGGGTCAAGCAGCGCACCGCCGAGGACCTCGGCTTCGTGTCTCCGCACGTGCACCTGCCGGCCGACGCCCGCCAGGCAGACCTGCACCGCGCCATCGCCGACCTCAACGACGACCCCACCGTCCACGCACTGCTCGTCCAGCACCCGCTGCCGGCGCACCTGGACTTCGATGCCGCGCTGGCCACCGTCGACCCGGACAAGGACGTCGACGGCATGCACCCGCTCAACCTCGGCCGGCTCGCCCTCGGCCGGCCCGGGCCGCGGCCGTGCACGCCCGCCGGCATCGAGGCGCTGCTGGCCCACCACGGCGTCCCCGTCGCCGGCCGCGAGGTCGTGGTGCTCGGCCGGGGAGCGACCCTGGGCCGTCCGCTGGCGATGCTGCTGGCGCAGAAGCGGCCCACCGCCGACGCGGCCGTGACCGTGGTGCACACCGGCGTCGCGGACTGGCCGCGCTACACCCGCCGGGCCGACGTCCTGGTCGCCGCCGCGGGGTCCCCGGGCCTCGTGCAGCCCGAGCACGTCAAGCCCGGCGCCGTGGTCGTCGGCGGTGGCGTGCGCTACGCGGGCCGCCGGCTGCTGCCCGACGTCGACGAGGCCTGCGCGCGGGTGGCGTCGGCCATCACGCCGCGGGTCGGTGGGGTGGGGCCGACGACGGTCGCCATGCTGTTCCGCAACGCGGCGCACGCCGCCGCGGCCGCTGCCGGGAGGGACGGAACGGTCGGTACGGCCCCCTAGCCTGCGCGACCGTGACCGAACCGGAGTTCCTGCGCACCACCCGGGCGGCTTTCGACGCCGTCGCGGCCGACTACGCCGCCACCTTCTCGGGCGAGCTCGCCGGCCGGCCGCTGGACCGGGCGCTGCTCGGCGCCTTCGCGGAGCTGGCCCGCGCCCGGGGGCCGATCGCCGACCTCGGCTGCGGACCGGGTCACGTGACCGCACACCTGACCGGCCTGGGCGCCGACGCCTTCGGGGTCGACCTGTCGCCGGGGATGGTCGAGGTGGCCCGGCAGGCGTACCCGGGCGTGCGATACGAGATCGGTTCCATGACCGGGCTGGACCTGCCGGACGACGGCCTGGGCGGCGTGCTGGCGTGGTACTCGATCGTCAATCTGGCCGCCGAGCAGCTGCCGGCCGTGTTCGCCGAGTTCCGGCGCGTCCTCGCCCCCGGCGGCTGGCTGCTGCTGGCCTTCCAGACCGGCGACGGGAGCCGACATGCCACCGAATGGTTCGGCCATCCGGTCTCCCTCGACCTGTACCGACGGCCCGCGGAGCTGGTGGCCGGGCTGCTCGGGCAGGCCGGGTTCGTCGTCTCCGCCCAGCTGGTGCGCGAGCCCGAGGTGGGCAGCAGGGAGAAGGGGCCGAGGGCGCACCTGCTGGCGCGGGTGGCGTAGGCCGCGGACGACCTGTGCCTTTCGCGACCGCCCGTTCGCTTCATCCTGGTGCCCGTGTCGGGAACGTGGTCACGACCGACGGGACGGACCCGCCGGGCAGGACGGGAGGGAGGGCTGACATGCCGGGAGGGGTAGGCCCCTCCGTCGACCGGGTCTTCTGGTCGGTGGGACGTCGAGTGCTGGCGATGTACCCCGGTGACGAGGAGGGACGAATGCTGCGATCCCCCGGGCTCACGACGTCCGGAAGGTTCTACGCCTTCGCCACCGCCACCGACCTGGTGGTCAAGCTCCCCTCGGTCCGGGTCCATGAACTCGTCCACAGCGGCCGCGGCCTTTCCTGCGCACCGCGGCCGGGACGGCCCATGAAGGAGTGGGTCCGCATCCCCTCGCCGGAGGAGGAGTCCTGTCTGTCCTACCTTCTCGAGGCGCGGACCTTCGTCTCGGCAGTCGCCGGGAACAGGCGGGGCTGAGCGCCTTGACCAGACATGAACATCACGCGGTAGCCACCACACACCACGCCCGGGGTCGTGACCCCGGGCGTATGTGGTCGCTCCTCGCAGACTCTCTGGCACGTGCGACGCGCCGCACCGGAATGGTGCCTTGATGGCTTCCGACTGATGTGCCGATGTCTCGCCTACTTGATACAGACCCAGTCGAGGATGGCCATGACGCTCGCACCGCTGCTCGTACTCCTGCTGCTCGTCGGCCTGGTCTCAGGACTGACCGCGCTCCTCGTGCGCCAGTCCGCAGGAGGCGAGGAAACGACGGTCGCCGAGGCGCGGCAGTACGCCGCTCGGACCTCTGCAGCCGCCGTCGCGGTGGGTCTGTGCGCCGCGGTGGCCGCCGGCTTCGCAGCGATGCTCCCGGTGGTGTACGGGGTCGCGATGGCCGGGCGCGCCGGCGTGGCCGCGATGATGCTGCCGCTGGCCTTTGGAGTCGCCCACACCGGCACCGTCCTGGTCGGAGAGCTGACCTGGCCCCGGCCCGGTGGAGTGGTTCGACGCGCCCGGTTGGCGCACCGCGGTCTGCTGCACTCCGTACCGGCGTGGCTGCGGCGGTCGGCTGCCGCGACGCTGGCCGCCGGGGTCGCCCTCATCGCGGTGGGCGCGGCGGTAGCCGACCCTTACGGCCGCAGCGTCACGGTCCGTGCCGGCGGTGGGCTCGTGGAGGGAGCTGCCTCCCCGTTCGTGGGCAGCGGATACGGAGTGCCGGCCCTTGTGGGCCTGGCCTGCCTCGTAGCGCTGACCCTCGCCGCCCTGTGGGTGGTGGCCAACCGTCCAGCGGTTGTCACCGACCACGAGGAGGTGGAGGCAGCACTCCGCCGGGCCTCCGCCCAGCGGGTGCTCCGCGGATCGACCACTGCGGCGATGGTCGTGGTCGGCGGGCTGTCGGCGGTCAGTGGGCTCGCGGTCCGTAGCGCATCGACCGGCGCAGCCGAGACCGCGCGGCTCAACGAGCTACCCGTCGGTGTCGCAGCTTCCGTCCTGCCGTGGGTGGGCGGGGCACTCGCGGTCGTCGGAATGGGAAGCGCCCTGGCCGGGGTGGCGGTCTTCCTCGTCCGCACCCCTGCCGTGCCGGCTGAGCCCGTCGCCGCGGGTCAGTGAGCCGCGTGGACGTTGCCGTCGACCTCGCCAGCCCGACGCCGCCCTACGAGCAGATCCGCGCCCAGATGGCCGCGGTCATCGACAGTGGTCAGCTCGACGCGGGAACCCGCCTGCCCACCATCCGGGCGCTCGCCGCCGACCTCGGCGTCGCAACGGGCACTGTGGCACGCGCCTACCGCGAGCTCGAGACCGCCGGACTCGTCGCCAGCCGACGCCGGCTGGGCACCGTGGTCACCGGGCCATCGACACCGGCGACCGCATCCGTCGACGTGCGGCAGGCTGCCACCGAGCTCGCCACCCGCGCCCGTCGAGCCGGGATGAGCGAAGAGACGACCATCTCCCTCCTGCGCGCTGCACTCGTCGCTGTCCGTGCCTGACGTTGTCCGTGCCTGACGTTGTCCGTGCCTGACGCTGGGACGGCGTCGTCGAGGGAGTCGCCGGGAACCGCACATTGCAGCGCCCGGATACCGGCGTTACTGGTCCGGTCTGGCGGGAGTGCGCTCCGGGCCGACCGACGTCCGCGGGACCCGGCCGAGCACCAGCACGCCGGCGCCGGCCAGCACGACGGTGAGCAGGGCGGTGCGTAGGCCGGCGGCGTCGGCCACCAGCCCGATCAGCGGCGGGGACAGCAGGAACCCGATGCGCATCAGCCAGTTCGAAACGGCCAGGCCGGTGCCGTGCGGCAGGCCGGACGGCGCGTCCGCGGCCGCGAACACCGCCGGGATCAGCGTGGCCACTCCCAGCCCGGCCAGCGCGAAGCCGGCCAGGGTGGCCGGCACCGACGGGAACGTGAGGGCCAGCCCCATGCCTCCGGCGATCGCCACGCCGCCGGCGCGGGCCACCCGGCGCTGGCCGAAGCGGTCGACGACGCGGTCCCCGGTCAGCCGGCCGATCGTCATAGCGGACTGCAGGGCGACGAACCCCAGTCCGGCGACGGCCGCGCCGGCCCCGAGGTCGTTGCGCAGGTACAACGCGCTCCACGAGGCGCCGGCGTCCTCGACGAACGCGCCGCAGACGACGAGGACGCCCAGGGCGCCCAGCATCGGGACGGCGGCCCGCCGGACACTGCCGCGCCCCGCGGCGGCGTCCCCGGAAGTGGCGTGCCCCGGAGCGGCGTCGCCCGGCAACCGGTCGGGTGCCCGGTCGGCGGTGTCCGACCCGGGGAGCATCAACCGGGCGCTCAGCAGGGCGAGCACGCTGAAGACGGCCGTTGAGACCGCCAGATGGACGGCGAGGGGCACGCCGAGGCCGGCGGCCGCCGAACCCAGCAGCCCGCCGGTGACCGCGCCGATGCTCCAGACGCCGTGGAAGGCGTTGAGGATCGACCGGCCGTAGTGCCGTTGCAAGCGCAGACCGTGGGCGTTCTGCGCCACGTCGACCACCGCGTCGAGGGCGCCGCCCACCAGCAGCGCGGCGGCGAGCACCCACCAGGCGGGTGCCACGGCCGCAGCCCACAGCGCCACGGCGAGCAGCACGAGCCCGGAGGAGGCCAGCCGGGCGGACCCGAACCGCCGGATCAGCGCCCCGGCCGACAGCGCGGCCAGCAGCGACCCCAGTGGAAAGGCGGCCAGTGCAGCGCCGAAGGCCGCGTTGCTGAGGCCCAGGCGGTCCTTGACCTCGGGGTAGCGGGGCACCAGGTTGGCAAAGAGAACGGCATTGGTGAAGAAGCACGCGGCCACCCCGGCGCGGGCCCGGCGGAGTGCCGGGAGGGCGGGTGCCTGCAGGTCAGTGGCCATCGAGGACCCGGGCCACGATCTGCCGGGTTTCCTCCCGCCGCGGCTGTCCGGTGGAAAGGATCTTGTGTATCACCAGGCCCTCGATCAGGCCGTCGACGCCCCGCGCGGTGACCTGGTCGACGATGCGCTCCAGCACGGCCCGGCTGGCCCCCATCCAGGACTCGGTGACCGCCCGCAGCTCCGGGTTCCGGAGGGCGGCCAGGTAGAGCTCGTAGGCCACCGCCCAGTCCCGGTCGTCGGCACCGGCGTTGCCGTGTACCAGGTCGGTAACGGCGTCCAGCAGCTCCTCGCGGGTGGACACCCCGGCGAAGTGGGCCTCGTAGACCGCTGCCATCCGGGCGGCGTGCCGGGCGAACGCCTGCGCGCGCAGGTCCTCCAGGCCAGTGAAGTGGTAGGTCAGCGAGCCCAGCGGGACGTCGGCGGCCGCGGCGATCCGCCGATGGGTCGTGCCGGCGACACCGTGGTCGGCGATCACGTCGATGGCGACGTCGACGAGCCGGTCGCGACGCTCGGGATCGTGCCGCCGGACGGCCGCCGGCGCGGAATCGGCAGCGGCGCCGCTCATCCGTCGATCCGCCGGATCACCCGGGCCGGATTCCCGACCGCGACGACCCCGGCGGGGAGGTCCCGGGTCACCACGGAGCCGGCGCCCACCACGGTGTCCGCGCCGATGGTCACCCCGGGGCAGACGATCACCCCGCCGCCGAGCCACACGTTGTCCTCCAGGACGATGGGCGCCGACCCCTCCCACTTGTCCCGCCGGGGGCGGGGCTCGAGCGGGTGGGTGGCGGTGAGCAGCTGGACGTTCGGGCCGATCTGGACGTCGTCCCCGATGGTCACCCGCGCGACGTCCAGGCTGATGAGCCCCCAGTTGGCGAAGGTCCGCGCCCCGACGGTGGTCCGGTACCCGTAGTCGCAGTGGAAAGGGGGCCGGATCTCGCTGCCCGGGCCGAAGGCGCCGAGCAGCTCTTCCAGCACGGCGCGCTTGCCGGGCCCATCGGTGGGGTCCATCGAGTTGTACCGGAGGGTCAGCGACTGGGCCCGGCCGTTCTCGCGGGCCAGGTCGGGGTCATCGGCGATGTAGGCGTCGCCGGCGAGCATCCGGTCCCGCATCGTCCTGCTGTCGTCGTCCATGCGTACGACCGTACACAGTCAGCGTACGTCCGTACGCATCAGCCGGAGGGCAGCAGGACGAGGTCGACGTCGTAGCCGGCGCACCTCGCCCCGCCCGTGTCGTCGCAGGGCTCGTCGTACGCGCTGCCGAGCACCTCCACCGCAGCTGCACCGGTGGTGCGGTGAGCGGGATGGTCACGGTGGTGCGGAACGACCCGTCCTCGGCGACCGGTTCGATACCCAGCTCGACCGGGTCGCCGCGGCCCAGCAGCTGCAGCACCAGGGTGTACTCGGCTCCCGACGGATAGCTGGCATCGCACTCGAACGGCGGGCTGGAGAGCGTGAACGCGCCCCCGACCGGCACCTCCGACGGGCCGGCGGAGAGCCGGGACGGCAGGCATCGGTGCAGGGCGGCGCCGTCGACCGTGCACCCCGAGAGGACCGTGCACCCCGAGAGGCACGCTGCCGCGGTGACGGCGATGAGCGCCGCGCCGAGCGCCCGGGTGCGCCTGACGGGGAGCATGCCGCACGCGGGTACCGGTCAGGTGCGGGTGCCGCGCCCGAGGCTCCAGACCATCACCCAGGCCGCCCCGACGGTGAGCACCATCGCCCCGGGTACGTGCACCCACAAGGTGTCGCGGCCGCCGGTGGCGGCCTGGACGAACGTCAGCACGAAGACGACCACCGCCAGGACGGCGGCCCACGGAGGAGCTGCGGAGCGGCGCCAGAGCAGGACGGCGGCGATCGCTGTGAGCCCGCTGAGCACGTGCAGGACGATCGCCCCGCCGGCGTGCAGCTCCTCGGGTCCGCCCTGCGGGAACAGCTGGCCGGCAGTGACGAACTGGAACGCCAGGCTGACCACCGTCAGGACGGCGGACATGCGCAACGCGCGCTGCAGGGTGTCCGGGGAGGTGGTGCCGAGGGTGGCGGCGCGCGTGGTCATGGGTCCTCCGGGTACATCGAGCAGGCAGGGGGGGAGGTCAGCGGGTGCTACGCGCCGAACGGCGGCTACGGACGACCTCGACCACGACCGGCACCAGGGAGAGGGCCACGATGCCGAGGATGAACAGCTCGACGTGGTCGCGGACCAGTGCGACCTGCCCGAGCCAGTAGCCCAGCAGGGTCACCGCGGTGGTCCAGAGCACGCCGCCGACCGCGGAGTGCAGCGCGTAGCGGCGGAGGTCCATCCGCGAGGCGCCGGCCATCACCGTGGCGAAGGTCCGCACGATGGGGACGAACCGGGCCAGCACGATGGTGCGGGCGCCGTTGCGGTCGAAGAAGGCCTGGGAACGCTCGACGTACTCGGGCCGGAACAGCCGGCTGGAGGGCTTGCTGAAGACCGCGGGCCCGGCCGCGCGCCCGATCCAGTAGCCGGCGAGGTTGCCGGCGATCGCCGCGACGGGCAACGCGAGCAGCAGCACCCAGAGCGGCGCGATCAGCCCGGTGGCGGCCAGTAGGCCGCCGGTGAACAGCAGCGAGTCGCCGGGCAGGAAAAACCCGACGAGCAGCCCGCACTCGGCGAAGATGATCAGCATCATGCCGAGCAGCCCGAAGGTGTTGATCAGATGGGTCGGGTCCAGGAAGCCACTCACGACAGGGCATGGTAGGTCCGCGGACCTGAACGCGGCCTGAACGCGCAGGTGGACGGCGACTCCCGGTCATCCCAGGGGCAGGGTGACCTCGAACCGGCCGCCCTCCTGCGGACGGCAGGTGACCGTTCCGCCGCACGCCATCGCGAGCCGCCGCGCCAGGGCCAGGCCGAGTCCGCCGCCGGGGTGGCCGTCGGCGGGGTCGGCGCGCCACCCGGGGACGAACACCCGGTCGGTGTCGGCGGCCGCCACCCCGGGTCCGTCGTCGTCGACGACCAGGACGACCCCTGCCGGTGTCCGGCTCCCGCGCACCTGCACCTGGGTGCGGGCGTACCGGAGCGCGTTGTCCAGCATCGGTGCGAGCAGCCGCTGCAGCACGGCGCTGTCCACGCCGGCGACCAGGGAGGGGTCGACGTCCACGGCGACGTCGATGCCGGCCGGCCCCGTCGGGCCGGTCTGAGCGAGCAGTGTGGCGACCGCCTCGGCCGGCCGGCAGCGGCCCGGTGCGGTCCGGGCGCCGGCGCGGCCGGCCTGCAGCAGGGTCTCGACGATCTGCTGCATGTCCTGCGCTGCGGCATCGATGGCGGTGAGAGCAGCGGGGACGGCGGGGTCCCCGATCGGGCGCTCGCGGGCCAGGTCGACCTCCGCACGGAGCCGGGTCAGCGGGGTGCGCAGCTCGTGCGAGAGCTCGTCGGTCAGCCGCTTTTCGTGGCGCAGCACCGCCGACAGCCGGTCCAGGACGCCGTCCAGGGTTGCGGCGAGCTCGGTCAGCTCCTCCGGACGGCGGGCGGAGCCGAAGCGGCGATCGACGTCCTCGGCGCTCCACCGGGCGGCCTGCTGGCTCATCTGCTGCACCGGCCGGAGCGCGCGCCCGACGTTGGCCCGCAGCACCAGGTGCACGATCACCACCAGCAGCAGCGCGGTGGCCGCGCTGCCCCACAGGGCCAGCCGTGCGAGCTGCCGGTAGGGGGCCAGGCTGGTGCTGGTCACCACCGTCGCCACCTGGGTGCGGCCGTCGCGGACGGGCAGGGCGAGCAGGCGCACCGCCTCGTCCTCCCCGACGTCGGCGGTCCGCTGTCCGCTCCCCGCCAGTCGGACCGCCACCCGGTCCAGGGCCGCCGAGCTGCCGGGAGGCCCCTCCACGATGCTGCCGTCGCCGGCGAGGATCCAGGTGCCCACGTCGAGGGCCCGGTCGTCCCCACCCTCGGCCACCGTGACGGCGTCGTCCCCGCCGACCTCCAGGGTGGTGGCGGCGGCCTCGGCGCGGGCCTGCAGGACGCTGTCGGCCTGGCCGGCCAGGGCCGACCCGAGGAGCAGGTTGGCGCCGACGGCGAGCAGCAGCACCCACAGCGCGACCACGGCCGAGGCCGACCAGGACAGCCGGGCGCGCAGGCTCTGACGGTGCAGCCGGTCGGCGAATCTCACGCGAAGCGGTAGCCGACGCCGACGACGGTGCCGATCGTCCGGCCGTGGTTCCCGGCGTCGCGGAGCTTGCGGCGCAGCCGGGCCACGTACTGGTCCAGGGTGTTGTCGGCGACGATCGCGCCGTCCGGCCAGCCGGCCCGGGCCAGCTCCCGGCGGCGGACGACGCTCCCGGTCGCGGACATCAGGGCGGCCAGCAGCCGGAACTCCGTCGGGGTGAGCGGCTGCCGGCCGGCCGGGCCGTGCAGGGAGTGCCCCGCCGGGTCCAGCTGCAGGACCTCCGGCGCCGGGGGCGGCCGGGGGACCCCGCGGCGCAGCAGCACGTCCAGCCGAACCAGGAGCTCGCGGACGTGGAAGGGCTTGGTCAGGTACTCGTCGCCGCCGGCCGCGTAACCCGACAGCAGGTCGTGCAACTGGTCGCGGGCGGTCAGGAACAGGACCGGGACGTCGATGCCCCGGGCGCGCAGGGCCGCACAGACGTCGCGTCCGTCGGAGTCGGGCAGGCCGATGTCCAGCACGACCGCGGCGAAGCGGGTGCCCGGGCCCGGTCCGACCGCGGCCAGCGCGCCCGTCCCGTCGGCTGCGGTCAGGACGTCCAGGTCGTGGGCCCTCAGTGCGCGCGCGACGGTGGCCCGGAGCGCAGCGTCGTCCTCCACCAGCAGCACCTCGGGCACGGCGCCGATGGTGCCTCACCGGGCGGTCGGAGTGCGGGAACCGTTCAGGCGGCGTTCAGGACCCGGGACGGACGCTGCCCGCATGACGACCACCCGAGCCGCCGCGAGTCCGGCGCGCACGATGCTCAACAAGGTCCCCGAGGTCACTCTCTTCTTCTGGGTGATCAAGGTGCTGGCGACGACCGTGGGGGAGACGTTCGCCGACTTCCTGTCCGGGCTGGGCCTCGGGCTCGTCGGCACCACGGTGGTGATGACCGTGGTTTTCCTGGCAGCGCTGGCCGCGCAGTTCCGGGCCCGCCGCTACGTCCCCGCGCTGTACTGGCTGACCGTCGTGCTGATCAGCGTCGTCGGCACTTTGATCACCGACAACCTCACCGACGGGCTCGGCGTGTCGCTGGTGCTCAGCACCATCGTGTTCTCCGTCCTGCTGGGCGCCACGTTCGCCGCCTGGTACGCCAAGGAGGGGACGCTGTCGATCCACAGCATTGTCACCGGCCGGCGGGAGGCCTTCTACTGGCTGGCGATCCTGTTCACCTTCGCCCTCGGCACCGCCGCCGGTGACCTGGTCGACGAGAAGCTGGGGCTGGGCTACTGGCCCACCGCGCTGATCGTGGCCGTGCTGATCGCCGCGGTCGCGGGCAGCCACCTGGTGTTCCGGGCCAACGCCGTCGGAACGTTCTGGATCGCCTACGTGCTCACCCGGCCGCTGGGCGCCTCGCTCGGTGACGGACTGTCCCAGCCGCGCGCCGACGGTGGCCTGGGCCTGGGGACGACGGTCACCAGCCTGGTGTTCCTGGCAGTCATCCTGGCCGTCGTCTCCTACCTCGCGGTCACCAAGCGGGACCAGTTGCCGGCGGTCGAGGCGAGCACCGAGGCGGCCCGCCGATGACGGACCGTCGCGTGCTGACCGGCTGGTTCGTGGCCTGCCTGGCCGTCTGGGTGGCACTGCTCGGCATGGTGCTCACCCGGGAAGGCCTGGCCGAAGGACGACGGCCCGGTCCTGCGCTGGCTGGTCGGGCACCGCACCGGCGCGGCGACCACCCTGCTCGCCGGTGTCAGCGACACCGTCGTCGACGCCGCGGTGGCGGCCGCAGTCGCCGGGGTGGTGCCTTCCTCGGCCGGGTGACCTCCTCCTGACCCAGGGCCTCCGCCGGGCGGCCGCCCCCTGACCTCGGGCGGGCGCCCGGCGGCCGTCGACCGGTCAGCTCCTGGTGGTGACCTTGTGGTCGGCGCCGGTCCTGTCGTACGTCGTCCACTCGCCGACGTTGCGGCCGTGGTCGAAATTGCCCGACCGCATGCGGGAGCTCATCCGCCACGGGTTCGAGGACCTCAGGCTGAACCGGGTCTTCGCCTACGTCCGGACCCTCCACCTCGACGTCGCGGACGCGCTGCTCGGGAGTGAACTCGGCGCGGTCGAGTACGCCATCACCCGGGAGCAGTGGATGTCGGGCTGAGCCGTCGCTTCCGTGCGATCTGCTGGCTGGCAGGCTCGCCCCATGTCCTCCCCCGACCCCGACGGCCTGTGGGCGTGGCCCGTCGACTGCCCGGCCTCCGGCGGGGTCCGGCTCCGTCACTTCCACGACGAGGACGGCGCCGCGGCGGTGGCCCTGTCCGCTGATCCGTACGTCCCGCTGATCGGCACGTTGCCCGCCCATGCCAGTGCAGCGCAGGCCGCGCAGTGGGTGACTGCTCAGCGAGGACGGCTGGCCGAGCGCGCGGGGTTCTCCTTCGCGGTGGCCGATTCCGGGACCGATGTCTGTGTGGGGTTCGCGGGCTTGTGGCTCCGCCAGATCGAGACCGGTGTCGCGACCGCGGGGTATGCGATCGTCCCGGCATCCCGGGGCGGCGGCCGGGCCATCGACGCACTGACGGCACTCACCGCCTTCGCCTGGACCCTGCCTCCGGTGCTCCGCATCGAACTGCACATCGAACCGTGGAACGTCGCCTCCCGGGGGGTGGCCGCGCGCGTCGGCTACGCCGAGGAAGCGCTGTTGCCCCGAGGGCACGAGGTCGGTGGAGAGCTCCGCGACGTCCTCCAGTACGTGATGGCGCGAACGCCGGCCCGCTGACGCGCGCAGCGGTCGGCCTGGAGGTGCGTCCACCCCGGAACGCGACGCAGGCCTCCCGTACCCCACGATCGCCGGGTGAACGCGTGGTTGTTGCGGGCGCCTGGTGGGTGATCTCTCTGGTCATGGGCTTTGTGATCGGCCCGTTCTTCGTGCTGCTCCTCCGATTCATGGGCCATCGGAGTTGGACGTCGTCGGTGGTCACGGGGGTCTGTGTGGCAGCGCTCCGGTGCTGGGCTTCGTCACCACGCAGCAGCTGCAGGACGCGTTGGCGGCCGTCGTCCCGATCACGTCCGTGGACCGCCACTGGCCGCACCACGTCCCCGTGGTCGGCGAGCGGACCGGCCTCTCGAAGTCGAGTTTCGCGATGACCGAGCAGCCGCGGACGATCTCGACCACCAGGTTCACGCGGCGCACGGGCACGGCTGGCGCCGAGACCATGGGGCGAGGTCGACCGGTGGCTCCAGGACTTCCTGGGCATCGGCCGGTGAGCCGCACCGGCCCGCCCAGCCGCCGGAGCTGCGCGAGGAGTCAGGGACCGAGGATGAAGAGGGTCCCGGACACGAGGAGCCCGGCTTCGACGAGTGTGGTGAAGAGGCGGTCGCTGAGCCGGTTGGCGATCTTCTTGCCCGTCCAGGCACCGAGGAGGGTGCCTGGGGTGAGCGCCAGGCCGAGCAGGAACACACGGTGGTCGAGCAGCGCTGTGGCGCCGTAGGCGATGATCTTGGTCAGGTGCATGACCAGGGCGCAGGCGGCCTCGGTGCCGATGTAGGAGTCCCGGACCAGCCCGTAGGCAAGGAAGAACGGGGCGGTGAGCGGGCCGACCGAGCCCAGCAGCGCGGAGCCCAGACCGGAGGCGGCACCAACGCCGACGAAGGCCGCGGCCGAGGGCCGGCGGGGACGGGGCCGCAGGCGTCGCCACAGCACGACGGTGATGAGGAAGATCCCGAGCACCCGTTGCAGCGGGGCCAGCGGCGTCCGCGCGAGCAGGAGGCCGCCGGCCAGGGCGAAAGGGACGGCTCCGAGGCTGAACCGGGCGATGAGGCTCCACTGCAGGTGGTGGCGGTTCAGCCAGACCCGGGAACCGTTGCTGGCCAGTTGGGTCACCGTGAGCACCGGCACGGCGGTCCGGATACCGAACAGTGCGGTGAACAGCGGCAGCGCCAGGACGCCGCCCCCGAAGCCGGCGACAGCGGACACCCCGGCCAGGACGAACGCCGCTGCCGATGCGCCGGCCAGGGTGAGCAGCAGGTGCCCGCTCACGCGAGTTCTCCTCGCTGGCGCTCGTCAGCCGCGTTCGCGGGTGCTGCTGCGCACATGGGTGAGCTCGCAGGCTCGCTCACCCGGGCAGCCGCGCGACGCGGCGCAGCGACTCCAGGCCCTGGGAGGTGCCGGGCCAGTGCCGAGTGAGCGCCTCAGGCCCGGCTCGGCGGGTGACCGACCGCAGGACAAGGGCCACGACGATCGCGTCATCGGCGTAGCCGAGGACGGGGATGAAGTCCGGTACGAGGTCGATGGGCAGCGCGAGGTAACCCAGCAGCAGCCACAGCCGGACCCGGATGCCGCGGGGCAGGGTCGGGTCCGCGGCGAGGCGCCTCAGCAGCCTCACCACGTCAGGGAGCAGCCGCAGCACGTCCTTCAGTTGTACGTCCTCAGGACGACTGACCCAGAGGGCGGCCATCAGCGCCGCCCAGAGCAGCAGCAGACCGCCGAGGATGCCGCCCACCGTCCACCACCACGTCGAGGCCACGCCCGCGCTCCCCGTGCTCAGTGGTCGGCGGGCGGGGCGCCCGCAGAGCTGGGCCGGCAGCAGGAGCAGTCGGGTGCGCACCCGCAGGTGTCTTCGGTTCCCCCGGATCGAAGGGCGTCGGCCATCGGTGAGCAGCAGTTGTCTCCACCCCAGGCTTCCCGGCCTTCGCGGACAGCGACCGCAGCGATCACCAGAGCGGCGATGGGGTCGGCCCACGACCAGCCGAGCAGGCTGTTGAGAACCAGCCCGATGAGCAGCACGGCGGACAAGTAAGTACACAGCAACGTCTGCTTGGAGTCGGCCACCGCCGAGGCAGAGCCCAGCTCTCGTCCGGCCCGGCGCTGGGTGTAAGACAGCCCGGGCATGACAGCGAGGCTGACCGCGGCCAGCACGATCCCGACCGTGGAGCGATCCGCCTCGGCCCCTCCGAGCAGGGAGCGGACCGCGTCGAGGGTGACGAAGGCGGCCAACGCGAAGAAGGAGACGGCGATGACCTTCAGGGCCACGCGTTCCCGGGCTGCGGCGTCCCGGCCGGCGAACTGCCAGGCCACGGCGAGTGCGGAGGACACCTCGATGACCGAGTCCAAGCCGAATCCGAGCAGCGCCGACGAGGAGGCGCGGTTGCCGGCGGTGATCGCGACGACGGCCTCGATCACGTTGTAGCTGATCGTCGCTGCGACGAGCAGTCGGATCCGGCGGATGAGGGTGGCTCGGCGGTTGAGGTGGTCCGTCGTGGAGGCGGGGATGCTCACGCGTGCTCCTTGGCGGCCTGCTGCGAGGCTCAGCTGTGGGTGGGGGCTTCGTGGCCGGCGTGGCAGAGGGGCTCGAGTTGGAAGGTGGAGTGCTCGACGGAGATGGCGAAGTGCTCCGCCACGCAGCTCTGCAGTCGGTCCAGCAGCTGGGGGGCGTGGCCGTCCAGGAAGCAGGAGTCGTCGATGACGACGTGGGCGCTGAGGACGGGCAGGCCGGTGGTGATCTGGCTGGCGTGCAGGTCGTGGACGGCGTGGACGTGGGGCAGGCCGAGCAGGTGCTGGCGGACTGCTGCCAGGTCCAGGCCGCGGGGAGTGACCTCGAGCAGGACCTCGGTCGTCTCCCGCAGCAGCCTGATCGTGCGCGGCAGGATCAGCACGCCGATCAGCAGCGAGACCAGGGCATCGGCGCGCAGCCAGCCGGTGGTGGCGATCACGGTGGCGGCAATGAGCACCGCGGCGGATCCCAGTGCATCGTTGACGACTTCGAGGAAGGCTGCGCGGACGTTGAGGTTGGCCCCGCGGCCGCGGGAGAGCACGTAGATCGACGCCGCGTTGCCGAGCAGGCCGATGATGCCGAAGACGACCATCGCGCCCGACGCCACCTCGGGTGGCTCGATCAGGCGCCGGATGCCTTCAACGAGCACGAAGACACCGACGGCGAGCAGCACGGCGGCCTGCAGGGTGGCGGCGAGGACCTCGGCGCGGCGGTAGCCCCAGGTGCGTTGATCGGTAGCCGGTCGCGTGGCCAAGGTGGCGGCGATGGCGGCGATGAGCAGGCCTGCGGCATCGGTGAGCATGTGACCGGCGTCGGCGAGGAGAGCGAGGCTGCCGGAGACCCAGGCACCGATGGCCTCGACGATGAGGATGGTCGTGGTGATGCCCAGCGCGATGAGCAGGCGGCGCCGGTTACCGGTGCCCTCGTCGTGGCTGTGGTCGTGGCCGCCGCTCACGCCAGCGTCCGGTGTCGTCGCCGGGTCATCGGCAGTCGTCCATGCACTGGGCGGCGGGGTCGACGGTGAGCACGACGCCGAGCAGATCCCCCAGCGCGTGGGAGAGGGCTGAGTCGGCGATCTCGTAGCGGGCCCGTCGGCCCTGAGGCACCGACACCACCAGGCCACAGCCGCGCAGACAGGCCAAGTGGTTGGACAGGTTCTGACGCGAGACGCCCAACAGGTCGGCGAGTTCGGCCGGGTAGCCGGGAGCCTCGCGCAACGCGAGAAGCAGTCGGGCTCTGGTCGGATCCGACAGCGCGTGGCCGAAGCGAGCGAGCACCTGGCCATGGGTCAAGATGTCCACGACAGTCATACTACAGCGATAACTGTATTCAGCAACTGATGAACCAACGGGCTGACCGTACTCGGGTAGCTCCGGGCCATGCGACTCGTTTCCTCTTCAACCAGACGCCCCTCTCTCGTGGCCGACCTCGGTCGAGGTGCGCTGGCCGGTGTGGCCGGCAGCGTGGTGATGACCACGTTCCAGAAGCTGGTCGAGATGCCCATCTCCGGGCGTGAGGACAGCTACGGCCCGGCTCAGCTGGTCCAGAAGCTGCTGCCCGTCAAGCCGGGCAGTGACGCGGGAATGAAGCGGCTGAACTACGCGGCCCACACCGCTCTGGGGGCCATGTGGGGTGCCGCCTACGGCGCGGCTGCCCACCAGGGCCTGCGCGGTCTGCGGGGCACGGCCACGACGTTCGGCGCCATCTACACCCAGGACCTGGTGATGATCACCGCACTCGGGCTCGGCAAGCCGTGGACGTGGTCGCGCAAGGAGGCCACCATCGACGTCCTGGACAAGGTCGTGGTCATCGCCGCCACGGGGGCGATCTTCGACCGCTTCCTCTCGCCGAGCGACCGGTGAGGGTGGTGTCGGCGGCCCGGTGACGGCGGGGCGTTGGCCCTACCGCCTTGATGGCGCGCATAGGCGGGGATCGCGGTCACCTCGACCGACCCGTAAGAGCGGGTACGCCCACCGGTATCAAGCGTGGGAACAGCACCGTGGGTAGCCTGCTCGCCGGGTCGGGCATCGCCTCCGCGTAGGCCCGACCGGCCCGCTCCCGGAAGCCTGCGCGGTCCACGACGGACAGGTACACGCCCCGATCGCCAGACTGTTGTGCCAGGACTGCCCATCTCCAACCATCTGTTCATCGAAACCGGCGTCCACCTACTGGCCGCCTGCCCGAGCGCCCACATGGTGGAGTGCATGCCCGGCTGGTGGGACAACCTGTTCGACCGGCCACCCGACATCCGTGCGGCCGGGCGAGGACCCGGGGATCGGGGTCCGCTTCCGTGACGACGCCGAGGCCACCCTCGCCCCAGTGGACTCACCACCACCCGTCGCAAGCAGCCCGACGAACCGGCTGCACGGTCGCGGCCGTCCGCATCGGCCACCGAGCCGTCCGGCCGGCGAGTAGAAGGGGTCGGTCCTGGCTACAGGAGGACTGACCACCGGCCCGAGGTCCTGACGTTAGGACCTGGCTTCAGGACGAGGAGACAACCCCATGGCCCTGCCCTTGCAGTCCCGCATCGCGCTGGTCACCGGTGGTGGCCGGGGGATCGGGCGGGCGACCGCGCTGGCCCTGGCCGAGGCGGGTGCAACGGTCGCCGTGCTGGCCCGGTCGGTTGACGAAGTGGAGCGGACGGTCGATGAGCTGCGCGCGGCCGGGCACCGTGCCGCCGGGGCGTCCGGTGACGTCGCTGACGCCGCCGCGCTGGCCGACGCGCTGCACCGGCTGACCGGGCAACTCGGGAACATCGAGGTCCTGGTCAACAACGCCGGGGTGAGCTGGCCGGTCGGGCCGACGGCCACCATCGACCCCGAGCAGTTCGCGCAGGCAGTGGCGGTCAACCTGGTGGGCCCGCTGCGCTGCATCCGGCATGTCCTGCCGGGGATGCTGGAGGCCGGGTGGGGTCGGATCGTCAATGTGACCACCGGCGCAGCGAACCCTCCAGGGATGCCCCGCGCGGCGGCCTACTCGGCCAGCAAGGCCGGGCTCAACCAGCTGACGGTCAACCTCGCCGCCGAGTTGGCCGGCACCGGGGTCACCGTTACCGCAGTCGACCCCGGCCCGGTCGACACCGCGATGCAGGACTACATGCGCGACCAACCCGCCGAGGTCATCGGCGACCGGGTGCACGGCATGTTCCAGCGGTTCCACGCCGAAGGCCGGCTCAACCACCCCACGCAGCCCGCGAACCTCATCACCGCGCTGGCGGCCGGAGAGGTCACCGGAGAGATCGTGGCGGTCGGGTCCGACCTGGCCGCGGAACTGGTGAACACGTCGTCCTGACCCGACCGCCGTCCCGCCCAGCCGGCCTCCGCCCGGCACCTCGAGCCCCTGGCCTCGCTGCGAGTCCATTCCGTTCCCACCACGATCGGTCCGCCGTCACCTGGTGGAGCAGAGGAGCTCCCGGTTCCATGAGCGGTCCCAGCAGTGACCTGACGGGCAAGACCGCGCTGATCACCGGCGCTACCAGCAGAATCGGCCGCGCCACCGCCCAGGCGGCAGGAACGAGGAGCGGGGACAGCAGGCTGGGTGTGCCAGCCTGAAGTGGCCCCACTTGAGGGCCCAGTGATGTGGCGCCAAATGGGCTTGGCACTCCCACACCACCTTCGCCTGCCTCCACGACCGACAGTTCGGCACGGGACGTCCCGACGCCAAGACTGACGGGGTTCTGCGGCGTGTCGGCTGCGCCACCTGTGCCGTTACGTCGCCGTCGAGCCCGGGAACCGAAAACGGGCCGCCGCGTCGGCCGGCCGCCCTGCCACCACCCGCGTGCGAACCTCAGGCAGGTGCTGCGACATGTCAGCCCGCGGATGTGCGGATGGGCGTGAGCGTCGTGCGGCACCAGGACGCCGTAGATGCCCAGTGGCGCGGCCGCGGCAGGACCGAACACGGTGGTGCGACGGCGACGGCGACGGCGACGGCGACGGCGACGGCGAAAGTCGCGCAATCGGCAGGTGAGGGCCAGCCGACGGAGTGGGGGCAATCCCGATGGTGAGCAGCCGGCCGTTGACCGGCGCGCGCGGCCAGGAAGGTGAGAAGCACCAGGGCGATGAGGGGCACCGACTGGGTCAACAGCCCAATGGAGCTGACGGTGGCGCCGCGCCGAGCGCGACCAGGATCACGCAGGCGACCAGGACACCTTGTCGCAGCGGACCGCGGTCGGTGAGATGACCGCCCGCCCATGCCAGCGCCGGCAGCGCCACCGACGTGGTTGGCCAGCACGACCAGGAGCCGGCCGGTTGCGGTGCGGGCCTGCCGCACCTGCCCGGTGGTGAGCGAGAGCCCGGTGGCGGCCACCAGAACGGCGAGCGCGACCGGGATCCCCTGTGCTCCGGTCACGTACCGGCCGGGGCTCGGGAAGGCGACCCGCGAGCACCGCGACAGACACCACGAGCGGAACAAGTCGGCGGCTGAGCGGCCGCTCCAGTCGCTGCGCTCGTGCGGCCGCCGCCCGGCCGGAGGGCCCAGCATCCGGGCCGGTCACCGACGGCTCGCGGCCAGGGCGAGGCTCCAGGCCCGCATCGGACTCGCGGACGCGGTCAGCGGCGCCGCGCTGGGGCTGGATCGTGCTGGGGGCTCAGGGCCGGACAGGCCTCCTGAGCCTGCCGGCCGTCGCAGCATTCACACAGCACCCGTTCCAGTGAGCCGCGGAGCTCGGCGAGGGCGTCGAGCTTCTCGTCGAGTTCGGCCATCTTGGACCGGACGCGGTCTTCCATGTCGCCGCAGGCCACCGCGGCGTGCGGATTGAGCGCCAGCAACTCCGCGATCTCATCGAGGGTGAACCCCAGCGCCTGCGCCTGCTTGATCAGCCGGAGCCGCTGCACCGCCTCCGCGGGGTACTCGCGGTATCCCGATCCGCGCCGCGGCGGGGACTCCAGCAGCCCGCGGCGCTCGTAGTACCGCAGGGTCTCTACATGCACCCCGCCGGCCTCGGCCAGCTGCCCACTGCGCACCCGCGCCACGGACCGGCCAGCCGTCGCCGTCGCCGTCGCCGCCGGGCGAGCGCCGGGGCGGTCGCCGCCGAGGCCCGGACTTGACTCCGTACCCGGGTACGGGGTGAACGCTGGTCCCGGACGCCGCGACGGGCGTCGGGGAGACACGTGGACGGGAGGGCGTCATGGTCGATCGACCGACCGCACGCTGGCGCGGACCGGCCGTGCGGGACCTGGTCGCGGCGGCGGTGATGGGGGCGGGGATCTCCCTGTCGCTGTCGGCGCTGCTGGTGGTGGCCACGGTGGAGCAGGTCAGCCGGCTGCCGATGCCGCTGGCGGTGGCGTTCGCCGCGCACCTGTTCGGCAAGGCCACCCTGGGGATGAAGTTGCTGCTGCCGGTGGGGTTGCTGCTGCACGTCGGGTATGTCTCGACCGCGACGCTGGTCGCGGTGGCAGCGCTGGGCCGCCGGCGCGACGCCGTGCGGCTCCGCGTCCTCACGGCGTTCGGCACCGCGTTCGGCACGGCGCTGGCGCTGTGGGTGCTGGCCGGCCTGAGCGTGCTGCCCTACGTCGGGTGGGGTCCGTTCGCCCTCGGCCTGGGGGCCGGGGCGGCGGTGGAGGTTCTGGCGGTGCACCTGCTCTACGGGGCGTTCCTGTGGGCCGGTCTGTGGCTGGTCTTCCGGCGTTCCACCACCGAACTGCCGCCGGAGCCCGCCGGCACCCCGATACCAGCTGCAGCGGCTGCCCCGGTGGCGCAGTGAGGAGGGCCAGAGCACCGTGGCCGACAAGCGGTCGGGACGGCCCGTTCCTCACGTGCGGTCGCAGCGGTGGTGACCGGGCTGGGTGGGCTAACGGCGGTGGCGTGCTGCATGGGCCTACCGGCCGCGGCGCTCGGCGCCGGGGCGGCCGTGGGCGCCGGGGTGGCGTGGTGGCTGGGCGGCGCGGTGGCTGCGTTGGCCCTCACCGCCGCGATCGGTGCAGCCATCCTCACCCGCCGCCGCCGGGTCCGGCGCCGCGCCGAACGAGCGCCGGTTCCGCTACAGCAGGCGCAGCGCTTCACCTCAGCACCCCCGGCAGAGGGGATGGATGGGTACATCGACGATCGAGGTTCGGCAGCGTCTGGCGGTTGTGGCTGCTGCCCGCCCCGCGCCGTGGCGCCCGCCACCGCGCCGGCAGGCCGGGTTTCGGCGCGGCCGGCCACCGCGGACGGCTGCGGCCCGGCGTGCTCACCGCCGGGACGTGCCGATGCCAGGCCCTGCGACCGAGCAGCCCGCCCACGATGACCCCGCTCGGTAGCCGAACGCCTCGGACAAGCCCGCCGGGCTGCCCGAGAACACCCGCAGGCATGGCAGCGGCTAACCGATCCAGCTCCGAGCAAGGAGGCTCTCCATGAGTGTCGAGGTGTTCTTCGACTACACCTGCGGGTTCTCCAACCGGGCCCGGCGCTGGCTGGACAGGTTGGACGGTGTTGAGGTCGTATGGCGGCCGTTCTCGCTGCTGGAACAACGCCGCCACGATGACGGCCCGCCGATGTTCCAGCGGCCGGATCTGGCCGACAACGTGTCGCTGATCGCGCTGGCGGTGCACGAGGCGGTCCGCGCCGACGGCGGGGACGTGGCCGGCTATCGGCGGCGGATGTTCACCGCCTGGCACGAGGAGCCCAGCCGGCTGAGCACCGGGGACATCCTCGGCTTGGGCCGCGAGGCCGGGCTGGGCAGCTTCGAGCATGACTCGGCGTTCGCCGCGCTGGCCGCTGACCACGCCCGGGCCAAACGACTGGGGGTGTTCGGCACCCCGACACTGGCCTTCGGCCCGGGAGAGGTGGCGTTCGTCAAACTCGACGACGTCCCGGCCGGCGACCGTGCCTGGTCGCTGTGGGAAACCCTGCGCCATCTCGCCGTCGGGGCGCCGGTGCTGCGCGAGTGGCAGCGGGTCACCCCGCCGCAGGCGCACTGATATCGCAGCGGCTGCCGTCATCGCCCGCGACCGACATCGCCCCCGACGCCCGCGCGGGAACAGGTGCAGCGCCCGCGACCCGGTGCAAGTGCTGGCCCCGCACCGGCCCGAGATCCGTGACCGCGGCGACCGCGGCGACCGCGGCGGCCGCGCCTCTCGCCCCGTCCCTGCGCCTCCTATCCCGCCCCCGGGCAGCGGCTGCGGGAGTGCAGGGCACGGCCACCGGCCCCACAATCCGCGGGACACGCCGATGGCGCCCAGGACAACACCGTTCGCCCAAGGCAAGGAGCACCCCCATGAGCACCCCGACCCTCGATCGAGCCACTCCGGCGGCCGCTGACGTGCACTCCGTCACCGATCGCTACCCGCAGGTGGTTGCCAAGCTCGCCGCCGATCAACGGCTCGGCGCCGCCGAGGCCGGCGACCGGATCACCGAGATGGCCAAGTTCCTCACCGTCGCCGCCGACAGCGATCAGCCGGTCGCGCCCTCGCGCGCGGTCGACACCGCCTGGCACACTTTCATTCTGTTCACCCGCGACTACGCCGACTTCTGCGCCGCCACCTTCGGCCGGTTCATCCACCACCAACCGACCGACCCCGGTGACGGCCACGGTGACGACGAGGAGGACGAGAGCACCTACGCGCGCACCCGGGCGCTGCTCACCGAGCGGTTCCGCCCGCTGGATGGCCAGCTGTGGCCGGCGGCCGGCGCCCAGTGCCAGCAGGAGGGCAACTGCACCGCGGACTGCAACGCCAACTGCCAGAGCGGCTCGTGAGGACACCCCCAGCCCGGAAACCCCCCCGACCGCCAGGACCCGCCCGGACGACGACCGCCGGGACCCCCGGCACCGAGGACAGCACCGGCACCTGGCCGCCGACCCCTCACGCCCGCTGACGTGGCTGGCTTCGGGGCGGAAGTACTGATCGAAGTCGGCCAGCTGGTGCTCGGGTTCTACGGGTTCTGGCTGGTGTGGCGGGTGCTGCTGCCGGTGCTGCCCGGCGCCGGTGAGGACCGGCGTCTGTCGCCCTTCGCCATGCCGCTGACCGATCCTTTCGTGGGCCCGCTGACCCGCCTGCTGCGGCTACCGCCATGGGTCGCTGCGCTGCTACTGCTGGTCGTCGACGCCGCCGCCTCGGTGGCGCTGGGCCGGATCGGCTGAACCCCCGCCGAGCCGGGGCGGGCGGCAGCCGCCGGGCACACAGCAGCGCCCTCGACCGAGGCGACCTATGCCAGGCATGCATCCCGCTGCTCGCCCGCGGCGGCCAGTGCTCCGCCGAGCTCTGCCGGATTTGCGCCGACGCCTGTCAGCGGTGCGCGCAGGAATGTGAGCGGACCGGCAAGACCGAGTGCGCGGAGGCCTGCCGCAAGGCCGCCGAGGCCTGCCGCCAGATGACCGGCACCTCCGCCTGACCCGGTCCACCCGGGCGCGGGCGGCCTCAGCTGGTCAGGCTTGCGACTGTGGCGGCGCCGACGCTTCCACGTGCTGCCTAACGTGCTCGATGAGCTGGCAGGTGACGCCCGCGGCCGCCGGCGGTAGGTGGTCGGCTTCGGCGGCGAGCTCCACCAGTTGGCCCCGTAACTTCTCCAGCTCGGCGATGCGCCGGTCGATCGTGGTGAGCTGCGCGTCGAGCACCCCGCGGACATAGGTACATGGCGCCTCCCCCGCTCACGGAAGCGGAGGATCTCCTTCGCCTCGTCCGGAGTCACTCCGAGGCGCTGGGCCGTGCGGATGAACGTCAGCCGCCCCGACGGCGCTGCGGAGCCGTCGACGCCGCGGAGCGCGGTGTCGCGCAAGCTGCGGCGGTTGGGTGTGGCACAGCTGACAGACGGGTTGGTGGCGCTGCCGGCCGATGCCCGTACGCGCGAACAGCTGGAGTGGATCCCGCCGAGGCGCGTGAGGCGGCGGGCACCGCCGGGGTGTGGCTGGCCCAGCCAGCGTCGGCGACCCAGGAGCGTGAGCTGGCGGTCGGGATGGCCGCGGCCCGGGCTGAGGAATACCGGGCGGTGCGCGCCGAAGCCGACGCCGCAGGAGCGCTGCCGGAGTCAACCGGGCGCGCACCCTGCTGCCCGGGCCTGAGGCGCAGCAACTGGCGATCTACGTCGGCTGGCTGCTCAACGGCCTGCGCGGCGGCCTGGTCGCCGGCACGCTGTTCGTCCTGCCCGGCGTGGTCGCGTTGCTGGGCCTTTCCGCGATCTACGCCGGCGCCGGGGATTCCACGCTGGTCAGCGCATTGTTCGCCGGAGTGGCGCCGGCGGTGTTGGCGATCGTGGCGCAGGCAGTGGTGCGCGTCGGGGGGCGTGCGCTCGGCCATCCCGCGCTCATGGCGTTGGCGGTGGCGGCCTTCCTCGCCCTGTCGGTGTTCGGTCCGCTTTTTCCCGCCGTCATCGCGGCGGCGGCGGTGGCCGGCTGGGCGCTGCGCCGGTGGGCGCCACACACGATGCGCACCGCCGGCGGCCACGGCAGCGCCGAGGACGGGCCGGCGCCACTGATCCCCGACGGTGCGCTGCACACCGAGCGTCCCAGCCGCACGCATGCGTTGAGGGTCCTCACCGTGGGCCTGCTCGCCTGGGGTCTCCCGGTGCTGGTCGTGGCGGCGTTGACCGGGACCGGCAGCATCTTCACCGGGCAGGGCCTGTTCTGCTCCGGCGCGGCCCTGGTCACCTTCGGCGGCGCTTACGCCGTGCTGCCCTACGTCGCGCACCAGGCGGTGCAGGTCTTCGGATGGCTGGCGCCCGGGGGAGATGGTCCGCGGCCTGGCGCTGGCCGAGACGACTCCGGGCCCGCTGATCATGGTGGTGCAGTTCGTCGCGTCCGTCGGGGCCTAACGCGATCCCGGGACCTTGAACCCGTGAGTGGCGGCGGTGGTCGCTGCATTGCTGACCACCTGGGTCACTTCGTGCCCTGCTTCGTGTTCATCTTCCTCGGCGCTCCCTACGTCGAACGCCTGCGCGGCAACGCCGCGCTGTCCGCGGCGTTGAGCGGCATCACCGCCGCCGTCGTCGGCGTGATCGCCAATCTCGCCGTCTACTTCGCACTGCACACCCTCTTCGCCCGCAGTTCTGCTGGCCTGGGGGCCAGTGCACCTGCAGCTGCCCGACCTGGCCAGCCTGCGCCCGGTCGCGGGAATCGTCGCGGCGGTCGCCGGGCTTCTGCTCCTCCGGCTCAAGTGGTCGGTGTTGCCCACCCTCGGCGTTTGCGCACTCCTGGGGCTGGCAACGGGCCTACTGGACCGGCCCTCCTCTGATCTCCTGGAGTCCTCGTGCTCGCCTGGTCCACCATCATCTACGGCGCCATTCTCTCCGGTGTCCTCGCCGCAGTCGCCGCTGCGCTGCTCAGCCCCACCCGCCGGGTGCTGGTCACGCTCACCGTCGGTCTGACCACGTTGCTCGCCCCCACGGCGTGGAACGCGATCCTGCGCGCCACCCACGCCCACGAGTTCTTCACCGACGCGCCCCTGGCCGTCCTACCGGCGAGCTGGCAGGACACCGGCTCGGGCGTTTTCACCATCGCACTGACCGCGCTGGCCCTCGGCCTGGGGCCCCTGGCCGCCACTGGCCGGCGAACCGCCCTACTCGCCCTGGTCGCCGGGCTGATCGCCTTCGCCGTCGACGTCTACCTCTACTGAGAGCCAGCCACTCTCCTACCGGAAGAGGCCAGCTTCGACCGCCTGCGGCTAAGACCGTCGCCAGGATGAGGACTTTCGATGGTCGACCCACAAACGCCGCCGGCGGGCTGGCCTCAAGCTGGCCGGATCCCGATGCCCTGGTCAGCCGCGCGGCTTGACCCGCCGGGTGGCCGGCGCGGTGGTCGGGTCCTCCGGCCACGGGTGCCGGGGGTAGCGGCCGCGAAGCTCACTGCGGACGGCGGGGTAGCCGGTGACCCAGAACCCGGCCAGGTCTGCGGTGGTGGCCACGACCCGCGAGGCGGGGGACAGCAGCTGCAGCCGCAGCGGCCGGCCGGCGACCACCGGGGCGTCGGCCCAGCCGAACACCTCCTGCACCCGCACCGACGCGGTCGGCACCGCGGGGTCGGCGTAGTCCACCCGGACCCGCGTGCCGGTGGGCACCTCGACCCGCTCGGGGACCAGCTCGTCCAGCCGCCCGGCCAGCTGCCAGGGAATGAGCGCCCGCAGCGCCCCGACGACGTCGATCCGGGCCAGGTCCGCGCGGCTCCGGGCGGCCGACAGCGCCGGGCTCTCGGCCAGCCCGGACAGCAGCGCCTCATCGTCCACCGCCGGCCACGGCGCGCCCAGCCCGGAGTGCGCGGCCGCGAGCCGCTCCCGAAGTGCGACCGCGGCCGGCGTCCAGCGCAGCAGCGACAGCCCCTCGCGGCGCAGCCCCTCGGCGACGGCAGCGGCGACTGCGGCCGGGTCCGGCGAGGGCAGCGGCCGCTCGGTGAGCACGATCGCGCCCAGCCGCTCGACCCGGGCCGCGCGTACGTCGCCATCGCGCCAGGCGACCTCCGGTCCGTCGGTGTGTGCGGCCGCGCCGGCCTCCAGCGCGGTCGCCTCGTCGACGGCCACCGCCGAGCGCACCCGGGCGTCCCGCCGGCCCGGCGCCCGGTCGGCGGCGGCGACCGCCAGCCACGGCGCACCGGACAGGGCCGTGCCCGGCGCGAGCTCGGCGCCGGTGCCGGCGGCCAGCAGGTAGGTGCGCTCGGTCTCCGCGCGCCGACGGGCCAGCCACTCGGGGTGCGCCAGTCCGACGACGAGCCCGGCGGCTACGTCGTCGGGCAGGTCGGTGTCCGCCGCGGACGGCGTGGACCGGGTCAGCCGGGTTACCTCGTCGCGCCAGCGAGCGGCCGCGCCGTCTCGGGACCTGCGCAGCGCCCGCCAGTCGGCGACCAGGTCGTCGGAGCGGGACGGGACGTCGGCCGACAGCAGCGCCACCACCTCCGCCGCCCGCCGCCGGCCGACCAGCGGTGCGCCGTCCAGCAGCGCACGGGCCAGCCGGGGGTGCGCGCCGACGGCGGTCAGCGCGCGGCCGCGGGCGGTGACCCGGCCGGCGTCGCCCACCGCGCCGAGCTCGCGCAGCGTGTGCCGGGCGACGGTGAACGCGGCCTCCGGTGGGGTGTCGGGCAACGCCAGGCCCGCGCCGTCCGGCGCTCCCCAGCAGGCCAGCTCCAGGGCCAGCCCGGTCAGGTCGGCGACCGCGATCTCCGGCTCGGCGGCGGCGGCCAACCGGTCGTGCTCGGCGGCCGACCACAGCCGGTACACCCGGCCCGGTCCCTCCCGGCCGGCCCGCCCGGCGCGCTGGACGGCGGAGGCGCGGGACACCCGGACGGTGACCAGTGCGCCCAGCCCGCGGGCCACGTCGAAACGCGGCACCCGGGCCAGCCCGGCGTCGACCACGGTCCGCACGCCCGGCACGGTCAGGCTGGTCTCGGCCACGTCGGTGGACAGCACCACCCGGCGCCGGGGGCCGGGGGAGAGAGCGGCGTCCTGGTCGGCGGCGGGCAGCCGGCCGTGCAGCGGCCGGACGTCGGCGTCCACCCCGGCCAGCCGGCCGGCGACGCCGGCGATCTCCGCGGCGCCGGGCAGGAAGACCAGCACGTCGCCGGTCGTCTCGGTCAGCGCCCGCCGCGTCGTCGCGGCGACGGCGTCGAGCAGCCGCGGGTCGACCCGCAGCCCGTGCGGCGGCGCGACCGGCGGCTCCGGTGGGCACCAGACCGGCTCGACGGCGTGCAGCGACCCGGTCGCCTCGACCACGGGGGCGGCCCCGTCGTCGGCTCCCATCAGCACCGCCAGCCGGCCGGCCTGCGCGGTGGCCGACATGGCCAGCAGCTCGAGCTCCGGGCGCAGCGCCGTCCGGACGTCAACGGCGAACGCCAGCGCCAGGTCGGTGTCCAGCTGCCGCTCGTGGCACTCGTCCAACACGACGGCGGATACCCCGGGCAGCTCCGGGTCGGCCTGCAGCCGGCGAACCAGCAGCCCGGTGGTGACCACCTCGACCCGGGTGTCGGCGCTGCGGCGGCTGTCGCCGCGGACGCTGTAGCCCACCGAGCGCCCGACCGGTTCGCCAAGGAGGGCCGCCATCCGGCGGGCCGCGGCCCGGGCGGCGACCCGCCGCGGCTCGGCCACGACCACCCGGCCGGGCAGCCGGTCGGCCAGCGCCAGCGGCACCAGCGTCGTCTTGCCGGTGCCCGGTGGGGCGACCAGGACGGCGGTGCCGGACCTGCCGAGGGCGGTGTCCAGCGCGGCCAGCACCGCGCGGACCGGCAGATCGGTCCCGGGCGTCCCGGCGGGTGGCAGCACGGGGCCAGTCTCCCTGCCGGGGCGGCGGCGGACTGCCAGGATGACCCGGTGGCCGAACCAGGAGAGCGTCCGGCCCGCACCGGCCGCTCGGTGCTCACGGGGGTGCTCATCGGCATCGGGGCGGCGGGCTTCGTCGACGAGACGGTCTTCCACCAGCTGCTGCACTGGCACCACTTCTACGACCGCGGGACCAGCGCCGCCGGCCTCGTCTCCGACGGCCTCTTCCACGCGTTCAGCTGGACGGCGGTCGTGGTCGGACTGTTCCTGCTCGCCGATCTGCACCGGCGGCGGGCGACCGTGCCGGTGCGCGTGTGGGCCGGCGGGCTGATCGGCGCCGGCGGCTTCCAGCTCTACGACGGGCTGGTCCAGCACAAGCTCTTCGGGTTGCACCAGGTCCGGTACGGGGTCGACCTGCTGCCCTACGACCTGGCCTGGGACGTCGCCGGGGTAGTCCTGCTGCTCGCCGGCCTCGCGCTGTCGCGCCGGCCGGCGCGCCAGATCGCCGCACCGCCCTGGTGACCCACCCGCCAGGGGCGGGCGCCTGGCTGGCGCTGCTCCTGCCCGCCACGGCCGCAGCGCTGTACCTGGCCGGCTGGGGAGTGCTCCGCCGGCGGCGGACGGCGTGGCCGCGTACCCGGCTGCTCGCCGCCGCCGGCGGGCTGACCGTCGCCGCGGCGGCGCTGTCGCCGCCGCTGGTCGCGGGGACCGGGGAGTTCCCGTGGCATGTCGCCCAGCACCTGGCCCTGGTCATGCTGGCGCCCCTGCTGCTGGCGTGCTCGGCGCCGGTCACCCTGGCCCTGCGGACGCTGCCCCGCCGTCCGCGCCGCGGCCTGCTGCGGGTGCTGCACAGCGCGCCGCTGCGGGTGCTCACCGCGCCGGCGGTCGTCGTCCCGCTGGAGCTCGGGTCGCTCGCGGCGCTCTACCTGACGCCGCTGTCCGGGCTGCTGCACGCCTCGCCACTGGCGCACGTGCTGGTGCACGAGCACATGGTGCTCACCGGCTGCCTGGTCAGCTGGCTGCTGATCGGGGCTGACCCGATGCCCCGGCGGCTGTCCACCCCGGCGCGGGCGGCCGTCCTGGTGCTGCTGTCGGCGGGGCACGGCGTGCTGGCCAAGCTGCTGTACGCGCACCCACCGGCCGGCCTCGGCGCCGCCGACGAGGTCCGCGCCGGCGCAGAGCTCCTGTACTACGGCGGCGACGCGATCGAGCTGGTGCTCGCGGTCGCGGTGATGGCCGAGTGGTACCGGCGCACCGGCCGGCGGCTGCGCGCCGAGCAGCGCCGTGCGCTCAGCGCGCCGGTGCCGACCCGCTGAGCGCCGAAACTGCGGCGCGGACCTCCGCCGGGGTCAGCGCCAGGGTGGCGTCGCCCACCGGGAGCTCCACCCGCTGCACGCCCGGGTCGACCGTGGTCATCGCCTTCGGCCAGGTCCACAACTCCTGGTCGGCGGCCAGCGAGCGGGCCGCGGCGGCGAAGGCCTCCGGCGTCGTCCGGAGCAGCAGGTGCAGCATCGGCGTCTGCGGTGGGTCAGGAACGACGCTCACGCCCGGCAGGTCCCGGACGGCGGCGGCGACCGCCCGGGCGTGCTCGAGATACTCGGGCATCCGCGGAAGGCGGCGGCGCAGGTTGGTGAGCGCGGACGCCGCACCCGGCCACAGCCCGAACAGGGTCCCGCCCATCCGCCCCCGCCATTCCCGCACCTCGGCCACCACGTCGGCCGGACCGGCCACGCAGCAGCCCGCCAGCGCGCCCAGCCCCTTGTAGAAGCTCACGTAGGTGGTGTCGAACAGGGCGGCGATCTCGGCGGGGGAGCGGTCGTACCCGGCCGAGGCCTCCCACAGCCGGGCGCCGTCGAGGTGCGCCGCGCTGCCGCGCTCGCGGGCCCACGAGGCCTGCGCGACCAGGTCGTCCCACGCTGGCAGCTGGCCGCCGAGGTCGCGCTGCGGCAGCTCCAGCACCAGCGCGGCGGCCGGCTCGGCCACCGTGGCCAGGTCGGCGAGGGTGAGCAGCCGGGAACGGTCGCCGACCGGGCGGCCGACGAGGCGCTGCAGCCGCTCCAGCGCCCGGCCCTCGTGCTGGTCGAGATGGCACTCGGGGTGGAACAGCACGGTGCGTCGGCCGGTGCGATCGGCGTGCACCCGCAGCACCGACTGCTGGGCCATCGTCCCGCTCGGCAGGTACACGGCGGCGGGCTGCCCGAGCATCCCGGCGACCTCGGCCTCCAGCTCGGTGACCACGCCACCCTCGCCGTACCGGTCCACCGCCGTCCCCGGCGGGATGTCGGCGAGCAGGTCGGCGGCCCGCTGGGGCCCGTGCCCGGTCAGGAAGCGCGTGCACGAGTCCCGGAGGGCCGTGAGGTCGTCGTCCACGGCGCCAGTCTGGCGGGGGGTTGTCCGACGGGACGACGAGGGCCACGCTGGAGTCCTGGACGACGACGTCTTCCGCGGAGGTCCGGTGGCCACACGAAACGGCAGGGACTCCAGTCGGGACCAGGCGGGCGCACCGGTGCCCCGCCCGGCCGACCGGGTGCGCAACGTCGCGCTGGTCGGGCGGACGGCGGCCGGCAAGACCACGCTGGCGGAGGCGCTGCTCGCCGCCTCCGGTGCGCTGTCGCGGGCCGGCCGGGTCGAGGACGGCACGACCTGCTTGGACACCGAGGAGGTCGAGGTCCGCGAGCAGCACTCCGTGTCGCTGGCCGCGGCCACCGTCGAGCACGCTGGTCACCGGCTGACGCTGCTGGACACCCCCGGCGGGCCGGATTTCGTCGGTGAGGTGCGGGCGGCGCTGCGGGCCGCGGACGCCGCGCTGTTCGTGGTCTCCGCGGTGGCCGGCATCGACGCCGCCACCGTGCAGCTGTGGGACGAGTGCGCCGCGGTGGGCATGCCGCGGGCGGTGGTCATCACCCAGGCCGACCGGCCGCGCGCGGACCTCGCCGGTGCGGTCCGTGCCTGCCGGGAGCACCTGGGTGGGGTGCACCAGCTGCACGTCGTCGAGCCCGGGCCGGACGGCGCACCCCGGGCGGTGGCGTCGCTGCTCGAGCCGCACCCGGGCCTTCCGGACGCCGACCAGCTGCGGGCCGAGCTCATCGAGGCGGTGATCGCCGAGAGCGAGGACGAGACGCTGCTGGAGCGCTACCTCGCGGGCGAGCCGGTCTCGGGCAGCGAGCTGGTCGCCGACCTGGAGACGGCGGTGGCCCGCGGTGCGCTGCACCCGGTGCTGTTCAGCGCTCCGCTGTCCGGCCTGGGGGTGCGCGAGGTCCTCGATCTGGTGGTGACGGCCTTCCCGTCGCCGCTGGAGCGGCCCTGCCCGGTGGTCACCGACCTCGGCGGCCGCCCGGTCGCCGCGGTGGGCTGCGATCCGGCCGGCCCGCTGGTCGCCGAGGTGGTGAAGACGACGACCGACCCCTACCTGGGGCGGATCTCGCTGGTCCGGGTCTTCTCCGGCACGCTGCGGCCGGACATGGCCTTGCACGTCTCCGGGCACGGCCATGCCGAGCGGGGCCACCCCGACCACGACGCCGACGAACGGGTGGGCGCGCTGTCCTGCCCGCTCGGCCCGGTGCTCCGACCGGTGGCGGAGTGCCCGGCCGGCGACGTCTGCGCGGTCGCCCGGCTCGGGTCGGCCGAGACCGGTGACACCCTGTCCAGCCCGGACCGCCCGCTGCTGGTCGCGCCCTGGGACCTGCCCGAGCCGCAGCTGCCGGTCGCCGTGGAGGCGGCCTCCCGGGCCGAGGAGGACCGGCTGGCCACCGCGCTGGCCCGGCTGGTTGCCGAGGACCCGACGGTCCGGCTGGAGCGCCGAGTCGACACCGGGCAGGCGCTGCTGTGGTGCGTCGGGGACGCGCACGCCGCGGTGCTGCTGGACCGGCTGCGCGTCCGGTTCGGCGTCGCCGTCCAGACGCCGCCGGTGCGGGTGTCGCTGGTCGAGACCCTGGCCGGCCCGGCCACCGTGACCGGCCGGCACGTCAAGCAGTCCGGCGGCCACGGGCAGTACGCCGTCGTCGTCCTGGAGGGCCGGCCAGGGGCGCCGGGGTCGGGCATCGTGTTCGACCAGCGGGTGGTCGGCGGCTCCGTGCCGGGGCAGTTCCACGGCAGCGTGGAGAAGGGCGTGCGGGCGCAGGCCGCCCGCGGGGTGAGCGGCGACCGCCCGCTGGTGGACGTCGAGGTGACCCTGGTCGATGGCAAGGCGCACTCCGTGGACTCCTCCGACGCCGCGTTCCAGGCCGCCGGCGCGCTGGCCCTCCGGGAGCTGGCCACCGCGGCCGGCAGCCGAGTGCTGGAGCCGTGGTGCCGGGTCGAGGTCACCGTGCCGGCCGAGCACGTCGGGGCGGTGCTCAGCGACCTCGCCGCGCGGCGGGGCCGGGTCACCGGCAGCGACACCGCACCCGACGAGGACCGGGCGACCGTGCGCGCCGAGGTGCCCGAGCGGGAGCTGCTGGACTATCCCGGCGCGCTGCGGGCGGTCGCCCACGGCACCGGCCGGTTCACCCGGACGCCGCTGGGTCACGAGCCGGCTCCGGCGGCGGTCGTGGCCGAGCTCCAGCCGGCCTGACCCCGCCGGTGGGCGACCGGCCCGGCGGTGATGTGCGGTCGGGGCGCATCCCAGGCCCAGAACGCGCCCCAGTCGCACACTCCACGGGGCAGCCGGCCCGGCAGACTGCCCGTCGTGCGCACCTGGCTGCTGGTCCACCCACCCCTGCTGGGGCCGGCGGTGCTGGGCCCGCTGGCCGGCGAACTCCGGGCCCAGGGCGCGGACGTCGCCGTCCCGGACCTCCGCGGCGCGGTGACCACGGCGCCCGGCTGGTACCACCGGTTCACTGCCGCGGCCGCGGTCACCGGCGCCGCCGACGTCGTCCTCGGGTTCTCCGGGGCGGGGGTCGTGCTGCCCGCCGTCGCCGCCGCGGTCGGCGCCCGCCGGGTGGTCTGGCTGGACGCGATCGTGCCGGCCGCCACGGGCGCGACCACGACGTCGCCGGAGCTACAGGAGCAGGTGGCCGGCCTCGTCCGCGACGGCCGGATCGCCGCCTGGCCCACGTGGTGGGAGGACGACGAGCTCGCTGCCCAGCTGCCCGACCCACAGCTGCGGGCCACGGTCGCGGCCGAGGCGCCGGAGCTACCGGCCGACTTCTACACGGTCGCTGTCCCGGGGCCCGCCGACTGGCCGGACGGCGACGTCCGGTACGTCCACCTCTCGCCGGGCTACGACCGGTCCGCCGCGCAGGCCCGGGCCCGCGGCTGGTCGGTGACCGGCAACGGCGCCGGCCGGCACCTGGACGTCGTCACCGACCCGGCCCGGATCGTGGCCCAGCTCACCGGGTCAGCGGGGACGTCCGCCGACCGGTAGGCATGTCCGATGACGGGGTGGTCCGTCCAGCCCGCCACCTGCCCTGAGGAGCTGACCGTGCGCATCACCGACACCGCCGACCTGTGGTGGAAGAACGCCGTCGTCTACTGCCTGGACGTCGAGACGTTCATGGACTGGGACGGCGACGGCTGCGGCGACTTCGCGGGCCTGGCCCAGCGGCTGGACCACCTCGCCGACCTGGGCGTTACCTGCCTGTGGCTGATGCCCTTCTACCCGACCGCCGAACGGGACGACGGGTACGACATCACCGACTTCTACGGCGTCGACCCGCGGCTGGGCACCCACGGTGACCTGGTGGAGGTGATCCGCACCGCCAACGACCGGGGCATGCGGGTGATCGCCGACCTGGTGGTCAACCACACCTCCGAGAAGCACCCGTGGTTCCGCTCGGCCCGGTCGTCGAAGGACTCGCCGTACCGCGACTTCTACGTCTGGCGCGCCGACCCGCCGCCGGACACCTCCGCCCAGGTCGTCTTCCCCGACCAGGAGGACAGCATCTGGCAGCTGGAGGAGAAGACCGGGGAGTGGTACCTGCACAAGTTCTACCGGCAGCAGCCCGATCTCAACGTCGCCAACCCGCTGGTCCGGGACGAGATCGCGAAGGTGATGGGGTTCTGGCTTCAGCTGGGGCTGTCCGGATTCCGGGTGGACGCCGTTCCGTTCCTGCTGGAGACCGCCGGCGTCGACGAGCAGGAGGCCGCGGCTTTCCCCGACCCGCACCAGTACCTGCGGGCGCTGCGGGCGCTCCTCGGCCGGCGAGCCGAGGCCGCCGTGCTGCTCGGCGAGGTGAACCTGCCGCACGAGCAGCAGGCGGAGTTCTTCGGCGGCCCGGACGGCGGCGAGCTGACCATGCAGTTCGACTTCATCGCGATGCAGGCGATGTACCTGTCGCTGGCCCGCTGCGACGCGGCGCCACTGGCCGACGCGCTGACCGCCCGCCCGAGGATCTCCCCGGACAACCAGTGGGGCACCTTCGTGCGCAACCACGACGAGCTCACCCTGGACAAGCTGAGCGAGGACGAGCGCGCCGAGGTGTTCGCCGCCTTCGGCCCCGAGGCGCGGATGCAGGTCTACGGCCGGGGCCTGATCCGGCGGCTGCCGCCCATGCTGGCCGGCGACCCCCGGCGGATCCGGATGGTCTACAGCCTGATGTTCTCCCTGCCGGGCACGCCGGTGCTGTTCTACGGCGAGGAGATCGGGATGGGCGAGAGCCTGGCGGCCGAGGGCCGGCTCGCCGTCCGGACGCCGATGCAGTGGACGTCGGGGAAGAACGGCGGGTTCTCCACCGCGGCGGCGGGAAGGTTGCCCGGCCCGGTGGTGGAGGGCGGTTTCTCCCCGGAGCACGTCAACGTCGCCGACCAACGCCGGGACCCGGACTCGATGCTGGCGTTCATGCGGCTGCTGATCCGTCGCTACCGGGAATCCCCGGAACTGGGCTGGGGGAACTTCGAGGTGCTCGACCAGCCGCATCCGCAGGTGTTCGCCCACCTCAGCAGCTGGGACGACGGTGCCCTCGTGGCGCTGCACAACCTGGGCGCCGAGCCGTGCACCGTGCCGCTCACCCTGGCCGGCTGCGGCAGCACGCACCGGCTGGAGGACCTGCTCGTGGCGTGCAGCACGCCGCTGACCGAGGACGGGTCGGTCGAGCTGACCCTGGAGGGCTACGGGTACCGGTGGCTGCGGGTCGTGGCCGAGGACAGCCGCCGGCTGGTCTGATCCGCCGACGGACGCGTGTTGCTGCCGCTGCTGCCTCGACGTGGGTCTGACAGCGTCGCCGCATGTGCTTCTCCGCAACCGCCGACTTCGTGGCAGCTGGAGTGGTCGGCGGCATCGGGGTGGGCGCCCTGACCCAGGTGCGCACCGTTCGCGACGTGCCGTTCGCCGCCCTGCCGCTGCTGTTCGCCCTGCATCAGTTCACCGAGGGCTTCGTCTGGCTCAGCCTGGAGGGGCACGTGAGCACCGGTGTCGGGGACGTGGCCGCTTTCCTCTACGTGCTGTACGCCTACGGGCTGTTACCGATCCTGGTGCCGCTGTCCCTGCTGCTCATCGAGCCACCCGGCCGGCGGCGGGTGCACATGGTGCCCTTCGTCGTCATCGGCGCGATCACCTCGATCTATCTGTTCTGGGCCAGCGCCGCCGGGCCGATCGACTACGGCATCGCCGAGCACTCGCTCTCCTACGACACCCACGCACCGCCGCTCGGCGTCGCGGCGGTCGGCTATGTCCTGGCCACCGTGGGCGCGGCGCTGCTGGCCGGGTACCCGGCGATCGTGGCCTTCGGCATCGCCAACGCCGTGGGGCTGACCGCCACCCTGATCGTGCTGCAGGTTTCGTTCGCCTCGATCTGGTGCGTCTACGCCGCCGTGACCAGCACCCCGGTGTTGGTCTTCTTCCTCCGTCGCAACCGTGCCCAGGGCGAACAGGTCAGGCGTCACCAGCAGGAGGCACCGGCTCCGATGGGCTGAGCGGCGCCCATCGTGCATTCGTTGACCCGTTGCAGGTGCGCCCTCACGGTCAGCGACCGCCCGCCGGAAACACTCCGACGCCGACCATCCCCCGCGGGAACCGCCGGGGCACCTCCCGCGCAGTGTCGTACGACCGACCTAGCGTCGGGCGTGAGGTGATTGCCAGATGAGCGACGAACGAGACGTGCTGACCACCGGCTGGAAGGATTCCGGTGCCGACCCTGCCGCCGCCGGGACGGGTGCGACGGCGGTGCCGGACCCCCGAGCAGAGGCGCGGATGACGGCTCCCGGGCCGGCTCCCGCCCCCGGCGACGCCGGCCCTCCGGGAACTCCGCCACCCGATCACCCGGTGCCACCGCCGGCCGATGAGGGTGCGAGCGACCTGCCCGCCGGGCCTGACCACCAGCCCGGAACGCTGCCCACGGTGCCGGTGACCGTTCGCCCCCGTCCGCGGCTGCCGCGCCGCGCCCCGATGATCCGGATGGGGCCGTGGGCTCCGGTGGCCGGCGCGGGGGTGGGTCTCCTGCTCGGTGTGGTCGTGGTGCTGTTCCTGGCCCCCGCGGTCACCGGCTTCGCCGAACGGCTGTCGCTGGTCTTCGTCGTCCTGGGGCTGGCCCTGCTGGGTGCTGGCGGTGTGCTGCTGGCCGACGAGGTGCGCCTGCTGCGCAAGGGGACGCAGGCCGTGGAGGCGCGGTCGGCCAGTGCCGGGGTGATCGCCGGTCTGCTCAACGGGCTCACGCCCGCCCGGCTCCTGATCACGGCCAGCGCATTCTGCCTGCTGCTCAGCGCGTACGTGACGAACCGCGGCTGAGCCGGCCGGGGGGACCCGGGGCCGCGGATGGCCCCGGGTCCCCCCGGCTCAGCCGAATGCGTCGAGGCCCAGGTGGACGGCCAGGCCGAGCTCGGCGACGGCGACGACCCGGCGCAGTGCGGTCTGCGGCACCCGGCGCACGACCGCGGGTCCGAGCAGGCCCCCGGCGAAGAAGCCGACCGCCAGTGGCAGGGCGGCCAGCCAGTCGACATCGGCGAAGAAGGCGTACCCGATCGCGGCGACCGAGTTGGCCACCCCGAGCACGACGTTCTTCAGCGCATTGCTGCGCGGCACGCCCTCACCGGTCACCAGCAGGAACACCGCCAGCAGCAGCACGCCGGCGGCCGCGCCGAAGTAGCCGGCGTAGATGGAGACGGCAAAGGTGGCCACGACCAGGCCGGTGGCGTCGCGACGTGGGTGCGCCGCACCCTCCGCCGCCAGCTCGCGGGGCGGGCGCTGCACGAGCATGGCCAGCGACGCGCCGGCGATCAGGAACGGGACCAGCTTCTCGAACGCCGAGGACGGCGTGAGCAGCAGCAGGACCGCGCCGGTGACTCCGCCGAGGAGGCCGGCGACGCACAACCGTCCGAGCCGGCTCCGCTGCCCGGTGAGCTCCGGCCGCGATGCGCTCACCGCGGCCACGCTGCTGAAGGACAGCGCGACGGTGTTGGTCACGTTGGCGGTCAGCGGGGGTATGCCGGTGGCAAGGAGGGCGGGGTAGCTGATCAGCGAGGCGAGGCCGGCGATGGTGCCCATCAGCCCGGCTCCGGCGCCGGCCAGCACGAGCAGGCCGAACTCCAGTGCGCTCATGGGGCGGTGCTCAACGGGTGAGCAGGACGGCGATCGCGATCAGGCCCAGCAGCACGATCGCCGTCCGGAGGACGGGGGCCGGCAGCCGGCGTCCAAAGGTGGAGCCGACGAAGCCGCCGACCAACGAGCCGCCGGCGACCAGCCCGGCGGCGGCCCAGTCGACCCGGTCGGTGGCCACGACCACGTAGGTCAGCGCGGCGACCGCGTTCACCCCGAGGGTCAGGACGTTCTTGATCGCGTTGAGCCGCTGCAGGGACTCGCGCAGCAGTAGCCCGAAGATCCCCATCTGCAACACGCCCTGGCTGGCGGCGAAGTACCCGCCGTAGGTGCCGGTGGCGTAGGCCCCGGCGACCAGCCCGGCCAGCCGCAGGCTGCCGACGTGCAGCTCCTCGGCCTCGGCGACCCCGTCGCGGGCGCGGCGCCGGGCGAGGGCTCGTTGCAGCAGGGGTTGGACGGCGACCAGCACGACGGCCAGCCCGACCAGCACGGGCACGATCGTCTCGAAGGCGGCGGCCGGCAGGTGCAGCAGCAGGAAGGCGCCGGTCAGGGCACCGAGCACGGAGGCGGGGAAGAGGCGCACCAGCAGGCGCCGCTGACCGCGAAGTTCCCGCCGGTAGCCGACGGCGCCGGTGAGGTTGCCGGGGACCAGGCCGAGGGAGTTGGTGATGGTCGCGGTCACCGGCGGCAGGCCGACCGCCAGCAGCACCGGAAAGGTCACCAGGGTGCCGGAGCCGACGACGGCGTTGATCGACCCGGCGGCAAGGCCGGCCAGGGCGACCGCCAGCATCTCCCACCCGGTCATGGCCGCATCGCCGCGAGGGTGTCACAGCCCGGTGGTGTGATCTGCACCATGTCCGGGCAAGCCGCTGACGACCACACCGAGCCCGACCCGCCGCGAGTGCATCGACGGGGGCCGTGGGGGAGTGGACGGGGATGCCCAAGGACAACCTCGACACGCGCCCGCAGCCACGCGCTGGCGTGGACAGTTGGGTCAGATGTCGGGACAGTTCGGCCCGTGCCCCGCCGAGCCACGTCGTCGTACCGCTTCGTCACCGTCTGGCGGGTGCCGGGCACCGTGGCCGAGGTGAAGGCGGTGCTCAGTGACAGCGCCTCGCTGCCCCGGTGGTGGCCGTCGGTGTACCTCGACGTCGTTCCGCGGGCGGATGGCGACGCGGACGGCGTGGGGCGCACGGTCGAGGTGTTCACCACGGGTTGGCTGCCGTACACGCTGCGCTGGACGCTGCGCATCACCGAGACGATGACCGATGCCGGCTTCGCCCTGGCGGCGAGCGGCGACCTGGCGGGCACCGGCCGCTGGACGTTCCAGCCCGACGGCCCCGAGCTTGTCATCACCTACGACTGGCAGGTCACCGCGACCAAGCCGTTGCTGAAGCGGCTCGGTTGGCTGCTGCGCGGTGCCTTCGAGGCCAACCACCGTTGGGCGATGAACCGGGGAGAGGAGAGCCTGGCCCTCGAGCTCAGGCGCCGCCGGGCCGCCGGCCCGGCCGAGTGGGCCGCGATGCCTGCGCCGCCCGGGCCGACGTTCCGCTGGTCGGCCCGGCGCGCTCAGGGGAGGGCGACCACCCGGGCCAGCAGCTCGTCGTCGACCGGCCGGTCGGCGTAGACCAGCCGGACGTCGGCCGGGTCGGGGCTGCCGGCGTCCGGCCCGCGCCAGACGAGCCTCAGCCCGGACCGCTCGGCCCGTCCGCGGGACTCGGTGATGTGCTCGAGCAGGTGGGCGATCACCGGACGGGCGGGGTCGACGGCGCGCGCCGGTGCGGACCGCGCAGCCGCCGCCCCCCACCATCGCCCTCGGCCGCAGGCCGGGCGGCACCTGCTCGGCCGGCAGGTCCGCGCCCGCAGTCGCGCCGTCCAGTAACCCAGCCGGTCCGCTGCCACGCGTCGGCGTCGGCGGCGATGCCCAGCTGCGTCGCGGTCGCCGCCGGGTCGGCGTGCCGCCCCCGCGAGAAGTGCGCCCACACGCCCGGCCCGGCCGTGCCGGACCGGCCCCCTCCAGGGCCCCGAGCCGAGCTTGCGAGGGAGAGGAGGGTCAGGCCATCGCCGGGGGCCCACCGCGAGCCTGGGAGTGGTGGGGGCGGGGGGTGGCCCTTCTTCAATCGCGGCGGCCCGCGTCCACCAGGCGCAGCACTACCGCGCCCTCCTCGTCGGAGGCCTCCAGGTCGACCTCGACGTCGAAGCCCCAGTCGTGGTCGCCGGCCGGGTCGTCCAGGACCTGCCGGACCCGCCAGACCCCCGGTGTCGACTTGTCGACGATGAGCAGCGCCGGTCCGCGGGCGTCGGCGCCGGTGTTCAGCTCGTCGTGGTCGGCGAAGTAGCCCTGCACCACCTCGCCCCACCGCTCGGCGTCCCAGCCGGCGGCGTAGTCCAGCTCACCCAGGTCATACCAGCGGCGGCGGGCGATCAGTTCGACCCGGCGGAACAGCGCGTTGCGGACCATCGCGGTGAACGCCCGCTCGTTGCCGGTCAGCGGCCGGGGCCGGGCCGGGACGGACACCGGCGCGTCCAGCGGTTGGTCGGGGCTGGTCAGCTGCTCCCACTCGTCGAGCAGCGACGAGTCGACCTGGCGCACCAGCTCGCCGAGCCACTCGACCAGGTCGGTGACCTCCTCGGTGCGTGCGTCGGCCGGCACCCCGGACCGCAGCGCCTTGAACGCGTCGGACAGGTACCGCAGCACCGCGCCTTCGGAGCGGGTCAGGCTGTAGTTGTTGACCAGCTCCCGGAAGGTCATCGCCCGCTCCCACATGTCCCGCACCACGGACTTGGGGGACAGCTGGGCGTCCGCGACCCACGGGTTGCCGGCACGGTAGGTCTCGAAGGCGAACTCCAGGAGCTCGGCCAGCGGCTTGGGATAGCTGATCTCCTCGAGCAGCTCCATCCGCTCGTCGTACTCGATGCCCTCGGCCTTCATCTGCGCGACGGCCTCGCCCTTGGCCTTGTTCAGCTGCGCGGCCAGGATCTGCCGCGGGTCGTCCAGCGTCGCCTCGATCACCGAGACGACGTCCAGGACGTACGTGTCGGACTCGGGGTCGAGCAGCCCGATCGCAGCCAGCGCGAAGGTCGACAGCGGCTGGTTGAGCGCGAAGTCCGGGGGCAGGTCGACGGTCAGCCGGTACCGCCGGCCGTCCGGACCGGGGGTGTCCAGCCGCTCGATGACCCCGGCGCCCAGCAGCCCCCGGGCGATGCCGATCGCCTCCCGGACGTGCTTGCGCTGCCGGGCGCGCGGCTCGTGGTTCTCGGTGAGCAGGTGTCGCATCGCCGCGAACGGGTCGCCGGGCCGGGCGACGACGTTGAGCAGCATGCCGGTCGACACCCGGAAGTGGCTGGTCAGCGGCTCGGGCTCAGCGTTGATGAGCCGCTGCTGGGTCGACTCGCTCCACGGCACCATGCCCTCGGGGGCCTTGCGGCGCACCAGCTTGCGGCGCTTCTTCGGGTCGTCGGCGACCTTGGCGAACTGCTTGAGGTTCTCCACCTCGTGCTCCGGCGCCTGAACGACGACGGTGCCCGCGGTGTCGTAGCCGGCCCGCCCCGCGCGACCGGCGATCTGGTGGAACTCCCGGGCGTTGAGCAGCCGGGTCCGGGTGCCGTCGTACTTGCTCAACGCGGAGAACACCACGGTGCGGATCGGCACGTTGATGCCGACCCCGAGGGTGTCGGTGCCGCAGATGATCTTCAGCAGCCCGGCCTGGGCCAGTTGCTCGACCAGTCGCCGGTACTTGGGCAGCATTCCGGCGTGGTGGACGCCGATGCCGTGCCGGACCAGGCGGGACAGCGTCGTCCCGAAGGCGGAGGAGAACCGGAAGCCGGCGATCATGTCCGCGATCGCGGCCTTCTCCTCCTTGGTCGACACGTTTACGCTCATCAGCGCCTGCGCCCGCTCCAGCGCCGAGGCCTGGGTGAAGTGGACGACGTAGACCGGTGCCTGCCGGGTGTCCAGCAGCTCGGCGATCGTCTCGTGCATCGGCGTCGTGGCGTAGTAGTGGTGCAGCGGCACCGGGCGCTCGGCGTTGGCCACCAGCGCGGTCGGCCGCCCGGTGCGCCGGGTGAGGTCCTCCCGCAGCGAGGTCATGTCCCCGAGCGTCGCCGACATCAGCAGGAACTGGGCCTTCGGCAGCTCGATCAGCGGCACCTGCCACGCCCAGCCGCGGTCGGGGTCGCCGTAGAAGTGGAACTCGTCCATCACGACCAGGCCGATGTCGGCATCCGGGCCTTCGCGCAGGGCGATGTTGGCCAGCACCTCGGCAGTGCAGGCGATGATCGGGGCGTCGGCGTTGACGCTGGCGTCACCGGTGAGCATCCCGACGTTGGCCGCGCCGAAGACCCCGCAGAGGGCGAAGAACTTTTCGCTCACCAGCGCCTTGATAGGAGCCGTGTAGAAGCTCACCCGGTCGGCCGCCAGTGCCGCGAACTGCGCGCCCGTCGCGACCAGCGACTTGCCCGATCCGGTCGGGGTCGCGAGGACGACGTTGGCGCCGCTGACCAGCTCGATCAGCGCCTCCTCCTGCGCCGGGTACAGCACGGTGCCGGCGTCCTCGGCCCACTGGGCGAAGCGGGCGAACACCGCGTCCGGGTCGTCGCCCAGGGCCAGCAGCTCGCTCAGGTCGTCGGGGTCGGCGATCAGCGCCCCTGAGGGCGGGGAGGGCAGCGCGGTGGCGGGGGAGTCGGCCGGGGTCGAGTCGGTGCCGGCGGGGGAGAGCGTCATCGTGGGGGACAGCGTGCCCGATGCCGCAGACCTTCCCGCCCAGGACGTCGGTTGACCCGCCCGTGCAGGGGTAGCGGGACGGCGGCGCGCCAGCGCACCGATCGCAGGAGGCCCCGATGTCAGAGCCCCGTCCCGAATCGCAGCCCACTCAGCAGCAGACCCCGCCCGGCACTCTCGGCGCGATGGATCCCGAGCCCGACCACGGCGAGGAGAGCTACCGCGGCTCCGGGCGGCTGACCGGGAAGAAGGCCGTCATCACCGGCGGGGACAGCGGTATCGGCCGGGCGGTGGCCATCGCCTTCGCGCGGGAGGGAGCCGACGTGCTCATCGCCTACCTCGACGAGCACGAGGACGCTCAGGACACTGCCCGCTACGTCGAGCAGGCGGGCCGGACCTGCGTGCTGGTCGCCGGAGACCTGTCCGACCGGGCGCACGCCAAGACGATCATCCCGAGGTGCGTCGAGGAGTTCGGCCGGGTCGACGTGCTGGTCAACAACGCCGCGTTCCAGATGACCCACGGGTCCCTCGACGAGATCAGCGACGAGGAGTGGGACCACACGGTGGCCACGAACCTGACCGCGATGTTCGTGCTGTGCAGGGACGCGATCCCGCACATGCAGCCGGGTGCGGCGATCATCAACTCCTCGTCGGTGAACTCCGACATGCCCAGCCATACGCTGGCTCCGTATGCGATGACCAAGGCCGGGATCGCCAACTTCACCGCCAGCTTGGCCCAGTTGCTGGCCGAGAAGGGCATCCGGGCCAACAGCGTGGCCCCCGGCCCGGTGTGGACGCCGTTGATCCCCTCGACGATGCCGGAGGAGAAGGTCGAGGGCTTCGGCGAGCAGGTGCCGATGGGCCGGGCCGCGCAGCCGGCCGAGCTCGCCCCGGTCTACGTGCTGCTGGCCAGCGACGAGGCCAGTTATGTGTCCGGCGCCCGGGTCGCGGTCACCGGCGGCAACCCGATCCTGTGACCGGCTGAGCCGGGTCAGCCGCCGGCGACCGCGTCGGCGATGTCGCGGACGTCGGCCGGCCGTACCCGGCAGCAGCCGCCGACCAGCCGGGCGCCCGCGGCCACCCAGCTGGTCACGTCGCCGACGCCGGCGGCGCCGGTCCACTGCCGGGCGGCGGCGTCCCACAGCTCGCCGCTGTTGGGATAGACGATGACGGGCTTGCCGCTGGCCGCCGCCGCGACCCCGATCGCCGGGACGACGCCCGCCGGGTCGGTGCAGTTGACCCCCACGGCGATCAGGGCCGGGACGTCGCGGGTGGCGGCCAGCACGTCGGACAGGAGTTCGCCCCGGCGGCTGCGCGGTACCCCGTCAGGGCCGGTCGCCGCGGTGAGCGAGAGCCACGCGGGAATGCCGAGCCGGTCGACCTCCGCCAGCAGCGCCTTGACCTCCGCGGCGGCGGGCACTGTCTCGCAGGCCAGCACGTCGACTCCGGCCTCGGCCAGCAGCTCCAGTCGCGGCCGGTGGAAGGCCCGCAGCTCGGCGACCGACGTACCGACGACGTAGTCGCCGTGGTATTCCGACCCGTCGGCCAGGTAAGCGCCGTACGGGCCCACCGAACCGGCCACCCAGCCGTCCCGGCCGGCTGTGGCCATCCCCTCCCGGGCCAGCTGCACCGACCGGCGGATCAGCGTCGACGCCGCCGCCGCGTCGATGCCCGCGGCGGCGAAGCCGGGCAGCGTGGCCTGGTAGCTGGCCGTCGTCGCCACCTGGGCGCCAGCCGCCGCAAAGGCGGCGTGGGCGCCGGCGATGGCCTGCGGGTCGTCGCGCAGCAGCCGGGCCGACCAGAGCGCCGAGGTCACGTCGTGCCCACGGAACTCCAGCTCGGTGGACAGCCCGCCGTCCAGGACGACGGGACCGGCGGCCAGCGCGGCGCCGAGGGAGAGACGGCTCACCCGGGTCAGTCTCCCCGGTCGCCCAGCGGAACGGCCGGTCACACAGCACGATCGACACGAGCACCGCGGCGCGCGCGCACCGCGGACGACATGAGGGAGAACGCGACCATGGTCTTCGTCTGGGGATGGGGCGGCGGCGGTCCGCGCCGGCGACGTGGCTGGGGCGGGCCCCGCCGCGGATACGGCTACGGACCGCAGTACGGCGGCCCGCGCTATCAGCGGGGCGGCGGGGGCGGCGGCTGCCTCCGCGACCTGCTGCTGCTCAACACCGGGTGATGCCTGGCCGAGTCGCTGGGCTGCGGCATGGACATGATGCTGGTTGCTCCGTCGACGGCCCGGCGCGTCCGGGCGGTCGGCTCGCGGGGCACGCTCGCCGACCGGCTGGTCGCCGCCGTGCGGGTCTACCAGCGGGAGGTCAGCCCACACCGGCGTCCGGTCTGCCACTTCACGCCCACCTGCTCGGAGTACGCCGTCCAGGCGCTGGAGGGCCACGGCGCCCGGCGGGGGAGCTGGCTCGCCGCGCGCCGGCTGCTGCGCTGCCGCCCCGGCGGATCCAACGGGGCCGACCCGGTGCCCGCGGCCGGCTGAGCGAGCGGCGTCAGACGCCGGCGGGCGCCGGCATCCGGGAGCCGGGCGGGCGGGTGATCCGCACTGCCAGCAGGAGAGGCAGCACCCCGCGGATGCCGGTCGAATACAGGGCGCCGAGGAGGTCGGCGATCACGGCGTCCGAGCTGCCGCGAGGACCAACAGGGCGGTCGGCACGTCGACGACCTGCCAGCCGGGCCGGGTCGGCATCGGTCATGGCGGCCGGGTGCCAGCAGCTGCGGCGGAAGTGGGTCGTCCGCACCGCGCCGGTCGGGGAGACTGTCCGGCATGCCCGGGGACGACGCGTTCGGTGACCTGCCGGTCGTCGGCGACCTCGTCGTCCCGGCCGGGGCGCTGTCGTGGCGGTTCTCGCGCTCCTCGGGGCCCGGCGGGCAGGGCGTGAACACCGCCGACTCCCGGGTCGAACTGTCGGTTCCGCTACTGGAGCTGCCGGGCCTGAGCGAGCCGCAGCGCACCCGGCTGGTGCAGCGGCTCGGCGACCGGCTGGTCGACGGGGTGCTCACCATCGCGGCCAGCGAGCACCGCGCCCAGCTGCGCAACCGGGAGGCCGCCCGCGCTCGGCTCGCGGCCGTCCTGCGCGCGGCGTTGGCGCCCCCGGCCCCGCCGCGCCGGAAGACCAAGCCCACCCGCGGCTCGAAAGAGCGGCGGATCGAGGCCAAGAAACAGCGCGGGCAGCTGAAGAAGCAGCGGCGAACCTGGGACTGACCGGGCGCGCCACCTCGCGCTGGGGGCGCCGCATGTGGTTTTGTTGCGAGCGATGTGCAACAAGCCGAGGGTGACGCCATGAGCGCGCCGGACGTCGTGACCATCGCGGACACCGATCTGACGTCCGAGCTCCCGCCCGGCGGCCGTCCCACCCGGGCCGAGTGGCGCAGCTTGGCCGGCATGGGCGGGTTCATCCTCCTGCTCCACGTGCTCGGCTGGGGCACCCTGCTGCTCCTCGTCGTCCCGGAGCATTACCAGCTCGGCGGGACGACGGTCTTCGGTGTCGGGCTGGGGCTGACCGCCTACACCCTCGGCATGCGGCACGCCTTCGACGCCGACCACATCGCAGCCATCGACAACACCACCCGCGCGCTGCAGGGCAGCCGGCGCCGTCCGCTGTCGGTGGGCTTCTGGTTCTCCCTCGGCCACTCCTCGGTCGTCTTCGGCCTCTGCGTGCTGCTGGCCTTCGGACTTCGGGCGCTGGCCGGCCAGGTCGGGAACGAGGATTCCACGCTCCAGCAGCTGACCGGCACCGTGGGCCTGTCGGTGTCGGCCACGTTCCTGCTGCTGGTGGGCAGCCTCAACCTCGTCGTGTTCGTCGGGATCCTCAAGGTCTACCGGCGCTCCCGGACCGGCCAGCTCGACGAGCAGGCGCTGGAGGAGCAGCTGGCCAAGCGCGGCGTGCTCAACCGGATCCTGGGCCGGGTCACCCGCCGGGTGAGCAAGCCCTGGCACATGTACCCGGTCGGCCTGCTGTTCGGCCTGGGCTTCGACACCGCCACCGAGGTCGGGCTGCTGGTGCTCGCCGGCGGCGCGGTCGCCTTCTCGCTGCCCTGGTACGCGATCATGGTGCTGCCGGTGCTCTTCGCGGCCGGCATGTGCCTGCTCGACGCCGCCGACGGCGCGGCCATGGGGTACGCGTACGGCTGGGCGTTCGCCTCACCGAGCCGGAAGATGTTCTACAACCTCACGGTCACTGCGCTGTCGGTCGTCGTCGCGCTCGCGATCGGTGGCCTGGAGGTGCTGGCGCTGATCACCGAGCGGATGGGGCTCACCTCCGGGCCGGTCGCCTGGCTGGGGTCGCTGGACCTGAGCGCGGTCGGCTTCGTGATCGTCGGGCTGTTCCTGGCGGCGTGGCTGGTCTCGGCACTGGTGTGGCGGTACACCGCCGTCGGCCGCCGGATGCGTGGCGCCGCGGCGCCGGCCGAGGCCTGAACTCGGCGGCCGCGCCCGTACGGATGGACGAGGGGGTCGAGGCTCCCCGGGGTCCGGGTGGAGTTCGCCGCCGTCGACCGCCGGTTCTGGAAGCGTTGCTCGAGGATGCTTGGTCCGGCCGTGCTGTGTCGTCCCGACCGCGGGTGAGCCCGGACCAGGTGCCGGAGAGCGACGAGCTACGTTCCGACCATGGCCGAGGGCAGCACGGACGAGCACGGCCGGCCGCTCCCGCCGCTGGCCGGCGGTGAGGTCGCGACGTTGCTGGGGTTCCTCGAGTACCAGCGGGCGACGTTGGCGTGGAAGTGCGCGGGTCTGACCGACGACCAGCTGCGGGTCGCGCTGTCGCCCTCCCCGATCCCGCTCGGCGGGCTGTTGAAGCACCTGGCCCAGGTCGAGGACGAGTGGTTCACGGAGGCCGTGGGCGGCGAGCCGACCGCGGAGCCGTGGGCGGGCGTCGACCGTGCGGCAGACCCCGGCTGGGAGTGGCGCAGCGCGGCCGACGACAGCGGCGACGAGCTGCGTGCGCTGTGGAGCGAGCGTGTGCAGCGCGCACGGACCGTCGTCGGCGGGCGGCTCAGGGATGGCGGCGCCGCTGCGCTCGACGACACGCACCCAGCCTGGCTGGGACGCGTCTCGCTCCGCTGGGTGCTCTCCCACATGACCGAGGAGTACGCCCGGCACAACGGGCAGGCAGACTTGATCCGCGAGTCGATAGACGGTCAGACGGGCGAGTGAACCGGCGCCGGGTGGTCATCGCGGCGGTGCAGTCAGGGCGCCGGGACGGTGACCGTGGCCCGCTGCGGGCCGCCGCACTCCTCGGTCCTGCCGACGGAGTCAGCTTGCGCGCCCCAGTAGAAGACGGCCTCGCTCGCGGTCACCGGTTCGATGCGCTCGCCGGCGCCTTGTCCCCCGGCCGACGGATCGCTGCACTGGCCCTCGCAGGCGATGGTCACGGTGCGGGCCTGGTCGACTGGCCACTCGGGGGCCAACTCCACGACCAGGACATCCACGTACCCGATGGCCGGGCAGCCGGTCACCGGGCCGGCCCCGCAGCCGACCAGCGCGCAGGACGCCGGCCGCCACCGGCGCCCGTGCCGGCGCGGTCATCTCTCGCTCTGGGTGGGGGCGCGGCAACGACAGGCGTCCGGCACGGCTCAGGAAGCGGCGAGGTCCAGGTCGGCGAGGGCGCTGAGCACGTCGTCCTCCCGGACGAAGTCCAGCGCGAGCAGCCGGTGCACAAGCACGCCTCGGCGGGTGAGCCGCAGGTCGGCGGGGCGCAGCCGGGGGAGCGCGGCACTACCGGATCGGGGAGCGGCCGGCGACGGGTCGAGCAGGCCGGCGCGCTGGAGGTCGGCGAGGTCCTGCCGCGCGCCCCATGCCCGCCAGCTGCGGGGCTCGTCGTCCAGCGGGGCCAGCGGCAGCGGTGCGCGCTCGCGGCGGCCGACGGCGGACAGCAGGGCCAGCTGCCGCCAGCTGCAGGACTCGGCGAGCTGCAGGCCGCGCACGGCCAGCGCGGAGTCGATGTCGGGGGAGACGACCACCTCGGCGACCAGGTACCCCAGGTGCCGCACTTGGCGGTCCTCGGTGGTGTCCCGGGCCGCCCGGACGGCGGACTCCACCAGCCGCTCGGCCGCCGACCGGGCCATCGACCGCACACTGAAGAAGCCGTCGGTGCGCACCCCGCGGCCTTGGTGGGACCGGGTGACGGCCAGTTCGGCCGCGAAGGCCAGCACGGCGCCGGCCCGGGCCCGCTCCCAGGTCAACGGCAGGTCGGCGGCCGTGATCGCGGCCTCCCGCAGGACGCCGGAGAGCCGGTCGTCGAGCTGGACGACGGCGGAGCTGGGGTCGAAGAGAAGGCCGGCAACGGCACGGCTCATGGAGCCGGCGACCAGTTCCCCGGTTTCCACCAGGTGCCGCCCAGCTGCCGCTTCGCCATCGAGGTAGTCCTGCACGCGGCGATCATGGCCGTTGCGCGCCGTCGGTGCACCCGACAGGCGGCGTCCCTCACCACAGCGGGGCACCCGGAGCGAGCACAACGGAGGTGCTGCAGGGAAGGATTTGCCGAGTACTTCCCCAGGCCGTGTGCGTCGTGGTGACCTGTGTGGCCCACCTGCGCCCGGGCACCCGGATGGCCGGCGGCTAGATGTCGGTGCGCTGCCCTACCTTCCCGGGCATGACCGCACACGCCGTGCTGCCCGTCCTGCTCCGGGGTTACGACGACGCCTGGGAGCGGCTCGACCGTCGGCTGGCCGGACTCGGGGACGAGGAGTACCGGTGGGAGCCGGTGTCCGGCGCGTGGACGGCGCGGCGGGTGGGGGACATGTGGGAGGTCGACCGGACCCGGCCCGACCCTGACCCGGCGCCGGTTACCACCATCGCCTGGCGGACGTGGCACCTCGGCTCGGACTGCCTGGCCGGCTACCTGGACCGGTCCCCGGCCGGGCGCCCGGTGGCGGTGGCCGGCACCCAGTGGCACGGCACCGCGGAGCCGGCGCTGCGCGACCTCGGCACCGCTGTCACCGCGTTCCGCGCGGCGATGACCGACCTCGGCGAGGAGGGCATGTGGAGCCTGCTCGGTCCGTCGTGGGGGCCGTACGCCGAGTCCCGCTGGGCCGACCTGTTCGTGCACGCCCTCGACGAACTGGTCCACCACGCCGCCGAGATCGCTCTGCTCCGCGACCTGTACGGCTGGAGGGGTCAGACCGCCAGCCGGTGACCCCGGTTCGCCACGGTCTCCACCACCGACGCCCCCAGCGCCGCCCGCAGCCGGGTCACCGCCGTCTCCACGGCGTGCGGGTCCCCGCCGCCGGGCAGTTCGCCGAGCAGTTCCATGGCGGACACCACCACGCCCGGACGGCGCCCGAGCGCCCGCAGCACGCCCATCGGGCCCGGGGGCAGCTCCACCAACCGCCCGTCGAGCACCGCGGCGTGGCCGCGCACCTGCACGGTGTGGGGACCGGAGGTCAGCACCGGGTCGCGTGCGGGCAGCCGGGCGACGACCTCGCGGGCCAGCGCGCCCAGCCGGGCCCGCTCCGGCTGCACCGTCGCGAGTCCGGCGGCCTCCAGCGGGGCAGCCGTCGTGGACCCCACGCAGACCGGCAGCACGCCGTCGGCGAAGGCGGCCAGCACCCCGGCCCAAACGCCCTCCTCGGCGGCCATCTGCAGCAGGCTCGCCGCGGCCGGCGCGCTGGTGAACGTGACGGCGTCCACGTCACGTGCGGCGATCCCGGTGACCAGCCGGCGCAGCGGTGCGGTGTCCTCCGGAGGGATCCACCGGTAGACCGGCACCTGGACGACGTCCGCACCGGCGTCCCGCAGCCCGGACACCAGCGCCGGCAGTGGGTCCCCGTGCAGCTGAACGGCGATCCGGCGTCCGGTCAGCGGCCCCTCGGCGCCCGACAACAGGTGCTCGAGAACCTCCGCGGAGCTCTCCGAGGCCGGTGACCATGCGTCCACCAGGCCAGCACCGCGGATCGCACCGCGCGTCTTCGGCCCGCGGGCGAGTACCCGGCCACCGGCCAGGTGGTCGCGCAGGGGCAGGTCCCAGGCCGCGGCCGCCTCCAGCCAGCCACGGAAGCCGACCGCGGTCGTGGCGACCACCAGGTCGACCGGCGCCGCCAGCACCTCGCGGGTCGCCGACACCAGGTCGGCGTCGTCGGCCAGCGGCACGATGCGGATGGCCGGGGCGTAGAGCACCCGCGCCCCGCGGCGGACCAGCAGGCCCCCGAGTTCCTCCGCCTTGCGGGCGGCGGTCACACCGACGGTGTAGCCGGCCAGCGGCAGCAGCTCCGCAGCCGGGGTCGCGCCGTCCGGGCTGTCGAGCGTCGTCATCCCGTCATGATCGGGGAGAGTTCCCTCGGCCGAACGCGCGGACTCCGCCCCGCCGTCGTCAGCACGCGCTGTCGCGAGGGGCCGGGACGCTGAGTCCGAACATCCGGCACGCCCGCAGCCCCGGCCAGGGGCCGGCCAGCGCGGCCGCTCCCCACACCCAGCCCGAGGCGCTCCAGGAGTCGATGCCGGCGAGGTAGGCGCCGATGTTGCACCCGCTGGCCAGGCGAGCGCCGATGCCCATGAACACGCCGCCGAGCACCGCGGCGACGGCGGTGTTCAGCGGGATCCGCCGGTGGAAGGTCCAGGCGCCACCCGCAGCCGCGGCCAGCGCGGCGCCGAGGATGATGCCGAGGTCGGTCAGCGAGGTCCTGTCCGCCAGCACCGGGCCGGCCAGTGACGTGGCCTGGACCGGCTGCTGCCAGTACTCCCAGGTCTCCGGGTGCAGGCCGAGCAGTTGGAGGAGCTTGGAGCCCCAGAAGGTGAAGGCGCTGGTGATGCCCCATGCGCCGCCGGAGGTGAGCAGCACGCCGGCGCCGAGGACCGCCAGCACGAGGGCCCCGACCCACATCGGCCACGAGCTGCGCAGCACCCGCGCCAATCCGCGGGCCGAATCCGGTGCGGCGCTCGGCGGGGGCACCCGGCGACACCGCGGACACCGCGACGATCGCGCCGAGGACGACGATCGTGACCAGCTGCGAGCCGGCCCACCCGACATGGTCGGCCAGGACGAACGCCGGCAGCGCAGGCAGGTCGTCGATCAGCGGGTAGGCCCACGCGTAGAGCACCGTGCCGGTGATGAACCCACCCAGCGTGAGCACGATGCTGGTCTGTCCCGAGCCGATGCCGAACAACGCCGCGCCGGTGACCAGACCGATTCCGAGCGTGCCGGCCGACGGCGCCGGTGTGGTGCCGAACAGGCCGGTGCCGGTGCCGATGATCAGCGCGAAGAGGGTGGCGGTGGCGTCGAGCAGCGCCGCGTGCGCGCGCAGCCCGCTGCCGTTGCCGACGGCGACCAGCTGCCGCCAGGCGGAGGTGAAGCCGAACCGGGAGTGGAACAGGGCCGCACCCAGCGCGATGCCCAGCAGCGCGAAGACCCCGCGCTGCCCGCCGTACTGGCTCCACGTCCAGCCGACCGGGGCGGCACCCAGCAGGGCCGCGACGGTCAGCGGCGCCCAGCGCACCGGGGGCGCCGCTGCCGCGGTCGGCGGCGGCCCGGCGGTGGGGAAGAGCCGGTCGACCGCAGGCAGCAACGGGCAGGGGAGTGCAGTGATGGCCACAGGATCCCACCGTAGGACGACGGCCGGCCCCGGGGCGGGCGCTCGGCACGTACTGATCATCACCCCGCCGGTCGGGAAACGCGGACGGGTCAGCGAACGGCGGCGGTCCAGGTCGGCACGGTCGTCCCGCTCGGAACGACGAGTCCTCGGCTGGCCAGCAGTCGCAGGTGTGCATCGGTCTCGGTGACGGCGAAGATCCGCATCCGCCGCTCGTAGGACGACCACGGTCGCGACCAGGTCAGGTGTGCGGCGAGGTCCCACGGTGTGCTGTGCGGGTGCGCGTGGATGGCGGCGAGCAGCTCGGCCAGCCGCTGTTCGTGGTGGTCGGTGAGCTCGTCGACCCGCTCGGCCAGCCCGGTGAACCGCCACTCGTGGGCCGGCAGCACCTCGGTCGCCGGCCGCCCCCGCACCGCGGCCAGCGAGGACAGGAACGCCCGCAGCGGGTCGTCGTCCCCCTCGGCGCGGGTGGAGATGTGGGGGCTGATCCGCGGCAGCACGTGGTCTCCGGAGAAGAACAGCCCGGTGCGCTCCTCGGTGAAACACAGGTGACCGGGGGTGTGCCCTGGGGTGTGCACCGCGCGCAGCGCCCACCCGGGTAGGTCGGCGAGGTCCCCGTCGGCCAGCAGTCGATCGGGTGCGGCCATCCGGGTGAACCGCTCCATCGCCTCCGGCGGACCGACGTCGGCGACCGCGTCGGCCCGGTGGGCGCCCAGTCCGACCAGGAACTCGATCTCCGCCGCGACCGCCGCGGCGCCGTCCCGGGCGTTCCAGCTCACGACCAGCTCGGCGTCGGCCGGGTGCATGGCGACCCACGCGCCGCTGGCCTTCCGGACGCGGGCGGCCAGCCCCAGGTGGTCGAAGTGCAGGTGGGTGATGAGCACGCCCCGGACGTCGGTGACGTCGGCGCCGATGGCGGCGAGCCCGCCGGTGAGCGCGGCCCAGCCCTCTTCGCTCTCCCAGCCGGTGTCGAGCAGCGAGATGCCGCCGGGGACGGCGAAGGCGTGGACCGAGACGTACCGCAGCGGGTTGTGTGGGATCGGCACCGGGATCGACCACAGATCCGGGCGCAGCTGTTCGACCGGCGGCAGGGTCTTGTGCCGCCACGCCTGGTGCTGCGCCGTCCCGGTGATCGCCACGTCCGGGCACTCTGCCAGCCAGGCGGTGCAGGATGGAGGGGTGCCCGACCAACCCGCTCCCCGTCCGGTGTCGGCCGTCCCGCGTCGGCTGCGGCTGATCTGCGCGTGCGCGGCCACCGCGATCATCGTCGTGATGACCGTCGTCGCGGTGCTGCTCAAGTCCTCCACCACCGGCGTCGTCGCGTTCCACACCGCCGACCAGGTCGCCATGGTCGGTCTCGGGCTCGCGCTCGGGGCAGGGGTGCTCTGGGTGTCCCGGCCGCGGGTCGACGCTGACGCCGAGGGTGTCGGCGTCCGCAACATCGTCGGCTCCTACCGGCTGCCCTGGACGTTCGTGCGGGCCGTGCGGTTCGACCGGCACTCGCCATGGGCGTCGCTGCTGCTGACCAACGGCGAGGAGGTGGCCGTGCTCGCCGTGCAGGCCGCGGACAAGCAGCGCGCGCTCGACGCGGTGCAGGGCCTACGGGCGCTGCACGCCGCCGCCGTGCCCGCCGAGGACCCCTCGACCCGGACGCAGCTGCTCTACGAGTGACCAGCTCGCGCCGACCCAGGAATGATTCGCACCGACCCGGGAATGATCGGAGCCCCCCGGCGCGCTAGCATGGGTGCGCCTCCCCCCGCTACATCGAGGCGCACGATCGAACGGTGACCCCGCCCCGGGTCGCCGACCAAGAGGAGCCCGCTCCCACCTGGTGCCGCGCAGGCGTCCAGGTCCCCGGAACACCGGGCCGGACTTGTTCCGGCCAGGTGGCCCCGCACGCGCCCACCGGGCTCGCGCGGTACTCCGGCGAGTGGGCCCCGTGAGCAGCTGCTCACGGGGCCTTTGTCGTCGGTCCGGGGGTGGGCGGGCAGGCTCCTCACCGCAGGAAGCAGAGGAGAGGCCATCACCGAGCCCCGCATCAACGACCGTATCCGCGTCCCCGAGGTCCGCCTGGTCGGCCCGGAGGGTGAGCAGGTCGGCATCGTGCCGATCGGCGAGGCGCTGCGCCTGGCCCAGGACTCCGAGCTCGACCTCGTCGAGGTCGCCCCTATGGCCCGGCCGCCCGTCGTCAAGCTCATGGACTACGGGAAGTTCAAGTACGAAGCCGCGCAGAAGGCCCGTGAGGCCCGGCGCAACCAGGCGCTCACCGTCATCAAGGAGATGCGGCTGCGCCTCAAGATCGACCCGCACGACTACGAAACCAAGAAGGGCCACGTCGAGCGCTTCCTGAAGGGCGGCGACAAGGTCAAGATCACCGTGATGTTCCGCGGTCGCGAGCAGTCCCGCCCGGAGATGGGCTACAAGCTGCTGCAGCGTCTGGCGGGCGACGTGTCCGAGCTGGGGATGATCGAGTCCAACCCCAAGCAGGACGGCCGCAACATGGTCATGGTGATCGCACCGCACCGGAACCAGGTGGCCACCGACGCCGTCCGACGCACCGCGAAGGCCGAGAAGCACGCAGCGTCCGAGCAGGCGCCGGCCGAGCAGCAGGCGCCGGCCGAGCGGGCCCCGGCCCCCGCGCAGGAGCAGGCCCCGCAGGCCTGAGCCGCGCACCGCACCACCGCACTGCCGAGACGCACCGGTGCGGGCGAGGACCCGTTCGGGCCCCCGCCTGTACCCACGACAGACGACGAGGACCGACGACATGCCGAAGAACAAGACCCACAAGGGCGCCGCCAAGCGCATCCGCGTCACGGGCACCGGGAAGCTGGTGCGTGAGCACACGAACAACCAGCACAAGTTCGAGCACAAGTCCTCGAGCCGGAAGCGCCGGATCTCCGGCACCGAGGTGCTGTCCCCGGCCGACACCAGCCGGATGAAGAAGCTCCTCGGTCTCTGAGACCGCCCACCCGTAACGAGCAGACAGGAGCTTCCACGTGGCACGCGTGAAGCGGGCGGTCAACGCCCAGAAGAAGCGTCGTACGACCCTCGAGGCCGCCAGCGGTTACCGCGGCCAGCGGTCGCGGCTGTACCGCAAGGCCAAGGAGCAGCTCCTCCACTCCGCGACCTACAACTACCGCGACCGCAAGGTCCGCAAGGGTGACTTCCGCAAGCTGTGGATCACCCGCATCAACGCCGCGGCCCGCGCCAACGACATGACCTACAACCGGTTCATGCAGGGCCTCAAGCTGGCCGGCATCGAGCTGGACCGCAAGGTCCTGGCCGAGTTGGCCGTCAACGAGCCGGCCGCCTTCGCCACCCTGGTGGAGTCCGCCCGGGCTGCCCTCGTCGCGCACCCCGAGGCGACCGGCGCCGCAGCCGCCTGATGAAGGACCCCCTTCCCCCCGCCCTTCGCACGCTCAGGGCGGGACCCTGAAAGGGGCCTGACCTCCCGCCACTCGCAGGCTCGCGGCGGGCCCCTGCGGGAGGGCCTGACCCCTTCCCCCCGCCCTTCGCACGCTCAGGGCGGGACCCTGAAAGGGGCCTGACCCTGCCCCCCGCAGGAGGGCCGAGTCCCGCACCACCCGTCGACGCCGTCGCACGGTGGGTCACCTCGACCCGCCGGCGACGGCGTCGTCGTCTCTGCACGTCCGAGAGGAGGACGCCGTGACCGAGCTGCTCACCGAGCGTTCCGGCCGGGTCGCCGCGGCCCGCAAGCTGACCCGGCGCGGCGGTCGGGACGACGCCGGCGCCTTTCTCGCCGAGGGACGGCAGGCGGTCAGCGAGGCACTGGCCGAGGCGGTCGGCGACCCGGACGTCGTCCGTGAGCTGTTCGTCACCGAGGCCGCCGCCGCCGCGCACCGCGAGCTGCTGGCCGGCACCCGCGTGCCCGTGCACCTGGTCACCGAGCGGGCCGCCGCTGCGCTGTCGGAGACGGTGACCCCGCAGGGCCTGATCGCCGTCTGCGCCCTGCGCGACGTGCCGGTCTCCGTGCTGACCGCCGATCCGCCGCGGCTGGCCGTTGCGCTGGCCGAGCTGGCCGACCCGGGCAACGCGGGCACGGTGCTGCGGACCGCGGACGCCTGCGGCGCAGGCACGGTCGTGTTCGGCGCCGGCTCCGCCGACCCCTACAACGGCAAGGTGGTGCGCAGCAGCGCCGGCAGCATCTTCCACGTCGACGTCGTGCGCAGCGCGCCGCTGGCGGAGCTGCTGCCGCAGGCGCAGGCCGCCGGCATCACCGTGCTGGCCGCCGACGGCGGGGGAGAGGTGACCCTGGACGAGGCCGCCGGCGACGGGCTGCTGGCCGCGCCGGTGCTGTGGCTGTTCGGCAACGAGGCCCGCGGGCTGGACCCCGCGCTGGCGGCCGCGGCGGATGCGCGCGTCCGCATCCCGATGCGCGGCCGCGCGGAGAGCCTCAACCTCTCCGTCGCCGCGGCCATCTGCCTCTACGCCACCCAGCTCGCCCAATGAGGCCCCCTGCAGGGGCCCGCCGCGAGCCTGCGAGCGGTGGGGGGCAGGGGGTCCTTCATCAGCCGGGCAGCGTGATCAGCACGACGGCCGCCACCGCCGTCCCGAGGCCGGTGACCTGGGCGGTGGCCAGGCGCTCGCGGAGCAGCACCTGCGCCAGGACGACGGTGCTGACCGGGTAGAGCGAGGCCAGGACCCCCGTGATGGCCAGCTGGCCGTCCTGCTGGGTGGCGAGGAGGAACAGGGCGTTCGCGGTCATGTCGCCGACCCCGGAGAGCGCCACGAGCGGGAGCGCCGGCCGCCCGACCCGCAGCGACTGCCTCCCGACCACGGCGATGGCAACGACGAGGAACACCGATGCCAGACGTGCCGCGACCAGGGGCGTCAGTCCGGAGTCCGCCGAGGTGCGGTCGAGGAGCACGAAGAAGATGCCGAACGCCGCGCCGGCCACGAGCGCGGGCGCCAGGCTGGCCGGTCGTGCCGTCCGGAGGGCCGACAGACCGCCCTCGGCGGACACCAGGATCACGGCGACCAGCGCCAGAACGATGCCGACAGCAGCCCACGGGCCGATGCTGTTCCCGCTCAGCAGCCCCACCACGACCGGGACGGCGGCCGCGGTCACCGCAGTCACCGGGGCGATGATGCTCATCACCCCACGGGCCAGGGTGTGGAAGAAGACGACCAGCCCCGCCGCTCCGGCCAGGCCGGCGGCTGCGCCCCAGGCCAGGTCGGCCGGCCGGGCCGGGCCGGGCCAGGGCAACAGGACCAGCAGTGCGACCAGGCCGACGGCCTGCGACAGCACCACCACCCCGAACGCCGACGCCCGTCGGCTGGAGAGACCGCCGAGGAAGTCGGACATGCCGTAGACGACGGCCGAAGCCAGCGCCAGGACCACTGCCACGCCGACCTCCTGATGCGGGGACGTGCGCTGCTGCGCAACCGATCCGTTCTAGCATCCGGGTCCGACGCGTCCGGTCCGCGGTTCCGCCGACGGGCCTGCCGGCGGAACCGGGGCGCGCAGTGCGACCGCCGCCGGGCAGAATGGCCTCCCGTGTCTGGCGCCAACGACCCCTATGACCCCAAGCAGGTCGCTGCGCTGTCCGCGGAGGCCCTCGAGGCCGCGGTGAGCGCGGCGACCGAGGCCTTCGCCGCGGCCGCCGATCTGGAGGCGCTGGCCGCTGTCCGGCCCGCGCACCTCGGTGACCGCGCTCCTGTGCTGCTGGCCCGCCGCGAGCTCGGAGCACTGCCACCGGCCGCTCGCTCCGACGCAGGCAAGCGGGTGAACGCCGCGCGCACCGCCGTCACCGATGCCCACGCCGCGCGGCTGACCGAGTTGGAGGCGGAGCGGGACGTGCGGGTGCTCGCCGAGGAGCGGGTCGACGTGACCCTGCCCTGGGACCGCACCCCGCTCGGCGCCCGGCACCCCTTGACCACGCTGACCGAGCGGATCGCCGACGTCTTCGTCGGCATGGGCTACGAGGTGGCCGAGGGCCCCGAGCTCGAGGCGGAGTGGCTGAACTTCGATGCGCTGAACACCGGCCCGGATCACCCGGCGCGGTCGCTGGCCGACACCTTCTTCGTGGCACCCGAGGACTCGGGACTGGTGCTGCGCACGCACACCAGCCCGGTGCAGGCGCGCACCATGCTGGAGCGCCGTCCGCCGATCTACGTCGTCGCTCCCGGCCGGGTCTACCGGACCGACGAGCTCGACGCGACGCACACCCCGGTGTTCCACCAGGTCGAGGGCCTGGCCGTCGACCGCGGGCTGACCATGGCGCACCTGCGCGGCACCCTGGACCACCTCGCCCGACAGCTGTTCGGCGGCGACGCGCTCACCCGCTGGCGCCCGCACTTCTTCCCCTTCACCGAGCCCTCGGCGGAGTTCGACGTCTGGTTCCCCGAGCACCGCGACGGCCCCCGGTGGGTCGAGTGGGGTGGCTGCGGCATGGTCAACCCGCGGGTGCTCACCGCCTGCGGCATCGACCCGGAGGAGTTCACCGGGTTCGCGTTCGGCATGGGCATCGAGCGCGCCCTGCAGTTCCGCTCCGGGGTCGGCGACATGCGCGACATCGTCGAGGGCGACGTCCGGTTCACGAGCGCGTTCGGAGTGCAGGCATGAAGCTCCCGGTCAGCTGGCTGAGCGAGTACGTCGACATCCCCGCGGGGACGACGGCCGAGGAGCTCGACGCGGCGTTCGTCGGCCTGGGCCTGGAGGTCGAGGAGGTCCACCGCCCGCCGGAGACCACCGGCCCGCTGGTGGTCGGCCGGGTGCGGGAGATCGAGGAGCTCACCAGCTTCAAGAAGCCGATCCGCTACTGCCAGGTGGACGTCGGCGAGGCGGAACCGCGGGGCATCGTCTGCGGCGCCCGCAACTTCGCCGTCGACGACCTGGTGGCCGTCGCGCTGCCCGGCGCCGTGCTGCCCGGTGACTTCGCCATCGCTGCTCGGCGGACGTACGACCACGTCTCCGACGGGATGATCTGCTCGGTCCGCGAGCTGGGCATCGGCGAGGACCACGCCGGCATCCTGGTGCTCGGCTCGGGAGGGGACGGTCCGGCGCCGGGCACCCCGGCCGCCGGCCTGCTCGGGCTGGACGACGTGGTCTTCGACCTGGAGGTCACCCCCGACCGCGGCTACGCGATGTCGCTGCGCGGGATCGCCCGTGACCTCGCCGGCGCGCTGGGCGTCGCGTGGCGCGACCCTGCGGCGCTCTCCCCGCCCGTCTGGTCCGGAGAGCCCGGCTGGGTCGTCGAGGTGGCCGACCCGGCTCGCTGCGACCGGTTCTCCATGGTGGCCATGGAGAGGCTGAACCCCACCGCGTCGAGCCCCTGGGAGCTGCGCCGCCGGCTGGCGCAGTGCGGCATCCGCAGCATCTCGCTGGCGGTCGACGTCACCAACTACGTGATGTTCGAGCTCGGCCAGCCGATGCACGCCTTCGACCGCGACACCCTCACCGGCCCGATCACCGTGCGGCGCGCCGCGGCGGGGGAGCGGTTGACCACCCTCGACGGGGTCGTCCGGACGCTGACCGACGACGACCTGCTCATCGCCGACGGGTCCGGCCCGATCGGGCTGGCCGGCGTCATGGGCGGGGCCACCACCGAGATCGGCAACGGCACCTCCTCGGTGCTGCTGGAGGCGGCCCACTGGGAGCCCACCGGGATCTCCCGGGCGGTGCGGCGGCACAAGCTGCCCAGCGAGGCGGCCAAACGCTTCGAGCGCGGCACCGACCCCGACGTCACGGTCGTGGCACTGGCCCGGGCCGCCGCGCTGCTCGCCGAGCACGGCGGCGCCCGGGTGGTCGGCGGACCGGTCGACCTCGATGTGCGCGGCCCGCGGCCGGTCATCTCGATGGACGCCGGGCTGCCCGGCCGGATCGCCGGGGTCGCCTACTCCCCGGGGCAGGTCGCCGACGTGCTGCGGGCCATCGGCGCCACGGTGGAGTCCGACGGCGACCGGCTGGCGGTCACCCCGCCCTCCTGGCGCGGGGACCTCACCGACCCGGCCGACCTGGTCGAGGAGGTGGTCCGCTACGTCGGCTTCGACGAGATCCCCTCGGTGCTGCCGACCGCACCGCCCGGTCGCGGGCTGACCGAGCGCCAGCGCCGGCGACGCAGCATCGGCCGGGCGCTGGCCGACGCCGGCTACGTCGAGGCGCCGTCCTACCCGTTCATCGGTGCCGCGGTGCTCGACGACCTCGGCGTACCCGAGGACGACGACCGCCGCACCCTGACCCTGCTGCGCAACCCGCTGTCGGAAGAGCAACCGGCGCTGCGGACGACGCTGCTGCCCGGCCTGCTCGCCACCCTGGCGCGCAACCTCGCCCGCGGGCAGCGCGACCTGGCGGTGTTCGAGCACGGTGTGGTCTTCCCCGGGGGCGCCGGCGCCCAGGCGCCGGTGCCCGGTGTCGACCGCCGTCCGGACGACGATGTGCTGGCCACGCTGCTGGGTGCCGTCCCGCCGCAGCCCTGGCACGTGGGCGTCGTGCTGACCGGCCACCGCGAGCCCCGCGGCTGGTGGGGTCCGGGACGGCCGGCCGGCTGGGCCGACGCGGTGCAGGCCGCCCGGGTCGTCGCGACCGCGTCTGGTGTCGCGCTGACCGTGCGGGCGGGAGAGCGGGCGCCGTGGCACCCCGGCCGGTGCGCCGAGCTGGTCGTCACCGTTGACGGCGCCGACCGGGTCATCGGGTACGCCGGTGAGCTGCACCCGCGGGTGTGCGCGGCGCTGGAGGTGCCGGCCCGCACCTGCGCGATGGAGCTCGACGCCGACGCACTGCCGCCGGCACCGGTCCCGGTGGGGCCGCACGTGTCCAGCTTCCCGCCGGTGCACATGGACGCAGCCCTGCTGGTGCCGGCCGAGCAGCCGGAGGCCGCCGTGCGGGCCGCGCTGGTCGCCGGCGCCGGCCAGCTGCTGGAGGACCTGCGCCTCTTCGACGTCTACACCGGGCCGCCGGTGCCCGAGGGGCAGCGGTCGCTGGCGTACGCGTTCACCTTCCGCGCCCCGGACCGCACGCTGACCGGTGAGGAGGCCCGCGCGGCCTTCGAGGGCGCCGTGTCGGCCGCGGCCACGGCCACCGCGGCGGTGCTACGTGGCTGAAGAAGGACGCCGTCCTCCCCACCCTGCGGAGAAGGTAGAAGGACCCCGTCCTCCCCACCCTTCGCCCGCTCAGGGCGGTGCCCTGGACGGGGCCACACGACTTGCGGGCACCGTCGCGCTGATCACCGGGGCCTCGGCCGGCATCGGCCGGTACGTCGCCGAGGGGCTGGCTGCCCGCGGTGCCGCGGTGGCCGGCATCGCCCGCACCCCCGACCGGCTGCGCACGGCGATGGCCGAGATCGCCGCGGCGACCGGCGCGCGCACGCTGGCCGTCGCCGCCGACGTCACCGACCGGGCGGCCGTGGACGCCGCCGTGGCACGGGTCGCCGCCGAGCTGGGGCCGGTCGACCTGCTGGTCAACAACGCCGGCTCGATCGACGGGGCCGAGGTCCCGCTGTGGGAGGCCGACCCCGACCAGTGGTGGCAGGTGGTGGAGAGCCAGGTGCGCGGGCCGTTCCTGCTGGCGCGCGCCGTCGTCCCGGCGATGGTGGCGTGCGGTGGCGGCCGGGTGGTCGGCCTGGCCAGCGGCCTCGGGACGCGGGGGAGTGACGTCTACAGCGCCTACTCCGCCGGGAAGAGCGCGCAGATGCGGATCACCGAGGGCATCGCGCTGGCCGGCGCCGCGCACGGCGTGCGGGCGTTCGACCTGGCACCCGGCGTGGTCGACACAGAGATGACCCGGGCCATGCCGATGCACGAGGGCCGGACCGAGTGGACCCGGCCCGAGGACGTCGTCGACCTGGCCGTCGCCATCGCCGCCGGTGAGCTCGACGCCTGGTCGGGGCGGTTCTTCCGCGCCGGGGCCGACGATCTGGCCATCCTGCGGGCGACGGCGCCGACCGGTGCGGGCCGGCAGCTGCGGCTGCGCCCCTACGGGGAGGACGACCCGATCAACTGACGCGGCCGGCCGTGCAGCCGGTGGTGGGCAACCGGCCCAGGGGCAGTCTCTGCTGCGCGAGGGCCCGATCGACGGCAGCGGGAGCCGGCCCGGCTGACGGGGCCGTGGAGTCCCAGGCCGGGGCATCCCAGGCCCGTGGAATCCCAGGTTGCGGGGCCCGGCATCGGCCCGGGCCGAGGGCATCGGCACGCGGGAGAACGCCGTCACGCACGCCGCGACCGCGGGCACCGGTTGTCCGGTGCCCGCGGTCGGGGCGGGTCGGGACCCTGTGCAGCGCCGACGGGGCAGCGTCAGTCCTCTGCGGGCGCGGCCGGCAGCTTCTCGGTGATCAGGTCCATCACCGTCGAGTCGGTGAGCGTGGTGACGTCGCCCAGGTCACGGTGCTCGGCCACGTCGCGGAGCAGCCGACGCATGATCTTGCCGCTGCGGGTCTTGGGCAGCTCCGCGACAATCATGACCTGCCGGGGCTTGGCGATGGGACCGATCTCCCGGGACACGTGCTCGCGCAGGACGCCCACCAGCTCCTGCCCTTCGGCCTCCTCGGTCGGGCCGCCACCGCGCAGGATCACGAAGGCGACGATGCCCTGCCCCGTGGTGGGGTCGTTGGCCCCGACCACGGCGGCCTCGGCCACCCTCGGATGGGACACCAGCGCCGACTCGACCTCCGTGGTGGAGATGCGGTGACCGGACACGTTCATCACGTCGTCCACCCGGCCCAGCAGCCACAGGTCGCCGTCCTCGTCCTTCTTGGCCCCGTCGCCGGCGAAGTAGAAGCCCTGGTCGGCGAACCGTGACCAGTACGTCTCCTGGTACCGCTCGGGATCACCCCAGATGCCGCGCAGCATCGCCGGCCACGGCTCGGTGAGCACGAGGAGACCCCCGCCCCCGTTGGGCACCGGGGTGCCGTCGTTGTCCACGACGTCCGCGCCGATCCCCGGTAGTGCCCGGGTGGCCGAGCCCGGCTTGGTGGCCGTCACCCCCGGCAGCGGGCTGATCATGATCGCGCCCGTCTCGGTCTGCCACCACGTGTCCACCACCGGGGTGCGGTCCCCGCCGATCACCCGCCGGTACCAGATCCAGGCCTCGGGGTTGATCGGCTCACCGACCGAGCCCAGCAGGCGCAGCGAGGACAGGTCCGAGCGCGCCGGGATCTCCTCGCCCCACTTCATGAACGTCCGGATCGTGGTCGGCGCGGTGTAGAGGATCGAGATCTTGTACTGCTCGATCATCCGCCACCAGCGGCCCTCGTCCGGGGTGTTCGGGGTCCCCTCGTAGAGGAAGGAGGTGGCCCGGTTGGCCAGCGGCCCGTAGACGATGTAACTGTGCCCGGTCACCCAGCCGATGTCCGCACCGCACCAGTAGACGTCGTCGTCGGGCTTGAGGTCGAACACCGCCGAGTGGGTGTAGGCGACCTGGGTCAGGTAGCCGCCGCTGGTGTGCAGAATGCCCTTCGGTCGCCCGGTCGTGCCCGAGGTGTACATGACGTAGAGCGGATGCTCGGCGTCGAAGGCCTCGGGCTCATGGTCGACCGACTGCCCGTCGACCAGGTCGTGCCACCACCGGTCGCGGCCCTCGGTCCACGCGACGTCCTGTCCGGTGCGCCGCACCACCAGGACGGCGCGGACGTCCCGGCACTTCTCCAGTGCCTCGTCCACGGCCGGCTTGAGCGCGGCGGGCGCGCCGCGGCGGTAGCCGCCGTCGGCGGTGATGACCACCCGCGCATCGCAGTCGATGATCCGGTCGGACAGGGCGGTGGAGGAGAAGCCGCCGAACACCACCGTGTGCGGCGCGCCGAGCCGGGCGCAGGCGAGCATCGCGATGACCGTCTCGGGGATCATCGGCAGGTAGATCGCGACCCGGTCGCCGGTGCGCACACCGAGTTCCTGCAGGGCGTTGGCCGCGCGGCACACGGCGTCCTTCAGCTGGGCGTAGGTGATCGTGCGGGTGTCGCCCGGTTCCCCTTCCCAGTGGTAGGCGACCTGGTCACCGTGGCCGTCCTCGACGTGCCGGTCCACGCAGTTGTAGGCGACGTTCAGCCGGCCGCCGACGAACCAGCGGGCGAACGGTGCGTTCGACCAGTCCAGAACCTGTTCCCACGGCTGGTCCCAGGTCAGCCGGCGGGCCTGGGTCTCCCAGAAGGCGAGCCGGTCGGCTGACGCCTCGGTGTAGGCGGACTCGCTCACGTTGGCCTGCGCGACGAACTCCGCCGCCGGGGGAAACCGCCGATCCTCCCGCGACAGGTTCGACAGGGTCTCGCTCATGAGCGCGGGAACGTCGGCAGGACGACGCGCTTGGCCGTGGAGTTCAGGACGCCGGCGAACGAGGCGTACCAGGCCAGCACCGCGGTCACCAGGCCCAGCCAGCCACCCACCCTGGTCAGCCACGCCATCCCGCTGTAGTCGGCGATGGTGAGGAAGAGGAATGTCAGGGTCAGGACCGCGAACACGGCCACGAGGATCCCGGAGGTCCGGAACGACGCGACCAGCATGTACGCGGTGAAGATGGTCCAGACCAGCAGGTACGTGGCGACGGCGTGGCTGACGTCGGTGGCCGGCGCGTCCGCCGGCAGGTGGGTGACCAGGTACCAGAAGGACAGCCAGAACGCACCATACGAGGTGAAGGCCAACGCGCCGAACGTGTTGCCCTTGACGAACTCCCACATGCCGGCGAGCAACTGCGCCAGGCCGCCGTAGAAGAAGGCCAGCCCGAGGACGACGGCCTCGACCGTGCCGGGCAGCAGCCCGGCGTTGACGGTGGACAGGAAGAACGTCGTCGCCGCGAAGCCTGCCAGGCCCAGCGGTCCGGGATCGGCGAAACCGGCGGATACGCTGGCCGGCGTGCTGACGGCCTCGTCCCGCTGCGGTGCCGCTGCCCTTCCCGGTGTGTCTGCCGTGTCGGTCGTTCGTGCCATGTTCGTGCTCCCTTCGCTGCGGCCCGCCGCGCATTCAGCGGCTCGGGGCCGTTATGTGCGTTCACGCTGGCAGCGCCGGTGGCGTCGCGGAAGCAGCGATCGGCCACCGCACCATCCGCGCGGGTGAGCGGGCGGGTCGTTGCGCCCAGCGGCAGGCTCAGCGCGCCGATCGGTCGAGCGAGGGCAGGTCGGCGGCCATCGACTCCGGTGCGTGCAACCGGATGAGCACCCGGCTCACGTCGGGCGGGATGCGGGAGCGGGTGAGCAGCGAGCCGCCGATCATCACGGCGAACACGAGGGGCACGACCCACGCAGCCGGCTGGGACAGCAGCACTCCCGGCCACCCGTGGCGGCCGGGCCCGACCAGCGTGATGAGCACTGCGGAGCCCGCGATCAGGCCGCCGGTGAGGAGTCCGACCAGCGCTCCGACATCGGTGAGACCCCGCCACCAGATGCCCAGCACCAGCAGCGGGCAGAAGGTGGAGGCCGCCAGGGCGAAGGCGAGCCCGACGACCGCGGCCAGCCCGAGTCGCGCTCCGGTGAGGCTGAGGGCGTACGGCAGGGCGATGGAGACCAGTGCGCTTCCGCGGAACCGGTTGATCCGCGAGGTCCGGCTGTGACGCGCTCCTGCGTCCTGAGCCAGGACGCCCGCCACGGACACCGTCAGCCCGGAAGCGGTCGACAGGAAGGCGGCGAACGCTCCGGCGGTGACCAGACCCCCGAGCAGCTGACCGGGCAGGCCGGGAAGCATCCGTTCGGGCAACAGCAGAACCGTCGCATCCGCCAAGCGGCCACCGGCCAGTTCGGGCAGGTACCGGCGACCGAGGACGCCGAACACGGTGGGCAGCTGGTAGAAGACCGACAACAGGCCGATGACGATCAGCGCCGTGCGGCGGGCTTCCCGTCCGTCCGGGTTCGTGTAGAAGCGGACGAGCACATGGGGCAGTCCCATCGTGCCCAGGCAGATCGCCACGATCAACGACAGCGTCGCATAGAGCGGGTGCTCCAGTCCCGACCCCAGCGGCTGTAGCCAGCCGTCGGCAGCCTCGGGCAACCGATCGTGCCGCGCGTGCCATACCGCGCCGAGCACGACGGCCGGCACCAGGAGGGCGGTGAGCTTCATCCAGTACTGGACCGCCTGGGCGAAGGTGATGGACCGCATGCCGCCTATCGCCACGTTGATGAGCACCACGATGCAGACGAGCAGGCCCCCGGCCCACCCCGGCGCCCCGGTCTGCGCTGACAGCGTGAGCGCCGCGCCCTGCAGCTGCGGTACCAGGTACAACCAGCCGATCAGCACCACCAGCACGCTGGCGGTCCGGCGCACAGCGACCGAGCCCAGCCGGATCTGCGCGAAGTCGGGCACGGTGTATGCCCCCGAGCGGCGCAGCGGCGCCGCCACGAGAGCCAGCAGGATCAGGTAACCCGCGGTGTAGCCGACCGGGTACCAGAGCATGTCGAAGCCGTAGGTGAGCAGCAGGCCGGCGATGCCGAGGAAGGATGCCGCGGACAGGTACTCCCCGCTGACCGCGGCGGCATTCCACCGTGGGGTGACCGACCGCGAGGCGACGTAGAAATCCCCGAGGGTGTGCGACCGGCGCATGCCGAGGCTGCCGACCGCGAGGGTCACCACGGTGACGAGCAGGACGCCGACGACCGACCAGGCCTGGTGTGCCATCGCCTCAGCGCTGGTGCATCAGCGCGGCGAACGCCCGCTCGTTGCGTTCGGCCAGCCGGACGGCGAGGAACCCGATGCCACCGAGGACGGGGTAGACCGCGATCCCGACCAGGATCCAGGGCAGCGCGATGCCGAGCACCGTGACGTGCCCCCAGGAGCTGAACTCCGCGGTGGCCACGGCTACGGCGAGCAACAGGCCGATGGTTCCGGCGCAGCCGGCGAACGCCGCCCGCCGTTGGCTGCGCATCAGGGACGCCAGGTAGAGCTCACCCAGCGCGGTCAGCTCGTCGATCTCCCGGGCCGGCGGACGGACCGGCACCGAGCGCGCGGCGGTGGTTCGGGGATGGGTGATCCGGACCCGCGCCGTCATGCCGGACTGCTCCGGTGCATCAGCCGTTCCCGCAGCTCCCGCGTGTGCCGGCGACTCACGGCGAGCTCCACGCCGTCCAGACCGACCGTGCAGCGCCCGTCGTCCATCCGCAGCTCCCGCACATGGGCGAGGGAGACCAGCGTGCTGCGGTGGATCCGGACGAAGTCGGGCCACCGCTGCTCCAGGGTGGCCAGGGACATCCGCACCAGGTGGCTCTCGGCAGCGGTGTGCAGGCGCGCGTAGTCGCCCTGCGCTTCGACGAAGCGGACCTGGGACCGGCGCACGAACCGGGTGACGCCGGCCAGCTCCACCGGGACGGTCTCGTCGGGGTCGTCAGCACGGTCGGGCGAGGGGTAGAGCCGGCGGACCGCCTCGGCCACCCGGCCGGCGCGCACCGGTTTCATCACGTAGTCGACGGCGCGCAACTCGAAGGCGTCCACCGCATGCTCGTCATAGGCGGTGACGAAGACGATCTGCGGGCGGTGGGCGAAGCTGCCCAGGATGCGGGCGAGCGCGATGCCGTCCATGCCCGGCATCTTGATGTCACAGAAGACGGCATCCACGGGCTCGGCGGCGGAGATCTCGAGGGCCTCCGCGGCGCTGGCCGCGCAGCGGACCGAGGAGATCCGGGTGTCGCAGCTGAGCAGATAGGCCAGCTCCGACCGGGCCGGCGCCTCGTCGTCCACGACGAGGACCCGCAGGCTGCAGGCAGCCTCCGCCAGGACGGACATGTGGCGCACGTTACAGGGACGTACTGGCCCCGCACAGGGTCACGCGAGCGACTTCGGGATGCGGACGGTCACCTTGGTACCGGCGCCCGGCGCCGTCTCCACGACGAGTCCGTAGGGGTCGCCGAACACCGACCGCAGCCGGGCGTCGACGTTGCCCAGCCCCATGCCGCGGGTGTCCGGGCCGGCCCGGCCGGCGCGTTCGAGGCTGTCGCGGATCGCGGCCGCCGAGGCGCCCGCGCCATCGTCCTCGACGGTGAGGCGGGCATCGGTGCCGTCGTCGGCAGCGGTGATCGTCACGGTGACCCGCCCGGACGCCCCTTCCAGGCCGTGCCGCACGGCGTTCTCGACCAGCGGCTGGATCACCAGGAACGGAACGGTGACCGGCAGCACCTCGGGCGCGACCCGCAGCAGGACCGCGAGCCGCTCGCCGAAACGGGCCTGCTCCAGCACCAGGTACCGCTCGGTGTTGCGTATCTCCTCGCCCACCGTGGCCAGCTGGCCACCGCTGCGCAGCGCATAGCGCGTGAAGTCGGCGAACTCCAGCAACAGCTCGCGCGCGCGGTCGGGGTCGGTGCGGGTGAAGGAAGCGACGGCGGTCAGCGCGTTGTAGATGAAGTGCGGGCTGATCTGCGCCCGCAGCGCCCGCAGCTCCGCTTCCACGGCGCGGCTGTGCTGGCGGTCGGCCGCGGCCAGCTCCAGCTGGGTCGACACCCACCGGGAGACCTCGTCGACGGCCCGGACCAACAGGGCTCCGGACGACGGGCCGTAGGCAACCAGCGCCCCGACCACCGAACCGCCCTCGACCAGCGGGCTTGCGACCACGGCCCGGACGTCGCAGTCGGCCGAGCCGCAGGACAACTGCCGGGACCGGTGGACGGTCGTCTTCCCGGTCCGCAACACCTCGGCGGCGTGCTCCAGTGCGGTTGCCCCGTGCCGGTGGTTCCCGCCGTCCAGCCCGATCACCGTCACATCGGTGGTCAACGCGACAGCGGTGACGCCCAGCAGCGTGCGCAACTGCTTCACGGCCCGGTGCGCGCCGGCTCCGGTCAGTCCTTCGCGCAGGGCCGGCGCGATCAGGCTGACGGTGTGCAGCGTGTCGAACGTGGCCTGGTTCGACCTCGATCCGAGGTCGCGTCGTCGCAGCAGTGCCATCGTCGCCTCTTGCTCGTCGCGCGGTGTCCGACGGGACGATCATCCATCGGACGCCCCCGGCCTTGCGGCCCGCGCCTACGACGGGCAGGACCGGGTCGGTTTGCACGGCAATGCATAACAATGCATGATGATGCACCGTGACGGATGGACGGACGTGGACGGTGGGGGTCACCGGCGCTACCGGGTACGCGGGCGGTGAGGTGTGCCGGCTGCTGGCCGCGCACCCGCAGCTGCAGCTGGCCGGGGTGCACGCAGCATCGAGCGCCGGCCGACGCCTCGGTGAGTCCCAGCCCCACCTGCTGCCCTACGCCGACATGGTGGTGCAGCCCAGCGACCCGGCGTCGCTGGCCGGCTACGACGTCGTCGTGCTGGCCCTTCCGCACGGGCAGTCGGCGGCCATCGCGGCGCAGCTCCCCGACGACACCCTGGTCATCGACTGCGGCGCCGACCACCGGCTGAACGACCCCGCCGCGTGGGCGCGCTGGTACGGCGGCGAGCACTCCGGCACCTGGCCCTACGGCCTGCCGGAGCTACCCGGCCTGCGGGAGCAGCTGCGCAGCGCGAAGCGGATCGCCGTCCCGGGCTGCTACCCGACGTCGGTCACCCTGGCGATGGCCCCGGCGCTCGCCGCCGGCCTGGTCACTCCCGACGTCGTCGTGGTCGCGGCCAGCGGTACGTCCGGCGCCGGCAAGTCGGCCAAGACCCATCTGATCGGCAGTGAGGTGATGGGCTCTGCCAGCGCCTACGGCGTCGGGGGCGTGCACCGGCACACCCCGGAGATGGTGCAGAACCTCTCGCTGGCCGCCGGCGGACCGGTGACGGTGAGCTTCACCCCGACGCTGGTGCCGATGAGCCGGGGCATCCTGGCGACCTGCTCCGCGCCGCTGGCCCCTGGCGTGGACGCCGAGGCGGCCCGCGCGGCGTACGCGAAGGCCTACGCCGACGAGCCGTTCGTGCACCTGCTGCCCGAGGGCCAGTGGCCGACCACGGCCGCCGTGCTCGGCGCGAACACCGTCGTGCTCCAGGTGGCGGTGGACCCCGACGCCGGCCGGCTGGTCGTCGTCGCCGCCGTGGACAACCTGACCAAGGGCACCGGCGGCGCCGCCCTGCAGTGCGCCAACCTCGCCCTCGGTATCCCCGAGACCACCGGTCTGCCGACCGTAGGAGTTGCGCCGTGAGCACCACACATCCGCAGGGGTTCCGGGCAGCCGGGGCCGCCGCCGGCCTCAAGTCCTCCGGCGACCCGGACGTCGCGCTGGTCGTCAACGACGGTCCGGACGACGCCGCGGCCGCGGTCTTCACCACCAACCGCTTCCCGGCCGCACCGGTGCAGTGGAGCCGTCAGGTGCTCGGCGCCGGTCGGGTCCGGGCCGTCGTGCTCAACTCCGGCGGCGCCAACGCGTGCACCGGCCCGGAGGGCTTCGGCGACACCCACGCCACCGCCGAGCACGTCGCGGCCGAGCTCGGGATGGGCGCGATCGACGTCGCGGTCGCCTCGACCGGCCTGATCGGCACCCGGCTGCCGATGGACCGGCTCACCGTTGGGATCACCGCGGCCGCGAAGGCCCTCAGCAGGGACGGCGGCCCGGATGCCGCCCGGGCGATCATGACCACCGACTCGGTGCCCAAGACGACCGTCCAGCAGCGCGACGGGTGGAGCGTCGGCGGGATGGCCAAGGGCGCGGGCATGCTGGCGCCGTCGCTGGCCACGATGCTCGTCGTCCTGACCACTGACGCCGTCGTCCCTGCCGACCTGCTCGGGGCCGCACTCACGACGGCCACCAGCCTCAGCTTCGAGCGGGTCGACTCCGACGGCTGCCTGTCGACCAACGACACCGTGCTGCTGATGACCAGCGGCGCGAGCGGCGTGACACCGAGCGCCGAGGAGTTCGCCGAGGCGCTCGACGCCGCGGCGCTGGACCTGGCGATGCAGCTGTTGGCCGATGCCGAGGGCTCGACCAAGGACATCGCGATCACCGTCCGCAACGCCGCCAGCGTGGCCGACGCGCTGACCGCCGGCCGGGCCTGCGCGCGCAACAACCTGCTCAAGACCGCACTGTTCGGCAACGACCCCAACTGGGGCCGGGTGCTCGCCGCGATCGGCACGACCGACGCCGCCTTCGAGGCCGACCAGGTCGACGTGGCCATCAACGGCGTCACCGTCTGCCGCGGCGGCGGGATTGGTGACCCCCGGGAGGGCGTCGACCTCATCGGAAGGGCGGTCACCATCGACGTCGACCTGCGGGCCGGCAGCGAGCAGGCCACGATCTGGACCAACGACCTGTCCATCGCCTACGTGCACGAGAACTCGGCGTACTCGACATGAGCACCGCACAGGACCCCACCCCGCCCGACGTCGCCCCCGACGAGACCCCGCCGGCCCTGCCGAAGCGCAAGGTCGGCACCACGCGGGTCATGCGCACCGACGACCCGGCCGGCGACGCCGCGAAGGTCGCCGTCCTCACCGGGGCACTGCCGTGGCTCAAGGAGTTCCACGGCCACGTGGTGGTGGTCAAGTACGGCGGCCACGCCATGGTCGACGAGGAGTGCCGCCGCGCCTTCGCCGAGGACATGGTCTTCCTCCGCACCTGCGGCATCCACCCGGTCGTGGTGCACGGCGGCGGGCCACAGATCAGCAGCATGCTGGACCGGCTGGGCATCGCGAGTGAGTTTCGCGGCGGCCTGCGGGTCACCACCGAGGAGTCCATCGAGGTCGTCCGGATGGTGCTCACCGGACAGATCGGCCCGGAGGTCGTCGGGCTGATCAACTCCCACGGTCCGCTGGCGGTGGGCCTGTCCGGTGAGGACGGCGGACTGTTCACCGCGGCGCGCACACACGCGATCGTGGACGGCGAGCCGGTGGACGTCGGCCTGGTCGGGGACGTGGTCGCGGTCGACCCCACCCCGGTGACCGCGCTGATCGAGGCCGGCCACATCCCGGTGGTCGCCACGGTCGCCCCGGACGCCGCCGGCCGGGTGCACAACGTCAACGCCGACACCGCCGCCGCCGCGCTGGCGGTGGCGCTGGGTGCGGTGAAGCTCGTCGTGCTCACCGACGTCGAGGGGCTCTACGCCGACTGGCCCGACCGCGACTCGCTGGTCGAGCAGATCGACGCCGCCGAGCTGGCCGAGATCCTCCCGACCCTGGACGCCGGGATGATCCCGAAGATGGCCGCCTGCCTGCGGGCGGTGGAGGGCGGGGTGGCGCGCGCGACCGTCGTCGACGGCCGGCTGCCGCACGCCCTGCTGCTGGAGATGTTCACCACCGAGGGCACCGGGACGATGGTCGTCCCGGCCGCACCACCACACGCAGGACCGATCCAGGAGGAGGGGACAGCGCCATGACGCACACCGAGGAGCTGGCCGCTCGCTGGTCGGCCGTGATGATGGGCAACTACAGGACCCCGCCGGTGGCCCTGGCCCGCGGCGCGGGCGCGACGGTCTGGGACGTCGACGGTCGCGAGTACAGCGACCTGCTGGGCGGCATCGCCACCACGATCCTGGGCCACGCCCACCCGAAGGTGGTCGAAGCGATCACCACCCAGGCCCAGACGCTGGGCCACGTGTCCAACCTGGCCATGCACGAGCCGGGGGTGCGGCTCGCCGAGCGGCTGCTGGAACTGGTGGGCCGCCCCGGCCGGGTGTTCTTCTGCAACTCCGGCGCCGAGGCCAACGAGGCCGCCTTCAAGATCAGCCGGTTGACCGGGCGGCCCGAGGTGGTCACCGCGCTCGGCTCCTTCCACGGGCGGACCATGGGCGCGCTGGCGCTCACCGGCCAGCCGGGCAAGGCCGAGGCGTTCGCCCCGCTGCCCGGCGGCGTGCAGTTCGTCGAGTACGGCGACGCCGATGCGCTCCGCGCGGCGGTGGGGGAGCGGACGGCGATGGTGCTGCTCGAGCCGATGCTCGGTGAGGGCGGCGTACTGCCCGCCCCGGCCGGCTACCTCGCCGCCGCGGAGTCGGCCGCGCACGCCGCCGGGGCGCTGTTCGCCGTCGACGAGGTGCAGACCGGCACCGGCCGTACCGGGCACTGGTTCGCCCATCAGGCCGACGGTCTGCAGCCGGATGTGATCACGCTGGCCAAGGCCCTCGGTGGCGGCCTGCCGCTGGGCGCCACGCTGGCCTTCGGGGACGCCGCGGAGCTCATGCAGGCCGGCGCCCACGGCTCCACCTTCGGCGGCAACCCGATCGCCGCCGCGGCCGCCCTGGCCGTACTGGACACCATCCGCGACGAGGGGCTGCTGGAGCGGGCCAAGGAGATCGAGCACCGGTTCACCGCCGGCATCGAGGGGCTGGGGCACGCCGGGGTCTCCGGCGTCCGGGGGCGGGGGGCGCTGCTCGGCGTCGTCCTCACCGCGCCGGTGGCCGCCGCCGTCGAGGCGCAGCTGCGCACCGCCGGCTTCCTGACCAACGGCGTCGCGCCGGACGTCGTCCGGCTGGCGCCGCCACTGGTGCTCACCGACGCGCAGATCGACGCCTTCGTGGCGGCGCTCCCCGCCGCCCTGGATGCCGCGATGGTCGACTCATGAGGCACTTCACCAGGGACGACGACCTCACCCCGGACGAGCAGGCCGAGGTCCTGGCGCTGGCCGCCGAACTCAAGGCCAGCCGGCACACCGCGGCGGCACCGACACCGCTGCGGGCGTCCAACGGCACGCCCCGCACGGTCGCGGTGCTGTTCGACAAGCCCTCGACCCGCACCCGGGTGTCCTTCTCCGTCGGCGTCACCGAGCTGGGCGGGCAGCCGCTGGTCATCGACGCGGGCACCAGTCAACTGGGCCGCGGCGAGCCGGTCGAGGACACCACCCGGGTGCTCGACCGGCAGGTCGCCGCGATAGTGTGGCGCACCTTCGGCCAGGACCGGCTGGACGCGATGGCCGCGGTGAGCCGGGTGCCGGTGGTCAACGCGCTCACCGACTCCTACCACCCGTGCCAGATCCTGGCCGACCTGCAGACCGTCGCCGAGCGGCGCGGGGAGCTGACCGGGCTGACGTTCAGCTACCTGGGCGACGGCGCCAACAACATGGCGCACTCCTACCTGCTGGGCGGCGCGCTGGCCGGGATGCACGTGCGGATCGGCTCGCCCGAGGGATTCCAGCCCGACCCCGCGGTGTTGAAGCGGGCCGGGGAGATCGCCTCCGACACCGGCGGCTCGGTGCAGTGGACCGTCGACCCGGCCGCCGCGGCTGACGGCGCCGACGTCCTGGTCACCGACACCTGGGTGTCGATGGGCCAGGAAGCCGAGTACGACACCCGCATCGCGCCGTTCCTGCCCTACGCCGTCGACGAGCCGGCCCTGGCCCGCGCCGCGTCCGACGCGGTCGTCCTGCACTGCCTGCCTGCCTACCGAGGCAAGGAGATCGCCGCGGAGGTCATCGACGGGCCGCAGAGCGCGGTCTGGGACGAGGCGGAGAACCGGCTGCACGCGCAGAAGGCCCTCCTGGTGTGGTTGCTGGAGCGATCGGGGTGACCACCACGCTGACCCGGTCGGCCCGGCACGCGCGGATCACCGAGCTGATCACGGTCGTCCCGATCACCTCCCAGACCCAGTTGGCCCGGCTGCTCGCCGAGTCCGGCGTCGAGGTCACCCAGGCCACGCTCTCGCGGGACCTGGAGGAGCTCGGCGCGGTCAAGCTGCGCGGCTCTGACGGCGCCCCGGCCAGTTACGTGCTGCCGCCGGAGAACGCCCCGCTGCGGCCGGCGCAGTCGTCGCCGGCCCGGCTGACCCGGATGCTGGCCGACCTGCTGACCAGCGCCGAGGGCAGCGCCAACCTCGCGGTGCTGCGCACGCCGCCGGGGGCCGCGCAGTTTCTCGCCTCCGCGCTGGACAAAGTCGGCCTGCCCGACGTGCTGGGCACCATCGCGGGGGATGACACGCTGATGGTCGTCTCCCGGCAGCCTGACGGCGGGCCGGCCCTGGCCGACCGCCTGCGCGCCCTCGCCGAGCGCGCGTCGGCCCCGCCCATCGACCTCAGCTGGACGGACAACAACGTGGAAGAGAGTGCACCGTGACCGATCGTGTCGTCCTCGCCTACTCCGGCGGCCTGGACACCTCCGTGGCCATCGGCTGGATCGCCGAGGAGACCGGCGCCGAGGTGATCGCTGTCGCCGGCGACGTGGGCCAGGGCGGCGAGGACATGGACGTCATCCGTCAGCGCGCCCTGGACTGCGGCGCCGTGGAGTCCATCGTCGCCGACATGCGCGCCGAGTTCGCCGACGAGTACTGCCTCCCCGCGCTGCACGCCAACGCCCTCTACATGGACCGCTACCCGCTGGTCTCCGCGCTGTCCCGGCCGCTGATCGTCAAGCACCTGGTCACCGCGGCGAAGTACCACGGCGCCTCGATGGTGGCCCACGGCTGCACCGGCAAGGGCAACGACCAGGTCCGCTTCGAGGTCGGCATCGGCGCGCTCGGCCCGGACCTGGAGGTGCTGGCCCCGGTCCGCGACTCCGGCATGACCCGGGACAAGGCGATTGCCTTCGCCGAGGAGCGCGGCCTGCCGATCCAGACCACCAAGAAGTCTCCCTACTCGATCGACCAGAACGTCTGGGGTCGGGCGGTGGAGACCGGCTTCCTTGAGGACATCTGGAACGGCCCCGTCGAGGACCTCTACGAGTACACCGCCGACCCCGCCGTCCCGCGGGAGGCCGACGAGGTGACCATCGGCTTCACCGCCGGTGTGCCGACCTCCATCGACGGCCGGCCGGTCACCATGCTGCAGGCCATCGAGCAGTTGAACACCCGCGCCGGCGCCCAGGGCGTCGGCCGGCTGGACATGGTCGAGGACCGGCTCGTGGGCATCAAGAGCCGCGAGGTCTACGAGGCTCCCGGCGCGATCGCCTTGATCACCGCCCACCAGGAGCTGGAGGCGGTTACCGTCGAGCGTGACCTGGCCCGGTTCAAGCGGACCGTCGGACAGCGCTGGGCCGAGCTGGTCTACGACGGTCTGTGGTTCTCCCCGCTTAAGCGGGCGCTGGACGCGTTCCTCGCCGAGTCCCAGCAGCAGGTCACCGGCGAGGTCCGGATGACGCTGCACGGTGGCCGCGCGGTCGTCACCGGCCGGCGCAGCGAGGCCTCGCTGTACGACTTCAACCTGGCCACCTACGACACCGGCGACACCTTCGACCAGCGGCTGGCCAAGGGCTTCGTCCAGCTCTGGGGGATGCCCTCCAGGCTGGCCACGGCGCGCGACCAGCGGCTGTCCGGTGGGGCCCCGGCGTGACCTCGGACGCCTCCACCTCGCCTTCCACCCGGCTGTGGGGCGGCCGCTTCGGCGGCGGGCCGTCGGCGGCGATGGCTGCCCTGTCCAAGTCCACGGACGTCGACTGGCGGCTGGCGCGCTACGACCTGGCCGGCTCCCGGGCGCACGCACGGGTGCTGCACCGGGCCGGGCTGCTGGACGCCGACGAGTTGGCCGCCATGGTCGGTGCCCTCACCGAGCTCTCCGTCGAGGTCGTCGACGGTACGTTCGCGCCGATCGAGGCCGACGAGGACGTGCACGAGGCACTCGAGCGGGGGTTGCTGGACAAGCTGGGCACGCTGGGCGGCAAGCTGCGTGCCGGGCGCTCTCGCAACGACCAGGTGGCCACCGACCTGCGGCTGTACCTACGGCACAACGTGCGCGCGCTGGCCGGGGAACTGGCACACCTGGAGAACGCCCTCGTCGGGCTGGCGATGCGCTACCGCGACGTGCCCGCGCCGGGCATGACCCACCTGCAGCACGCCCAGCCGGTGCTCATCGCTCACCAGCTGCTGGCCCACGCGCACGCGATCACCCGCGACGTCGACCGGCTGCAGGACTGGGACCGGCGGACGGCGGTGAGCCCGCTGGGCTCCGGTGCGCTGGCCGGCTCGTCACTGCCACTGGACCCCGACGCCGTGGCCGCCGAGCTCGGCTTCGACCGGGCGGCGGACAACAGCATCGACGCGGTGAGCGACCGGGACTTCGCCGCCGAGTTCTGCTTCGTCGCGGCCCTGCTCGGCGTGCACCTGTCCCGGCTGGGGGAAGAGGTCGTGCTCTGGACGTCGACCGAGTTCGGCTGGGCGCGGCTGGACGATGCCTGGGCGACCGGGTCCTCGATCATGCCGCAGAAGAAGAACCCGGACATCGCCGAGCTGGCCCGGGGCAAGGCCGGCCGCTTCGTCGGCAACCTGACCGGCCTGCTCACGATGCTCAAGGGCCTGCCGCTGGCCTACGACCGTGACCTGCAGGAGGACAAGGAGCCGGTCTTCGACTCCGTCGAGCAGCTGCTCCTGTTGCTGCCGGCGGTCACCGGCATGGTGGCCACGCTGGCCCTGCGCCCGGAGGTCGTCGAGGCCGCGGCTCCGCAGGGCTTTGCGCTGGCCACCGACGTCGCCGAGTGGCTGGTGTCGGCCGGGGTGCCGTTCCGGTCGGCGCACGAGATCAGCGGGGCGATGGTGGCCTTCTGCGAGGAGGCCGGCCTGGAGCTCGACGAACTCGACGACGAGCAGCTGGCCGCGATCGACGAGCGGCTGACTCCCGACGTCCGGTCGGTGCTGTCGGTGCCGGGAGCGCTGGCCGCCCGCAACACCCGCGGGGGGACCGCGCCCATCCGGGTCGCCGAGCAGCTCGCCTCACTCGCCGAGCTGGCGCGCCGGCACACCGCCTGGGCGTCGTCCTCGCCGGTGGCCGCCGTTCTGTGATGGCCGACGTCCCGCCGTCCGACAGGTCCGAGCCGGGTCCGCTCCTCACCGAGAAGGACCTGCTCGGGCCGGTCGACGTCGTGGCCCCCTCGCTGCTCGGCTGCTGGGTGGTCACCGACCGCCCGGAGGGGCGGGTGGCGCTGCGGCTGACCGAGGTGGAGGCCTACTCGGGTGCGGGGGAGGACCCCGCGTCGCACGCCCACCGAGGGCCGACCCCGCGGGCGGAGATCATGTTCGGCCCGCCCGGGCGGCTCTACGTCTACTTCAGCTACGGCGTGCACTGGTGCGCCAACATCGTGGTCGGTCCCGCGGGGCGGGGGTCGGCGGCCCTGATGCGCGCCGGTGAGGTGGCGGTGGGGGAGGAGCTGGCACGGGCCCGCCGGCCGGCGGCCCGGACCGCGCGCGACCTGGCCCGGGGCCCGGCCCGGTTGACCCAGGCGCTCGCCATCGGGCCGGACGACCGGGGCACGGACCTGCTCGACCCAGCCTCGCCGGTGCGGCTGCACGCTGGCAGCCCACCGACCGCCGTGTCGGTCGGACCACGCGTGGGGATCAGCGTCGCCGCCGAACTGCCCTGGCGGTTCTGGGCGACCGATGCGCCCTCGGTGAGCGTGTTCCGGGCGGGTGGGAAGCCCCGGCGGGGGAGTGCCAGGCAGGATGGTCCGCCGTGACCCCCGACGTGATCGACGAGCTGCACCGCCGTGGGCTGATCGCCCTCAGCACCGACGAGGAGGCGCTGCGCGCACACCTCGCCGAGGGGCCGGTCACCTACTACTGCGGCTTCGACCCGACCGCGCCGAGCCTGCACGTCGGGCATCTGATCCAGTTCATGGTGCTGCGGGAGCTGCAGCGGGCCGGGCATCAGCCAATCGTGCTGGTGGGCGGGGCGACGGGGCTGATCGGCGACCCGCGGGAGTCCGCGGAGCGGCAGCTCAACGACCGGGACACCGTCGCCGGCTGGGTGGACCGGATCCGTCGGCGGGTGGCGCCCTTCCTCGATCTGCCCGCGGCCGAGCGGGGACTGCCCGCACCCATCTACGTCGACAACCTGGACTGGACCCAGCCCCTGTCAGCCATCGACTTCCTGCGGGACCTCGGCAAGCACTTCCGGGTCAACCGGATGCTGGCGAAGGAAGCGGTGTCCGTGCGCCTCAACAGCGACGCCGGCATCAGCTACACCGAGTTCAGCTACCAGATCTTGCAGGCCAACGACTACCGTGAGCTGTTCACCCGGCACAGCTGCACGTTGCAGAGCGGCGGATCCGACCAGTGGGGCAACATCACCGCCGGCGTCGACCTGGTCCGCCGCACCAACGGGACGTCGGTGCACGCCCTGGCGACACCGCTGATCACCACTGCCGACGGCAAGAAGATCGGTAAGACCGAGGGCGTGTCGGTGTGGCTGGACCCGGAGCTGACCAGCTCCTACGCCTTTTTCCAGTACTGGCTCAACCTCGACGACATCGACGCGCGGACCTGGCTGCCCTTGTTCTCCGAACGCCCGGCCGAGGAGGTGGCGGCGCTGATCGCCGAGTCGGAGGAGAGGCCGGCGTCGCGGGCCGCCCAGCGGGCGCTGGCCGAGGAGCTCACCCTCCTGGTGCACGGGCCGGAGGAGCTGGCTCAGGCGGAGGCGGCCGGGCGGGCGCTGTTCGGGCGGGCCGAGCTGGCCGACCTCGGCGCCGGCACCCTGGATGCCGCGCTGCGGGAGGCCGGTGCGCAGGAGCTGACCGGCCCGACCCCCTCGGTGGCGCAACTGCTGCAGCTGTCCGGTCTGGTCTCCAGCTTGTCCGAGGCCCGCCGCACGGTGAAGGAGGGCGGGGCCTACCTCAACAACGAGCGGGTGACCGACGCGGAGGCGGTGCCGGCGGAGTCGGACTGGCTCCCGGGGGGCTGGCTGGTCCTGCGCCGTGGTCGCCGAACAGTCGCGGGGGTTCACCGGTTGGGCCCGACAGCGGGCTGACCTCAGCTCTCACGGAAGGTGATCTCCGTGTGTCCGCCGCGTTCCACCGGGTGGCGCGCGTCACGACCCCCCGGGTTTGACACCTCCCGTCGAGCCACGTAACTTTCTCTCTGCGCCGGGAACGACCGCGAGGCCGGGCCCGGGCGCCGAGTAGGACAACACAAGCTGCGGACGACGACCCTGGGGGTCCGGTTCCGTGCGCGTCCGCTCCTTGAGAACTCAACAGCGTGCCGAAAGTCAGTGCCAAGTAACAAATCCCTATCCGGGTCTTTGGATTCGGTGGGTTCCTTTGGTTGATTGAACGAGAGTGTCAACTCTCGGTCTCAGCTGCGATCAAATCATCTACGGAGAGTTTGATCCTGGCTCAGGACGAACGCTGGCGGCGTGCTTAACACATGCAAGTCGAGCGAGGCCCACTCTTCGGGGTGGTGCCCTAGCGGCGAACGGGTGAGTAATACGTGGGCAACCTGCCCTCAGCTCTGGGATAACTCCAAGAAATTGGTGCTAATACCGGATGTGACCGCTGACCGCATGGTCTGGTGGTGGAAAGATTCATCGGCTGGGGATGGGCCCGCGGCCTATCAGCTTGTTGGTGGGGTCACGGCCCACCAAGGCGACGACGGGTAG
>NZ_FNOZ01000166.1 GCF_900107175.1 Modestobacter sp. DSM 44400 | reverse complement strand
GGGACTTCCAGGTGGTGAATCCGGCGACCCGGGTCGCGGTGAAGCCCTGCGCCGCCGCACCCGCCATGATCAGCAGCTGGTTGTTGAGGCTGTAGGTGGGGAACCGGGCGGCGGTCTCCAACATCGCCCGGCACGCCGGGTCGGCGGTCAGCGCCTCGACCTGCCCGCCGATCTGCTCGTGCAACGCGGCGATCTTGGCCGCGCAGGCGGCGTCGGCCGCTTCCCGCTCGGCGGCGCCGCGCTGTCCCCGCCCATCCCACTTGCCCCGTGTGCTGGCGGTGCGGCTGGTGGTGCTGGTCGCCTCAAGCCCTCCCCGGAACCGAAGCCGATGCCGGGACGGAGGGGGCACGGAACAGGTGTCCTGCCACCCATTCCCCCGGCCCGTCCGGCAAAGAGCTCTGCTCAGGGGCCGGGAGCGCCGGCGGGGGACGACCGGACCAAGACTGCTTCCGCAGCGCAGCGCCCGAAGGGCGGAAGGACCTTGGTCCGGCCGGGAGGAGACGGCGCGGGAGGCCCCTACGCTGAGCTGCCGGACGGGCCGCGGGACCAGCCAGCACAGCCCGCCGCAGGCGCACATTGACGCCGGCGCAGCCGGCGCCACGCGCAGCGTGGCCCGCAGGGTGTTCGCCCCACCCCTCCGTAGCGGTGCCGGGCCCGGCCACCTGCGCGCCGGGAGGTAGACCGGGGCGCACCGCGGACCTTGTCGCCGATCACGGGTCTGGCGGGACAGAGCACGTCCCGGCTGCTCGGGCAGCGAGCAGAGCGCAACCTCGGAAGGCATGCGGGCATGCGTCGCCATCTCAAGACTGCCGCAGGGCCGTCCCGGGCGGCTTCTGTGGACGACCGCCGCTGTCCACAGACCGGGGTGGCCACCGGCCCCCGCCGCATGCCCGGCGCCCGTGTCAGCGCCGACACGCCGGCAAGCCCTGCAGTGAGCGCGGGCCGCCCCCAGCCCGCAAGAGGTCCGCATCAAGCTGGTGATCACCGATCACGGCCAGGGCTATTTGCGCTGGTCAGGGTCCAGATTCAAGATATCGACACAGGCGAGCTGGCCGGTTCGAATCATGCCCGGGATGGTCCGGCCGGTGGCTTTCGGCCAGCACCACCGGCCTGGCAGGGGCGGTCGATCCGTGTCGGCTCGGTTCTCAGCGGCCGCGACCGCGGCCGTTATCGGGCGGCCGACGGGCCGCCTTGGCGGCCGCGATGCGCTCGGCAGGGGTGACGGGCTCGGGTAACGGCCTGCCGGCTACCTGCGGTGGACCGGTGAGGGCGGCCGGCTGACGGTTGATGTTGGCCAGCCGGTACAGCTCGGGCAGTGCGCGGATGTCCTTGTCGCGCGCGGCGGCCTCCTTGAAGCGGATGACGTCCTCGAGCGCCGCGACCCGCACCCGCACCCCGCCGACGGT
>NZ_FNOZ01000041.1 GCF_900107175.1 Modestobacter sp. DSM 44400 | reverse complement strand
TGACCGACGGCTGGAACCGGCGCGGTGTCCACAGACAGCCGGGGGTAGAGCAGGGTAGGTTTCTTCACCTGGAAGGTGCTCCTCGATCAGCGTGGCATGGACTCTCGACAAGTCCCATTCTCGCAGGTCAGGGGCACTTTCCGTTTGATCAACTTCCCGTCGAGGCCGGCTGGTATGAAATCTCGAGGCTAACGTGACCTTCGGGCCGGCGCCGCGCCGGCGCCAGGAAGGACGACGATGAGCAGCCCAGCGACCGGGACCAGCCAGCACCGGGTGACCACGGCCGTGGACGGCGACGTCTGGCGGGTGACCCTGGACAACGGCGCCGCCGGCAACCCGGTGGACCTGCCGATGGCCGAGCAGCTGACCGCTGCCTTCACCCACCGCCCGGCCGGGACCCGGGCGGTGCTGCTGACCGGGAACGGCCCGCGGTTCTGCGTGGGCGGTGACATCCGGGCGTTCGCCTCGGCCGAGGATCTCCCCGCGTTCGTCGGCCGGCTGGCCGAGACGTGGCACGAGGTGGTCCGGGCGGTGCTGTACTGCGACGTCCCGGTGGTCGCCGGGGTGCACGGCGCGGTGGCCGGGGCCGGGCTGGGCCTGCTCGGCGCCTGCGACATCGTGGTCTGCGCCCGCTCGACGAAGCTGCGGCCGGCCTACGGCGGGCTGGGCTTCTCCCCCGACGGCGGCACCTCCTGGGCACTGACCCGGGCCCTGGGCGCCCCGCGCGCGCTCGAGCTGATGCTCACCGACGGCACGCTGTCCGCCGCCGACGCCCACCTGTTCGGTCTGGTCGCCCGGCTGGTGGACGACGAGGAGCTGCTCGACGCGGCGGTCGCCCTCGCCCACCAGGTGGCGGCCGGCCCGGTGCGGGCGATGGTGCGCACCCGCGGTCTGGTCCGGCGCGCGGTGATCCGCACGCTGGAGGAACAGCTGGACGACGAGGCGCGGCTGATCGCTGCGTCCGCGGCCGACCCGGAGGGCCGGGAGGGCGTACGCGCCTTTGCCGACAAGCGCCGGCCGGACTTCCGCCGCGGTTCCTGACCCGTCCCCGGTGCCGCAGTCGCGACTCTGGCACCGAGGGACTGGGCCGCGTCTGCTGTGCCGGGTGCGCCGGCCGTCGCAGCATCCGGCCAATGAGCCTCCGCGCCCGAAGCCGGCTGTCCGCCATCGCCGTGAACCGCTGGCTGCCCCGGGTCCTCTCGGGCCTGTCAGTGGTAGTGGCGGTCGCCGCGCTGTCAAGACGCTGGGCCACGAGCCGGCCCTGTCGCTGCTGGCGGCCAAGCTCCTCGCCGACTGCGTCGCCACCTGAGGCCTGCCCGCAGCGCAGGGCTTGCCATCCCGGAGACGCTGGGGCGTCTGCACGGTGGACGGGGACCGATGGTAGGAGTAGCCAGCCCCGGTCTGCGTACCGATCGCCGCGTCAGTGACGGTGGCCGCTGCTGCGGGGCAGCCGGCGACCGGACGGCGGCCCGGTGATCACCGGTTCACCGCTGCGTGCTCGATCGACCCGGGCACGGTCGGCCCGGCCGGCATCGCGCAGGACCCCGCTAGGCCGGCCCACTCCTACGCCGTAGTGCCGCCGGGCGGAATGCGCGCAGGACGGGCAGTTCGCGACGTCCGTGGCGTTCCCCATGTCGAGCCGGAGATCGAAGGGACCGCAGGCGGGGCAGCGGAACTCGTAGACGGGCATGAGGCGCTCCTACCAGAAGGATGGGGTGCGGTCCGGGACGGAGCTGTTCCGCCCCGGACCGCGGGCACTGTCAGTCGGCGATCAGGTCCCGGCCTCCGCCGGCGCCGTCGGGGAGGATGTTCCGGTCGAAGATCGACAGCGGGATGCTGATCGAGACCGCGCTGTTGGGGATGTCGACCAGGCCGCCGATCCGGCCGTCGATCGGGGCTGCCCCCAGGAACAGGTACGCCTGCTCGAAGGTCCAGTCCATGGCCGGCATCAGATAGTTGATGGCGTTGAGGCAGGCCTGGCGGTAGGCGACGGTCGCGTTCATGTAGTAATTGCGACCGTCCTCGACGCTGATTCCCTCGAACGTCAGAAATTCGGAGTAGTTCGGGCCGACCCGGCCGGGCTTGAAGAACGGCATGGTCTGCTTGTGGCGGTCCATGCCGCCTTTGATCAGGTCGAAGTGCAGGTCGATGAAGCCCGGCATCTCGATGGCGCCGCAGAAGGTGATCTCCCCGTCTCCCTGGGAGAAGTGCAGGTCGCCGATGGAGAACAGTCCGCCGGGGACGTACACCGGCAGGTAGACCCGGCTGCCGATCCCGAGGTCCTTGATGTCGACGTTGCCACCGTGCTCCCGCGGCGGGATGGTGCGGCAGGCGTCGGCGGCGGCCCGCTCGAGGTCCGCCCCGCTCAACGTGCCGAGCAGGGCGTCCTTCGGCAGCGGGGGCAGCGCGAGCCCGGGCACCTGCGGGGCCCCCGGTATGTCGCCGCCGTGCGCGGGGATGTCACCGGTCACCCGGTCGGGGTTCTGGTCGATCAGCGCCTGCTCGCGTCGGTTCCACTCCGCCAACAGGTCCGGGGATGGTGCGCAGCCGAACAGGCCCGGGTGGGAGTTCCCGATGAACCGGACGCCGGGAACGTGCCGGCTGCTGGCCCAGATGCCGTCGAGGTCCCAGATCGCCTTGGATGCCTGCGGCGAGTAGTCGGTGAGGAACCCGCCGCCGTTCTCCTTGGCGAAGATGCCGGTGTAGCCCCACTCCTGCTCCTGGAAGGACCCCATGTTGACGATGTCGACCACCAGCAGGTCCCCGGGCTGCGCACCCTCGATGGCGAACGGGCCGCTCAGCACGTGACACGGGTCGATGTTCATGTCCCGGATGTCGTCGGCGTCGTCGGTGTTGCGGACCTGGTTGTCGGTCCAGTCCTTGCATTCGATCCGGTACGTCGCGCCGGGGGCGACCGTGTTGGCCGGCGGAATATCGGGATGCCAGCGGTTGTGGCCGGGCACCGCCTGGTCACGCATGGGCACGCTCAGGTCGCGGTTGATCTCGAAGATGACCTCGGGCACGGGAACTCCTCATCGAGCAGGGACGCAGGGAAGGGATGGACGTGATCGGTTCTGGACATGGCAATGGGCATGTCCGCGCACAGGGGCAGGGCACACGACGACGCAGGGGAAACCGGACCGAGTCGCGGTGAGTGCGGGGTCACCACGGTCGGGGCCCTGGCGGGAGGTCCGCGTGGCCGTACGTCCCGTCCGACTGCTGCAGGTCGGCCTCCACCGGCGCCGGTAGCCGCGGTCTGCGTCGGGACAGCGGCCACAGAACGGCTGCCATGACGACCCCGAACACGGCGAGGACCACCGCCGTCGTGGTGTTGGTGCGCCAGTAGCCGGCGAACAGCAGGAATCCGGGGATGGTGGCGGTGACCCACGCTTCCACGACCGTCACGTAGCCGGTGTAGGACCCCAGGTCCTCCCGCTTGAGGCCGAGCAGGAGGAAGAACAGGAACCACAGGAACGCCCAGTACAGCCAGATGACGCCGAACGGAGCGTCGTCGAGCTTGATGAAGCTGACCGCGGAGAATCCGAGGGCGGTGATGGCGACGAACAGGGAATACCAACCCACTCCGGTGCTGTCGGCTCCGGTGAGCACGGTGAGCCCGACGTAGAGGTAGGTGAACCCGAACAGGTAGAGGCCGGACGCGGCCAGGACCTTCGCCGGATCGCCGTTGGCCTGGATCAGCAGGGCGGTGGGGATGACGACCTGCAGAGCTCCGACGAAGAGGTTGATGTAGCCGGCCGCTCGCGGGTCCACTCGGCCCAGGAGCATGAGCCCGTTCACGAACAGGACCGCTCCGACGTAGAACAAGCCGACTGCGCTCATGGGGTCCAACCTGATGGTCGGGAGGGGGATGGACGGTACGGAGGAGAACCGCGTGGCGACTGCGGGAACCGGGCGAACGATGGTGGAGCCGCCGCCAGAAGCTTCCTGTGGAAACTATTCCTGGCGGGCTTTCCTAGTCAACCCCGAATCTCGACCGGCCGGACTTGACCGTGCGGGCCGGCCGGTTACCGTGCGGGCGAGATCTGCTCCAGGCTGCACACGACGTCGAACTCCAGGCCGTCGGCGCGGGCGAGGTAGATGTCTTGCTGCAGGTGACGACCGCGCATGTGGACCCGACCGCGGGCCCCCTCGAAGTTCACCGACGGCGCAGCCGCGTCGAGGGCCGGGACGTCGAGGCAGCCGGCACGTCGCACGAGGTCGGCCAGCAGCGACAACCCCTGGTAGCAGGACTCACCGATGCTGTTCAGCACGGGAGCCTGGACGCCGAATCGACGGACGAACCGCGCGTTGAAGTCCAGGCTCGCGGCGGTGGGAAGGCCCTCGAAGTACCCCGCCGCGGCCCACAGGCCGCGGGTGTTCTCCGCTCCGGTCGCCAGCAACATGTTCTCTTCCATCAACGGGCTCAGCCGGGCGATCTGATCCAAGCCGGCGGCCGCGAACTGCCGGTTGAACTCGACCGCATCCTGACCGACCAGCAGCAGGAGCACACCGTCGCAACCGGAACGCTCGAGCCTGCTGAGCGCGACGCCGAAGTCTGCGGTGCCCAGCGGGACAAACATCTCCTCCACCAGCTGCGCATCGCAGGACCTCATGTAGCGCCGGGCGGCTGCGGCAGACACCCGCGGCCAGACGTAGTCGTTGCCGACGACGGCCCACCTGCGCACGCCCAGCTCCCTCGACAGCCACCGCAGCGACGGCGCCAACTGGCCCGCGGGAGTTTCGCCGGCCAGGTACACCCCGGCGCCCCGCTCCCCACCCTCGTACAGGGGCGTGTAGACGTATGGCACACGGGCGGCCAGCCGGGGGGCGAGAATCTGGCGGACGACGGAGAGGTGCCAGCCCACCACCGCGTCCACGGTCCGGGAGTGCACCAGACCCTCGACCTCGCCGGCCACCTGGTGCGGGGCCCGACTGCCGTCGACGAGGACCAGGCGGATCTCCCGCCCGAGCAGGCCGCCCCCCGCGTTCAGTTCCTCGACCCCCAGCTGCGCGCAGGACTCGCAGGACGGGCCGAACATCCCCGAGGGGCCGCCCCGCGGGATCACCAACGCAATGTCCAACGACGTCCGGGGCGCCTTTCGGCGTTGCGTACGGGGCTCGGACTCGGACATATTCTGCGACTCCAGGACGCCGACCTGCGCACACGGGAGGCAGGGTGGTTACGCGCGGCTACCCTAGGCCCGAGCCCACCTCGTGGCCAGTCCGGACAGTGGAGTCGTTGTGGAGGAGCTGGGCGTGCCCGTCGCGTTTCTGCTGAGTCAGGCGGAGCATCGGATGGCCCGCCGGCTCGAACCGCTACTAGCGGCCCACGACTGCTCGCTGGAGCGCTGGCGTGTGCTCTGCGGCCTCGCTTCGCATGGCCCTCAGCGAGGACACCCGATGAGCGATGTTGCGACCTTCGCGACCCTACCGGCTCCCAGCGCCACCAAGTTGATCGACGGCATGGTCGCCGACAACCTCGTCTACCGGCGGGTAGACGTGCACGACCGACGCAGAGTCCTGATCTTCCCGACCCCACATGGCCGCGCGCTGCACCGGCGACTGAGTCTCGCCATCGAAGAACAGCAACAACAACTGGTGGAACGTGTCAGCCCCGATGGCGGTGATGGACTCGCCGTCCTCCTCGGCAGGCTCATCGCCCATCTGGACGCAGAGCAGGACCCCGGCCGCGTCCAGGCCCGGTGCAAATAGCGCCCCACCCCTCCGGCGTGTCCAGACCACGGCATCCACAGGCTCGCCGCGACGCTCGGTGCCATGGTGCTGCGCCGAGCGCCGATCGAGCAGTGGCCCGTGGAGGTGTCGCCCAGCCGTGATTCGGTACTGGTGGTCATCAGGTCGTCCCGTTCCCAGGCGACACGGTCCTGCGTGGCACCCGATCAAGGCCGGCCTCGACGGACGGGGGATACGGAGGCGGCGCGCCGAGGGTGCTCGCGGGACCCGCCCGCCTCCCCCGATGTCGGCGGAGGCGAGGTGCCTCACGCCCGGAACCACCCAGGCCGGGCCCCTGAGGGCCCGGCCTGAGGTGGAACGGGGTGGAGCTGAGGGGAATTGAACCCCTGACCCCCTCGATGCGAACGAGGTGCGCTACCGGACTGCGCCACAGCCCCTTGTGGGATAGGAGGATACCGTCCGCCCGCGCCGGCACCGCCACGGGGGCGGCGCCGGCGCGGCGATCAACCGTTGGCCACGCGGCGCGGCTGGTAGACGTCGATGTCGGCGAAGCCGATGTCCTCGTCGTCCAGGCCCACAACGGCGCTCTGCTGCCAGCCGGCCGGGGTCGGCGTGCGGGCCGCAACGACCCGACCGGGCCGCAGCGGGTGGACCGGAGCCAGCGGCAGGCTCGGATGCTGGGTCGCCACCGCAGGCTGCGGCACGGCGGGGCGCTGCTCGACCGGGGCCTGCGCCGCGGGACGAGCGGCGGGACGGGCCATCGGCGGCCGCTGGGCCAGCCGGGTCGCGCGTCGGGCGGCGGCCCGGCGCTCCCGCTCGGCGGCAGCGCGCAGGACCATCAGGTAGCCGACCACGGCGACGTCCAGCAGCACCTGCGGCGCCCACAGCCACGAGCTGTAGGTCAGCGCGCCGACCAGCACGAGCAGGGTCAGCGCGACCAGCCCGGCCAGGGTCCGGCGGCGCACCGCGTGCACGTCGACCTTCAGCTCACCGGAGGTGCGCAGCACGGCCCTGTCGATCGTCACCCGCTCGGTCTCCGCGTGGACGACGGGGTCCACGGTCCGTCGCCGCTGCAGCGTCCGTCCTGAGTTCGCCGAGCCGGCACCCATCGGTCGTGCGTCGCCCCGGGTGACCACCATCGGCACCAGTACGACGAACCACAACACGACGAGAGCGGCCAGGAGCACACCCGATCCCATCACCCAACACCCCGATCCGTCCCTGGCACCCTGCGACCCCGATCCCTGGGGCCACACGAGTCACATCCGTCACTCGGGAGTCAAGGTAAGGGCGGGGACTGCCGAGAAGAGGGACGCACCCCGGTGTGTCGCCGCAGAGTTGGTCGACGCACCGGCGTGTCGTGCACCCCGGAAGTCACCGCGGGGCCGGGGTGACCAGCCGTCTGGACGGCCGGCCCGGCCGGCGTCCAGCCCTCAGGAGTCAGGCAGCCGTTCCGCGCGCGCCCGCCACCGGGCCAGCACCCCGCGCGGGGAGTCCCCGGCCAGCAGCGCGTAGCCCAGGTGGTCCCGCCAGGCCCCGTCGATGTCCAGGTAATCCCGGAACGTCCCCTCCTGACGGAACCCCAGCCGTTCCACCAGCCGCCGGCTGGGCCGGTTCTCCGGGCGGATGTCAGCCTGCAACCGGTGCAAGCCCACCGGCCCGAATGCGTGGTCGCACACCAACGCCACCGCCAGCGATCCCACGCCCCGCCCGGCGACCGCTGAGTCCAGCCAGTAGCCCAGGTGCCCGGAGCGCAGCGCGCCGCGCACGATGTTGTCCACGGTGACCTGACCGGCGAGCCGGTCCTCGAAGCGGATGGCGAAGGGCAGCGACGTCCCGGTCCCGGCCCGCCGCGTGGTCGCCCGCCGCATGGCCCGGAAGGCCGCCGGGGTGTGCCGCTCGCGCCACGACACCGGCGCCGAGGGCTCCCACGCGGACAGCCAGGCCTCGTTCGCCGTGCGCAGCTGCACCCAGTCGCGGGCGTCGCCGCGGCGCAGCGGGGTCAGCTCGACCGGCCCCCAGGCCAGCCGGGCCGGCCAGCCGGGGTGCAGGGCGGGGTCCAGTTCAGCCCCCGAGCAGCATCGGCATGACCGTCACCAGTCCGCCGGCGGAGACCTCGGTGACGTCCTCGTCCACCACGATCAGGCAGTTGGCGCGGGCCATCCGGGCCAGCATCGCCTGGTCGCCGTCCCCGATCGGCTCGACCACGTAGCCACCGTCGGGGTGGCGCATGACCTGGCCGTGCAGGTACTGCCGGTAGCCCAGCGGGGAGAGCAGCTGCTGGGCCGAGACCGCCTGCACGGTGCGCCGGAACAGCTGCCGCTTGCCGAGCATCAGCCGGATGGCCGGACGGACGAACACCTCGAAGGCGACCAGCGCGGCCACCGGCTCGCCGGGCACGCAGATGACCGGGACGTCGTCCGGGCCCAGCCGGCCGAAGGCGTGCAGCGGACCGGGGTGCATGGCGACCTGGGTGAAGGACATGCCGCCGAGGGAGCGCAGCGCCTCCTGCAGCGGGTCCACCCCACCACTGGCGAACGTGCCGGCGATCAGCACGACGTCGCTGCGCAGCAGCTGGCTCTCCAGCAGGTCGGTCAGCCGCCGTGGGTCACCGGGCAGGATCCCGGCCCGGTAGGCCTCGGCGCCGGCGTCGCGGGCAGCGGCGGCCAGTGCGTAGCTGTTGACGTCGACGACCTGACCGGCGCCCGGCGTGCCGCCCACGTCGACCAGCTCGTCCCCGGCGCACAGCACCGAGACCCGGGGCCGCGGACGCACCGCCACCCGTTCCCGGCCGACGGCGGCCAGCAGGCTGATCTGGGCCGGGCCGATCGGCGTGCCGACCTGCACGGCGGTGTCCCCGGGGGCCACGTCGTCCCCGGTGCGGCGCACGTAGCTACCGGCGGCCAGCGCGGCGTACACCGCCACCCGGGCGGCGCCCTGGTCGGTCCAGGCCGCCGGGACGACGACGTCCGCGCCGGCCGGCATCATCGCGCCGACGGCGACCTTCTGGGCCAGCCCCGGGCTGATCGAGGAGGCCTCCCCGGACCCGGCGACGCTCTCCCCCACCACGGCGAGGTCGACCGGCGCCTCGACGGTCGCGGCAGCCACGTCCGCCGACCGCACGGCGTAGCCGTCCAGGCCGGCCTGGTCGAAGGAGGGCAGCGCCCGGGAGCTGACCACGAGCTCGGCACAGAGCAGCCCCTGGGCGTCCAGCACGGCCAGCTCGATCGGGTCCGGCTGCGGAACGGCGCCGAGGATCTCGTCGAGGTGCTGCTCGACGGTGCGCATGCGAATCGCCGAGACGTCGACCGAGCCGGTGTCGCCCAGCGGGTCGGGCGCGCGGTCCCCGGAGGACACGGCCGGGGAGGGCACCCGCTCGGCGGCGAAGACAGACCGGTCGACCTGGACCGTGTCGTGACCGCGGCCGCCGCCCAGCAGGCTGTCGGCCAGCTCGGTGTCCCCCGACGTCCGGGGCACCGGGGTGCCCTGAGCCAGATCGAGCTGGGTGGTGTCCCGGGCACCGCCCCGGAACCACCCGCGTGACTTGTCCTCGGTCATCCCCACCACCGTCGTCGCACCGCCGTCATCCGTCGATCGCGGCCGGGGTCCCCGGCCGGAGCCGCCCCCGACGGACCTCCCGGCCTGCGATGGTGCCCTCTCGGGCCGCCGGTCAGGCCGGCGACGCGCCCTCGGCCGGCAGGTCGGCGACGAACTTCCGCAGCCACGGCCGCAGCTGCGGGCCCAGGTCCTCGCGCTCGACGGCCAGCTGGACGACGGCCTTGAGGTAGTCCAGCCGGTCGCCGGTGTCGTAGCGGCGGCCGGAGAAGACCACGCCGTGCACCGGGACGCCGTCGTCCACCAGTCGGACGAGGGCGTCGGTCAGCTGGATCTCCCCGCCGGCGCCGGGCTCGGTGACGCGCAGGGCGGCGAAGATCTCCGGCGGGAGCACGTAGCGGCCGATGATCGCCAGCGTGCTGGGCGCCTGGTCGGCCGGGGGCTTCTCCACCAGGCCGGTGATGCGCACGGCCGAGCCGTCGGCGGTGGACTCGTCGACGGCCACCGCGCCGTACTTGCTGATGTTGTCCGCGCCCACGTCCAGCAGTGCGACCACCGCGCCGCCGTGCTCGGCCTGCACGGCCAGCATCTCCTCGAGCAGCAGGTCGCGGGCGTCGATGATGTCGTCGCCCAACAGCACGGCGAACGGCTCGTCGCCGACGAAGGCCGCCGCCTGCAGGACCGCGTGGCCCAGCCCGCGGGCCTCGCCCTGGCGGACGAAGTGCACCTGCGCGACGTCGGTGGCAGCGTGCACCGCAGCCAGCCGGAACTGGTCGCCCTTCTTCTCCAACGCCGTCTCGAGTTCCGGCGTCCGGTCGAAGAAGTCCTCGATGGCGCTCTTGTTCCGGCCGGTCACCATCAGCACCTCGGGTAGGCCCGCCCGGGCGGCCTCCTCCACGATGTACTGCAGCGCCGGCCGGTCGACCACCGGCAGCAGCTCCTTGGGGATGGCCTTGGTGGCGGGGAGGAACCGGGTGCCCATTCCCGCGACGGGGATGACGGCCTTGGTCGCGGTACGGGCGGACGGGCTGGACATGGTGACGAGCCTAGCCAGCCGCCGACCGTGGCCTAGCCTCCCGCCGTGCCCGACTCCCCCGCGGTGGTGACGCAGAAGGCGGAACTGCGCCGGGTGCTGCTGGCCACCCGGGCGGCCCGGACGCCGCCGGAGCGGGTCGCTGCAGCCGCCGCGGTCGCCCGCGTGCTCGCCCCTCGGGTGGCCGGTGCCCGGGTCGCCGCTTGCGTCCCGACCACCGAGGAGCCCGGGCACGGGCAGCTGCCGGACGCACTGGCCGTCACCGCCGCGCGGGTGCTGCTGCCGGTGGTCCCCGCGACCGGCCGGGAGCTGGTCTGGGCGGTGCACGACGGGCGGCTGGCCGCCGGCCGCTTCGGGCTCGTCGAGCCGGTCGGGCCGCGGTTGCCCGGCACGGCGCTGGGAACGGTGGACGTGTTCGTCGTCCCGGCGCTGGCGGTGGCCCGCGACGGCACCCGACTGGGCCGCGGCGGCGGGTACTACGACCGGGCGCTGCTACACGCCCGGGCGGGTGCCGTCGTGGTCGCAGTGGTCTTCGACGACGAGCTGGTCGACACCCTGCCGGCCGGTGCGCACGACGTCCGGGTGCACGCTGTTGTCACCCCGTCCGGGGGCTGGCAGGAACTCCCCCCGCACCGCCGTTCCGGGCCGATGAGAGGCTGACGTGCCCCACCGCCCGGACGGAAGGACGACCCCTGTGAGTGGCCCCCTGGACGGCGTCCTCGTCGTCGACCTGACCCGAGCCCTGGCCGGGCCGCACGCCGGCATGATGCTGGGCGACCTCGGCGCCCGGGTGATCAAGGTCGAGACACCCGGTTCCGGTGACGACAGTCGCGGCTGGGGGCCGCCGTTCGTCGACACCACCGCGGGCCGCGAGTCGACCTACTTCTTCTCCGCGAACCGCAACAAGGAGTCGATCGCCCTCGACCTGAAGGACGATGCGGACAAGGCGGTGCTCAGCGAGCTGGTGCGCCGCGCCGACGTGCTGCTGGAGAACTTCCGACCCGGCACACTGGCCCGCCTCGGTTTCGGCACCGACGCGCTCGCCGAGCTCAACCCCCGGCTGGTCACCCTGGCGATCAGCGGCTTCGGGCACGACGGGCCCGAGGGCGGGCGGGCCGGCTACGACCAGATTGCCCAGGGCGAGGGCGGCCTGATGTCGTTGACCGGCCCGGGGCCCGAGGACCCACAGAAGGTCGGCGTCCCGATCAGCGACCTGCTGGCCGGCATGTACGGCGCCTACGGCGTCCTCGCCGCGCTGCTGGAGCGGGAGCGCACCGGCCGCGGTCAGGTCGTCCGTACCTCGCTGCTGGCCGCCGTCATCGGTGTGCACGCCTACCAGGGGACGGCGCACACCGTGGGCGGCATGGTACCCCGCGCCCAGGGCAACCACCACCCCTCCATCTCTCCCTACGGCTTGTTCCACTGCGCCGGCGGAGGCAGCGTGCAGCTGTCCTGCGGCAGCGAGGGCCTGTGGCGACGGCTGTGCGCCGAGTTCGGGCTGGACCCCGACGCGCCCGGCTTCGCCACCAACGGCGAGCGGGTCGGCCGGCGCGAGGGGGTCATCGAGCTGCTGGAGGGCGTCTTCGCCGACATCCCCGCCGAGGAGCTGCTCGCCCGGCTCGCCACGGCCGGCGTCCCCGCCGGCAAGGTGCGCACCCTGGACGAGGTCTACAGCTGGGACCAGGTCGAGTCGCAGGGCCTGAAGATCGCCGTCGAGCACCCCACCGCCGGGCCGCTGACCCTGCCCGGCCCTCCGCTGCGGTTCTTCGCCGCCGGCCCGGACGGGGAGTCCGAGACCACCCGCCGGGACCACACCCCACCCCCGGTGCTCGGCGCCGACGGCGACGCGATCCGCGCCTGGCTGTCCGGTCCCGACGGCATCCAGCAGCCGGCCGGCGCCGACGTCGAGGACGGGCACGCCACATGACCTCGCCGAAGCCGGCCCGGCTCGACGCCCGGACGCTGCGCGACCTGGTGCTGGACCCCGGGTCGTGGCAGTCGTGGGACGCCCCGGCGCCGCCCCGCGAGATCGACGACGCCTACGCCGCCGAGCTGGCGCGGGCCGCGCAGAAGACCCACCAGGACGAGGCGATCGTCACCGGTGAGGCCACACTGCGCGGACGGCGGGTGGCGGTAGTGGCCGGCGAGTTCGGCTTCCTGGCCGGCTCTATCGGGATCGCCACCGCCGAGCGGCTGATGTCGGCCGTCGAGCGGGCCACCGACGAGGGGCTGCCGCTGCTGGCCGCTCCCATCTCCGGCGGCACCCGGATGCAGGAAGGCACGGTCGCCTTCCTGCAGATGATCGGCATCACCGCGGCGATCGCCCGGCACAAGGAGGCCGGGCTCCCCTATCTGGTCTACCTGCGCGGGCCGACGTTCGGCGGCGTGCTGGCCTCGTGGGGGTCGCTGGGCCACGTGACGATCGCCGAGCCGGGTGCCGCGATCGGCTTCCTCGGTCCGCGGGTGTACGAGGCCCTGTACGGCGAGCCGTTCCCGGCCGGGGTGCAGACCGCGGAGAACCTGGCCGCGCGGGGGCTGATCGACGCCGTCGTCCCGCCGGAGGAGATCGGTGAGGTCGCCGACCGCGCGCTGCGCGTGCTGGCGGCGCGGTCCTCCTGGCACCGCGCCGCACCGGTCGACGGGCCGGTCGCCGGCGACGGCACCGACGCCGACGACCCGGAGGACGGCCGCAGCGCCTGGGACGTTGTCACCGCCTCCCGGCGGTCCGACCGGCCCGGGGTGCGGCGGCTGCTGCGCATCGCGGCCACCGACGTCGTGACGCTGAACGGCACCGGCGCCGGGGAGTCCGACCCCGGGCTGCTGCTCGCACTGGCTCGCTTCGGCGGCGCCCCGTGCGTGGTGCTGGGCCAGGACCGGCGCGGACAGTCGCTGTCGGCGCCGCTGGGCCCCGGCGCGCTGCGGGAAGCCCGGCGCGGCATGCGGCTGGCCGCCGAGCTGCGGTTGCCGTTGCTGACGTTGATCGACACCCCGGGCGCCGCGCTGTCGGTGGCGGCCGAGGAAGGCGGGATGGCCGGGGAGATCGCCCGCTGCCTGCAGGACCTGGTGATGCTCGACGCACCGACCCTCGCCGTCCTGCTGGGGCAGGGCGCCGGCGGCGGCGCGCTGGCCCTGGTGCCGGCCGACCGGGTGCTGGCCGCGGCCAACGGCTGGCTCGGCCCGCTGCCCCCGGAGGGCGCCTCGGCGATCGTGCACCGCGACACCACGCACGCCGGGGAAATGGCCGCCTCGCAGGGCGTGCGGGCCACCGACCTGTGGCGGGACGGGATCGTCGACCGGGTGGTCCCCGAACGGCCCGACGCCGCCGACGAGCCCGTGGAGTTCTGTCAGCGGCTGGGCCGCGTGCTGGCCGAGGAGCTGGCCGGGCTGCTGGGCCGGGACGACGTGGAGCGGATGCGCGCCCGCACGCGGCGCTGGCGGCACCTGGGGCGCTGACGCGTGGCGGCGCTCATGATCGCCGAACTCGCGCTGCGGTCGCCGTCCTCAGGCTGTAGCGCGAGGACGGCGGCCGGCAGATGAGTACGGCGATCATGGCCACGCGCCAGGATGGGCGGGTGGACCGCCGACCCGTGCGCCGCTCGCGCCCCGACCCGGGCCGGGGCGCGCCGGAGCCGGGGTCCCTCGACCTGGTGGTGGAGCGGAGCCCCGGCGCCTCGCGGTGGGGCTACTTCCTGCGCGACGAGACGCTGCACGGCCTCTACAGCTACCTGGAGGCCCACCCCGACCCGCGGGGCACGGAACCGCTGTTCCACGAGCTTTCCCACGGGGAGGCGTTCCTGGAGGTGCTCACCCGCCGGGCCAGCGGAGGCGGTGTGTACCTGCTCGACGAGCCGACGCGGCGCTCTCCTTCCGGGGGACGTTGGCGCTGGTGGCCGTCCTGCTCGACCTGGTCGCCGCCGGCGCGCAGGTGGTCGTGGCCACCCACTCCCCGGTGCTGGCCGCGCTGCCCGGGGCGACGCTGCGCGAGGTCGGCACCTGGGGACTGAGGCCGGCCGGATGGGAGGACCTCGGGCTCACCGCGAGCTGGCGGCAGTTCCTGGCCGACCCTGAGTCGTTCCTGCGCCACCCGCGCTGAGGGTGCAGCCGGTCCTCAGCCCGCAGCAGGCCGTTCGCCAGGCGCCAGGCCCCAAGCTGCGGCCAGCAGTTCCAGGCTGTGCAGCCGCTCGGCGACCCCGTGCGTGGAGGCGGAGACCATCAGCTCGTCGGCACCGGTGTCGGCGGCCAGCTGCCGCAGCTCGGCGACCGCCCGCTCGGGCCCGCCGACGACCGCGTTGCTCGGCATCGCCTCTGCGGCCGCGCGCTCGGGGTGCACCTCCGCCTCGGCCAGGCTGGGCACCGGGCGCAGCCGGTTGGTGCGGATCGACAGCCGCATCAGCTGACCGGGCAGTGCCAGCCGGCGGGCCTCGTCGTCGGTGTCGGCGACCAGGGTGTTGGCCGTGACGATCGTGTACGGCCGCACAAGCCGCGCCGAGGGCCGGAAGGACTCGCGGTAGAGCTCGACGGCGGCCTGGGTGTGCGCCCCGCCGAAGTGGTGGGCGAAGGTGAACGGCAGCCCCAGCTGGCCGGCCAGCTGCGCGGAGAACCCGCTCGACCCCAGCAGCACGACCCGAGGCGCGCTGACCGCCGCCGGGGTGGCCGCGAATCTCTCGGACAGCCCGCCCTCGACCCGCTCGTCACCGAAGAGCCCGAGCAGGTCCAGCAGGTCGTTCGGGAAGTCTTCGGCCGACAGCGCCGCCGGGTCGCGGCGCAGCGCCAGGGCGGTGTGCTGGTCGGTGCCGGGCGCGCGGCCGATGCCGAGGTCGATCCGGCCGGGGTGCAGCGCCTCCAGCAGCGCGAACTGCTCGGCCACGACCAGCGGTGCGTGGTTGGGCAGCATCACGCCACCGGAGCCGACCGTGATCCGCTCGGTCACCGCGGCGAGGTGAGCCATCAGCACCGGTGGGTTGGTGCTGGCCACGGCCGGTATGTTGTGGTGCTCGGCCACCCAGATGCGGGTGTACCCGAGCCGGTCAGCGGCCTGCGCCACCGCCATGGTGTGCGCCAGCGCCTCGGCCGTCGACTGGCCCGACCCGACCGTGGCCAGCTCGAGGACGGACAGGGGCACCGGGGAGGCAACGGGCTCGGACATCGTGGGAGGCAACGCCGCGCGCACCCGGCGGCTTCCCCGCCGCCGGGTCAGCTGCCGGCGAGGGCGCGCTGGGTGTGGTCGGGGTCCAGCCGCTCCAGGACGGCGTCCAGCGCCTCGCCGAGCGCCACGACCTGCTCGGGGGTGAGGGCGGCGAACACCGCGTCGCGCACGGCCTGGACGTGGCCGGGGGCAACCCGGGTGACGACGTCCCAACCGGCGTCGGTGAGGACGGCGACGTTGCCGCGGCGGTCCTCGGTGGCCCGCACCCGCGTCACCCAGCCGCGTTCCTCCAGCCGGGCGACGGTGTGCGACAGCCGGCTCTGCGACTGGTTGGCCACCCGGGCCAGGTCGCTCATCCGCCGGCTGCGGTCGGGGGCCTCGGACAGCATCGCCAGGACGACGTAGGCGGCGTGCGTGAGCCCGGCGTCGCGCTGCAGCTGGGCGTCGAGCGTGCGCGGGACCAGCTCGGACACCGCCAGCCACCGACGCCAGGTGGTCTGTTCCTGCTCGTCCAGCCACTGTGGCGCCACAGTCGGAACCGTACCGGCCGGGCCGGCTCGGGCCGCTCTGTGATCGGGGGCACTCCCCCGACGCGGGGTCCCGACGTGGACGGCACCGCCGGGACGGCGCATCATTGGCAGTCTCCCGGGTCGAGTGCCAGCCCGGTGACCCACCCGGACGAGGAGCAGTTGCACCGTGCCCACCTACCAGTACGTCTGCACCAATTCCGAGGTCAAGCACGAGTTCGAGGTCGTGCAAACGTTCAGCGACGCCGCGGTCGCCACCTGCCCGGAGTGCGGCGCCCCGGTACGCAAGGTCTACGGCTCGGTCGGCGTGGTCTTCAAGGGCTCGGGCTTCTACCGCACCGACAGCCGCAAGGCCGAGAGCGCCACCGCCCCGTCGGCGTCCTCGGCCAAGGAGTCGTCGCCGGCGAAGGACTCCGGTTCGTCGTCGTCGGCGAAGGACTCCGGTTCGTCGTCGTCGGGTTCGAAAGAGTCGTCCGCCAGCAAGCCGGCGGCCGCGCCCAGCACCGGCTCCAAGGCCGCGAACTAGCTCCGAGCACGGACGACGGCCGCTCCGTGCGCCGTCGTCCACACCGGGGGTCACCGTCCACAGGCCGTTCCCGGAGCGGGACGCCGCCCGCCGGCCTGCCTAGCGTCGGCGGCGTGCCCCGCCTCCGCCGCCCCCGCTCGCCGGTGCACCTGCTGCGGCAGGTGGCCGCCGGTCTGCTTGCCGTTCTCGCGCTCGTAGTCGCACTCCGGCCGGCCGCGGCCGAACACGCTCCCCCACCACCGGCGGACGTCGACGTGGTGGTCGCCGCCACCGATCTGACCGCCGGTGCGGTGCTGACCGGCGCCGACCTCGGCCTGGTCACCCTCCCCGCGAGCATGGCCCCGGACGGCGTCGTGGACGACGTCGGCCAGTTGACCGGGGAGGTGCTGGCCGGCCCGCTGCGGCGCGGCGAGCCGGTCACCGACGTCCGGGTCATCGGCCCCGGTCTGTGGTCCCGGGTGCCGCCCGGCCAGGTCGCCGCACCTGTCCGGCTGGCTGATCTGGCGGTGGCCGCGCTGCTGCGCCCCGGTGACCGGGTCGACGTGCTCGCCAGCCCGGCCGACGCTGGCGCCGCCGAGGTGGTGGCCGCGGATGCCCTCGTGCTCAGCGCACCGCCGGCCGAGGCGACCGGCCCTGCTGCCGGCGCGGACGGCGGCCTGCTGGTGCTGGCGGTGTCCGCGGAGACGGCGGCGCGTCTCGCCGGGTCAGCGACCAGCGCCACACTCACCGTTACCCTCGGCCCGCCGTGATCCGGCCCGGGCCGGCTCTGGGCGGCGCGCACCGAGCCGAGGGGACACTGGATGATCAAGGGCTTCAAGGACTTCCTGCTGCGCGGGAACGTCGTCGACCTGGCCGTCGCGGTGGTGATCGGCGCGGCGTTCACCGCAGTGGTGTCCTCGTTCACCAGCTCGTTCCTCACGCCGCTGATCACGATCTTCACCGGGGGCGGCGAGCTGGCCGGCGTGGTCTTGGTCTCCGGCGAGGAGTTCCGCTGGGGAGCGTTCGTCACCCAGCTGATCCGCTTCGTGATCACCGCCGCGGTCATCTACTTCTTCATCGTCGCTCCGATGCGCCGGCTGGTCCGGCGCCGGGCCGAGGGCGAGGAGACGGGCCCCAGCGCTCCCAGCGAGGTCGAGCTGCTGGTGGAGATCCGCGATCTGCTGCGCGCCCAGCAGAGCCAGCCACCGGCGTCGGAGCCGGAAGCCGCCCCGCACCGCTGACCGGCAGGGCCGCTGCGTCAGTCGCTGCCCCAATGCGGCGGGCGGTCCTCCAGGTAGCGGCGGTCGTCCTCGCTGAGGTCGCTCACCCGTTCGCCCCAGCCGACGTCACTGTCGTCGGGCGCGCGCTCCGGCTCGGGCGCGGGGCGGGGTGCGGGGTCCAGGTCGACGGGGTCGCTCACCCCGCCCAGCCTAGGAGGCGACCGGACCGGTGCCGCTCAGCCGAGCGGCTGACCGAGGCCCTCCAGCACGACCGCGCCGGGCAGCGCGGCCAGCACCGCCCCGGGAACGGCGAGCTTGCTCCCCCGGGTCCCCGAGCCGATGACCAGCCACTCGCCGGCGGCCACGGCGGCGTCCACCAGCACCGGCCAGGACGCCGGCAGCCCCACCGGCGTGATCCCGCCGTAGGCCATCCCGCTCTCGGCGACGGCGACGTCCTGCGGCGCGAACGAGGCCTTACGGGCATCGAGGTGCCGCCGCACCAGGCCGTTGACGTCGGCCCGCGTGGTGGCCAGCACCAGGCAGGCCGCCAACGTGGTCTGCCCGGCCCGCCGGGCGGCGACCACCACGCAGTTGGCCGAGGCGGCGAGCGGGACCTGGTAGGTGTCGGTGAACGCCGCGGTGTCGGCGGCGGCGTCGTCGATGGGTGCCACCCACACCGACGCCGAGAGCCCCACCAGCGCGGCGGCCACCGGCTCGGCCAGCAGGTCGGGCCGCTCCGCGGCCGGCTGCCACGCCAGCGTGCCCAGCTGCGGCGCGGTCATCGGGCGGTCCGGGAGCGGGTCATGTCCCGATCGTGCGGCACGGCATGCGGCGCCCGCAGCCCGGGTGGCCGGGGACCTGCGGTTCCCGGCCGGTCCCCGGCTGTCGCCGGCCCCGGCGCTCGGTCAGGATGGGCCCATGATCGGCCAGCTGCACTCCGTCGTCATCGATGCCCCGGATGCCCATGCCCTGGCGACCTTCTACGCCGAGCTGCTCGGCATGGAGGTGCAGGGCGACCCAGGTGACGACTGGGTCGTCGCGACCGGCGCCGGCCACCGGATCGCCTTCCAGCGGGCCCCGGACCTGCAACCCCCCGACTGGCCGGACCCGGCCCGCCCCCAGCAGTTCCACCTCGACATCCGGGTCGCCGACGTCGACGCCGCCGAGCCGGCGGTGCTCGCACTCGGCGCGCGCCGGCTCCCCGGCGGGGGCGGCGACTTCCGCGTCTACGCCGATCCGGTCGGCCATCCCTTCTGCCTCGTCTGGGACGCATGAGCGGCGGCCTGCCCCCGGTGGACCTCGAGTCGGCCGGCGCGTTTGCCCGGGCGTCCGGCTTCGTCCCGGACGAGGTGAGCGGCACCCGGGTGACCGGGCACGTCGACCTCGGCCCGGATCAGCACACCCCCTGGGGCGTCGTGCACGGCGGCGTCTACTGCACCGTCGTGGAGTCCGCGGCCAGCATCGGGGCGAGCGCGGCCGTGGTCGACCGCGGCCAGTTCGCGGTCGGCGTGAACAACTCCACCGACTTTCTGCGCCCGGCCACCGTCGGTCGCCTCGACGTGGTCGCCGAGCCGGTCCAGCAGGGCCGGACGCTGCAGCTCTGGCTGGTCACGCTTGCCCGCGCCGAGGACGGCAAGCTGGTCGCCCGCGGCCAGGTGCGCCTGCAGAACGTCCCGCTGCCCGGCTCGTGACCAGCACCGACACGACCAGTACGAACACGACCAGCACGGACACGACCAACCGGGTCGAGGCCGCCCGGGCCGCTGCGCTGACCGTCGCCCGCGCGCACGGGTTGGCCGCCGACGAGGCAGCGCTGCTGCACGACGGGGTCAACGTGGTCGTGCACCTGCGCCCGGCGCCGGTGGTCGCCCGGGTGGCCACGCTGACCCCCCTGCTCCGCCCGGCGATCCAGCGGCCCTTCGGCCGCGAGGTGGCCCTGGCCGGCGTGCTGGCCGAGGCCGGAGCGGCGGTCGTGCCGCCGTCCACCGAGCTCCCGCCGGGTCCGCACGAGCACGCCGGGCTCACGCTGTCCTTCTGGCGGTTCGTCGAGGTGCTGCCCGAGACCCCGACACCGGCGCGGGCCGGCGCCGCCCTCGCTGAGCTGGAGGCCGCGCTCGCCGACGTCGACCCCGGCTGGAGCGGGGAGCCGCTGGACACCCCGCTGGACGACCTGGCCGTCTTCGCCGACCGGGGAGTCGGGCTGGGCGCCGACCGGGCTCAGGTGGCCGCGGTCGCCGAGCTGACCGGCCGGCTGCGTCCCCTGCTGACCGGCGACGTCGGCTTCCTGCACGGCGACACCCACCCGGGCAACTTGCTGGCCACGCCCGGCGGCTGGTGCTGGACCGACCTCGAGGACACCAGTCGCGGCCCCCGCGGCTGGGACGTCGCGTGCCTGCGGGCGACGGGCCGGCTGGACGGCCGCGCCGCCGTGGCGGCCCTGCCCGACCCGATGTCCGACGAGGAGCTGGCGCCGTTCTTCCTGCTGCGCCGGCTGCACGGCGCAGCGTGGTGGTTCGTGCATGCGGCCCGGGTGCCCGCCGACCTCGCTGACGCCCGCCGGGGGCTGGCCACCGCGGTGGACGAGGTCAGCGCCGGCCTGGCGGCACGGCGCCGGGGTCCAGGGTGACCCGGAACAGCGCCCGCGGGTCCTGGAGGGTGGCCGGCGGGCGCGCCGCCGACCGTGGCACGACCCGGGCGAATCGGGCCGGGCGCCGGTGTGGCAGCAGTTCTCGGCCGGCGAAGGCGTAGTCGCCGACCACCTCGCCCAGCAGCAGCCCGGCCCCGTGCTCGACGGGCAGCCCGACCAGGTCGCCGGGTGCCATCTCGTCGAGGAAGGCGGTCAGCTGGCGCAGGTCCTTGGCCGGCCGCTTGCCGGACAGCTCCTTGGCCAGCATCCGCAGCTCGGCCGGCGAGAGCCCGGTGGCGTCCACGTCGATGCCGGCCTGGGTGCCCAGTCCGACGATGCCGGTGGCCAGCGCGGCACCGAGCTCGTTGTGCGCGCGGGGGCGCACCACCCACACCGGTACCCCCTCCGGCGGCGCCGCCGGTGGCACGTAATCGGCGCCCGGCCACACGTACGGCAGGTCGTCGGGCTCGCCGACGAATCGCGGCCGGTAGAACGCCGGGTCCTTGGCGACCAGGTTGGACCGGTGCGACCGGTGCAGCTCCTCGTTGCCGACCCAGCTGGGCAGCAACCCGGCGGCGGCCGCCTCGGCCTGGGTCATCGCGGCGGCGTCCGGGGCGAACTCGGCGATGAGCCTCTCGGTGCTGTCGGCGAAGCCGCGCTCGCGCCACGCCCGGACCATCGCCAGGCCGTAGACGACGAGCCCGGCCGTGTGCCCGCGCCACATGGTGACCACCGGGTGCGAGGCCCACCCGTAGTCGGCGAGCTCGAGCGCGCGGAGCACCTGCAGGGTCTCCACGCGTTGCTTGCCCAGCCGCGGGGAGTCCAGCAACCGCGCGCTCTCGGCGAAGTCGGCGACGGGCAGGAAGGTCTGCATCGCCGACCATCCTCGGTCACCGGGCCGCCGCGCGCCGGGTCAGCTCCCCAGCGCCCAGAGCCCGGCCGCCCAGCGGTCCCGCCCCTCTTCGTCGTTCTGGTCCCACCACGCCGGGCCGCGCTCGCCAGGCCCGTCGTGAGACAGCAGCATCCGCGCCCGTGCCCCCGCGACCGCGTTGTCGTCGCCAATCCGCTCGACCTCGCGGGCCACCGTCAGCCGGCCGGGCTCAGCCGGCGAGCCGGTGGGCGAGTTCGGGCAGCACGTCGCCGAGCGGCGCGTCCACCCGGACGTCGGCCTTGGCGTCGCCGCGGGTGGCGCCGGAGTTGACGATCGCCACCGGAATACCGAGCTTGGCCGCGTGGATGACGAACCGGTAGCCGCTCATCACCGTCAACGAGGAGCCCAACACCACCAGCGACCGCGCCTGGTCGACCAGCCGGAAGCAGGTGTCGACCCGGTCGCGGGGCACCGTCTCGCCGAAGAACACCACGTCGGGCTTGAGTGGACCGCCGCCGCAGGCCAGGCAGTCGACCATCACGAACCCGGCGAGTTTCTCCTCGGGGAGCTCCACGTCACCGTCGGGGTTGACCTCGTCGCGGTCGCCGACCTCGGGCCGGAAGCCGGGGTTCGCCTCCCGAAGCCGGACGTCGAGGTCCGCCCGGTCGGCGACGTTGCCGCACGCCAGGCAGACCGTGCGGTCCAGGCCACCGTGCAGTTCCAGCACGTCGCGCGCCCCGCCGGCCTGATGCAGCCCGTCGACGTTCTGTGTGATCACCTCCCCGACCGCGCCGGCCTGCTGGAGAGCGGCCACCGCCCGGTGCGCGGCGTTGGGCCGGGCCTGCGCGATCTGCCGCCAGCCGATGTAGCTGCGGGCCCAGTAGCGGTGCCGGCCCCGGGGGTCGCGGGTGAACGTCTGCCAGGTCATCGGGGTGTGCCGGCGCAGCGACCCGGTGGCCCCCCGGTAGTCGGGGATGCCGGAGTCGGTGGAGATCCCGGCGCCGGAGAGGACGAGGGCGTCGCCGTCGGCGAGCAGGTCGGCGAGGGCGGAGACGTCCTGCACGGCGGGTGGCGCTGCGGTCACACCCCCATGGTCCCTGCTGATCGGGCGACGCGCCCGCGGCTCACCACGGCCGGCGCAACGGCACCCAGGTACTGCAGGGCTGGGCGGAGCGGGGGCCGACGCCGGGGCACGGCGGCCGGTCCGCCGGCCAGTCGAGCTCCCCGTGCTGGTCGGGGACGAGCAGCTCCGGCCGCACCGTCCACCCGTTGAGGAAGACCTCGCAGTCGCAGAAGCCCCCGCGCCGGCCCAGCCGGGCCTCCAGCCCGGTCGCCCGGGGCAGCCGGAGGTCGCGCCACCGGCGGGCCCAGCGCAGGGTGGTGTCGCAGCCGAACGCGTCGAGCATCCGGTCGATGAAGCAGAAGACGCACTCGCCGACTCTCGGCGTGGTCAGCGTTTCGGCGAGCGCGGTGACGTGTTCCTCGGCTGCTCGGTTCGGGCCGGTGGCCATCGCTCCTCCAGGTGTCGTGCGGAGCAGCAGTCCAGCGCCGCAGGCCGACAGGCGGGGCGCCGCCGTCCACAGGCCGGGGCAGAGTCCCCAGCCGGCCCCGACACGTTGCGCGCGGGATGGGGCGTGTGCGAGGCGGCCGGGAGCGTTCGGCGTCGTCGTCATGACGGGCAGGCGGAGGCGTCAGCCCGCCACCAGTTCGGCGGCGGCCTGCGGCGACCACGCACCGGCGGGCGGGCCGCCGCGGCAGGTGCCGTCGGAGTCGCCCGGCTGCTTGACCCAGAGCAGGGCGTCGACGCGCGGCAGGTCGGGGTCGGTGGTGGGAACCTCGCCCAGCCGGCGTCCGGGCAGGTTGCACCGGGGGTTCTCGGTGCCGGTCTGCGCGGGGGGCCGGCACCGTTCCGGCTGGTGTCGATGACGAAGTGCGGGGTGGCCACGCGGGAGGGCTGGTCCGCCTGCAACTGCTGGGACAGGGCCAGTCCGAACCGCGCGCTGACGTCGGTGGTCTCGAAGTTCGACACGTTCAGCGCGAAGCCGTCGGCCTGGTCGACGTTGCTGCGGCGCAGGGCACCGGCCAGCACCGGCAGGTCGTCGACCCAACCGGCGTTGCCGGCGTCGAGGTAGACCCGGGTCCGCGGCTGCCGGTCCAGTATCTCCACCTCCTGCGCCAGCAACCGGTAGCGCTCCTCGGGCCGTACACCGGCGCAGCCGACGATCGCGTGGGCGATCGCGTCCGGTTCCAGGACGCCGACGGCGGGCCGGTCGGCGAGCGCGGCGGCGAAGCTGCCGATCCACGACAGGTAGGCGCCGGCGTCGGGCGCACCCCCCGAGGAGGAGGAGCCGCAGTCCCGCATGGGCACGAAGTAGGCGACCAGGACGGACAGTTGCCCCGCGGCCGCGGCTGCTCGCGACACCTCCGACACCGCCGAGTACGGGTCGCCCGGGCTGGCGAACCAGGTGGCCGTGGGCTGTTCGGCGAGCACGTCGAGGGACGCGGCTTCGCCGGTCCGCCCCCCGGCCTGGGCCTCGGCAATCGCGACGGAGGCGTGGCCCTGCGGGTTGCGCCACAGTTCACCGGACAGCCGGTCTGGCTCAGTGTCCGGCGTGTCCGGCGTGGCGGCGGTGCAGGCCACGGCGGTGCTCGCCAGGCCGGCACACGCCACGGCCGCCAGGACCAGGGCCCGCAGGGGACGCCGGCTCACTCGACGTGCACCCAGCGGGCCGGGGAGGGCACGCCCTGCGCGTCGAGCACGACGAGCATGTACCAGCCGGACGGGGTGAGGCCCTCGCCCTCGGGCAGGTTCAGGCCGTACTCGTGCGCGCCGTCCGCCGTGTCCCCGGTGGTCACGTCCAGGGCGATGGAGCGCTGCTCGGTGTCCGTCTGGTGGGTGACGGCACTGGGCCGCAGCAGCCGCGCCTCGGCGACGTCCTTGCCGGTGGTCGTCACCTCGAACGTGGTGCCCCGCGTGACCTCCTCGGGAGCGCCGGTGACGGTCGGCCGGGGGCCGGCGAACAGGTACGACGGGGAGTAGATCTCGATGCGGGTCTCGAACTTTCCGGGCAGGGTGTCGTTCTCGTCGGAGAACAGCGGGTCCGAGCCCATGGTCATGACCCGGCCGTCGGGCAACAGCAGCGCCGTCGAGTGGTAGTCGCGCCCGACCTCGTTGGGGCGACCTCGGCCAGCGTTCCGGTCTGGGGGTCGTAGCTGGTGGTCAGGTGCAGGTCGCTCTGGTGGTTGCCGCGGTACCCCACCGACCCGCCGGTGAGCAGGGTGTGGTCGTCGGGCAGTGTGACGGCGCTGATGTACCGCGCGGGGCTGGGGTAGTCCGCGGCCGGCTCGTACCGGGGGTCCGGGTCGGTGAGGTCCACGACGCTGAAGCGGGACGTGGACTCCTCGCCGTCGCCGCCCGCGCCGCCGCCGACGATCGCGACCTTCTGGTCCTGGGCCGGGGCGAGCAGGAACGACGTGCTCGTCTCGTTCAACTGCGGGTCGGCCAGACCATCGACGTCGGTCCAGCTGTTGTCGCTGAGATCCCAGATCCCCGGCTGGCGACCCTCCTGGTCCGAGCCGTAGCCGGTGTTGGACCCGCTGTAGACAGCCGGTGCCCGTCGGCGAGCCGGAAGAGGCTGGGATAGGTCGGGAAGTAGCGGTCGAGCTCCGGCTGGTCGTTCCAGGACCGGGTGCTGGGCTCGTAGACCTCGTTGTCCCCGTCGATGATCTTGCCGTATTCGAGGCCGGAGACGGCGAGGACCCGGCCGCCCGGCAGGCCGACGAGCGTGGGGTACCAGCGGGAGGTGGTCAGCGGGTCGGTCTTGCGGTAGGTCTCGCTGTCGACATCGAACTCGTAGGAGGCGTCGAGGCCCCGGTAGTTCTGCTTCTGCATCGTGATGGCGTCGCCCTGGCCATAGAGGTTGCGGCTCTGCTCGGCGTCGAGCCCCTCGATCTGGAACTGCTGGGCGCCGGTCAGCGTCTGCTCGGGCCCCTCGACCTCGGCCTCGATACACACGTCCTGCGAGCCTGCCATCAGGGTGCCGTCGCCCATGGCGTGCGCCGGCGGTACCGCGACGTCCTCGGTGGACAGGTAGGCGTTCCCCCGGGCCGTGAAGCGGGTGCCCCTCGGGATGGTGATGCCACTGGCGTCGCTCTCGTTCTTGACGGTGAGGATCCCGGCGGCCCTCGTGACGTCGGCGGCGAGCACCTCGTACTTGCGCGTGCCGCCGGCGATGAGCAGGTTGCCGTCGGGCAGGTAGGCGTGCCCGGAGCAGAAGAGGTCCTCCGGGGCGGGGAGCTCCTTGGTCTCGTCGGTGACCGGGTCCCACAGGACCGTCCGAAAGCTGCCGGCCTCGAACTGCTGCGCGTTGTTTCCCCGAACCGGCGACCAGGAGCACCTTGCCGGTGCGCAGCAGCGCAGCGTGCACGGCCTGGGCGCGGTAGCGCTCGGGCAGCTCGTAGGTGTCCCAGTGGCCGTACTGCGACTTGTAGTCGGGCTGGTTCCGCTCGTAGGCCGTGTAGGCCCGCTCGGCGGCGGAGGAGACCACAGGGCCGTTCACGGCGACCACGCCGGCGATGGTCGCCGTCACCAGGGCGGCGTTGCGCAGCCGGCGGAGGCGGCGGGGCTTGCGTCGGGTCATCGGGGGTCCTCCTGGGTGCGGGGGGCGCGGGTGGCGCCGGTCGTGATGAGCTGGGAGATGACCGGCACAGGCACGCTCGGCTCACCGGTGAGTGCAGGCAGGGTCTGGACCACGTTCGGCGCCAGGCCGGCGGCGCGGGGACCCGATCGCAGGCGGTGCCACAGCAGCCCGGTCAGCCACATCGCCACGGGGAGCAGGCACACCGCGGTGCTGACCAGCGCCCAGGTGCAGATGGCGACGTGCGGGTGGTGCAGTGGCACCGAGGCCACGAGCGCTGCGACGAGCACGGCCGCCCAGCGCAGGTGCGCGCCGAACGTGCTGAGCGGGTCCCGGTCCTGGGCGCCCTTCGGCGTGACCGCGAAGCTGACGGTGCGGTGGCGCACCGCCGCCCACAGCGCGCTGACGTACACCGGGGTCGACAGGACGGACAGAATCATGCCGCTGGCTCCCGAGGAGCTCTCCTCCTCGAGTGTGCTGATGTTGTTTCTGCGGTTCCAGACGTACAGGCCGACCTGCAGGACCGCGGCGTTCACATAGAGCATCGGCCACAGCTGCGCGTCGACCAGCACCCCGGCGACGCCGGTCAGCAGGTAGGCGGCCAGGTTGGTCACGCCGAGGACCCAGCTGACCGCCGTTGCCGGGTGGTAGGACATGAGCAGCGCGTAGTGCGCCCGCCGGCGGAACGAGAGCCGCCGGGCGACCTTCAAGGACAGGCGCAGCACGACCTCGTCGGTGCCCCGCGCCCACCGGCCCTGCTGAGCCAGGTGGGCCCGCCAGGACGTCGGCCCCTCCCCGACCGCCAGGACGTCCGGGGTGTAGACGGACGTCCTGGCCGCGCCGGTCTGCGGGTTGATGCTGGCGTGCCAGACGATGCTGGTCGCGGCGTCCCCGGTGATGGAGTCCTGGAGCCCCCCCGATGGCCCTCAGGGCGGAGATCCGGACGGCATTGTTGGTGCCCACGAACATGGCCGCGCCGAAGCGGTTGCCGGCGCGCTGCAGCACGCTGTGGAACAGGTACTGCTCGCCGTCGAGGCGGGGCGTTGGCGGTGGCCGCCGAATGCTCACGCCGCGGACTGATCGGGATCAGCGGTAGGGCTGATGAGCTCGTCCCAACGGCGGCGAGCCTGTCGATCGCGGAAGCGCCGGTGATCCGGTCGTCCACCCAGTGCCCGGTACCGCCGATCGTCCTGAAACGACACGGTCCCCGTTTCCGGGGCCGGGGGCCCTCCACCGCGCGATCATGACCAACGGTCGGCCTGTTGCTCGACCAACGGTTAACACCGACTGGTGCCCCCGGCAGGATTCGAACCTGCGACACACGGTTTAGGAAGCGACGCTCCACTCGCCTCCGACCTGGGCTTATAGTGGTTTTTCCACGTCCCGTGCAAGCACCGTGCAAGTAGTTGGAGTGCAGAGCAGGCAGTACCGGCGAGCAGGGGGCAGTCGTGCCGACCACACACCGATCGCGCCGAGGGTGGGGCGCAGTTCGCCGTCTCCCCTCAGGCCGGTGGCAAGCCAAGTGGCCCAACCCCGACACGCGGTTGCTGACGCCGGCGCCCCAGACCTACCCGACCAAGGCCGCGGCCGACCGTTGGCTGTCGCACAAGCGAGTCGACCTCGAACGCGGCCGCGCCGTCGACGACCGCGCCGCGGGGAGACCGCTCGCGGACTGGTGGCCCGGCTACCTGACGTTCATCCAGGGGCGCTGTCGCCCGTCGACGATCGCCAACTACGAGCACGCCTGGCGTCTGCGTATCGCGCCTTGGTTCGGCACCACCGCGGTACGCCACATCAAGGCCAGCTCCGTCGAGGAATGGCTCGCGGCCATGACGGCGAGCGGCGCGTCGGCGTCCAAGGTCATCGAGGCCCACGGTGTGCTGAAGCGCGTTCTCGACCGACCGGTGCGCGACGGCGTGCTGGCCGCCAACCCGTGCGCGACCCGACGCGGCGCTCTCCCCCGACGTCCCACCACCGAGCGTCCGGTGCTGTCCCCCGCCCAGGTCGAGCAGCTTGCCGCCCACATGCGACGCGATGACGACCGGCTCCTCGTCCGCACCCAGGCCTACACGGGGCTGCGGATCGGCGAGGCGCTGGCGCTGCAACGCGATGACATCGACGCTCCTAGCCGCACGATCCGGATACAGCGGAGCGTCGACGGCACAACGGTCGTCGGCCCCACGAAGACCCATGCCAGCCGCACGGTGACGATGCCCACCCGCCTCGCTGCTGCCCTGGCCAGCCACTTGACGCAGACATCTGGCGAGTGGGTGTTCCCCAATCGAAGCGGAGGCTTACGTCGCTATCGGACGTTCCGGCGCGACTCCTGGGACCCCGCGGCCCGCGCAGCCGGCATGACCGTCACGCCCCACGACCTGCGAGCGACATGCGCGTCTCTGCTCATCGACGCCGGCGCCAGCATCGAGGACGTGCAGACACAGCTGGGCCATCAAGACCCGATCACGACTCTGGCGCTCTACGCCCGAGTTCGACCCGGCCGCGCTGACGCGCTCGCCGACAAGATGGACGCTCTGATCGCCGAGGTGTCGTAGCCATCCTTCTCGGCACAAAGAGCTTCTAATCAGCGGGCCTGGCCACCTGATCGACGCGCGTGTTCCAGCCGCTCGATCGGACAGGGCGTGCAGCGGGCAGCCCAGCCGATGCCCAGCACCCGCAGCAGCACCCGTGGTAAGGGCAATGGCTACAGCTGCAGCTGCAGCTGCTGCTCTTCGCCGGTGAGCCACTCCAGCACGACAATGCTGGCGTCGTCTTGGAGCTGATCGGCTTGGTGAGTCAAGACACTGCGCATCAGGCGTCGCACCGTCTCCGGCGCTGGATCGCCGGCAGCCGAAGCGGTGGCGATGAAGTCGGCGAGCCGCTCCTCGCCGAAGAACTCGCCCTCCGGTGAGCGGGCCTCGGTGATGCCGTCGGTGTAGAGCAGCAGCCGATCGCCGGGCTCCAGTCGGGTCTCGCAGCACACCGGCTTGCTGCTCTGGAGGCCCAGCGGTCGGCTGGGCGAGCAGTGCGGGGGATGGACCAGCGAGGCCCCCCGCAAGATCAGCGGGTCGGGGTGCCCGGCGTTGATCCACCGCAGCCGACCGGTGTCCAGGTCCAGGCGGGCCAGTACCGCGGTGGCGAACTGACTGGCGCCAAACTGCCCGGCGATGGCCTCGTCGATCTCGGCGGCGATGTCGGGCAGGTCGAGCATGTTCCGCCGGGCGTGCCGATAAGCCCCGACGGCGACGCTCGCCAGCACCGCCGCAGGCAGACCGTGGCCGACGGAATCCAGCACCAGCAGGTCGACGGAGCTGCCGTTGACCGCGTAGTCGAAGGTGTCCCCACCGATCTCATACGCCGGCTCCAGACCTCCGGTGATGACCACCCGCTCGGTGCCGAAGGTCAGCGGCGGCAGCAGCTCCCATTGGATCTCCGCCGCCAGGCTCAACGTCTTACGCCGGCGCAGACGGGAGAACACGTCGCTGTAGGCGTCGTTGACGACCACCAGCTCCGCGACCAGCGAGACCAGGGCCCGCATGTCGGCGTCCACCTCCTCGTCGGGCCAGCTCGATCTCGACCACGCCGAGGCGCTCGACACCGTTGAGCAACGGGAGCCACATGCGGTGCACGTTCTTCCCGGCCGTGCTGCTGACCACCTCGACCCGGCAGAACGCCCGCCCGGCCATCGTGCCCTCGATCGGAAGTTCCTGACGCGCCGGCACCCCAGTGCCGGGGAGGGGCTGCAACGTCGCCTGCTCGTAGTCAGCCAGGTAGATCACACAATTCCGGGCGCCCAGAGCGCGAGCGTGAACAGCGACCACAGAGCTCAGACGGTCTGGGGCCAGCAGATGGGAGGCACGCAGCAACGCACGCAACGGGTCGGTCACAGGAGCGACTCCTCGATCAATTCTGGCCAGCTACCGAGAGAGGCCTTCTGGGCGCCCCATCCAATCACCACCCGGCCCCCGTGCCCCTGATCAGCGACTGTGCGATCAGCAAGGTGACCGCGGCCGACCAGTCACGCCTTGTGCGGCACTCAGGGCCGCCGATTCACTCGCCATCCGCGATGAACCACCCACCGCTTGACCGAGACCCGGTGGCGCGGGGAGCCCGGACCGCTGTCCGTTCAGCCGCCAACCGGTTGCATCCGACTCAGGCGCGACACAGCGGTTATCGTGTAAAAGGGTCCCGCGCGGAGCCGCTATCGACCGGGGGACCATGTCTTGCTGACATCAGCTACTGAGAGCACCAGCGGCCACCGCGACGACGGCACGACGTCGGATCCAGCCGGTTTCCGGCATGACGCGCTGCTCTACCACTCCAGCGAGCAGATGACCGCAGTGGCGGCTCCGTTCCTGCTCGATGGTCTCCCCGCCGGCGACCTCGCGGTCATCGCGGTCAGCGGCGAGAGCTGCGGCCCGCTGCGGGACGCCGTCGCCGATGTGGTCGGGAACGACCCCAGGGTGCTCGTGCTGGAGCGACACAACCTCTACCGGGCCCGCACGCCGACTGCCATTCGCACCTTCCGCAAGCTCGCCGCCGACCGCGGCGCTCCGGGACGCCGGGTGCGGGTGGTGGGTGAGGTGGACTTCGGCACCACCGACGCCGACTGGCAGGAGTGGCAGCGCTACGAGGCGGTCATCAACGCCTCGTTTGCACCGTTGCCGCTGTGGGGCCTGTGCATCGTCGACGCCACCCTCCCGGAGCCGATCCTGACCGCGGTGCGGCACACCCATCCGCAGCTGCTCGGTCCCGACGGCGGTCGGACGCTCAACCCCGACTTCGTCGACCCGGCCGCCTACCTGCGCGGCCTGCCGGTACTGCCCGAACCGCTCGAGGCGACGCCGCCCACGCTCGCCGCCGAGGCCGTCACCGACTTCATCGGTCTCCGGCACGCCGTCCGCGCGCAGCTGGCGACCGTCGACGGACCGGAGGACCTCATGGAGGACTTCCTGCTGGCTGTGGATGAGATGGCCTCGAACTCCGTGCGCCACGGGGCGCCGCCCGCCGGCCTGCGGCTGTGGACGGCGCCCGGCACGCTGGTCTGCACCATCCGCGACTCCGGTCCGGGTCCCACGGACCCGTTCGCCGGCTACGGACCCGCGCACGGGGAGGACCTGTCCGCCGGCGGCATGGGCCTGTGGCTGGCCCGCCAGCTGTGCGACCACGTCGCCATCTCCCGCGACGCGCACGGCAACAGCATCCGGCTGACCACCCACTGGACCTGACCGACCGGCGGCCGGCGAGCCAAGTCCGCCGGCCACTCACCCCGGCCCCGCCTCTAAGGCGGCCCACCGCCCTTACTCCGACGGCCCGTTCGGCGACACCCGGCCCAGGCCGGTCCAGTGGATGCAGCGGCACCGCGATGAGTGCGACGTCGTCACCGGGATTGGCCGACAGCATCCGCGTCAGCACCTGATCGCACAGATCGTCCAGATCCTGGCGCACAAGCCCGCTTCACCTTCAAGTGCGGCCAGCGGCAATCACAACTGCAACCATGGTTGCAGGGTCCTGAGTTCCGGTCAGTAGTCCGCGGCGGGGTGCCGCGGACACCGGCCGGCAACTGCACGCCGCCGTGGAGCGCTACCTCGACGCCCACGCCCTCACCGAGGCACGCTTGCCACACCCCGACCGAGCCGTTACCGGTGGTCCGCTGCCCTGGCTTCCACCGCCACCCCCCGATGACGGCGAGCTGGCCGACTACGTCCAGCAACGCGCCGACCTCGTCCACACCCTGGCCACGACCATCACCGCCAACCACCTCCCCGACACGGCTTGGGCCGACCAGCTACGCCAAGCCGCCCCCCCCGACCTCGCCCGACGGTTGGCCGTCTGGCGCGCCGCAACCGGCGCCGCGGACCACCCCCACCCCGTCGGACCGCACACCTCCCCCACACCCGAGGTGCGCTCGCAGTGGCAGACGCTCCTTGCGACCGACCTGCCCGACCACGACAACGAGGCCCTCGACCGGCAGCTGGAGACCCAGCCGTCGCACGTCCGGCATGGAGGGACCCTCCGCGCGGCAGCTCGACACGACCGGCGCGCCCGCAGCATCAGCCGATGAATCCACCCACACCCCCGGCGATGACTCCGAGACGTCACCGCGTCCCCGCCCAGCGGATCGACCACCCCGTCCGCTTCGTCTACCCGGGTGTCACCGAACGGCGCTCTCTGACGCCTATAGGCGCGGTGGCTGATCGCGGCACCCGAGAGTCACAACCCCTTCGTCCACCGGTGCGCCAACCGTCTGCAGAGGAGCCAGCATGACCGCGCCCAGCCCCCGACCGTCGGTCAACGCGGGCGATCAACTCCATGACGTCGACAGCGCCGCCGACTACCTCCGCTGCGGACGGCGTCTCATCTATCGCCTGGTCGCCGAACGGCGCGTCAAGTTCACCTACGCCGGCCGCTCCCTGCGCTTCTGGCAGTCAGACCTCGACGCCTACCTCGATGCCCGCGCGGTGGAGCCCGTCCCGCCCCGGACCTGAGGCCGGGGCATGGCGTTCCCATGGCGCGCCCAGGCGGCGGGATCGTCGTCGCCGATCTGGCCGTTTTTCAGCCGCGGCACGCAGCGCAGCCACCAACCGACCACCTCGCGGTCCGATTGCAGGTCAGCGGCACGGCTACGGCCGCCCGGGCGTGCAACAACCGTGCAAGAAGCAGGAGCGAACAGGGGCGAGCCGGGGGAACGACGGGCATACTCGTCAGAGCGACGCGAGGCTCAGAAGGGGCCATAAGTGCTGGTCAGAGGAACAAGAACCTCTGACCAGCGTGGTGCCCCCGGCAGGATTCGAACCTGCGACACACGGTTTAGGAAACCGATCCGGGGGTGGTTTAGCGCGATGGGCTGTCGATGAAACCCCGACTTGACCAGCGCTTCTGTCGTTGCGGATCGTCGGGCGATGTTGGGCGTTTTCGACCGTCTTGCGGACTATTTGCGGACCGAAGTTCCGTTAGCCAGGCTCAGCACGTCCCGCTCGCGGGCGCCGTACGCTGAGGTCATCGCTGGGGTCGGTGTGTCGCCCGGCCGAGAAGCCAAGCGGACACCTCCGGCTCGCGTAGGGCTGACCAGCCCCGGGGAGCGTCTGCTGGAGTACCAGGCGCCGTGCGGCCGTGGCGGGCGCAACGCGTGCTGCATATACTGACAGCCGCCTGTTGCGCTGAGCTTCAGGAAGTGGGCCCGGCTCCTCTCCGGACGGTGAGCGGCCGGGCTTCGCGGCGTCTACGGCCGGGTGACGTTCTCAGCAGTGGTGATCGCCGCGATGCGCTCTCGCCAGGCGCCTCCTGCTGAGTGGCTCCAGGCCAGAGCATCGGCGATCCACAGCAGCGGGTCCCCGCTCGGCGGCAGATGGATGTAGCGGAGTGCGGGCCGGTCGAGGCGGTGGAACTCCTCGACGAGCACCTGGCGGTCGCGCTGGTCGCGGCCTTGCCGTGACTCGACGATCAGTCGCTGCACCCCGCGGTCGAGAAGCGGGACAACCATGCGGCGGAAGCTCTCGGCGCGGATATCGGTATCACGGCCCTTGCCGTAGAAGGCCAGCGCCGAGACCTGACCGCTTCCTACGACGGCATCGAGAATCTGCCGGCGACGACTGTCACGTTCGGTGACGAAGTGCCACCGCCGCTGCCCAGGCAGGCAGAACGAGCGGACGAGTCGGCGGAGCGCGTCGACGTCCCCGTCGGCGACGACTGCGACGCACACGTGGTAGCTGGACCCGCGGGCGGACTCGTCGACGAACGCCTGGGCGGTCAACGGGCCGCCGGCCGGCTCGCGGGAGCCTGTACTTCCTCAGCCTTGTGGCGCCCAGCCCTGGGCATCACTGGCGTCGTCATTCGTTGCACGAGGAGCATCCTGAACGATCATGCCCACCTTGCCCCCTGGGGGCCAAGGGCATCCGGCGCTTCCGGACGAGAAGCGGCTCGCGATCCCGCTTCCACGAGGGCCGGGACAACCTCGAACTGGCAGGGTGAACCCGTCAGCGTTGCAACGGCCACGCGAATCCGCCATGTGAGCGGTGGGACCCGGCGATCGCCGCCGGCACTCATCGCGCTGCGCGCGCAGAGCACGGGGCCGCCACCGCCGCTTGACACTGGCGCCCGCTGACCACGCGGGGCGAGCCCGCACCGCCGACGGGTTGACATCCCGCAACGGACCATGGGCAGCCCCGTCCGCCTCCCCGCAAGCCCGGATGAAGGTTGTAGGGACCAACCGGTTTGGACGCTACGTAGGGCCGGGAGACGGGCGCAGGAACCGCCCACAGCAGCGCTCATCCACACCCACCACCAAGATCAGCTGGACCGGGACAGCCGGCGAGCCATCCTTACCTGCCCAAGATCATCCAGGTCCCGACTTGACTTCGACCTCATAGGCTTGACTTCGACCTCATAGGTCAGTGCAGAAGGAGGCCGGCGGCGGCGCAGGCCAGCACGACGTAGGGCTCTTTGACCTTGAAACGGAGCAGGACGCCGAGCGTGACGATTGCGATGAGTAACGTGCGCCAGTCGATGACGACTTGCCGGGTGAGCACGACGGTGGCCCCGGTCAAGGCGCCGGCCGCTGCTGCGGTAGCACCCTTGACGAAGGCCTTCACCCGCGGGTTGTCCTTGTGCCGGACGAACCAGGGACCGGGCAGGACGACGCCGAGGTAGATCGGGATGAAGATGGCGACGGTCGCGACCAGCGCTCCGGGCAGGCCTGCGGTGAGATAGCCGATGAAGGTGGCGGTGATGACGACCGGACCCGGGGTGATCAGGCCCATCGCCACCGCGTCGAGGAACTGCCGAGGATCGAGCCAGTGGTGCGTGGTGACGACGCCCTCGCGCAGAAAGGGCACGATGGCCAGGCCCGAACCGAAGGTGAACGCGCCGGTCTTGAGGAAGAAGAGGGCGAGCGCGACCAGCGTCCCCGCACCGGTGAGGACGAGCAACGCCAGCAGCACGCCGGTGCCGGCCAGCGCGCCGACCCCGCCGACCATTCCGCCCAGGACGACTCTGCGGGGCCGGTGCGGCACGCTGTTCGCCGGGAACGGTTCTGCTCTCGCGGTTGTGAGCGTCGGCTGTGGGACGGCGCGGCGCCGACGTCGGGACTGAAGTGACGCCAGCCTCGCCGGAGGCGCGTCGATGAGGATCATCAGCACTCCTGCGGCGATGAAGAGGACGGCGATCTCTGCGCCGGTCACGGCGGTGACGACGGCGAGGACGGCGCTGATCGCCCACAGACGCCAGTCGCGGCGGTTGGTCAGCTTGGCGAGCTTGTAGGCCGCAATCGCGATGATCGCCATCACGCCGGGAGCGACGCCGTAGAACACCGCCTGCACCACCGCCAACCCGGAGAAGTGGGCATAGAGGACGGCGACTCCCAGGACGAACAGGAAGGACGGGGCGATGAACGCCACCGACGTCGCCAGTGCCCCCAGTGCTCTGCGCTGCAGGAAGCCGACCCACATGGTCACCTGCGCCGCCAGCGGCCCGGGCATCGTCTGGCCCAGCGCCACTCCGTTGAGGAACTCGTCCCGGTCGATCCAACCGCGAGACTCCACCAGGTCGCGCTGCATGTAGCCGACGGTGGCGATCGGACCACCGAAGCCGGTGGCGCCCAGGATCAGGAAATACCTGACCAGCCGGCGTAGCCCCCCCGATGAGGCGTGGCCCACGGGGTCATGCTCCAGGCTGGCCGACTGCTCGGGGCCGGCCGACTGCTCGGGGCCGGCCGACTGCTGGGTGTCGCTGCGGCGTCGCCACGTTGTCCAGCCGGGATAACGAGGCCGCACCGTGAAGCTCCCATCCATCAACTGTTTGATTACTTGTCCGCGCCGGCTCGTCTACCTGGCGGCGCGGCGCCTGCCGTGCCGGTACTGGTCCTGGTACGCAACCGCGGTTACACTATGCGGTTACACTATGCCTTGTGCTGTCGGGAGGCCAGCAGACGGGTGCTACGAAGGGCTGGCGGAAGGCGGGGTCTGTGGCGGACAAGGGTGGCTGGGTGATGTTGGCCTATCGGATGCCGCGGGAGCCCTCGACCCCGCGGATCGCGGTGTGGCGGCGGCTTCGCCGGCTGGGGGTGGCGCAGCCGGTGGACGGGCTGGTGCTGCTGCCCGACGAGCCGCGGACCCGGGAGGGCCTGGAGTGGGTGGCCGAGCGGGTTGTGGCCGCCGATGGTCAGGCGACGCTGTGGACGGCGGCCTACCTGTCGGGGGATGAGGAGGACACCATGGTGCAGTCGATGAACAGCGCAATCGCCGCCGAGTACGCCGCAGTGAGCCGCGAGGCGCGCGCCGTTGCCGCCGAGGGGGGCCAGGCGTGGCTGGCAGCGACCAGGAACGGTCCGAATAACGAGGACTCCTCAGGTGACCGCGGCGAGCTGCGGCGCCGCGCCGCGCAGCTGGCCCGGACGTTGAGCCAGGTGCAGTCGCGCGACTACTTCGGCGCCGACGGACGCGTGGAGGCTGAGCAGGCGATCCTCGCGCTGACG
>NZ_FNOZ01000042.1 GCF_900107175.1 Modestobacter sp. DSM 44400 | reverse complement strand
ACCGGCGCGTTCCGGCTGCTGGCGGACAAGGCGTACTCCCATCCCAGTACGCGGGCGCACCTGCGGGCGAAGAAGATCGCTCACACGATTCCCGAACGCAGCGACCAGATCGCACGCCGCAAGGCCAAGGGCTCGGCCGGTGGGCGACCACCGGCCTGCGATGCCGAGCTCTACAAGGACCGCAACACCGTCGAACGCGGGTTCGGCCGGCTCAAGCAGTGGCGCGCTATCGCCACCCGCTACGACAAATACGCCACCACCTACCTCGGCGGTGTCCTCCTCGGCTGCATGATCATCCATCACCGCGTCCGCAGTTAGCAGACACGCTCTAGGAACGCGCCCAGGGCGTTGGGCGCTGCCGCACGGCGAGGTGTGCGCCGACGGTGCGTACATCCCAGCCCGCGCACAGGCTGGGCGCGGCCAACTGCCGTTCGTCCAAGCTCTCCAGTAGGTCGGCGACCGCCAGTCGTCGCGCTGCTGCTGCGAGGAACACTTCTCCCGATGCCGAACCCTGCACCACGTGTCCTCCCGTCGCTTCGTCTCGTCAGGTATCTGGACCATCCAACTTCTGGTCTGTCAAACGATAAAGGACGAGGTGCTGTGAGCGACGACCAACCGAGCTCGCCGCTGGTGCACCTGCTTCGCGCTCTCACCGTGGAGCTTGATCTCTTCGGCGCCAACTTCGCCCGACTCCATCGGCTGCACCCCACGGACGTTCGAGCTCTGATAACGCTCGTAGAAGCCGATCGAGCTGGCGCGCGCCTTGGATTACCTCGCCTTGACCGACGCCGTGAGTTACGCACTTAGCCAGGAGGGTCGCAAGGGCCGCTGTCGTGACGCTGGTCCCGCACCTTCCTCCGATTGAGGATCGCTCAACGGCGAGGACGAGGAGGTCCCGCGTGAAACGCCCCACGCCACCCAATCTTCTCGTGAGCGCGCAGCGAGTCGTCGTATTGGGTCGCGGCGGGGCAGGCAAGACGACCGCAGCGGTGCAGCTGGGGCGGGTCACTGGGCTGCCCGTCCTCGAGCTCGATCAAAGCTTCTGGTCGGCCGGACTGACCCCCATGCCCCTGAGTGCCTGGGCTGAGACGCAACACGACCTCGCCGCGGGCAGCCGCTGGATCATGGATGGCGACCTCGGCCCCTACGACGTCCTCGCGCCTCGGCTGGGCAGAGCCGACACTGTCCTGATCCTCGACTTCGGGCTGTTTCGCTGCGCCTGGCGGGCCCTGCGCCGGTCCCGCGAGCGCGCTGACTTCTGGTGGTGGCTGCTGACCTGGCGATGGCGCAGCAGGCCCGCCGTCCTCTGCGCGGTAGCCACCCACGCGCCGGAGGCCGACGTGTATGTAGTCAGAACGCCGCGGCACCTGCGTCATCTTCTTGGCCAGTGACTGCCCGAGGTCTCTCGACGATGCATCGCTCGACGATCGGCTACCGGCCGCTGCTCGTCCATTCTCGGTTGGCCTTGGCCTGCCGAGCGGCGGCGCGGGCATGGCGGTCGCCCACCGAGGGACCGAGGGCGTGTTCCGGATCGCGATGCCGTGGGCTATCTCCGTCTCTCCACGGCCAGGAAGGTGCAGCCGTCCGGCGAGCTCGGTTGGTGTGACGACCCCGGCCAGTTGTGGATGAACGTTCCCGCCCCAGACGCCTGATTCTGATCGACGAAGGTCCCTGACAAGACGTACAGATACTCGTGGTGCTCGTGCTCGTCCAAGTAGGAGAGCTGGTAGCCGGCGTCGTACTGGAGGAGCACGATCCGCGTGCCCGACTCATGGTCGTTCTCAACAGTCATCCGCCGGTATCCCGGCTCGACCTCCGTCCACTGCGCCGTCGTGGTGTCGACGTAGGTCATGAGCGCTCCAAGCATGGAACGCCCCGCTCCCGTCACGGCTCCGCGATCCTGCTCATGAACAGTCACGCTACGACCGTACTCAAACCGGCTGTTGTCGCGGATGAACGCCCTCGAAGGACCGTCCCGCGAGCCTAACCCGCTACGGCCACGGTCGCGTGATGTCGGTGCCCGGCGCCGGTGTCCCGCGGAGGATGGTGGCGTGGGGGTGTCAGTGTGGGTCGATGAGCTCGACGAGTCGTGCGGCCGCGGACGTGCTCGGTGAGGGAGGCACGTACTGGGATCCGCTGTGGCGGTTGGGCGTGGTACTTACGCCGCTGGAGCGGGACCTGCTGCGGTGCTGGCCGGTGCGCCGGTTGGCGTTCATCGCCTATGCCGGCGCCTCGAGTATCGTCACCACCCAGGCCTTCTCGCGGTTGGAGCACTCGTTGGGCGTCTTGGCCCTGGCGGCTCACTTCGCTCCCGAGGACGGCCTGGCCCGGGCCGCGGCGCTGCTGCATGACACGGGACATCTGCCGTTGAGCCACACCTTCGAGGGCGTGGCCGGGCTGGACCACCACGCCTTAGGCGCCAGGCGGGTGCGGGAACTGGCCGACGTCTTGGCTAGTCACGGCATGGACGCCGAAGACGTGCTTGCGGTCGAGACCGGACGGCGTCCCTCGGTGATGTCCGGTGAGCCGGGAGTGCTCAAGCTGGATCACCTGGACGGTCTGGTGCGCAGCGGACGGGCCCACGGGCGCACCTGTCAGGCCCCGCCGGCCACCCTGGCCCGCCTTCAGGTGACGCGGGGGTGCGTGAGCACCGATGCCACCACCGCCGGCTACCTGGCCGAACTGGTAGCTGCGGCGGCGCGCTGGCACTGCTCGGATGTCAATGTTGTGGCTACCGGCGTGGTGCGGTATCTCGCTAGCGTCCTGCTTCAGCAGGCCTCGCCCGCGCGCGTCGGACGGGGCGGTGTTCACCACGACCACTGGGACTCCGCTCGGCCACGTCTACTACGGGCACAACCTCTTCCGGAAGGCGGTGGCGTCGGCCGGGCTGCCCGAGGGGACGACCAGCCACGACCTGCGGCACCACTTCGCGTCGCTGCTGCTGGCCGCCGGTGAATCGGTGATCGGGGTAGCTGAGCGGCTCGGCCACGACGATGCCTCGCTCGTGCTGTCCACCTACGGCCATCTCATGCCGGACAGCGAGGACCGCACGCGCCGGGCCGTCGACGCCGCGTGGGGCGCAGCGGGTGCCGCGTGTGCCCCGGATGTGCCCCAAGGCGTCCGGTCGGTGCGTTAGTCGGCGAGGTCGACCACCACGGGGGCGTGGTCGCTGGCGCCCTTGCCCTTGCGCTCCTCGCGGTCTACCAGCGCGTCTGTCACCCGGCGCTGCAGCGCGGGGGAGCCGAGCACGAAGTCGATCTGCATGCCTTCGCGGCGGGGGAAGCGCAGTTGCGTGTAGTCCCAGTACGTGTAGACGCCGGGCCCGGGTGTGTAGGGGCGGACGACGTCGGCGTACCCGGCACCGACGACACCGCGGAACGCCGTCCGCTCTGGTTCGGTCACGTGCGTGGAGTGGGTGAACAGCGAGATGTCCCAGACGTCGTCGTCCTGCGGGGCGATGTTCCAGTCGCCCACCAGCGCGACCCGGGCGTCGGCGTCGTCGGTCAGCCAGCCCCCGGCCGACATCCGCAGCGCCTCCAGCCAGGCCAGCTTGTAGTCGTAGTGCGGGTCCCCGAGCTGGCGGCCGTTGGGGACGTAAAGGCTCCACACCCGGACGCCGCCGCACGTCGCGCCCAGCGCCCGAGCCTCGGGAGCGGGATCGACGCCCTCCTTGGCCGACCAGGACGGCATGCCCGGAAAGCCCACCTCGACGTCGGTCAGCCCGACCCGGGACAGCACGGCGACGCCGTTCCACTGCGAGTGGCCGACGTGCGCGACCTCGTAGCCAAGGTCATGGAAGCGGTCGTCGGGGAACTGGTCGTCCCGGCACTTGGTCTCCTGCAGCGCCAGCACGTCGACGTCGCTGCGCTGCAGCCAGGCGGCGACCCGGTCGGCGCGGCTGCGGATGGAGTTGACGTTCCAGGTGGCCAGGCGCACGGGGACCCACCCTAGGCGGGGACCGGCGCGCCCGGTCTCACACCTGGGCGAGCGGCGTGATCGCCTCGTCCGAGCGCGCCTGCATGCGGGCGCGCATCCGGTCGCGGCTCTCCACGAACTTGGCCGCCTGGGCGTCCAGGCCGGTCAGGAACTCGGCCAGCTCCTCGCGGGCGTGCTCGCCGTCCGGTCCGAGGTCGGTGCGCTCGAACACCTTCCAGGCGCGCAACACCGGCTGGATGACCTCGTCGTGGTGCAGCCGCAGGTCGTAGATGCCGGCCTTGGCGATCAGCACCGAGTTCTTGCGGAACCCGGCCATGGTGGCGCCGGGCATCTCGAAGCGGATGACCTCGTCGGTCACGGCGCGCATGGTCTCGTCCGGAGCGATCTCGAACGCCGCGGCGACGATGTTCCGGTAGAAGACCATGTGGAGGTTCTCGTCCTTGGCGATCCGGGCGAGCAGCCGGTCGGCGATCGGGTCGCCGGTGGCCTTGCCGGTGTTCCGGTGGCTGACCCGGGTGGCCAGCTCCTGGAAGGACACGTAGGCGACGGCCTCCAGCGGCGTCTTGTCCCCGGAGTCGTAGCCCGAGGTCATGTAGTCCATCCGGGCGCGCTCGAGCTCGACGGGGTCGACGCCCCGGGTGACCACGAGGTAGTCGCGCAGCGCGATGCCGTGCCGGTTCTCCTCCGCCGTCCAGCGGCCGACCCAGGTGCCCCAGGCGCCGTCCCGACCGAAGCGTGTGGCGATCTCGCGGTGGTAGCTGGGGAGGTTGTCCTCGGTCAACAGGTTGGTGAACATCGCGGCCTTGGCCGTCTCGTCCAGCCGGGACTGTTCGGGGGCCCAGTCCTCACCACCCAGGAAAGCGAAGTCGTGGCCCTGCGACCACGGGACGTAGTCGTGCGGGTGCCACTCCTGCGCCAGGGACAGGTGCCGGTTCAGGTTCTCCTCGACGACCGGCTCGAGCTCGGTGAGCAGTGCTCCGTGCGGCGGTGTGTGGGACACGAGGGCCTCCCTGGTCCGTTGCCTACGGCGTCGTAACCTACGCAACCGTAACGAGGTCGCCGCAGCGGCCGTTCCGGTCGCTCCCACGGTGACCCGGGTCACCTACCCACCCCGCCGACGGGCACGCCTGGTGTCCGAGCCCTTCCGCGCGGCCATGACTGGCCTCCCCCGCAGGGGTGGAGACGGGCACAGCCCCTGCTCAGGGCCGTGAACGGTGCGATCATGGCGGGATGACCGGGAGCGGAAGGCGGGCAGACCGACCGTGACCCAAAACGAACGGCCGGCTTCCCGACGCCGGTCGTGGTCCAGGCGCGCTCCGGGCACGTCAGGAGGGCGTCGGAGCACCGGCTTCGGCCGCGCCCTCGCCCTCACCGCCGTCGGCACCGTGGTCCCCGGCTCGGGTCTGCTCGCCGCCGGCCGCCGCCGGGTGGGCGCCGTGGTGCTGGCGCTGTTCCTGCTGCTGGTCGCCGGCGTGGCCTATGTCGCCTCCACCCAGCAGCGCAGCGCGCTTCGGGTCGCGGTCGACTCGCCCGCGCTGCTCTGGCTGATCGGCGTGGTCGCCGTCCTCGCCCTGGCCTGGGTGGTGGTCGTCATCACCAGCTACCGCTCGCTGCTGCCCCGCGACGTCCGGCGCTGGCAACGCGCAGTGGGCACCGTCGTGGTCGCGGTGCTCTCCGCGGCCGTCGTGGTCCCCGCGGTCGTGATCGTGCAGGCGGCAACCGCGCAGCGCGACCTGGTCGACTCCGTCTTCGCCGACCGGGACAGCGCCACCGTGCACCAGCCGGCGGACCCCGCGGACCCCTTCGCCGGCCGCGACTCGATCAACGTCCTGCTGCTCGGCGGCGACGGGGGAGCCGGCCGCGAGGGAGTCCGGACCGACACCGTCATCGTGGCCCACATCGCGACCGCCACCGGCCGGACGACGTTGTTCAGCCTGCCGCGCAACCTGGAGAACCTGCCGTTCCCGGCGGACAGCCCACTGGCCGCGCTCTACCCCAACGGCTTCCAGGCCGGCAGCGAGAGCGAGAGCCTGCTCAACGCGGTGTACCGCAACGGCCCGGCCCAGCACCCTGACGTCCTGGGGCCGACCGCCGACCCGGGCGCGGACTTCCTCAAGCTGGGCGTCGGCGAGGCGATCGGCCTGCCGATCGACTACTTCCTGCTGGTCAACCTGGACGGGTTCAGCCGGCTGGTCGACGCCCTCGGTGGCATCACCGTCAACGTCAACTACTACGTGCCGATCAACGGGGACATGGCGGTGGGCACCCTCCCCGACGGCTACATCGCCCCCGGGCCGAACCAGCACATGGGCGGCGTGCGGGCGCTGGACTACGCCCGCGGCCGCTTCGGGCTGTCGGACTACCTGCGGATGGACCGCCAGCGCTGCGTGCTGAAGGCCATCGTGGACGCCGCCGACCCGGTGACCCTGCTCTCCCGGTACCAGCAGTTGGCGGCCACCACCCAGGACATCGTGAGCACCGACGTCCCCTCCGCCGTGCTCGGGGACATCGTCGACCTGGCGTTCCGGGTGAAGGACGCCGACATCCGCAGCGTCGTCTTCGACGACACGGTGATCGACCCCGCCTACCCCGACTACAACCGGATCCGCGCCCTGGTCCAGAAGGCGCTGGCGCCGCAGCCGGCGACCCCGACGAGGTCCAGCGCGCCGGCCCCGCCCACCGCCGCGGCGCCGCCGACCACGCTGGGCCCGGCGCCGCCCCCCGGCGGGAACGGGGGAGCCGCGAACGAGGTCGGCGACGCGTGCGCCTACGACCCGGCGCAGGCCGCGGCCGCCCTGGCGGCAGGCCAGCCGCCGACCCGCCGCTGACCAGCGCCCAGCGCGCCCAGCGCGCTCAGCCGACCAGCACCACCAGCAGCGTGCGGGGCCCGTGCACGCCCTCGACCCGCTGCAGCTCGATGTCGCTGGTGGCCGACGGGCCGCTGACCATGGTGAGCGGCCGCAGCGGGTCCAGCCGGGCCAGCGCCTCCGGGACACTGCCGGCCACCTGGTCGGCGAGCACCACGCAGACCAGGCAGTCCGGCAACAGCGACAGCGCGCGCCGTCCGCAGGCCGGGGAGCCGTCCAGCACGAGCGTGCCGGTCTCCGCGATCGCCACCGCCACGGCGGTCACCGCTGCGGACCGGGCGGCCAGCTGCACCGGCGGGCGGTCGTCGTCCACGTCAGACCCGGTGGGCCGCCACTCCGCAGGCAGCCCGGGCGCGACGACGACGTCGCGGGTGGCCCAGCCGGCTCCCAGCCCCTGGTCCAGGGCCGCGGCGACCGTTGCGCCGATCTCCTCGGGCGCGCAGCGCAGCACGGTGGCGCGGTAGTCCTCCACCCGGTCGACCAGCAGGTCCAGCAGTGCGGGGTCGCCGGGCGGGCGCCCGTCGGTGAGCCGGTAGTCGCGGACCACCTCCGCCGGGGTCGTGCGGTCCGGGCCGAGCGCCTGCCGGATCCGGCCGAGCACGTCCTCCCGGGCGCTCATCGACCGTGCTCCCGGGTCCACGACTCGACGAACGTCGAGGTCGGCGGGGTGGGCAGGTCGCGGCTGCGGGTCCAGCCGGACGCCGGCGGGGGCAGCACCCGCGGCAGGGTGGGCTTGCCGCGGGCCAGCAGCCGGCCCAGCCGGGAGGCGCGCTGGGTGAGGTGCCACAGCCACGGCCGGGACATCGCCGCTGACAGCGCGCGGAAGGCGGCCGCCTCCGGGGTGAGCCGGGTCTGCGCCTCGACGTGCTCGCCGCGCAGGTGCACCAGGATCTTCGGGATGTCGATCGCCACCGGGCACACGTCGTAACAGGCGCCGCAGAGCGAGGAGGCGTAGGGCAGCGAGGCGTTGTCCTCCACCCCGGTCAGCTGCGGGGACAGGATCGCGCCGATCGGGCCCGGGTAGACCGAGCCGTAGGCGTGCCCGCCGGTGCGCTCGTAGACCGGGCAGACGTTCAGGCACGCCGAGCAGCGGATGCAGTGCAGCGCCTCCCGGCCCACCTCGTCGGCGAGCACCGCCGTCCGGCCATTGTCCAGGAGCACTAGGTGGAACTCCTGCGGGCCGTCGCCGGGCGTCACCCCCGCCCAGGTCGAGGTGTAGGGGTTCATCCGCTCGCCGGTGGAGGAGCGCGGCAGCAACTGCAGGAAGACCTCGAGGTCGCGCCAGGTGGGCACCACCTTCTCGATCCCCATGACGGTGATGAGGGTGTCGGGGAGGGTGAGGCACATCCGGCCGTTGCCCTCGCTCTCCACCACGCACAGCGTGCCGGTCTCGGCGACACCGAAGTTCGCGCCGCTGACCGCCACCCGGGCGCGGAGGAACCGCTCGCGCAGGTGGGCCCGGGCGGCCATCGCCAGCTGCCGCGGGTCGTCGGTCAGTCCGGGGTCGACGCCGGGGATGGTGCGGGCGAAGATCTCCCGGATCTCGGCCCGGTTCTTGTGGATCGCCGGCACCAGGATGTGGCTGGGCTTGTCCTCCCCGAGCTGCACGATCAGTTCGGCCAGGTCGGTCTCGAACACGTCGAGGCCGGCGGCCTCCAGTGCCTCGTTCAGGCCGATCTCCTGGGTGGCCATCGACTTGACCTTGACCACCTCGGTCGCGCCGGTGGCCTGGACCAGCCGGGTGACGATCTCGTTGGCCTCGTTCGCGTCGCGCGCCCAGTGCACCGTGCCGCCGTGGGCGGTGACCTGCCGCTCCAGCTCTTCGAGGTGGTCGTCGAGGCGGGCCATCGTCGCGGCCTTGAGCGCCCGGCCGGCTTCGCGCAGCTGTGCCCAGTCGGGTAGCTCGGCGACGACGCGGGCCCGCTTGTTGCGGATGGTCGTGGTCGCGTGGCCGAGGTTGGCCCGCTGCTGCCCGTTGCGCAGCGCGGTGCGGGCGGCGTCGGGGAACGGTTCGTCCCCGCGCAGATGCCCCACCCCACGGGGCGCGGTCGGCAGGCCGGGCATGCCCAGGTCGACGGCGGTCATACCGACATCGCCGGTCGGGTGGTCTGGTCAGGGGTCACGGCTTCCTCCGTCGAGGCGAGGATCTCGGCCAGGTGCACGGTGCGGGTGCCGGCCTTCAGCCGGGAGAGCCCCCCGCCGATGTGCAGCAGGCAGGAGGCGTCCCCGGCCGTGCAGACCTCGGCGTGCGTGGAGAGCACGTTGGCCATCTTGTCGGTGAGCATGGCGGTCGACGTGTCGGCGTTCTTCACCGCGAACGTGCCGCCAAAGCCGCAGCACTGCTCGGCGCCCGGCAGCTCGACCAGCTCCAGCCCCCGCACCGCCCGCAGCAGCTGGAGCGGCCGGTCGCCGACCCGCAGCAGCCGCAGCGAGTGGCAGGTCGGGTGGTAGGTGACCCGATGCGGGTAGTACGCGCCGACGTCGGTCACCCCCAGGACGTCGACCAGGAACTGGGACAGCTCGTATGTCCGGCCGGCCAGCTCGGCGGCGTCGTCGGCCAGCCGGTGCTCGCCGGCCCGGCGCGCGACGTCGGCCTGCTGGTGGTGGATGGAGGCCACGCACGAGCCGGACGGCGCCACGATCGCCTCCGCGCCGGCGAAGGCGCGCACGTGGTTGGCCACGATCGGCACCGCCTCGCGCCGGTAGCCGGTGTTCACGTGCATCTGCCCGCAGCAGGCCTGCGTCGGCGGGACGACGACCTCGTGCCCCAGCCGTTGCAGCAGCACCGCGGTGGCCCGGGCGACCTGCGGGGTCAGGGTGTCCACCAGGCAGGTGGCGAAGAGCGCGACCTTCATGCACCCATCCTGCCCTCCGGGCGCACATGCGGGCGATCTGCACCAGGTTCCCGCAGGTGTCGTCCAGGACTGCGGTATCACCGGCCCCATGGTCAGCGGCTCCTGGGCGAACGTCACGCCGAGCGCGCGGAGCCGCTCGAACTCCGCCGGGACGTGGTCCACGGCGAAGGAGGTGTACGGGATCGCGTCGGCGGACCAGGGCCGCTCTGAACGGCTTGACGGCCGGATGCTCGTCGGGCTCGAGGGGGCGGTCAGTCTCACCCGCGGCACCGACGATCCGGCCATGGGCAGCACCGCGCTGCGCTTCGGCCCGGTGATCAGCGCGGCCAGGGCCGACGAGCTGAACCACCGGGTGGACGACGCCCTGCACCGCGGCGCCGTTGCGCTCTACCGGGGCTCGGTCGGCGACGGGCGGTTCATTACCGGCCAGGACGCCTCGGCCTACGTGGCGCCGGTCGCCCTGCTCCCGCCGGGCGGGGCCAGCGCGCTCATGCACAGCGAGCCGTTCGGCCCGATCGACACCAATGGACGCCTCCAACGGGGCGCTGGTCGCCAGCATCGCCTGCGACGACGAGGAGAAGGCCCGGCTCCTGGCCCGGGAGGTGCAGGCCTTCAAGGTGGTCATCAACAAGCCGCGCTCCCGCGGCAACCGGGCTGAGCCGTTCGGTGGCCGCGGCGCCTCGTGGCTGGGCTGCTTCGTCGGTGGCGAGCTGCTGGTGCAGGCGGTCACGGAGGGCCCGGACAACGACTTGCTCTACAGGAACTTCCCTGAGGACTCGCGGTATCCGGCGGCGATCTGAGCGGGTCGTAGGGTCGGCGGCATGTCCGCCCCCGTTCCTCGCGCAGGTCGCGAGCGCCTCGTCGGCCTCCTCCTCCTCGGCGTCGCCGTCGTCCTGGTGCTGTCCTCGGTCACCTGGTTCGGCAGCGACCGCGCCGGGGTCGGGATCGGCCAGCTGGTGCTGGGCCTGGTCCTCGCGGCGGTGGGCGGCGTCCTGTACCGGCGGGCCCGTTCACGCTGAGGGCCCGTTTCACGTGGAGTGTGGCGGGAACCACAGGCCGATGGAGATCAGCAAGGAGGACCTGGTGCGCGTGCTGCGCACCGAGGGCGACAACGACACCGCCGACAAGGCCGGGTCGCTGCCCGACCGGATCGACACCGACCGGGACGCTGCCGCCCTGACCGCGATCGGGCTGGACCGGACGCAGCTCATGGCCAAGCTCGCGGCCGGTGGCTTCGGCCGGACGCTCAGCCCCTGACCGTCAGCCGGCGTACGGGCGCTCTCGGGCCAGCTCCTCCTTCGCGACCCCGCGGAGGTGTACCGCGTCGGGACCGTCGACGATGCGCAGCGTGCGGGCGGAGGCGTAGAAGCGGGCCAGCACCGTGTCGTTGCTGACCCCGGCGCCGCCGTGCACCTCGATCGCCCGGTCGATGACGTCGCACGCCACCCGCGGGGCGGCCACCTTGATCGAGGAGATCTCGGTGCGGGCCCCCTTCGCGCCGTACTTGTCGATCAGGTCAGCGGTCTTGAGCACCAGCAGCCGGACCTGGTCGATCTCGATCCGCGACCGGGCGACCAGCTCCCGGACGGTGCCCTGCTCCGCAAGCGGGCGCCCGAAGGCGACCCGGGACTTGGCCCGCTCCACCATCAGCCCCAGCGCGCGCTCGGCCATGCCGATGGCGCGCATGCAGTGGTGGATCCGGCCCGGGCCCAGCCGGGCCTGGGCGATCATGAAGCCGTCACCCTCGCCGGAGAGGATGTTGCTCGCCGGCACCCGGACGTCGGTGAAGCGCAGCTCCGAGTGGCCGTGCTGGTCCTGGTAGCCGAACACCGGAAGGTGCCGGACGATCTCCAGCCCGGGGGTGTCGCGGGGCACCAGGATCATCGACTGCTGGCGGTGCGCTGAGCCCTCGGGGTCGGTCTTGCCCATCACGATGAAGATCTGGCAGCGCTCGTCGGCCGCGCCGCTGGTCCACCACTTGCGGCCGTTGATGACGTAGTCGTCGCCGTCGCGGGCGATCGAGGTCTGGATGTTGCGCGCGTCGGAGCTGGCGACGTCCGGCTCGGTCATGGCGAAGCCCGAACGGATCTCACCCTCCAGCAGCGGGGTGAGCCAGCGATCCTTCTGCTCCGGCGTGCCGAAGAGCATCAGGGTCTCCATGTTGCCGGTGTCCGGCGCGCCACAGTTGATCGCCTCGGGGGCGATGGTCGGCGACCACCCGGTGATCTCGGCGACGGAGGCGTACTCGAGGTTGGTCAGACCGGCCAGCTCGTGGTGGAACAGGTTCCACAGGCCGCGCTTGCGCGCCTCGGTCTTCAGCTCTTCGAGGACGGGCGGGTGCCCGTGGTCGTCGTGGCCGCGCGCGGCGCGCCACCCCTCGTAGACGGGTTCGGCGGGGAACACCTGCTCGCGCATGAAGTCCCACATCCGGCCGGTGACATCTTCGGCGCGGGCGGAGAGGGCGAAGTCCATGGCTGTGGACCGTAGCGTCGGATGCGACGTACGTCGCATCCAGCCCCACCGACGATCAGGCCGGCCGCGGCGTCGCCTTCGGCCGGCGGACGACGAAAGGTCCGATGGCCAGTAGGTCGACCGGGGCCGAGCCGAAGCACTCCAGGGCGTCCCGGGGGTCGTCGACCATCGGCCGCCCGGCGGTGTTCAGGCTGGTGTTGACCACGATCGGCAGTCCGGTGCGCCGCTCGAAGCACTCCAGCATGCGGGCGACCAGCGGCTCGTCGGCGCGGTCGACGGTCTGGATCCGCGCCGTTCCGTCGACGTGGGTCACGGTCGGGATCCGGTCGCGCCACTCCGGGGCGACGTCGTGCACGAACAGCATGTAGGGGGAGGGGATCGGGCCGCGGCTGAAGATCTGCGGCGCCCGCTCCAGCAGCACCATCGGCGCCACCGGGCGAAACTGCTCCCGGCCCTTGACGTCGTTCATCCGCTCCAGGTTCGCCTCGTAGCCCGGGTGGGCCAGCAGCGACCGGTGGCCCAGGGCCCGCGGGCCGAACTCGCTGCGCCCCTGGAACCACGCGACGATGCCGTTGGAGGCAAGCGTCTCGGCCACCGTGTCGGCGACGTCCCGCGGGCGCTCGTAGTCGACCGAGGCGGTGACAAGCACCGCCTCGATCTCCTCGTCGGACCAGCCGCGGCCCAGGTCGGCCCCGGGCATCGGCTGGGTGACGTCGCCCAGCGCGCGGGCCACGTGCAGCGCCCCGCCCAGCGCCGTCCCGGCGTCGCCGGCGGCCGGCTGCACCCACACCTCGTCGAAGGGACCCTCCGCCGCGATCCGGGTGTTGGCCACGCAGTTCAGCGCCGTCCCGCCGGCCAGGGTGAGCACCTGGTCGCCGGTGCGGGCGTGCAGCCAGCGCACCAGGTCGAGCAGGACGTCCTCCAGCCGCTGCTGCACGCTGGCGGCGAGGTCGGCGTGGTCCTGGGTCCATTCGTCGCCGGCCCGCAGGCGGGGCGCGAACTCGGCGAAGTCGACCTTCTCGGTGCGGAAGCCGCCGTCGCCGGTGGCCCGGACGGCTTGGGCCAGCTCGCCGACGAACCGTGGCTTGCCGAACGAGGCCATCGCCATGACCTTGAACTCGTCGGAGCTGCGCAGGAAGCCCAGGTGGTCGGTGAGGTCCTCGTACAGCAGGCCCAGCGAGTGCGGCAGCGCCTGCCCGGCCAGTACCTCCAGCTGTCCGTCGACGTAGCGGCCGGCCAGGTGGCTGTGCGCCTCGCCGCGGCCGTCGAGCACCAGCACCGAGTTGCTGGACTCCGGGGCGGCCAGACCGGCGGAGGCGGCGTGCGCGACGTGGTGCTGGACGTAGCGGACCTTCTCCTCGGCCAGGCCGGGCAGGGCGTGCGCGAGGAAGGACGGCGCCTTCTCGGCGTACATCTTGCGCATCACGTCGCCGTCGTCGAAGAGCCCCGACTGCTCCGGAGTGCTCATCAGTGCGGGGTCGAAGGAGTAGGCGACGGCGTCCAGCTCGTCAGGGCTGATGCCGGCCTCGGCCAGGCACCAGGCGGCCGACAGCTCGGGCAGCTCCCAGGCGCTCCACGGCAGCGGGCGCTTGCCGTGCTTGCGCCGGCTGAACCGCTCCTCCTCCGCCGCGGCCACGACCCGGCCGTCGACGACGAGCGCTGCCGCCGGGTCGTGGTAGATGGCGTTGATGCCGAGGACCTTCACGCGTCGCTCTCCCATCACCCGGGCGCAGGCCGCCCGGTCAGGTGTAGATGATCACGGACGCCGCGGAACGGCGCAGGTCGAGCCGCCGGGTGGGTCAGGCGGAGGCGCGGTCCCGCAACAGGTCGTGGTCGAGCACGGCCTGCAGGGCGAGGGTCTTGTAGCCGACGGTGTCGAACAGGACGACGACCCGGTCGTCCTCGTGGCGCATGACGATCCCCGGGCCCCACTCGGCGTGCTCGACCGCGCCGTCGACCGGGAACGGTCGTTCCTCGCCGGAGGCCGGCTGGGCCTCGGCCGTACCCGCGCTGCAGGTGTCGCAGTTGCCGCACGGCTGTTCCAGCTGCTCGCCGAAGTAGCCGAGCAGGTACCGGCGACGGCAGCCGGTGGTCTCGGCGTAGCCGCGCATCATCTCGATCCGGCTCTCGTCGACCCGGATGTGGTGCTCGGCCAGCTGGCGGGCCGCCGCCGCGGCGGCGCCGGGCGCGGGTGCATCCGGCGCCGGGGACGCCGTCCCGTCGTCGTCCAGGACCACCGCGCCGGCCTGTTCGAGCAGGTTGAGGTCGCGCACCAGCGGTGTCGCGGCCCGGCCGGTCTCCTCCCGCAGCTCCTTCACGTCCACGCCGTCCATGCCCGAGGCCGCGCCGGCCTGGACCAGCCCGGCGACCTGCTGCAGTTCCTCCTCCCCCGGCGCGCCGGCGGCGAAGAAGTGGCGGATCCCCAGGTCCTCCTGGCGGTAGACGAGGACGGCGGTGGCCGGCTTCCCGTCCCGCCCCGCCCGGCCGATCTCCTGGTAGTAGCTGTCGACGGAGTCCGCCGGCTCGGCATGCACGACGAATCGGGTCTCCGGCTTGTCGATGCCCATGCCGAAGGCGGTGGTGGCCACGACGACGTCCAGCTCGTCGTCCATGAACTGCCGCTGGACCTCCTGGCGGTCGCTCTTCCGCAATCCCGCGTGGTAGGCGCGGGCCCGCAGGCCCCGGTCGGTGAGGGCGTCGGCGAACTCCTCGGTGCTCTTGCGCGTGGCGCTGTACAGGATCCCCGTGCCCTCTTCGCTCAGCGCCGTGACGCGGTCCAGGACGGCGGTGTGCTTGCCGCGCGCGTCGGCGTGCTGCTCGACCTCCAGCCGGATCTCCGGCCGGTCGAACCCGGCGGCGACGATCTGCGGGTCGGCCATCTCCAGCCGCTCGACGATCTCCGTGCGCACCGGGGGCGCGGCGGTGGCGGTCAGTGCGAGCACCGGTGGGTGGCCGAGCTGCTGCACGACACCGCCCAGGCGCAGGTAGTCCGGCCGGAAGTCGTGCCCCCAGGCGGAGACGCAGTGCGCCTCGTCGACGACGAACAGCGCCGGTCCCGCCGTCCGGATCGCCTCGACCACCTCGGGCTTGGCCAGCTGCTCGGGTGCCAGGAAGCAGAAACGGACCGTTCCGTCACTCAGTCCATCGAGCACCGCCTGCTGGTCGCCGGCCGGCAGGCCGGAGTTCAGCACGGCGGCCCGGCCGACCCGGTCCTCGCCCAACTCCTGGAGCCGCTGCACCTGGTCGCGCTGCAGGGCGATGAGCGGGGAGACGATCAGGACCGGGCCGTCCAGCAGGAGCCCGGCGATGGTGTACACCGCCGACTTGCCGGCGCCCGACGGCAGCACGGCCAGGGTGTCCCGGCCGGCGGTGATCGACTGCATCGCCGCCTCCTGGCCGGGGCGGAACTCCTCGTACCCGAGCACCTCGCGGGCGGCCTGTCGGATGCGGCGGGTGCGGACCGAGGCGGAGCCGCCGGCGCTGGTGGCGGCGTCGGCGGGCGGGGTATCGGTACGGGGAGCCACCGACCGCGACTGCCCGCGCCCCCTGATCGACAAACGACGCGCAGGTGGACGACGGTCACGGGGTGACAGCAGCGACGCGAACGTTGTGTCTGATCGTCGGGCGGCCTAGCCTCAATGACCATCTACATGGTCATCAGGAGGCCGGCATGGCTGACGCAGCAGCTCGTACGGTCAGCGTGGCCGAGGCCAAGGCGCACCTGAGCGAGCTGGTCGCCGCCGTCGAAGCCGGCGAATCGATCCTCATCACCAAACGGGGCAAGCCGGTCGCTCGAATCTCGCCCGAGCGGCCGCCTCGCAGGAAGATCACGTTCGAGTGGCTCGAGGAGATGGCCGCGGGCATGCCCGTAGAGGACGAAGGCGCCGGCGACTTCATGCGGCGCATGCGTGACGACGAGCGGTACTGATGCGCTATCTCGACGCCAGCGTCCTCGTCTCGGCGATCACGAACGAACCCAGCTCGACGGAGATCCGCGTGTGGCTCGGCTCGCAGCCACCGGACGAGCTGCTCATCTCTGACTGGGTCAGCACCGAGGTCGCGGCGGCCATGTCGCGGAAGGTCCGCATGGGCGCCATCGCCGATGCGCGCCGCCGTCAGGCGATGCGCACGTTCACCGCGCTCTCGACGGGAACGCTCACCTCCTCCGCCGTGACGCGCCCCGACTTCCGGCATGCCGCTGAGCTGGCTGAGCGACACGAGACAGGGCTGCGTGCGGGCGACGCACTTCATCTGGCGATCGCCGCCCGGCTCGGCGCCACGCTGCACACATTGGACGTCCGGCAGGCCGAGGCCGGGCGCGCGCTGGGCATCGACACCGCGATCCCGATCGGGCAGGAGTAGCGGTCGTGGTGCTTCGCGCTCTCGGCTACCGCATGCTCGGCGGTCCTGGGCCTGCGCCGCACGGTTCCGCGGAACCGCGGCACGCCGCAGGACGTGATCGTCCCATTGCGTGACGACGGACAGTCCCGTAGGTGCGCCACAATCACGGACTATTCGCCGCTTGTGCGGTTAGAGTGACGGGGTGCCTGCCTCGTACCGGATCGCCGAAGCCGCCGCGCTGCTCGGCGTGAGTGACGACACCGTCCGCCGCTGGATCGACAGCGAGCGGCTCGCCGCCACCCGTAGGGCAGGCGGCCCGGCTCAGGTGGACGGCGCCGACCTGGCCCGGGTGGCCGCCGAGCTGCACGAGGCGCCGCAGCCCGGCGCGACCCGGTCGTCCTCGGCGCGCAACCGCCTGCCCGGCCTGGTCACCCGGGTCGTCCGGGACACCGTGATGGCCCAGGTGGAGATCCAGGCCGGGCCGTTCCGACTGGTCTCGCTGATGTCCCGGGAGGCCGCCGACGAGCTCGGCCTGGAGATCGGTGTCCGCGCCGTCGCCACCGTCAAGGCCACCCAGGTCAGCGTGGACGTGCCGTGAGGCCGCTGCTGGCTCTCGGCGCCGCGCTCGCGCTGGCCGGCTGCGGTGGAACGGCGTCCTCGGGTGGTGGCAGGACCGGCACCCTCACCGTCTTCGCCGCGGCCTCGCTGACCGACGTCTTCGGCGAGCTCGGCGATCGGTTGGAAGCAGACAACCCCGATCTCGACGTGCGGTTCAACTTCGCCGGCAGCTCCGCGCTGGCCACGCAGCTCACCCAGGGCGCCCCGGCAGATGTCTTCGCCTCGGCCAACGACGAGCAGATGACCGTGGTCACCGACGCCGGGCTGCAGGCCGCCGACCCGGCCGTGTTCACCGAGAACGTCCTGGAGATCGCGGTGCCGAAGGGCAACCCCGGCCGGGTCACCGGTCTGGCCGACTTCGCCGACCCCGACCTGGCCCTCGCCGTCTGCGCCGCCGACGTCCCCTGTGGGGCGGCGGCGCAGGCCGTGTTCGCCGATGCGGGGGTGACCGCCGTGCCGGACACCGAGGAGGAGGATGTCAAGGCAGCGCTGACCAAGGTGCAGCTGGGCGAGGTCGACGCGGCGCTGGTCTACGCCACCGACGTCCAGGGCGCCGGCTCCGACGTCGAGGGCATCCCGTTCCCCGAGGCGGAGCGGGAGGTCAACGACTACCCGATCTGCACGCTGGCGGCGGCGCCGAACCCCGCCGCCGCGCAGGCGTTCGTCGACCTGGTGCTCTCCGACGCCGGCCGGCGCGCCCTGGCGGCGGCCGGCTTCCGCACCCCGTGAGACGGGCACGACGGGACGGGGGCGTCCCGCTCCCGCTGCTGGTGCCCGCCGTCCTGGGGATCGCGTTCCTCGTCCTGCCGTTGCTCGGCCTGGTGGTCCGGGCACCCTGGTCGTCGATCGGCCCGCAGCTCGCCCAGCAGGAGGTCGGCTCGGCGCTGCGGCTGTCGCTGTTCTCCGCGTCCCTGGCCACCGTGCTCTCACTGCTGCTGGGCGTGCCGATCGCCTGGGTGCTGGCCCGCTCCCGGATCCGCGGTCGCTCGGTGCTGCGCGCGCTGGTGACCGTGCCGCTGGTGCTGCCCCCGGTGGTCGGCGGCGTCGCGCTGTTCCTGGCGATCGGCCGGACCGGGATCCTCGGTCGGCCGCTCTACGAGCACCTGGGCGTGACCATCCCGTTCACGACCACCGCCGTGGTCGTCGCGGAGACGTTCGTGGCCATGCCGTTCCTGGTGATCAGCGTGGAGGGGGCGCTGCGGGCGGCCGACGCCCGGTTCGAGGACGCCGCGGCCACCCTGGGCGCCGACCGGTGGACGACATTCCGCCGGGTCACCCTGCCGCTGGTGGCGCCGGGTGTCGCGGCCGGCGCGGTGCTCTGCTGGGCGCGGGCACTGGGCGAGTTCGGTGCGACGATCACCTTTGCCGGCAACTTCCCGGGGACGACGCAGACCATGCCGCTCGCGGTGTACCTCGCCCTGCAACGCGACCCGGAGGCGGCGATCGTGCTGTCGCTGGTGCTGCTCGCCGTCTCGCTGGGCACCCTGCTGCTGCTCCGCGACCGGTGGCTGAGCCGGAGCACCGTCGGATGACGTTGGCCGCGCACGTCGTCGTCCAGCGCGGTTCCCTGCACCTGGACGTCGACCTGACCGTCGCGGACGGTGAGGTGCTCGCCGTCCTGGGGCCCAACGGCGCCGGCAAGTCCACGCTCCTGCGGGTCCTCGCCGGGCTGCTGCCCCCGGACGGCGGCCGGGTGGCGCTGGACGGCGACACCGTTTGGGACGAGGGTCGCGCGCACGTCCCCGCCCACGACCGGTCGCTGGGCATGGTCTTCCAGGACCACCTGCTGTTCCCGCACCTGTCGGTCACCGAGAACGTCGCGTTCGGGCTACGCACCCGCGGGGTCCGCCGGGCCGAGGCGCGCAGCGCGGCCGATGGCTGGCTGGACCGGGTCGGGCTGGTCGGGCTGGGCGACCGCCGGCCGGGGGAGCTGTCCGGCGGCCAGGCCCAGCGGGCGGCGCTGGCCCGCGCGCTCGTCGTCGACCCCCGGCTGCTGCTGCTCGACGAGCCGCTGTCGGCGCTGGACGCCCGCACCCGGCTCACCGTGCGTGCCGAGCTGCGCCGGCACCTGGCTGAGTTCCCCGGCTCCGCGGTGCTGGTCAGCCACGACCCGGTCGACGCGATGGCGCTGGCCGACCGGGTGGTCGTGGTCGAGGAGGGCCGGGTCGTGCAGACCGGCACCCCGGCTGAGGTGGCCCGCCGGCCGCGCACCGACTACGTCGCCCGGCTGGTCGGGCTGGTGCTGCTCCCCGGCGCCGCGACCGGGACGTCGGTGGCCCTGGACGGCGGCGGGGTCGTGTCGATCGGGGAGGAGACGACCGGGCCGGTGTTCGTCGCCGTCCGGCCCGCCTCGGTCGCGCTGTACCTCGAGCGGCCGACGGGGAGCCCGCGCAACGTCTGGCCGGTCCGGCTGGTCGCCGCCACGCCGCACGGCTCGGAGGTGCGCTGCGACCTGGCCGGCGAGGTGCCGCTGACCGCCGACGTGACCGCGACGTCCTTCGCCGAGCTCGGGCTGGCCCCGGGCGCCCAGGTGTGGGCGTCGGTGAAGGCCGCCGACGTCACCGTCTACACGCGCTGAGAGGGTGGGGGAGTGACCGCCGACAGACCCGTGGCCGCGCTGGTGCTCGCCGCCGGCGGGGGCCGCCGGTACGGGATGCCGAAGGCGCTGGTCGAGTTCGAGGGCAGCCTGCTGGTCGAGCGGGCGGTGCGGACGGCGACGGCGGTGTGCGACCCGGTGCTCGTCGTCCTCGGGGCCCGGGCGGTCGATGTCTGGCGGTCCGCCGACCTGGGCGGGGCCACCGTGCTGGCCAACGCCGAGTGGGAGACCGGGATGGCCTCCTCGCTGCGCACCGGGCTGGACGGGCTGCGGGGGTGGCCGGGGAGGGTGGACGCCGTCCTGGTGCTGCTGGTCGACATGCCGGGCATGACGCCCGCCGCGCTGGCCCGGATGGCCGAGCACGCAGCGCCCGACGCGCTCGCGGTGCCGACCTACGACGGCGTCCGCGGGCACCCGGTGCTGCTGGGCCGGGAGCACTGGGCCGGCGTGGCGGAGAGCGCGACCGGCGACGAGGGGGCGCGTCGCTACCTGACCGCGCACGAGGTCACCGAGGTCGACTGCACCGGACTGGCCGACCCGGTCGATCTGGACGTCCCGCCCGGCACCCCCTAGGCATAGGAAGCTATCCACCCGGTTTCCGCCCCGATACCGGGTGAAGAGCTTCCTTTGCCTGGGCCACCGGGCGGGTAACTTCAGCGGCGTGAGCTCACCCCTGCTGGCCGCCGTCACTGACGAGCCGCTGTCGGTCGCCGACCACGAGGCCGCCGTCGCCGACGAGGCGGCCGGTGCGGTCGTGTCCTTCTCCGGCGTCGTCCGCGACCACGACGGCGGCCGGTCGGTCACCGAGCTCGAGTACGTGGGACACCCCACCGCCGCTGGTCTCATCGCCGAGATCGCCGCCGAGTTCGCCGCCCGCCCCGACGTCCGGGCGGTCGCGGTCTCCCATCGGGTGGGGCTGCTGGGCATCGGCGATGTCGCGCTGGCCTGCGCGATCAGCGCCGCGCACCGCGGTGCCGCGTTCACCGCCTGCGCGGAGCTGGTCGACGAGGTGAAGGCCCGGCTGCCGATCTGGAAGCGCCAGGTCTTCACCGACGGCGAGGAGGAGTGGGTCGCCTGTCCGTGAGGCGCCCGGGGCTGGTGGGCACGGCGGGCGAGTCGGTCGTCGGCCAGACCCGCGAGCAGCTGGTCGGCGCTTCCTACTGGGACCGGTGGTTCGAGGTGCAGGCGGACCCCGCCCGGAGGGCCTCGCGCTCTACTTCACCGACGTCACCGCGCGCCGGCAGGCCCAGGAACGGCTGGCCATGCTCGCCCGGGTCAGCGCCGAGTTGGCCGGCGAGCTCGACGCGGAGATCGCGATGAGCCGGATACCCCGACTGATCACCTCCGCGCTGGCCGACTGGTGCGTCCTGACCGTGGTCGATGACGACGGGCGGCCTCGCGACGTCGGCTGGTGGCACGAGGACCCGGTCAAGCGTGCCGTCGTCGAGAGGTATGCCGAGGTGCGGCTTTCCAACATGTCGGCCACCGCCCGCCTGTTCCGCCAGCGGCAGCTGGCCGAGGAGCTGCAGCGCAGCCTGCTGACCGGGCCGTTCGAGCCTGACCATGCGGAGATCGTCGTCCGGTACACCCCGGCCGCCGAGGCTGCCCGGGTGGGCGGCGACTGGTATGGCGCCTTCCTGCGGCCCTCGGGGTCGACGATGCTGGTCATCGGGGACGTCGTCGGGCACGACACGGCCGCCGCAGCCGCGATGGGTCAGCTGCGGGCGCTGCTGCGCGGCATCGCGACCTACAGCGACGCCGGCCCGGCGGAGGTGCTGCGCGGACTGGACGCCGCGATGACCCTGCTCCAGCTGCGCACCTACGCCACCGCGGCGGTGGCGCGGTTCGAGCAGACCGAGGAGGAGCTTGCTCGCGGGGTGACCCGGATGCGTTGGGGCAACGCCGGCCATCAGCACGACGGCGCACACCGAGTCGGTCATCACCCTCGACCGGGGGGCGACCGTGCTGCTGTACACCGACGGGCTGATCGAGAGCCGTGACGGCGACCTGGACTCGGGGGTGGCACGCCTGCGCGAGGTCGTCGCGGAGCTGGCCGGCCGCCCGCTCGACGAGCTCTGCGACGAGGTGCTGGACCGGTTGGTGCACGGCCGTCCGGACGACGACGTCGCCCTGGTCGCCATCCGGCTGCACCCTCAGGTCACACCAGCGGCCCGCAGCGGCCGGGCCGGAGCGGGTGCCGCCGACGGTTCCCGACGACCCGTCCTGAACGAGCGGTCAGCTCACCGCGCGCCGGCGAGCCCGTCGTCGTCCGGGTGCCGGTGCCGGGCTGGGCGCTCGGCCTGGTGAGGATCGGCCTGCTCCTCCTCGGCCTCGCCCTCCAGTCGGCGGGCCTCGCCGTCCAGCGTGGCGGCGGCGTCGCCGTGGGACTCGCCATAGACCTGCTCGGCCCGGCCCAGCAGCTCCTCGACCTTGGCCTTCGCCTTCCCGAACACGCTCATCGTGGTCTCCTCATCCGCCGGCAAAGGGTGGCAGGACGTCCACCACCGCGCCGGGCGCCAGCACCAACGCCCGGTCCCGGGTGGAGGTTCCGTCGACCAGGAACGAACAGGCGGTGAGCACCCGCTCCAGCTGCTCGCCGTGTGCGTCGACGATCTGCCCGACCAGGTCGGCCAGGGTGGCGGCTTGCCGGGTCTCGGTGTCGACGCCGACGGCCGCCCGGGCGCCGGCGAAGTACCGCACCGTGACCACGATCAGCCCCCGATGGCCGACATCGGCCGGGTGGGCTGCAGGAAGCTCGGGTCGTCGATGCCGTGGCCGGGCAGCTTGGACAGCGTGGCGATCCGCCAGCGATCGGCCAGCTCGGCGTCGCTGGCCCCGGTTCGCAGCGCGGCGCGCAGGTCGGACTCCTCGCGGGCGAACAGGCAGTTGCGGATCTGCCCGTCGGCGGTGAGCCGCGTGCGGTCGCAGGCGCCGCAGAAGGAGCGGGTGACCGAGGCGATGATGCCGACGGTCAGCTCGGTGCCGTCGACCAGCCAGCGCTCGGCCGGCGCGGCGCCGCGCTCCTCGACGTCCGGGACGAGCGTGTGGGTGGCGGTGAGCTTGGCCAGGATGTCGTCGGCGGTGACCATCTCGCCACGGGTCCAGGCGTGGTGGGCGTCCAGCGGCATCTGCTCGATGAAGCGCAGCTCGTAGCCGTGTTCGAGGCAGTACTCGAGCAGCGGGACGGCGTCGTCCTCGTTGATGCCACGCAGCAGCACCGTGTTGATCTTGACCGGGGTGAGGCCGGCGTTCTTGGCGGCCTTGAGGCCGGCGAGCACGTCGGGCAGCCGGTCGCGGTACGTCAGCTGCTTGAACCGCGCCTGGTCCAAGGTGTCCAGGCTGACGTTGATCCGGTCCAGCCCGGCCGCGGCCAGCGCCGGCGCCATCCGGGACAGCCCGACGGCGTTGGTGGTCAGGCTGACCTCAGGGCGGGGGAGCAGCGCGGTGGTGGCCGAGACGATGCCGGGCAGCCCCGGGCGCAGCAGCGGCTCGCCGCCGGTGAAGCGCACCTCGCGGATGCCCAGCTGCTCGACCCCGATGCGCACCAGCCGGACGACCTCGTCGTCGGTGAGCTGCTCGACCTTGGGCAGCCAGTCCAGGCCCTCGGGCGGCATGCAGTAGGTGCAGCGCAGGTTGCACCGGTCGGTCAGCGACACCCGCAGGTCGGTCGCCGTCCGCCCGTGCCGATCGACCAGGCCACCGCTGCCGGGGGTCACCCCGGTGGGGCGCACCTGGGGGTCCGGCAGGGGGCTCACGGTCGTCACGCTCCGAATGTAGTGCCGCCGGCGTCCGCGCGGCGGATCCAGTGGGTGCCGGGGATCAGTGCGTGAGCGTCAGCTTCAGGACGACGGCGAGCGCGGCCACCGCTGCGGCCGTGAGGCCGACCGCCCACGCCTTCCGCCGCGGGACGTCCTCGCGGAGCCGGCGGTAGACCACTCCGGTGGCCGCGATCCGGCCGATCGGCACGGCGTCGCGGAGCTGGGCGCGGACCGCCGTCCAGCCGTCGGTGCCGCCGAACAGCGAGCCGATCGAGTGCGCCAGCACGTGCGCGACGTAGGTGGACAGCGACGTAGGTGGACAGCACCGTGCCGGCCACGATCGCCACCGCCGCGCCGGATGCCACCGCGGCGCGGGAGGCGCCGACCACCGCGGCGAGCACCAGGATGTTGCCGTAGACGTAGGCCGACACCCGGCTCTCGCCGGTGGCGACGTCCAGCGGTTCGCGTCGTCGGCTCGTCACCCGGTCAGTCTGTCGCAGCGCCCCCCGGGCACCCCGGCGCTGCTAGGTTCCACCTGCCACCCGAGAGCCCGGCGGGCATCCCCGCACTCGCCTGTGGCCAGGAAGCGCGAGAAGCAGTCCGTGGTCGTCAAGGTCCCCGCACCCTCCACCCTGTTCGGTCCCTACGGCCGGCTGTTCGTCGTCCCCGGCGCCCGGGCCTTCTCCCTCACCGGGTGGTTCGCCCGGGTGCCGATGGCCACCGTCGGCCTCGGCTCGGTGCTGCTGGTCGCCGGCGAGACCGGCAGCTACGCGCTGGCCGGCGCCGTCTCGGGCACCCTCGCGCTGTCCTTCGCGCTGGCCAGCCCGCAGTGGGCGCGGCTGATGGACCGCCGCGGCCAGGGCGTGGTGCTGCGGCTGACCAGCCTCGCCTACCTGGTCCTGGGGCTGGCGTTCGTGGGCGTCGTCGTCGCCGATGCTCCGCGCTGGGCCTGGTTCGTCCTCGCCGCCCTCTCCGGGGCCAGCGGCGCCAACATCGGCTCGGTGGTCCGGTCCCGCTGGGCGTCCGCGCTGCCCGACCAGCAGCAGCGGCAGACCGCCTTCGCGTTCGAGTCCGTCGTCGACGAGCTCGTCTTCGTCGTCGGCCCGCTGCTGGTCACCTTCCTGGCCGCGCTGGTCAGCCCGCCGGCGGGCTTCCTCGCCGGGCTGGTGGTGGGCGTCGCCGGCGGTCTGGCGCTGTCCCGGCAGACCGCGACGCAGCCGCCGGTGGCCGTCGTCCCGGCCGGGCAGCCGCGCGGCCGGACGGCGGTGCTCACGCCGGCGCCGCTGGTCGTCGCCGTCACCTACCTGGCGGTCGGGGTGGTCTTCGGCGCGATGGACGTCGTCGTCGTCGGGTTCGCCGAGGTCGAGGGGGAGCCGGCCGCGGCGGGTGTCGCGCTGGCCGTGTACGCCGCGGGCAGCCTGGTCGCCGGGCTCGTCTACGGCGTGCTGCGACTGCCCGGCTCACTCGTCGCCCGGTTCGTGGGCTGCGCGGTGCTCTTCGGCCTGGCCGCGCAGTTGCTCCTGCTGGTCGGCTCGCTGGCGTGGCTGGTGCCCGCCGCGTTCCTGGCCGGCCTGGCGATCGCACCGCTGCTGGTGGCGGGCATGTCGCTGGTCGAGTCGCGGATGGACCGGGCCACGCTCAACGAGGGGCTCGCCTGGACCTCGACCGGCCTGACCCTCGGGGTCACCGCCGGTGCCACCCTGGCCGGTGCGGCCGTCGACGCCTGGGGAGCCCAGACGGCCTTCGCAGTCCCGGCCGCCGCCGCGGGACTGGCCGGGCTGCTGGCGGTGTCCGGCGCCGGCATGCTGCGCCGGTGAGCATGACCATCCGGCCGCTGACCGCCGACGACCTCCCAGCCGCCTGGGAGCTGGGCCGGCTGGCGTTCGGCGGCCCCGCCGAGGCGCCGCTGCACGCGCTGCGCGAGATCCCGGGCACCTTCCGGCTGGGCGCGTTCGACGACGCCGGCCGGCTCGTCGGGAAGGTCACCGACCTCGCGCACGAGCAGTGGTGGGGCGGGCGCCGGATGGCCGCCGCCGACGTCAGCGGGGTCGCCGTCCGGCCGGAGAGCCGCGGCGGTGGCCTGGCCCGGACGCTGCTCACCGAGCTGCTGGCGCGCGTCCGTGACCGAGGGGCCGCGGTCAGCGCGCTGTACCCGACCGTCACCGCGGTGTACCGGTCGATGGGCTGGGAGGTCGCCGGTGCACTGCGCGCCGCCGACCTGGACATCGCCGCGCTGCCCCGACCGCGGGACACCGGTTCGGTGTCGCTGCGCCCGGGCGGGCCGGACGACCTGCCGGCGGTGACCGACCTGTACGAGGAGGTCGCCCGCGCCCGGGACGGGCTGCTCACCCGCCGCGGGGGCATCTTCGACGAGCCGACAGAGACACCGCTGCCGCGCGACGTGGACGCGGTCACCCTCGCCGAGGACGGCGGCCGGCTGGTCGGAGCGCTGCTGTTCGGCCGGGGCCGCGGCTACGGGGCCGACTCCCGGCTGGAGGTGCACGACCTGCTGGCCGCCACGCCGCAGGCCGGCCGGGCGCTGGTCGGCGTGCTTGCCGGGTGGACGACGGTGGCCCGCACCGTCCGGGTGCCACTGCTGGCCGGCGACGCGGTCTCGGTGGCGTTGCCGCTGGAGCGGGCCGGCACCCACGCGTCCCAGCCGTGGATGCACCGGCCGGTCGACGTCGTCCGGGCGGTGGCGGACCGCGGCTGGCCCGGGCACCTCCGCGGCCGGGTGGCGTTCGCCCTCACCGACGCGGCTGCCCCCTGGAACGCCGGCGTGTGGCAGCTGGAGCTCGCCGACGGCGCGGGGGAGCTGACCCGGGTGACCGCCGAGCCGGAGCTGACGCTGGACGTCCGGGGCTTCGCCGTCCTCTACTGCGGGGTGGGCACCGGTCGCGGGCTCGCCCAGGCCGGGCTGGCCGGGGGGACGGCGGATCCCGCCGCCCTGGACCTGCTGGCCGGCGGCCCGCCGGCGGAGCTGCTCGACTACTTCTGACCCACCCCTGGAGGGCGCCATGAGCACGCGACGGTCACCTGCTCCCCTGGACGCCGAGACGCGCGCCGCCCGGGCCGCGGGCAACGCCGGATCGCCGACGGTGGAGTTCGCCGCGGCGACGCCGTACGAGGAGTACGTCGGCGTGCGGCAGTTGCAGGCGCTCGTCCGCACCGTCACCGACCACCCGGCCGAGCCGTCCTTCCTGGTCGTCACCCAGGTGATGGAGCTGTGGTTCATCCTGCTGCGCCGGGAGTGGGAGCTGGCCCAGGACCGGTTCCGGGCCGATGACCTGGACGGCGCGCTGGCGGCGATCCGCCGGTCGGTGCACCACCTGCGCTCCCTGGACGCCAGCTGGGGATCGCTGTTGTGGCTGACGCCCGCGGAGTTCAACGGTTTCCGCGACGCCCTCGGCGAGGCGTCGGGCTTCCAGTCCTACGAGTACCGGCACGTGGAGTTCCTGCTCGGGCTCAAGGCCGAGTCGGTGGTCCGGCCGCACCGCGGCCTGCCGGTCGTGCACGCGGACCTGCAGCGGGCGCTGCACGCGCCGTCGTTGGAGGACGACGTCCTGGCGTACCTGGCCCGGCGGGGGTTCGCGGTGCCGCCCGGCGTGCTGGAGCGGGACCGGTCCGTTCCCCATCCGGCCGATCCCGCGGTCACCGAGCTCTGGGCCGCGGTCTACCGCGACCCCCGGCCGGGGAACGAGCTGTTCGCGCTGGCGGAGGCGCTCACCGACGCCGCCGAGGTGTTCACCACATGGCGGCAGCGACACGTGACCGCGGTGCGCCGGTCGATGGGGGCCAAGCCGGGCAGCGGGGGGTCCGCCGGGCTGGCCTGGCTGGAGCGCAGCGCCGCGCGCGAGGTCTTCCCCGACCTTTGGGCGGCCCGCACGGCGCTCTGAGACGCATTCCCGGTACTGCCGTGAGATGCCTCGCCGGTTGGGCCGACGGGGCCGGGGTAGGTGGGGAGGCGGACTGAGCGTGCCCCCACGTGCGGCGCGCGCCCCCGCAGACGCACCTGACAGGAAGAGGACCCCCATGGCCACCGTGCCCACAATCACCCTGAACAACGGCGTCGAGATCCCGCAGCTGGGCTTCGGCGTCTTCCAGATCAAGCCCGAGGAGACCCGCGAGGCCACGCTCGCCGCGCTGGAGGTCGGCTACCGGCACATCGACACGGCCGAGATGTACGGCAACGAGAAGGAAGTCGGCCAGGCCGTCCGCGACTCGGGACTCGACCGCGGCGAGGTCTTCGTGACCAGCAAGCTGAACAACGGCTTCCACGCCCGCGACGCGGCGCTGCGGGCCTTCGACCAGTCGCTGATCGACCTCGGCTTCGACCACTTGGACCTGTTCCTCGTGCACTGGCCGCTGCCGGGCATCGACGTCGACTACGTCGAGACCTGGAAGGCGATGGAGGAGATCTACCGCTCCGGGCGGGCCAAGGCGATCGGCGTCTCCAACTTCAAGGAGCACCACCTCCGCCGGCTCTTCGGTGAGACCGAGATCCGTCCCGCGGTCAACCAGGTCGAGATCCACCCCTATCTGGCGCAGGACGAGCTGCGGGCCTTCGACGCCGAGCACCAGATCGCCACCGAGGCGTGGTCGCCGATCGCCCAGGGCAAGGTGCTCGACGACCCGGCGATCGTCCGGGTGGCCGAGCGGGTCGGCCGGACCCCCGCCCAGGTCACACTGCGCTGGCACATCCAGCGCGGCGACATCGTGTTCCCGAAGTCGGTCACCCGCAGCCGGGTCGAGGAGAACTTTGCGCTCTTCGACTTCGAGCTCAGCGAGGGCGACCTGCGCGAGATCACCGCGCTGGACCACAACGAGCGCACCGGCCCCGACCCGGACGCGTTCAACTACATCCCCGGCTGAGAAAGGACCCCGCTGCCCCCCACCGCTCGCGAGCTCGCGGCGGGACCCTGCAGAGGGGCCGGGCGGCCGTCGTCCTCACCCGAGGGCGGCGGGCTTCGTCAGTCGGTCGTGACGAAGTCGATGAGCTCCTCGACCCGGCCGATGAGGACCGGCTCCAGGTCGGTCCAGGTCTTCACCCGGGCCAGGATGCGCTGCGCCCACACGTAGCCGGTGTCGTCCTCCCAGCCCAGGGCCGCGCAGACACCCTCCTTCCAGGGCTGTCCCTTCGGGACCACCGGCCAGGCCGGGATGCCGACCACCGAGGGCTTGACGGCCTGCCAGATGTCGATAAACGGGTGGCCGACCACCAGGGCGTGTGCGCCGGTGACCTGGTTGGCGATCCGGGTCTCCTTCGAGCCGGTGACCAGGTGGTCGACCAGCACGCCCAGTCGCCGTCCGGCCGCGGGCTTGAAGTCCCGGACGATCCCTGGCAGGTCGTCCACGCCGTGCAGCGGCTCGACCACGACGCCCTCGATCCGCAGGTCGTGGCCCCAGACCTTCTCCACGAGCTCGGCGTCGTGCTTGCCCTCCACGTAGATGCGCCCGGCGCGGGCGACCCGGGCGCGGGCGTTGTCGACGTAGGTGGAGCCCGACGCGCTGCGCAATGGACCGGCGGGTCCGGCCTGCTTGGGCCGCACCAGGACGACGGGCCGGCCGTCGACCCAGAACCCGGGGCCCAGCGGGTAGCCGCGGACCTTTCCGAAGCGGTCCTCGAGGTGGACGACGTCCTTCTCGCAGCGCACCACCGCTCCGACGAAGCCCGAACTGGGGTCCTCGACCACCAGGTCGTGCTCGGCCTCGACCTGCGGGACCGGCTTCTTCTGCGTGCGGGGGTGGACCAGGTTGTCGTACGGCGAACGAGGAGGCACGCCTCCATGCTCGGCGCGCCCAGCGGCTCGACCGTGGCGCGACACGCCCGGCGGGCACTGGATCGTCGCCGACCCCGCGTGTCGTGACGGGAGACGTCGACGGTGCGTCGGTCGTGGCGGGGCCGCTGACCTGCGCTGTCGCGCCCGAGCATCGTCGTGGTCGTCGGCAGCCCGGTCACGCACCGTCAGATGGATCATGGGCAACCCGTTTCGGCGGCGGGTAGGGGGGCAGGTCAGAAAGCGAGCAAATCACATCCCCGAGCAGGAGGAGCGGAACCATGATCGGCACCGACACCCTCGACCGCGTGATCGGCGCAGACGTCTTCGACGCTGACGGCGACAAGATCGGTACTGCCTCCGAGGTGTTCTTGGACGACCAGTCCGGCAACCCGGAGTGGGTCACCGTCAAGACCGGCATGTTCGGCACGAAGGAGACCTTCGTGCCGATCCGGGACGCCGACCTCACCAGCGACGGCGTCCGCGTACCCGTCAGCAAGTCTGCCGTGAAGGACGCTCCGAAGATCGACACTGAGGGGCACCTCTCCCCGGAGGAGGAGCAGGAGCTCTACCGCCACTACGGCATGGGCACGGGCACCGCGGGCATGGACACCGGCCGGGACACGACGACCGCCGGGTACGCCGACACCACGACGACGACCGGCACCGCCGGCATGGTGGATACCGACACCGACACCGGCACCAACCGGCACGGCACCGTCGGCCGCGACACCTCGGGCCCGACGACCGACGACGCCATGACCCGCTCCGAGGAGCGGCTCAACGTCGGCACCGCGACCGAAGAGCTCGGCAAGGCGCGCCTCCGCAAGTACGTCGTCAGCGAGAACGTGACGCAGACGGTCCCCGTCACCCGGGAAGAGGTTCGCGTCGAGCGTGAGCCCATCACCGACGGCAACGTCGGCAACGCGATGGACGGGCCGGCCATCAGCGAGGAGGAGCACGAGGTGACGTTGCATGCGGAGCGTCCCGTCGTGGAGAAGGAAGCGGTCCCCGTCGAGCGGGTCCGGCTGGACAAGGAAACCGTCACCGAGCAGGAGACCGTGACCGACACCGTCCGCAAGGAGCAGATCGACACCGACGGTGGCGACGTCCGCCGCTGATCCGCCCGTACGCAGCAGCGCCCGCCCCGGTCCGCCGGGGCGGGCGCTGTGCTGTCCGGCGTCGGCACAGCTCGCTTTCCGCGCCGAAAGCGGGGGCCCCGGTCAGCCAGTCGCCTCGCCGGTGGGCAGCCGGTCGCCGGGCCGCGGCATCACCGGGGCGCCGGCCTCCTCCTCGAGCACGTCGGCCGCCGAGCCGACGATGAGCCGGTCGGGCACGCCGACGGCCTCGGCGTCCTTGCCGTCGTAGTCGAAGCGGTCCAGCACGTGGCGGATGGCCTCCAGCCGGGCGCGCTTCTTGTCGTTGCTCTTGATCACCGTCCACGGCGCGTGCGCGGTGTCGGTGTAGAGGAACATCGCCTCCTTGGCCTCGGTGTAGGCGTCCCACTTGTCCAGCGAGGCCAGGTCGGTGGGGGAGAGCTTCCACTGCCGCACCGGGTCGATCTGCCGGACGATGAACCGGCTGCGCTGCTCACCCCTGGTCACCGAGAACCAGAACTTGACCAGGTGGATGTCGCTGTCGACCAGCATCCGTTCCAGCTCCGGTGCCTGGCGCATGAACAGCAGGTACTCGTCGGCGGTGCAGTAGCCCATGACCCGCTCGACGCCGGCCCGGTTGTACCAGGACCGGTCGAACAGAACGATCTCTCCAGCGGCGGGCAGGTGGGCCACGTACCGCTGGAAGTACCACTGCGCCTTCGCGCGCTCCGACGGCTTGTCCAGCGCGACGACGTGGGCCCCGCGGGGGTTGAGGTGCTCGGTGAACCGCTTGATGGTGCCGCCCTTGCCGGCCGCGTCGCGGCCCTCGAACACAAGCACCAGCTTCTGGCCGGCGTCCTTGACCCAGCCCTGCAGCTTCAGCAGCTCGATCTGCAACGTGCGCTTCTCGATCTCGTACTCGCGCCGCTCCATCCGCTCGCTGTACGGGTAGCCGTCCCGCCAGGTGTCGACCCGGTTGCCGTCGGGGTCGAAGAGCTCGCGGTCGTCGTCCCAGTCCTCGTCAGAGTTCGTGTCCGGCAGCGAGTTCAACCGCCACCGGGTCAGGTCCAGGACAGATGACTCGGTGCCCTCGGGGGCGCGGTGGCGCAGCGGCTGGGTCACCAGCCCGATTCTGCTCCCGGACGCGCGCAGCAGCCCGGTCCCCGCAGGGGTGTCGCGCCGGGTCAGCTGCCCAGCGAGCCGGCGAGCTCCACCGCTCGGGCGCGGGCGGCCCCGGCGTCGGCGGCGGCCCGGGCGCGCAGCCCGGCCATGGCGGGGATCCGGGTCGCCAGGGTCAGCTGCACGGTGACCACCTCGACGGTCATGCCGAGGGACTGGCCGAACACCAGCTGCAGCGGGGGATGGTGTGGTCCCGGTCGGCGGTCTCGACGAAGGCCGCGGTCACCGTCCGGGACGCCGAGGTGCGCGGATCGGCGGACGCGTCGAGGTGCAGCAGGTGCGGCATCGGATCAGTCTGCGCTGACCTGGTGACGGAAGCGGTCGCGCTTCGTGTGCAGGTCCCAGAGGTGGCCGGCCAGCACGTCGGGGTCCTTCTCCGGGTCACCGGAGATGATCCTGCCGCCGATGATCAGCTGGGACACCTGGATGCCCTCCTCGCCGAGCACCTCGTGCAGGAGCTGGGCGTAGGCGGCCTGCCCGGCGAAGGCCACCGACGTCCCGGTGACGGTGCGCCCCGGGGTCACCGCCGACCCGCCGTTGACGAACAGGATCGTGCCGCGGTCCTTACCGAGGAAGCGCATGCCCGGCAACACCTGATGCACCGCGGCGACCGGCCCGTAGATGGAGAATTCCACCGGCCCCACCAGATCGGCGGGGGTGGTCTCCAGCACCGGGCGCATGAAGTCCTTCTGCGGCAGCGGGCTGTACTGCAGCACCTCGATCGGGCCGAGTGCCTCGGTCACCTGCTCGAGGGCGCGGGCCAGGGACGACGGGTCGCGGACGTCGGCGGCGAAGCCCTGGGCCTGGACGCCGTCCTCGGCCAGCTCTGCGGCGAGCGCGTCGAGCCGCCCCTGGTGGCGGGAGATGAGCCCGACGGTGAAGCCCTCGGCGCCGAAACGCCGCGCCACGGCCGCCCCCAGTCCGGTGCCTGCTCCGATGATCGCGATGGAGGTCATGTCAGGTGCAAGTCGCCTGGCCGCCGATGCATTTCCCCTACCTGGCGGCCAAAGTGGCTACTTTGGCCGCCACAGAGGTCAGTGGTTGAGCGTCCGCATGCCCTGCGGGGCGTAGCGCTCGCCGGCGGCGGCGCCGGCGGGCGCGGCCTCCTCGATCGCGGCCAGCTCATCGGCGGTGAGCTCGATGTCGACAGCCGCGACGTTCTCCTCGAGGTTCGCCGTCCGGCGGGTGCCCGGGATCGGCACGACGTCCTCGCCCTGGGCCAGCACCCACGCCAGCGCCAGCTGGCTGGGGGTGACGCCCTTGGACTCGGCGATGGCCACGACCCGGTCGAGCACCTCCAGGTTCCTGGCGAAGTTCTCGCCCTGGAAGCGCGGCGAGGAGCGTCGGAAGTCGTCGGACTCGAAGTCGTCGATCGAGCGGATCTTCCCGGAGAGGAAGCCCCGGCCCAGCGGCGAGTACGGCACGAAGCCGATGCCGAGCTCGCGGACGGCGGCGAGCACGCCGTCGTCCTCGACGTCCCGGGTGAACAGCGAGTACTCGGTCTGGACGGCGGTCAGCGGCGAGGTGCTGTGCGCCCGGCGGATGGTGTCCGGTGATGCCTCGCTGATGCCCAGATAGCGGACCTTGCCCTCGGCCACGAGTTCGCCCAGCACGCCGAAGGTCTCCTCGACGGGCGTGTCCGGGTCGACCCGGTGCTGGTAGTAGAGGTCGATGACGTCGAGACCCAGACGTTGCAGGGAGCCGTCGACGGACTTCCGCACGTACTCCGGCCGGCCGTTAACCTGGCCGGTGCGCGTGCCCTCGTGGTCTAGCTCGTTGCCGAACTTGGTGGCCAGCACCACCTCGTCGCGGCGGTCGGCGAGAACCCGGCCGACCAGCCGCTCGTTCGTGTGCGGGCCGTAGGCGTCGGCGGTGTCGAGGAACGTCACGCCCAGGTCGAGGGCCCGCTGGAGGGTCGCCGTCGACTCGGCGTCGTCGAACGCGCCGTAGAACGCGCTCATCCCCATGCAGCCCAGTCCCTCGGCGGAGACGGTGAGGCCCTGCGGTCCGAGTGCGCGTTTCTTCATGCCCGGTCTCTTGCCGTTGCAGTGCGCAACCCAAACCTCAGGCCAGCGACGTGCCGTCCAGGTAGAACCACCGGCCGCCCTCCCGAGCGAACCGGCTGAGCTCGTGCTGGGCCCGGGCCACCCGGTGGACCACGTGGTGGGCGCGGAACTCCACAGTGCCCTCGGCGGCCAGCAGCGAGCCGCCCGAGGTGGCGAGCACGTCCAATCCCGTCCACCGCACGCCCGGGTCGAGGTCGAGGGTGCGCGGACGGGTGGTCGGGTGCCAGGTCGCCAGCAGGTGGGCCGCGTCGCTTACGGCGAAGGCGCTGTACCGGGAGCGCATCAGCTGCTCCGCCGTCCCGGCGGTCGCCGTGCCGTCGTGCAGCCGGCCGCAGCACTCGACGTAGGTCAGGCCGGTGCCGCAAGGGCAGCGTCGAGGGGACACGGCCCCAGTCTCCTCCCGGGCCCGGACCTGCCTGACCGATTCCCATGACCCTTGTGCGCCCATCGGGATCTCGGTGTGCGGGCTGAGGCCCCGATGACTGCACAATCGCGCGGTGCCTAGAGCGTGTCTGCCAAAGATTGGCGGGTTGGTGGGCGACGCTGGACGAATGTTGCGTACCGACGAGATCCCGGACGAGTTGTGGGAGTTGATCCAGCCGGTGCTGCCTGCCGGCGGTCATCAGGGCCGGCCGTGGAATGACCACCGACTGACGCTCGAGGCGATCATCTGGCGGTACCGCACCGGGTCGCCGTGGCGTGACCTGCCCGATCACTTCGGCGCGTGGCAATCGGTGTGGGAACGCCACCGTCGCTGGTCTGACGACGGCACCTACGTGCGGATGTTCGCCGCGGTGCGCGCCGCAGCCCCTGAGCGCGATGAGCAGCTG
>NZ_FNOZ01000133.1 GCF_900107175.1 Modestobacter sp. DSM 44400 | reverse complement strand
ATGATCACCGGGCCGCTACCCAAGTTCCACGGAACTCGGGACATCCTCCGACATCGCCCACCGGAGCGCCGCCGCGAGCCTCGTGGGAGCCGTGGACCGGGCCGGCCGTGCCGCCGCCGGGGCGGTCGGGCCGGCCGCGCCCGGACCGTGCTCGCGATGCTGGCCTGCCCGTTGCTCGCCGGTTTGCGGCGGGCCCGCACCGGTCGCGGGCGGTGTCGCCGCGGAGCTTGCCGAGGCGCCCGAGGCCCGCACGCCCCCGGCCGACACGCTGGTCACGGTCGGGGCGGCGCGCGAGGGGCTGGTGGCCGATCCGGCGACGCACCCGGTGGCGGTGGCCGTCCGCGATCCGGCGCGGCTGGTTCTGGTCGACGGCCGCGACGGCACAACCGTCGGCGAGGTGTCGTTGCCGGGAACCGCAGGCCATCTGCAGCTACCCGCCTCCGGCGGACCGGTGCTGGTGCCGGTCGGGGGTCCGCGCGGCCGGTCACGATCGGGTCGCGCGGCGGGGCGGTGCTCGGCGACGCGGCCACCGGCGCGGGCCGCACGACGCGACCGCCGCGGCGAACGGGCAGGTGTTCGTGGCCGACGAGGCGGGCGGCAGCGTCACGTGGCTCGACGGCGAGCGGGTCGTTGCCACCCTGGACGGGCCCGCGCAGCCCGGGGGGATCGCGGCGGCCGGGAACCTAGTCGGCGTGATCGACGTCCGCGGGTCGACCCCTGGCCGCCCGGGACGCCGACTCGCTCGCCGAGCTCGCCGCCAAGGGTCACTGGCGGGCGCCGCGGCGCGACCAATGCCGAGTGCGTCCGCACACCGGTTCCGTGCCTGGCACAGCAGTCGCAGCCGGCGTGCGCGGGACGGAACCGGTGTGCGACCGCGGCCCGTTGCTCGCCCCGGCAACCTGTCGCCGATCAGGGCGACACAGAACTATCGGAACGTGCGCGGAACTGCCCCGCCCGGCGTCGACCGGATCAGCCGGGTCATGGCGACCGCGCCGAGCAGCGGTCCGACCGCCAGTACCGGTACCGCCAGCCGCCAGCCCACGGTGTCGGCGAGCGTCGGCAGCACGACGATGGTGACGACGGTGAGCAGGAACCCGATCGCGGTCTGCGCGGTGAGCGCGGTGCCCACGTAACGGGGGTCGGCGGCGTCGGACAGGGCAGCGGAGAACTGCGCCGAGTCGGCGACCACGGCGGCACCCCACACGAGCAGCAGGCCCAGCAGCACGACCGGCGGCGCGCTGAACACGGAGACCGAGGCGATCGCGCAGCCAGAGCTCAGCAGCATCGCGGCCAGCGCCACCCGGGCACTGCCGTGACGCTCGGCAAAGATGCCCGCCAGCACGCACCCGGCCGCGCCGGCCAGGCCGATCACGGCGAACGCAGTGGCGCCGACGGCAACGGGGCCCGCTGTGCCCGTGGACCGCAGATAGCTCGCCGTGATGTAGGCGGGCAGCCACGCCCACAGGGCGTAGAGCTCCCACATGTGCCCGAAGTACCCGAGGTTGATCAGCCGCTGGGGGCGGTCGGCGAACATCCGCAGCACGTAGCGCGGGTCCAACGGCGGTGCCGGGCGGGCGTCCGGGCCCTGGCGGAGGAAGGCCACCGACACGACAGCGCCGAGCACCGCAAGCGCGCTCGCGGCCAGCAGCACGCTGCGCCACGGGAGCACCGCGACGATCGTGAGCAGCTGCGGCAGCGCCGATCCCACCGACAACGCACCGATCAGCACGCCCAGGGCCATCCCGCGGGCCCGCGGGTACCAGGACACGACGATCTTCAGCCCGGCCGGGTAGACACCGGCCATCGCCACCCCGGTGAGCAGCCGCAGTGGGGCGGCCACCCAGGCGCTGTCGGCCAGGACGGTGATCAGCGCGGTGCAGATCGCCCCCAGCAGCGCGGCGGCGGCCAGCAACCGTTGCGGGGCGATCCGGTCGGCGAGGTTGAGTGCCGCGGAGACGACCGCGCCGACCGCGAAGCCGATCTGCACGGTGGCGGTGAGCCAGATGCCGCCCTGGCGGTCGAGCCCCCACTCGCCGCGCAGGGCCGGGAGCACGGCAGACGCGGAGAACCACACCGACAGCGCCAGTACCTGCACCATCACCATCAGGGCCAGCTGTCGTCGAGCCATGCTTGGGAACCCCCGCGGCCGCCTCCATGCTTCCGCAGACCGTACGCGAGGCCCGCATCTCCTACCGTCGAAACCAGACGGAGGACCAACCATGATCACGAGCCGACCCTGGCTGGATATTAAGTGATCGACTCTGCATTGGTCAGACACGGCTCAGTCCCCGACAGTCCGCGGCTGCGCACCGTCCTGGACGTGGACCTGGCCCGCGGGACATCGCCGACCGGCTGGCCCGTCATGGACCGCGCACGCCTCCGCTCACGGCCTGTTCGGCAGCCAGCTCAAGGTGCTGCTCGCCCTGTACAGCGATGACCTAGCCTCGAGATTTCATACCAGCCGGCCTCGACGGGAAG
>NZ_FNOZ01000008.1 GCF_900107175.1 Modestobacter sp. DSM 44400 | reverse complement strand
CTGTTCAGCTTTATCACCATCAACTGGCGCGGCAAACCGCTGGAGAGCCGCCAGGTGATCATCGACCTGATCGCCTCGACCACCACCCGCACCGGGCTGAAGGTCTACGCCCGCCTGGACGAGGGCTCCTATCCCGACAAGATCAAGGTCACCGATGCCGAACTCGCCGACGTCCGGCTCGACGGCGATCCGTTCCACCCAGAGTGGAACTACACGATCACACCGCGAACCATCGACGACGAATTACATTGATGTAATTCCCTTCCAAGCTCTAAGGCCGCTTCCGCTTGGCCTTCACCGGCTCCACCGGCTCGACCCACCCGGCGATCCGCTTACGGGATTGGCCAGCGGCCCTCGATTGGCCTTCTACACCTCCTGGACCGACCGCGTGAGTACGCAGAACTCGTTGCCCTCTGGATCGGCGAGAACCACCCAGCTCACGTCCGGTCCCTGCCCGACCTGAACGCGATACGCGCCCAGACTGATAACCGGAAGATCGCTGTCCCGGACCTGCCGGGCCACACAGGGGGCTGAGTCGAATGACAAGAAACCGGCCGTCGACGCCCATGTCGGCTGGGTCGGCCGAGGCTCACCCGAGCCGGTCGACCACGGGTTGGGACGCTCGCGGGGCGGCTGGACCAGCAAGCTGCATCTGATCTGCGACGGCCGCGGCAGGGCGCTGTCTATCGGCCTGACCGGCGGAAACGTCAACGACACCACCATGCTGGGCGCCGCCTTGGCCGAGATCCGGGTAGCGCGCCCAGGACCGGGTCGACCGCGCACCACCCCAGATCAGATGCTCGGCGACAAGGGCTACTCATCCAAGGCCAACCGGGCCCTGCTGGCCGAGCGCGGGATCGTCGTCACGATCCCCGAGCGCGCCGATCAGCTCGCCAATCGGGTCCGCCGTGGCAGCACCGGAGGCCGCCCGTACGCATTCGACAAAGACGCCTACAAGGGCCGCAACGTCGTCGAGCGGGCCTTCAACCGGCTCAAGCAGTGGCGCGGCATCGCCACCCGCTACGACAAGAAAGCAGTGAACTACCGAGGCGGGATCGTCTTCGCGAGCATGATCATCTGGCTCACCACATGATCGGGGAGACAGGCCCTAGTCGTGTCGCCGTGCATGAGGAGGCGCCAGTGGCAGGACTGCCGCGCACGGCCGGTGATCGGTCGAGGCCGGGACCCATTGCACGGCTCCACGCGGCCACAGGTAGCCGAGCGAGCACCTCGGCGGCCGCCCCTTCCAGGCGGAGGGCCCTGCAGAACCCGGGTGACTCATGGTCCGGCCCTCATGGATTCTCCTATGAGTCGCGGTGCGTGCCTGTGCCTGCCGCCCCCCGCAGCGGGCCGCGACAGGTTCGCGCGAGCGCGTCTGTGGTGCCCGGAGCGACGACCCCTCCGCTGGTCACCGCGCCGCAGGACGTGCCGGGAATCTATGCCCGCCGTGTGACCTGTACCACTGGGGAAACCGAAAAGTTCTCCGGGGTCTGTGTCGTTGACTGCAGGCAGATCACAGAACCGGAGCGGAATCCAGCAGTCGCAGGCCCAAGGCGAGGAGGAGCAGACCGTCCGCCGTGGACGGGTCCCGGCAGGTCAGGTCGCGGATGCGTCGAAGGCGGTATGCGACCGTGTTGGGATTGACCGCCAGGTGGTCGGCTGCCTTCGTGAGGTTGAAGTTGCACGCGACATAAGCTCGCAGGGTCGGAAGCAACTCCGCCTGCTTGCGGCTGTCGTAGTCGGCGAGCGGGCGCACCGTTTCGTCGAGGAGTGCCTCGGTGTGCCGGGCGGAGCGCAGGAGCTGGTCGAGCAGGACGTCGGCGAATCGGACGGCACGACCGGAACGCTGGGTGGAGAAGCCGAGGTCCGCGGCTTCCCTGGCTTCCGCGTACGACCGGCGAACACCTTCCAGCCCCTCGGTCACCCGTCCGATGCCCACCGTCCACCCCGGTTTCGAGGAGACGACCTGGTCGGCCGCTGTTTCCAGATGGCGGGCCTCGTCGTCGGTGTCCAATCCGCAGATGCAGACGACTTCCGTACCGCGGGCCCCGACCAGGAACCTTCTTGCCAACGGGCCGATCAGGTTGCGCGCGGCCCGTACCGCGGCCTGGGCACCAGTGAACGGATCGTCGCGCGATTGGGGCTGCACGACGATCACCATGAGCCGGTCGCGGAGCGTGGACCCGAGCACGGCGACCTGCCGACGAGCCCGCTCACTGACGGGCTCACCGACCAGCAGTGTCTCCAGGACGTCCGCGTGCAGCGCCTGCCCGTCGGTGGCCACGCTGGTGGACTCGCGGATGTAGGCCTCCGTGACATCAGTCGAGACCTGGTCGACGTAACGCATCATCGCGTCCGCCGCGTCTACGGCCAGTCGGCGCCCGATCTCGTCGTCGCCGGCCAGCTCGGTCATCGTCCGCCAGAGGTGGTTGCCCCACAGCCGGAAGGTGCGCAGGAGGGAGGGCAGGCTTACGTGCTGGTGGACGCGGCGCGCCGCGCTCCGACGTAACCACTCGCCCCCGTCGCCCGACAAGTCGAAGCCGCCGTCGAACATGCGTACAAGATGTTCGATGTTCTGCACCGCGACCTCGGCGACGTCTCGCATCAGCACCGACTCCGGTAGCTCTCGGTACTCGGCGATGATCGTCCGATACTCCTCGACGAGCTCGCGGGCGAGCTCGTGGCGACGGGCATGGATCCGCTCGAGCACCCTTCGCCGGCGCTGGTCGTAGGTGAGGGACGCATTCGTCGCCGCTGTCACCGCAGGGCCTCCGTCCCGACGCGACACCGCCGCAGGTGTCGAGATCCTCTGTCCGGAAGTACGCCCGCCCCGCGTTTCCGCGGGCAGCGCCTGGTAGCGGATCTTCTGATGCCAGCCATCATCGGGCGCCTCCTCAGCTCCACCGCCCCGAAGTCGGCCGGTGCATGTCATTGAAAAGAGAACGGATGGGCGACGAGTTGTCGGATCGTCGCATGACGCGGCTCGCATGGCAGGCATAGCGTTCCGCGATGTCACGGTCTCCCTCCCGTGCATCCGGTCGTCCCCGCGTGACACCGAGGGCTGGACGCAACAGTCACTGAGTCCGGGGATCTCAGCCGTGCACGCCGATTTCCGATCGCGCAGTGACGAGCAGCTCGAGGAGCTCAGCCAGGTGATGAGGAGGTGAAGAATCGGGGACGCCGCAGAGACGACGACGTGCGAGGTACTGCAGCGCTCGAGTTACTCCTAGGCGCCCAGATCCGCCCCCCGGCCGCCTCGCCTGCGGGCGGTCTACGGCTTCGGTCGCGGGATGCGATCCCGGCAGAGCCGGCACAGTGAGGTAGTCGCATGAGCATGTCCCAGCGTGAGTCGATCGACGTCGAGGCGCGCAGCGAAACCGCCTGGCTGACCATCGACCGGCCCGAGAGGCTCAACGCCCTCTCGGTCAGAGCTGATGGGCGGGCTTTCCGACGCCCCGCGCGCGGCCCGGAGGGACGACAGCGCCAACGGACCCTTGGAGCCCCGTGTCGTCCTAGGCCACTGCCGGCTCTGCTCGGCACCACGACCGACCCGATGCGGTTCCGGTCGGAGGGCGACACCACTCCGACGGTGACCTCGTCATTGTCCGGGGCGCACTGGGGGCGGGGCGCCCAGGCGTGCCAGCTCGTCATCGCCGTCGCCGGCGTCGCGGTGCCCGTTCCGGCCGCCGGCATCCCGCAGGCCTGAAACATGTGACTTCGACCGAACGGAGCAGTCATGGGACCTGGAATCCGAGTGTCCGACCGGGGCGCGATCCGCGTCCTGACCATCGACAATCCTGCAAAGCGCAACGCCTTCTCCGGAGCGATGGCGCCCACGCTGCTGGAGGAGCTCGACCGGGCCGACGCCGATCCCGCGGTGCGGGCGATCGTCGTAACGGGAAGTGGGGGCTGCTTCTCGTCAGGTCACGACCTGCAGGAGGTTATGGAGACCCCGGAGACGGCGGGCGACCCGCTAGCGAACGCGGCATTCTCCCGACCGTCGGAGATCCTCACCCCGGTCATCGGCGCCATCGACGGCCCGGCGTATGCAGCTGGCTTCATCCTGGCGCTGAACTGCGACCTGCGCGTCGCCACCCCCGGTGCCCGCTTCTGCGCGGTCGGCGCGGCCATCGGCCTGGTTCCCGTCGGAGGGCAGTTGAGCAGACTGCTCGATCTCGTCGGCTACCCCGTCGCCTATCGATGGTTGGCGACGGCGGTACCTTTCGGGGCCGAGGAAGCGCTGCAGTGCGGGTTCGTGATGCGGATCGCAGACCGGCCAGAGGCGCTGGACGGTGCCATTGCGCTGGCGGAGTCGATCGCCGCCGTGTCACCCGCCGTAGTCGCCGCCGTCAAAGCGGGGTTGACCCACACGGTGCGCCACGGCACCGACGCCGGACGCGGGGCTGAGCCGCTCCTCGCCGCACTCGTCAGGGACCTCCCGGACGGGTCCGAAGGGGTCAACTCCTTCCTCGAGCGCAGGCCGCCCGCTTACCCCAACCGGCCGAAGGACCTGCAAGACCGCATTGCGCAGGTGCTCGCGTGACCGCAATCAGGATGGGCCCCAGCGCCGCCTCCGGCGAGCGCCTCCGTGAGGATGTCATCCGTAACCTAGCCATCCGCTATGGGGTTCCCGCCAACCCCGTCACCTTCGCCTCGACGCCCGAGACCGCCGCGGAGGCTGCGCGCGCGGCCGGGCGCCCTGTGGCCGTGAAGCTCGTGGCAGACGGTGTCATTCACAAGAGCAAGGCAGGTGGCGTCCTGCTCGACGTCGGTCCCGACGAGGTGCAGCAGGCGGTCGAGCGGCTATTCGCCGAGCAGGAGGCCCGTTCCGTCCAGGTCCGTGGCGTGACCGTCGAGCCGATGATCCAGCCAGGCCCCGAGGTAGTCGTGGGGGCCCTGCACGACCCGGGGTTCGGTCCCATAGTCATGGTCGGCTCCGGCGGTGTCGACGTCGAGACGCTTGGCGACGTGGCCTTCGCCCAGGTGCCGCTGGACCGGGACGCCGCGGCCGCGCTGATCGACCGAACCAGGATCGGCAAGGTCCTTCGCCACCGCTTCCCCACCGGTCACGCCCAGCTGGCCGACCTCCTCGTGTGCGTAGGGGGGGTCAACGGCATGCTGCTGTCCGAACCGGTCGACCAGATCGACCTGAACCCGGTTGTCGTTGGCGCCGACCGGATCGTCGCCGTCGACGCGCGTGCCGTGGTCCGCGGTGCGGACGTCGAGGTAGCAGTCGATCTCCCTGACCCGCAAGAGCTGTACGAGCAGCTGCGGCCGGCGATCTATCCGACCTCGATGGCGGTCATTGGCGCGTCGACGGATCCCAGAAAGATGGGACACCGGGCCGTGCGCAGTGCGGTAGAGCAGGGCTTCACCGGTGCCCTGTATCCGGTGAGCCGATCGGCGACGGAGATCCTCGGCCTCGCGGCGGTGCGGTCAATCGACGAGCTGCCGAAGGGCGTCGATCGCGCAGTCGTTGCCCTGCCGGCCGCGGTCGTGCCCGACACGCTGCGGGATCTCGCCGCGCGGGGCACGCGGACCGCCCACGTCTATACCGCAGGCACCTCGGACCTGCGCGAGGCGGTGGCCGGCACCGGGATGAGGGTGCTGGGCCCGAACTGCATCGGGCACTACACCCCATACTCCAACCTGACGATGATCGGCAAGCAGGCGTCGTCGGACGAGCGGGGATCGATCGCGGTGGTCTCGCAGTCCGGGACCTACGCCGGCGACGTCGTCCGGCGCGGCAACGAGCTCGGCTTGCGGTTCAGCTTCGTGAGCTCGGTCGGCAACTGCGATGACGTGTCACCTTCGGAGTTGCTCGGCTTTTGCGAGGCGGACCCGAACACCTCCCTGGTGGCCTTCTATCTCGAGGACGACAGCGACGCCCGCCGCTTCTTCCGGCTGGCGTCGCGAATCACGACCCCTGTCGTCTTGTTCAAGGGCGGTCGCAGTGCCGCCGGCGGAGCGGCCGCGGCCTCCCACACCGGGGCGCTGGCCAGTGACCCGGTACTGCTGCGTGACGTCGGGTCCGCAGCCGGCGTGGTGGTCGTGAAGAGCCTCGACGAGCTGCTCGACACGCTGCTGGTGGCCCAGTACGCGCCAGAGCTCACCGGGCGGGGCCTCGGCCTGGTGGGCAGCGGCGGGGGCGTCGCGGTCGTCGGTTGCGACACGGCGTTCGAGCAGGATCTCGGGCTGCCCCCTCTCTCGTCGGCCACCGCCGCGGCGCTTGCTCAGTACGAAGCTCCCGGCAGCAGCCTGAGCAACCCGGTGGACATCCCGGTCTGGTCGCTCTACGACGACAGCGGATCGTTCACCGGGGCGCTTGTCGAGGGCTTGGCCGCCGATCCGGCCATCGACTTTCTCTGCGCCTACCTCGACCTCGGCACGGTGTACGACATCATGGACGGGCCCGAGGCGGCCGATCTCGTCCGCGCTCTCACAAGAGACCTGCTGACCGCGGACCGGGCCGGAGTCCCGCTGGCGCTGGTGCTTCGCAGCAGCTTCAGCGCGGATCAGGAGGCGCTGGTCCGTACCCTCCGCGCCGAGGCCGCGGTTCACGGCGTGCCGGTGCTGGAGTCCGTCGATCGGGCGATTGCCGCGCTCGGCAGGGTGAGGGCGGCAAACCTGCATCAGCAGCACGCGCAGGTTGGCTGACGGGTGGTGGCGGCGCCAGACAGCATCCCTTCGCACGAGGGGCGGCGCGCCGCCCTCGCCCTCGGTCTGATCGCGACCAGCACGTTCCTCGCAATGAGCGTGTGGTTCTGATAGGTCAGCGCCCGGAACGGGCGTCGCCGGGTCCACCACAGCGGGTCGTCACGGCCGGTCGGCACCGTCTGGTCGAGCCCGGACCGGTAGAGCCGCAGCCACACGAACGCATCCGGTGACGCCGGGACCTGCTGCAGCGCGCGCGTCCCTTTGCGGATCACGGTGACCAGCTGCTGGCCGGGGTCGGCGTCACCGCAGCGCGCGCCGAGCAGCTCCGCCGCCCGGGCTCCGGTCGACACCCACATCGCGATCAGCGCCCGGTCCCGATGCGAGCCTAGTTCGGCGAACACCCGGTTGAACAACTCGTCGGGGATGGCGCGCGGGATCCGCTGGGCGTTCCGCGGCCGATACAGTCCCATCCGCTCGTTGCCGAAAGGCTCCATCGGGTTGTGATGGGCGTTCGCCCGACCTCCGCGCCGCTCCCGGGAGAGCGGGAACGGGTTGACTATCGGGCCCGTCCCGGCGTCGCGGTGGAAGTCGTAGAACCCCCGCAACACCGTCTCCGAGTGCGCCCTGGTCGACGTGACGTACTTCGTTCCCGGGCCGGGCTTGCCGGTCACCGCGTTCGACGCCACACGCCTCCTGCTGACATCGGCCCGGGTCGGCTTGTCGCGCAACGCCAACCAGCGGCAGAAGTCCCGAGCCTCCACCCGGGTGGCCTGGTCCCACCCGACGTCGATGGCCCACCCGAGCCGGAACCACCGCAGCAGGTCCACCGCAGCAGGTCCATCGCATACGACCGCTGCGTCGCAGCCGAACGGCCCGCTGCCTGCAGCTCTCTCAGGAACGCCGTCACCGGCACGACCGGTCCGCCGTCGCCGTCGATCAGCCGAACCGGCTCCGCAGATCGCTGCCCGCCGCGACGGCGCCCACCGCCGGCACGACCAGTGAGGACAACTCACGGTCTTCCCCGAGCCCGTCGATCATGGCCGGGAACGTAACGCTCCGCAGCCCACTCGACGCTCGACGCTATGATCGCTGCCTCAATAGCTCAGTCCAACAGGAGTAGGTCGCGGCAGCGTTCTCCTTCTCCGAGGCGGCGAAACGACCGAGGCATCCAGGTCCACCACCGTGGTCCCGGTCAGCTCCCGCCCGGCGACGCTCAGCCACGGGAAGCCGTCCGGGCCGGCAGCCAGCAGTCCCCACCAGTGCCGGCGGAACGAGGCGATCGCCGCATGGTTCCGGGTCAGCTGCAGCTCGCCGATCTCGGCCAGCGCCCGCCACACCGTCGGCGTCGAGGGCACCGGTCCGGTCACCGGCGCCAGGTGCCGCATGCCCTGGAAGTCGCTGATCGCCTCCGCGCCCAGGAGCTGCGCCACGGCCAGGTCGACCAGCAACTGGCCGCGGTCATAGACCGGGTCGAAGCCGGCCCGGCGCATCACCGCAGACAGCCCGGCCCGCTCGGCCAGCAGCCGCAACGGCAACGCCCCGGCGAACCCGACCAGACGATCATCGTCGGCGACCAGCTCCAGCCGGTCGGCCCATGACGTAGCTTGCACGGAAGAGGTGCACCGCCCCGCTCGGAATCCGATCTTCGACAAATCGCATTCTGGCTGGTCCGGTACACCTCGCCACGTTCAGGTCAAGATCACGTCCGCGATGTGGGCATCCCGGTGAAAGACGGAGGCCGGGCCCAGCCCGCGGGGCGCGGCCACCGGTGAGCCTCCTCGTACGCCACCGAGACAGGGTCGCCGACTGCGCCAGGATTCTGGACACCTTCCCCGCGAGGGGGTTTGATTGGCCGATCCGTTCCGTTCCTGGGCTCCCACCCCCAGCAGAGGAGAGGCGCATGAACGGCGTCCACGATCTCGGAGGAACCGACGGGCTGGGCTCGGTCGAGGTAGAGAAGGAAGAACCGGTCTGGCACGCCGACTGGGAGAAAGCCGCCTTCGCGATGTTCCCCACGAACGCCGTGAAGGGCTACTTCGGCGTCGACGAGTTCCGTTACGGCATCGAGCAGATGCCGGCGGCAGAGTATTTACTGTCGCCCTACTACGAGCACTGGGCGCACGCCATCGAGCACTACACGGTGAAAGCCGGGGCCATCGACCCGGAGGAGCTCGAGCAGCGCACTCGGTACTACCTTCAGCACCCGGACGCACCGGTCCCCGACCGCAAGGACCCCGAGCTCGTCGCGCTGATGGAGACCATGGTCCGCCAAGGGGCCCCGGCCCGTCGCGACTCCGACCGGCCCGCGCGGTTCGCCGTTGGCGACCGGGTCCGCGTGGTCGACGACAGCCCGCTCGGCCACACCCGCCGCGCGCGCTACGTCCGGGGCAGGACCGGCGTCATCGAGAAGGCGCATGGCACCTTCGTCTATCCCGACAGCGCCGGCAACGGGCTGGGTGACGACCCCCAGCACGTCTACACAGTTGTGTTCCGCGCGGCCGACCTATGGGGCGAGCAGGTGGCCGACCCAAACGCGACCGTGTCGTTCGACGTCTGGGAGCCCTATCTCCAGCCGGCCTGACCCGCACCCGTTCTGTCCCGTTCGCTGCTGAGGAGGACCCGGATGTCGACCGTCGAAAGCCCCGAGACCCCGCTTCCGATCCCCAGGCCCGTGCAGCGCTCCGAGGAGGAGATCGCCGCGCGGGTCAAAGCGCTCGAGGCGCTCATGATCGAGAGGGGGATCATGACGACCGACGCGGTGGACCGCCTCGCGGAGATCTACGAGAACGAGGTGGGCCCGCACCTCGGCGCCAAGGTCGTCGCCAAGGCCTGGACCGACCCCGCCTTCAAGGAACGCCTCCTGGCCGACGCCAGCGCCGCGTGCGCGGAGCTGGGCATCGGCGGGATGCAGGGCGAGGACATGATCGCTGTGGAGAACACCGACACGGTCCACCACGTCATCGTGTGCACGCTCTGCTCCTGCTACCCGTGGCCGGTGCTCGGCCTGCCGCCGAAGTGGTACAAGGCGCCGCCCTACCGCTCGCGAGTGGTGCGTGCCCCCCGGGAGGTGCTGCGGGACGACTTCCAGCTCGACATCCCCGAGTCGGTGGAGATTCGGGTGTGGGACTCCAGCGCCGAGCTGCGCTACTTCGTCCTGCCGCAGCGCCCGGCGGGAACCGCCGACCTCAGTGAGGAGGAGCTGGCCCAGTTGGTGACCCGTGACTCGCTGATCGGCGTCGGCGAGCCGCTGCACCCGGGCTCCTCGCGCCGATGACCGCGATGGACGACCGGGAAGCCGCCCGGCGGCGGGTCGAGCACCTGCTCTTGGAGCTGCCGCACCAGGAGCAGATCCGGCCGGCTGACGGGGAGGTCGCCTTCCAGACCGCCTGGGAGATCCGCGCGTTCGCCCTCGGGGTCGCCGCCCACCAGAGCGGTCAATACGACTGGCCGCAGTTCCAGCAGGCGCTCATCGCCGCGATCCGGTCCTGGGAGGACGCCGGCACCGGCGAGGAGTGGCGCTACTACGACCGGTGGCTGGAGGCCCTGCAGACCCTCCTCGCGGAGAGAGGAGTTCTCGACCCGGCGGCGCTGGACGAGCGGACCCGAGCCGTGCTGAGGACCCCGCGGAACGCCCACCACCAGCGGGCGCGACGGGAGCCGGTCGCCGTTGACGCCGCCCGGATAGATCGCTCCCCGCCGGTGCCGTGACGGCGGTTCCGAACGCCGCTAACCCCGTCTGGACGCGGGGGCAGCGGCTGCAGCTATCGGGCATCGTGGCCGCGGTGCTGCTACTGCACGTGGTGGGGTGGACCGGCTACCTGGCCGTGAAGCAGGGGCCTGCGGGCGCCGGCGCCTTCGCCGGCGCCGGGGTCCTCGCGTACGTGCTCGGGATCCGCCACGCCTTCGACGCCGATCACATCGCGGCGATCGACGACACCACCCGACTGATGGTGCAACGTGGGCGGCGTCCGGTCGGTGTCGGGTTCTTCTTCGCGATGGGTGACTCCTCCGTAGTGATCGCACTGGCTCTCGTGGTGGCAGTCGCAGCCGGCGCGACGGCCACCCCGGGGCTCGACCGCTGGCGGCACGTCGGAGGCGCGGTGTCGGCCATCGTGGCCATGTCGTTCCTGGCGCTGGTGGCGATCCTGAACGCGCTAGTGCTGCGGGGCATCGTCGGGGCCTGGCGGGACATGCGACGCGGCCGGCTCGACGAGGAGCAGGTGGAACTGCTGCTGCTCAACCGCGGGCTGGTCAACCGCATCCTCGGTGGCCGAGCCCGCTCGCTCATCCGCTCCTCGTGGCACATGTACCCGCTCGGGATCCTGTTCGGGCTCGGCCTGGAGACCGCCTCCGAGGTAACCCTGCTAACGCTCTCGGCCAGCACTGCGCAGGCCGGTGGACTGTCGCTGTTGGCGGTGCTGTCCTTGCCCCTGCTCTTCGCCGCCGGGATGAGCGCCTTCGACACCTGTGACGGCGTCCTGATGTCGCTGGCCTACTCGTGGTCGGCCGGCCACCCGGCGCGCCGGCTGACTACAACATCGCGACGACCGGGGCGACCGTGTTGGTGGCCGGCTTCCCCTCCAGCGTGTACCTGGCCGGTGTCCTGGTGAACTACGCGGACGTGCCCCTGCTGAGCGGATACGCCGCCGTGGCCGACTCCTTCGAACTGCTCGGCTACGGCATCGTCGCGGTCTTCGTGCTCACCTGGGGTGGTGCACTGCTCGTATGGCGCTACGCCGGCCTTGAGCGCCGGCTCGCTCCGCCGGTCTCAGTGGATCGGTCGACCCGGTTGGCCGGGGACGTCGCGCGATTGACGAGCAGGCGCGGTGCAAGACGACTAGGTAGGAGCCAAGGTTCGCTTGATTCCTCGAGGACGACCGCTCCAATGTCCAGGCGGAAATGACGCCTCCGGTGACGCACGTGTGCCGGGCCGACTGTCAACGGAGGGCCGACGCGGCGGTCGCTAACCTGGCGCTTTCATGCAGGACCGGCTCGGCGGGAAGTTGATCACACGGAAAGGGCTCCTTACCTGCGAGGATGGGCTTGTCGAGAGTCCATGCCGCGCTGATCGAGGCCATCGAACTCCGGTACAACAACATTCGGCTCCACTCGGCGCTCGGCTACATGAGCCCGAACGAGTACGAACGCAACTGGCACGAGCAAGACTCCGCGGCATAACCAACAGATTCCCTGTCCGGAAAGCTTCGGGCTCCTCAGGAGATGTACCTGACCGCGCTGTCCACCGGGCACTGCACCACCAAGGCCGGGCAGCGCCCAGTGAACGACCGGCCGGTGCTCCCGCTGGTCAGCGACCGCACCGGCCGCCGGCGTTGGTCGGACCTCATCGCCATGCCCGCGGGCAGCAACTCGGGGACGGGGAGCACGTACGCCAGTCCCGAGGACAACCGCATCCGTCAGCTGGGCGGAACTCTCAAGCGTCTCGCCGGCGACGACATCCGCCTCGTGCAACTGCCCAACGCTGGCGCAACCAAGGCCAAGTACGAGGGCTTCATGCTGCTGGATGAGGCCGGCGACATCGTCCGGGCGACAGCGTTGCCCTACCGGGTGCCCAAGCCCAGCGAGGCGGTCTTCGGCCTGCCGCGGTCGTTCTTCCTGAGCGGGTGGCACATGGTGCTGTCCGACTCGGAGATGTCCCTCCTCCTAAGCATTCTCGCGCACGTCGGCATCGCCAGCCCCTGGCCGCCGGAGCTCACCGTGCAGCTGACCGGGGCAACACGCATCCGCTTCCACGGCCTCTCGCTGGACACGTACAGCGCCTACAAGTACCTCGCCGCCTGCGGCATCCTCGAGGTCATCCCGGACAACAACCGCCGTTCAGACGGCACGTTCGAGGGCCAGCGCGAGGGCATGCGGCCCCTTCCGCATCAGCTGCGGGTCATCGAGAAAGGCTTCGACAAGGACGCGCTCGGCGTGGTCACCGCAACCCTGAAGGGGATGGGTACGGCCAAGCCGGGAGCCTGATCCGAGCGAGGCCTTCCGACGGCGTGGCCGAGGAATCGGCGGTCGAGGTGGACGGTGCCGAGGGACCCCCGGCTATGCCGCGACGAGGCGCCGGAAGAAGTCCTTCACGAACTCCTCGACGGACGCACGGGAGCGAAGGTCCTCAACGGGCTCGCCCGCACCAATGTAAGGCGGCGTCGCCGGACACCTGACAGGTTCTCATCCCCAGGTACAGCGATCAAGATCGCGGTCGGTCACACCTCTTGCACCCACGGTCTGCCCGATTCGTGGTGACGAGTTGATACACCTGGCTACGGACCCTGAGGGCATGGGCAACAGGGGAACCGCCGACTACAAGGCTCGTCGGCGGGAGCGGGAGCGCCAACGTCGTCAGCAGGAGGAGCGCGCCGCAGCGCGACCCGAGCGCACACCGGCCCGTGAGCCCGTGACGGCCCCGATGAGTGGTAGTGCACGACGGGCTGCCGCAGTCGTCTGCGGGTGGTGCGACGGCCCGATTAACCCTCGGACAAGTGGACCGATCCCCAAGTGGTGCTCGGCGACCTGCCGGCACCGAGCTTGGGAACAAGCACGAGCTGCCGCATCCGGTCGAGCCGCCGTCCAGGTGGTGGAGCGGATCGTTCTCACCCCGGCAGTGCAACCCGCTGGGACGACTCCACGGCACGACGGCTGGATCGACGTACTTCGCGAGCTGAGCAGGCAACTCGACCGAGGACTGCTCTACGACCGCGACCTGCCCGGCGTGGCCAGCGCACTGGACGAGGCGCTCGCCTCATTGCGCCGCCGCACCCGGCCGCGGTGACGCCCAACTTCTCCCGTGCCCCGTCAGGGGTGACACAGGGGTGACGTGGGGTGACACTCCCCCGCCCTCGCGCTGGCAGGCAGATCTCAAAGTTCTTCGGTCACTGCTGACAGCAATCCAACGCGATGGGCGCCTTCTCCAGGGTGACGGGCTGTCGCTCCGCCCGCCCAGCCGCTCGTCGTCAGGAGGAGTCATGACCGTCCGACTACTGACCACCGAGGAAGTAGCCACGCGCTTCCGCACCAGCCCCGCCACCGTCCGCTACTGGCGCCACATTGGCATCGGGCCCGACGGCGTCCGCGTCGGCCGCCGCGTCCTCTACGACGAGGCAGAGTGTGACTGCTGGTGGCAGACGAAGGTCGCCGGTCAACTCGCCAAGGGCGGTCGCTGATCCCGGTACGCCCACAGGCCGCCACCTCGGGCATGGCGCGGTGACACCCCCGCGCGGCAGGCTGACCTACGCCGGCGAACGAGCCCGGCACCCCAGCAGCCGAGGAGGCGCGCCCGTGGCGAACATCGCCCGCCGGGAGGACGGTCGGTGGCGCGCCCGCTACCGGGACAACGCCGGCAAGGAGCACGCCCGGCACTTCGGCCGGAAGACCGACGCTCAACGATGGCTGGACGAGGTCACCGCCACCGTCGTCACCGGCATGTACGTCGACCCGAAGGCCGGTCGCGTCACCCTCTCGGCGTTCTACGCAGCCTGGGCTGCCCGCCAGGTCTGGGCTCCGGGCACCGAACTGGCGATGAGCCTGGCGGTGCGGACAGCGACGTTCACCGACGTGGAGCTGCGGCTGCTCCGCCGCTCGCACGTGGAGTCGTGGGTCAAGCAGATGACAGCAGCAGGCCTCGCGCCGGGCACCGTGCACACCCGGGTGCAGAACGTGCGGGCCGTCCTGCGCGGAGCCGTCCGCGACCGGGTGATCGCGGCCGACCCATCCGACGGGGTGACACTCCCCCGCCGACGGCGTCGCGAGCACGCCATGAGCATCCCCACGCCACCCCAGGTCGGCGCACTGCTCGGGGCCGCCGACGAGCGATTCGCCGCCTTCATCGCCATCTGCGCCTTCGGCGGTCTCCGGCTCGGAGAGGCCGCTGCGCTGCAGGTCGGCGACGTCGACTTCCTCCGGCGCCGGTTGGTGGTCAGCCGCCAGGTCCAGCGAGGACCCGGCGGCTCGGTGGACCTGCGGGCACCCAAGCACGGCTCGGAGCGCACCATCGTCGTCCCCGACCGGCTGCTCACCCTGCTCGCCGGGCACGTGGAGCAGCACCTGGCCACCGGCGGTCCGGAACGCTGGCTCTTCCCCACCCCGACCGGTACCCCGCCGCACCAGAACACCGTCGGGCATCAGTGGCGCAAGGCGACGTCAGCGACTGGCCTGACCGGTCTCCGATTGCATGACCTCCGGCACTTCTTCGCCTCCGGTCTCATCGCCTCCGGCTGCGACGTCGTAACCGTGCAGCGGGCCCTCGGGCACGCCTCGGCGACCACGACCCTGAACACCTACGGGCACCTGTGGCCCGACGCGGAGGACCGCACCCGAGCCGCTACCGAGGGGCTGATGGCCGCGTCACTCGACAATCTTGCGGACTATCTGCGGACCGAACGTCGCCCGCAAGCCGCTGCCCTGCGACTTTAGGGCAGATCAGACGTTGAAGCGGAACTCCACCACGTCGCCGTCGGCCATGACGTACTCCTTGCCCTCGATGCGCACCCAGCCGCGGGACTTCGCCTCGCCCATCGACCCAGCCTCCATGAGGTGGTCGAACGACACGATCTCGGCCTTGATGAAGCCGCGCTGGAAGTCGGTGTGGATTATCCCGGCGGCCTGCGGTGCGGTGGCGCCGATCGGGATCGTCCAGGCCCGCGACTCCTTGGGGCCGGCGGTCAGGTACGTCTGCAGGCCGAGGGTGGCGAAGCCGACGCGGGCCAGCTGGTCCAGACCCGCCTCGTCCTGTCCGATGGAGGCCAACAGCTCGGCGGCCTCCTCCGCAGGCAGTTCGATCAGTTCGGACTCGGTCTGCGCGTCCAGCACGATGGCCTCGGCCGGCGCGACCATCGCCCGCAGTGAATCGAGCAGCTCGGTGTTGGAGAGCTCGTCGGTGTCGACGTTGAAGACGTACAGGAACGGCTTGGTCGTCAGCAGCGACAGCTCGCGCAGCGGCTCGGGGTCCACCCCGGCGGCGAACAGCGTCGTCCCGGAGTTCAGCACCGCCTGGGCGGCGACCGCAGCATCGTGCAGGACCTTGCGATCCTTGTCCTTGCGCGACTCCTTCTCCAGCCGCGGGATCGCCTTCTCCAGCGTCTGCATGTCGGCCAGCACGAGCTCGGTGTTGATCGTCTCGATGTCGTCGGCCGGGTCGACCTTGCCCTCGACGTGCACCACGTCGGGGTCGGTGAACACCCGGATGACCTGGCAGATGGCGTCGCTCTCGCGGATGTTGGCCAGGAACTTGTTGCCCAGCCCGGCGCCCTCACTGGCGCCGCGCACGATGCCGGCGATGTCCACGAACGACACCGTCGCCGGGATGATCTTCTGCGAGCCGAACACCCCCGCGAGCTTCTCCAACCGCGGGTCGGGAACCCCCACCACGCCGACGTTGGGCTCGATCGTGGCGAACGGGTAGTTCGCCGCCAGCACGTCGTTCTTGGTCAGGGCGTTGAACAGCGTGGACTTGCCGACGTTGGGCAGCCCGACGATGCCGATGGTGAGACTCACGGGAGTACAGCCTACGGCGCTGGCGGCGGCACCCCGGGCGGGCGACGATGGCCCGATGCCCACACCCGTCGACCTGGCCGCCGTCCTGGCCGGGATCACCCAGCCCTGGCAGCCCCGCACGGTCGCCCTCCTCAACGACTACGACCTGCGCGTGGTCCGCACCCACGGCGAGTTCACCCGGCACAGCCACCCGGAGACCGACGAGGTCTTCCTCGTCCTGTCCGGCTCGCTCACCATCCGGCTGGACGACGGCGACGTCACCCTCGGCCCCGGCCAGCTGCACGTCGTCCCGAAGGGCACCCCGCACCAGCCGTACTCGCCGGACGGCGCGGAGGTGCTGCTCATCGAGCCGAGCGCGACCGTGAACACCGGCGACACACCCAGCGAGCTCACCGCCGAGCGCCGGGTCGTCTGATCAGACCGGCGCGAGCGCCACGTGAGGCAGACCGGGCAGCTCGACCCGGACGCCGTCCGCAGGTCGGACGGAACCGTCGGCGACAACGACCCCCATGACCCCCGCTCTGCGGACCAGGTGTCCCTTCTCGTCCCGGTCGAGGACCGCCTGCATCAGGCCGGGACGGAAGTCGTCGAGCTGACGACACGGGTTCCGCCGCCCGGTCACCTCGATCACCGCGTTCCGACCGAGATGCAGGTGAGTGCCACGCGGCAGGCCCAGCAGGTCGACGCCGCGGGTGGTCACGTTCTCGCCCAACTGCCCCGGCGCAATCCCGAAGCCACGACCGTTGAGCTCGTCGTACAGCTCGGCGTGAATGAGGTGCAGCTGGCGCAGGTTGGGCTGGGACGGGTCGACCGCTACCCGGGACCGGTGCTGGACGGTCGCCCCGGCGTGGGCGTCGCCGTCCACACCGAGACCGGCGATGAGCTCGATGTCGTCCTGGTTGCGCTTGCCGAACCGGTGCACGTCGCTACGGCTGACTGTGAGGACCGGGCCAGGCGTCCCAAGGCCTTCGTTCGTGGTCACGGCCGGCCGAGTTCCTCGAGCGGCTGCGCCCTCGTTGGTTCACCACAGGACCTCGACCCCTGGCAGCGTCGTGAACGCGTCGTCCGCCGTCGCCAGTGAAAGCGACTCGAGCATGCACTGAGCAGCGATCATCCGGTCGAAGGGATCACGATGCTGCCAGTCCAACGACCCGGCCAGGAGACTGTGGCGAGCCGTCACGTCCAGCGACTCAACTCCGAGCCGCGCAAGGTGCTGCTCATACCCGTGCACCAGCAGGTCGGCCTGCGGCAGCTTCCCCAACCGCCGCTTCGTGGCAATTTCCCATGCCGATGCCGCCGACGCGAACAGCTCGGTCCGACGCGTCGTCACGAGCTCGCGGACGGACTGCGAAAGCCGGGCCGGCTCGGTGAGCATCCACAGCAACGCGTGGGTGTCCAGCAAGAGCCGACGCGGCGTCACTGCTCCCACGCTTCGAGTTCAACCTCCGGCAGGGCCTCGAAGAACGAAGTCGGCAGCCGGTAGGCGACGAAACCGAGCTCCCTGTCCCCGGCGCCGGCGTACGGGACCAATGTTGCCACGGGAACGTCACCGCGGGCGATGACCACCTCTGCCCCACGCTCCACCTCGGCCAGGAGCGCGGACAGATGAGTCTTCGCGTCCTGCACCTTCACGGTCTTGGCCATGATGTCAGTCTGGGCTGACCAACCTGGGCTGGTCAACGTCCACAGCACCTGGGATCAGGATCATGATGCGGAGTCATCACGACCCACCTGGCACCGCGAGCAGCCCCCGCTCCACCGCCACCAGCACCGCCCGGGTGCGGTCGTCGACCCCTAGCTTGGCGAAGACCCGCAGCAGGTGGGTCTTCACCGTCGCCTCGCCGATGAACAGCTCCCGCCCGATGTCGGCGTTGGTCAGGCCGCGCGCCACGCCGGCCAGCACCTGCAGCTCCCGCGCCGTCGGCGCCTCGACCGCCGGCGCGCGCATCCGGGACACCAGCTTGGCCGCGACCGGCGGCGCGAGCACCGTCTCGCCGCGGGCCGCGGCGCGGACCGCGTCGGCCAGCTGCGGCAGCGGGGTGTCCTTGAGCAGGTAGCCGGCCGCGCCGGCCTCCACCGCCCGCACGATGTCGGCGTCGGTGTCGTAGGTGGTCAGCACCAGTACCCGCACGTCGGGATGGACCGCGGTGATCCGGCCAGTGGCCGTTACGCCGTCCATCCGCGGCATCCGCAGGTCCATCAGGACGACGTCCGGCTCGTGCTCGGCCACCGCCGCCAACGCGGCCAGCCCGTCGGCTGCCTCCCCGACGACCTCGAGGTCCGGCTGCGCGGCCAGCCAGCCGACCAGCCCGCCGCGCACCACCGGGTGGTCGTCCACGACCAGGATGCGGGTCATCGCGCCGGCACCCGGACCGTCACCCGCGTTCCCTGCCCCGGCGCCGAGGCGACCTCCACTGCCCCACCGACCTGCTCCGCACGGTCGCGCAACCCGCCCAGCCCGGCACCCGCCGTCCCCGCCGGGTCGAAGCCGACGCCGTCGTCCTCCACGTGCACCGACAGCTGCACCGCCTCCCCCGCGCCCACGCGGCCGACCCGCAGCACCACCGCGCTCGCCGCCGCGTGCCGGCGCACGTTGGTCAGCGCCTCCTGCGCACCGCGCAGCAGCACGATCTCCTGGCTGCGGGGCAGCGGCGGCCCCTCACCCAGCGCCGTGGTGTCCAGCCGGGTGGCAACGCCGGTCTCCCGGCCGAACCGCTCCGCCAGCCGCTGCAACGCCTCCACCAGGGTGGCCGACTCCAGCCCCACCGGGGCGAACGCGCCCACCATCGCGCGGGCCTCGGCCAGGTTCTCCCGGGCGACCTCTTCGATCAGCCCGAGCCGCTCGGCCGCGCCACCCGGGTCGGCCGCCAGCTGGGCGGTTGCCGTCTGCGCCAGGACGACGATGCTCGTGTAGCCCTGCGCCAGGGTGTCGTGCACCTCGCGGGCCAGCCGCTCGCGCTCGGCGACGATGCCCTGCTCCCGGTGCGCGACGGCGAGCTCCGCGCGGGTCTGTTCGAGCTCACGGATGAGCGTGGCCCGCTGCCGGCTCTGGTCCAGCACCCGGGTGACCCAGATGCCCATCGCGACGCTGAACGCCAGCCCGACCAGCGTCTGACCGGGTCCGGACAGGGGTTCGGTGCCCTGCGTCCAGTGCACCACCGGCCCGACGGTGCTCGCGGCGCCGAGAGCCAGCGTCCACAGCAGACCCGCACGCACCGAGCCGACCATGAACCACACCTGCGGAAAGGCCACGAACATCAGGAACAGCAGTTCGGGGAAGACCCAGGCAAGGACGCCGACCACGGCCACGAGCACGACCAGGTAAAGCACCGACCGCCGGTGGTCCCGGCCGGCGAGCGCCCCGGCACCGACGACCGCGTAGACCACCGCCAGCACGGCGAGGGCGGCCAGCAGCACGATCCGGCGCCCGCCGCTCTGGCTGACCAGCGTGTCCACGACGGCGGTCGCCCCGACGACGACGAAGGCCAGGTGCAGGACTCCGACGGTGACCCGCCATCCCCGCTCGGACAGCGGCGGTTCGTCGTCGTCCCCGCGGTCCGAGGGGACGACGACGGACCGCAGCCAGGGCGCGATGGTCACCCCTCGCCCCGCCGCCACCGGGACGTGCGCACGCACACCACGCCGCCGATGATCACCCATCCGACCAGCACCAGGACAGTCCTGCCGTGCTCCCATCCCCCAACGATTTCGAACGCGGAGGCACCGTCGGACAGGAACGCCGACCGCATTCCCTGGGTCAGCCACTTCAACGGGAACAGCGCCGCTCCCTGCTGCATCCAGCCCGGCAGCTCGGGGAAGGCGAAGAACACGCCGGAGAAGAACTGCAGCACGATCGCGAAGCCCATCACGCTGGTCGAGACGGAGGCGGCGCTGCCGCCCAGCCCCGAGACGGCGATGCCCAGCACCGTGCCGGCCAGCGCTCCCAGGGCGGTCACCCAGGCGAAGGTCAGCCAGTGCGCGGCGTCGACCGGCATCGGCACGTCGAAGCTGTAGCGGGCCAGCGGCAGCAGCAGGGCCAGCTGGACCGCGGTGGTGACCAGCACCTGCCCGGCCTTGCCGGCGAAGTAGGCCACCGGCGGGGTGCCCAGCAGCTGCAGCCGCTCCAGCTGCCCGGTCTCCCGCTCAGCGGCGATCGACGTCGCGACCGCCTGGAAGCTGACCAGCATGATGCCGGTGGCGGCGATGCCGGCCAGGAAGTACCGCGGAAAGGAGAAGCCGCCCGGTGTCTCGTCGCCGCCCAGCAGCGACCCGAAGATCACCATCATCACCAGCGGATAGGCAAAGGCGAACACCACCTGCTGCCGTTCCCGGGCGAACAGGCGCAGCTCCAGCCGGGTGCGGGCCAGCGCGATGCGGGCCGCGGACGGCGGACCCGGGCGGGTGGTCAGGACGGCGGTCATCGGGTTCCTCCTGCGGTGGTGGGGACGGCGCCGACGAGCTGGAGGTAAACGTCCTCCAGGCCGGGGCTGGTGACGGTGAGGCCGGGGACCTCGGAGGGCGCGACGGCGAGCAGGTCGCGGAGCACCGCGGCCGGCGCATCGGTGCGCACCTGGCGGCGGGCGCCGGCCTCGGTCCAGCTGACCGTGGCGACCCTGCGCAGCGCGGCACCGAGCTCATCCGGTGCGCCGACCTCGACCAGCCGGCCGCCGGAGACCACGCCGACCCGGTCGGCGAGCTCCGCGGCCTCGTCCAGGTAGTGGGTGGTGAGCAGCACCGTGGTGCCTCCGGCGCGCAGGTTCCGGACCAGCTCCCAGAACTGCCGACGGGCGACCGGGTCCATGCCGGTCGTCGGCTCGTCGAGGAACACCAGGTCCGGGCGGCCCTGCACGCCGAGGGCCACGGCGAGCCTGCGCTGCTGGCCACCGGAGAGCCGGCCGACCCGGGTGCCGGCCTGATCGGTCAGCCCCACGGCGTCCAACAGATCGGCGGTGCTGCGCGGGGTCGCGGTGTAGGCGGCGAAGTGGTCCAGGGTCTCCCGGACGCTCAGCGCCTGACCGGCCGGCTCTCCCTGGCTCACCACCCCGATCCGGGCCCGCCACGCACGACCGGCCCGGGCCGGGTCCTCACCCAGCACGGTGACCGCCCCGCCGTCGCGGCGGCGGACGCCCTCCAGCACCTCGATGGTGGTGGTCTTGCCGGCCCCGTTGGGGCCGAGCAGCGCGAACACCTCCCCGCGCCGCACCTCGAGGTCCAGGCCCTCGAGCACGGCCCGGCCCCCGTACCGCTTTTCCAGTCCGCGCACCCGCACGGCCGGCCCGTCTGCGCCGGCCGCCGTCGCCGGCCGGGGCACCACCTCTGTCGTCGTCATGAGACGAGCCTGTCCGGGCGGCATCGGCGGCGGAACCATCGAACCGTGGGTCCGCCGTCCACCGATCGGTGGACGGGGCACCGCACGGCGACGTCCGAAAACCGCCAGTCGGTCACTCCGGGTGCTGTCATCCTGGGTGCATGCCGGACATCGTGGACGTCGAGCGCCGGTACCGGGCGGTCGCCAGCCGCGACGCGCGCTTCGACGGCTGGTTCTTCACCGGCGTGCACACCACCGGCATCTACTGCCGCCCCTCCTGCCCGGCTCGCACGCCGCTGGCGCACAACATCACCTTCTTTCCCACCGCGGCCGGCGCCCAGGCCGCCGGGTTCCGCGCCTGCCGCCGCTGCCGCCCCGACGCCGTCCCCGGATCACCGGAGTGGGACGTGCGCGCCGACGCCGTCGCCCGCGCCATGCGGCTCATCGCCGACGGTGAGGTGGAGCGCACCGGTGTCCCCGGACTGGCCGCGCGGCTGGGGTACTCCGAGCGCCAGCTGCACCGGCTGCTCGTTGCCGAGCTCGGCGTCGGCGCCCTGGCGCTGGCCCGGGCGCAGCGCGCGCAGACCGCGCGGCTGCTCATCGAGACCACCCGGCTGTCGATGGCCGAGATCGCCTTCGCCGCCGGCTTCGCCAGCATCCGGCAGTTCAACGAGACCGTGCAGGCGGTCTTCGCCACCACGCCGTCGGCGTTGCGGCCGACGTCCCTCCGCCCGGACGGCGGCAGCCCCGGCTGGCTGACCCTGCGGCTGGCCGCCCGCGCCCCGTTCGCCGCCGACGAGGTGCTCCTCTTCCTCGGCGCGCACGCCACCCCGGGTCTGGAGGAGTGGGACGGGACGACGTTCTCCCGGGTGCTCGACCTGCCGCACGGACCGGCCGTCGTCCGGCTCTCCGCCGGCGCCGGCAGCGCGGTCACCGCCCGCCTGCAGCTTCCCGAGCTGCGCGACCTCGGAACGGCGGTCGCACGGTGCCGCCGGCTGCTCGACCTGGACGCCGACCCGACCGCCGTCGACGAGGTGCTCGGCGCCGACCCGGCGCTGTCCGCACTGGTCGCCGGCGCCCCCGGACGGCGGGTGCCGACCTCCCCCGACGCCCCGGAGCTGGCCGTCCGCGCGGTACTCGGGCAGCAGGTCTCGGTCGCCGGTGCCCGCACCCTGACCGCCCGGCTGGTCACCGCCGCCGGGCAGCCGCTGCCCGAGCCGATCGGCAGCCTGACGCACGCCTTTCCCCGGCCGGCCGCGCTGGCCGACGCCGACCTCACCGCCGTCGGCCTGACCGGTTCCCGGCGGCGGACCGTGCACGCCCTGGCCGCGGCGCTGGCAGACGGCTCGGTGGACCTCGGCCCCGGCGCCGACCGGGAGGCGGCCACCCGCGCCCTCCTCGCGGTGCCCGGCATCGGGCCGTGGACCGCGGCGCTGGTCGGGCTGCGCGGACTCGCCGATCCCGACGTCTGGCTGCCCGGGGACCTTGCGCTGCGCCGCAGTCTGAGGACCCTGGGCAGCTCGGACGTAGACGCCGCGACCCGCTGGCGGCCGTGGCGCTCCTACGCCGTGATGCACCTGTGGGCGCTGGCCGTCCCCGACCTGTTCACCCGCCGCCCGTCCTCCGATCGGAGCGCACCATGAACCACCCGCCGGCCCGTTACGCCACCGTCCCCACCCCGCCCGGCCCGTTCACCGTCGTCGTGACCACCTCCGAGGGGAGGGACGTGGTGCTCGCCAGCGGCTGGACCGCCGAGGTCGACGAACTGCTGCCGGTGATCCACCGCCAGCTCCGGCCCACCTGGGTGGAGCGGGCCGACACCCTGCCCGTCCTGGAGACGGTGGAGGCCTTCGTCGTCGGCGACGTCACCGCCATCGACCAGGTCGAGGTGCGGCAGCGGTCCGGGCCGTTCCTCGAGGACGCCTGGGAGGTGCTGCGCACCGTCCCGGCCGGCCAACCGGACACCTACACCGCCTTCGCCGCCCGGTGCGGGCGCCCGGCGGCGGTACGGGCCGCCGCCGGCGCCTGCGCGCGCAACGCCGCGGCGCTGTTCGTCCCCTGCCACCGGGTGCTGGCCACCGGCGGCGGCCTGGGCGGTTTCCGCTGGGGGACGCCGGTCAAGCGGTGGCTGCTCGACCACGAGGCCGAGCACGCCGCCGTCCCGGTCTCGGTCGAGGCCTGAACAGGTATTGGAAGCTTTACTCCCACTTCGCCGACCGAAAACTGGGGGCAAAGCTTCCAATGCCTGGGCCGGGACGGCGTGACGGAACTGTCGGACCCGTCCGGCACCCTGCCGGACATGGACGCCGCTTCCCTGCTGCTCGGGCTCCTCATCGGCGCGCTGCTGGCCACCGCCGTCACCCTCGGCGTCGTCGCGCTGTCGGGCCGCCGGCGGCCCCCGCTCGACGCGCTGGAACCGGTGCACGAGTCACTGGACCACCTGCACCGGGTGCTGGCCGGCATCGAGCGCGACCGGGCCACCGCCCACGGCGAGCTGCGTGAGCAGGTCGGCACCGTCGGCCAGACCTCGGCACTGCTCCGCCAGGAGACCGCCGCGCTGGTGACCGCGCTGCGCACCCCGCACGTGCGGGGCCGGTGGGGAGAGGTCCAGCTGCGCCGGGTGGTCGAGGTGGCCGGCCTGGTCGAGCACTGCGACTTCGTCGAGCAGCCGAGTGGCACCACCGCCGACGGCGCCCGGGTGCGCCCTGACCTGGTGGTCACCCTCTCCGACGGCCGGCAGGTGGTCGTCGACGCCAAGGTCCCTTTCGCCGGCTACATCGAGGCCGTCCAGGCCACCGACGAGGCGGTGCGGCTCCAGCGCATCGCCGAGCACGCCCGCCAGCTGCGCACCCACGTCGACGCCCTCGCCGCCCGCCACTACCCCACCGCGTTCGGATCGGCGGCGCCCTTCACCGTGCTGTTCGTCCCCTCCGACGGCTTCCTCATCACCGCGCTGGAGGCCGAGCCGGGGCTGCTGGAGCACGGCTTCGCCCGCGACGTGGTCATCGCGACGCCGAGCACGCTGCTGGCACTGCTACGCACCGTCGCCTACTCGTGGCGGCAGGAGCGGCTCGCCCGCGACGCCACCGCGGTGCTCGAGGTGGGGCGCACGGTGCACACCCGGCTCACCACGCTGTCCGGGCACCTGACCCGGCTCGGCGCGGCGCTGGGCTCGACGCTGACTCGCTACAACGAGACGGTCGGCTCCTACGAGAACTCGGTGCTGGTCGCCGCCCGGCGGTTCGACGACCTCGGGGTGGCAGAGTCGCCGGTCCCGACGCCCGCGCCGGCGGAGGGTGCGGTGCGCATGCTGCGGTCGGTGCCCGATGGCGCCGCGGTCCACGGAGCAGGCGGCCATGGTGCGGGGGCCAACGCAGCCGGAGGCCACGGAGCCGACGACGCGGCACCCGGACGGGACGGCGCCACCGGGTGAGCCGTTTTCCGGCACCGCCGTGGCCCAGGTGACCGTGACCGAGGTCGTCGCCGCCCTGGACCGACTGCTCGCAAGGGTGTGGTGGTCCTCCCCGGCGCAGCTCCGGCTCACGATTCCGGGACGGCCGCCCGCCGGGCGCACTTCCCTCACTGGACGTCCTCAGTCCCACGCGTCCCGGCTGCGCGGTTCGCGCAGCAGAAGTGGCTCGCCACTCCCGGCAACCTGCAGCTACCTGCCAGCGCTGGCCGTTACCGTGGCGCGATCGGTGGTGCGCTCACGCTCCCCACCAGCCACCAGGAGGTGCACCATCGCTCCGAGCAGTGCTGTCGAGGCGAGGCGGGAGGACGCCGTGCGCGCAGAGCGCAGCGATGCCGGTTCGGCTTCCGGGCGCGGTTACCCGTCCCCACGGTCCGGCGGCAGTGCGCCGCGCGGCCGGGCGACGGACCGGGCCGGCCAGGCCCGACCGGCCGCCCGTCCCACACCGCCCCGCATGCCGGCTGGCCCGGACGCCGTCCGGGGTCCCGAGCGGGCTCCGGGCGCACGCCGTCCGCAGTCGGCCGCGGCCGGCCAGCGCGACGACCGTCCCTCGGCCCGCCCCCCGGCGCGCCGGGAAGTCCCCGTCCCCGGCCCCCGCACCCGCGGAGCGATCGCAGTGTTCGGCATGTTCGCGGTGACGCTGCTCGCCGCGGCCGCCGACTCCTACATCGGCGTCGGGCTGGGCACCATCACACTGCTCGCCCTGTTCGCGTCCTCCGTGGCCGCCGCGCTGCTGGTGCGCCGTCGCGACCTGCTGAGCGTGGTCGTCGCCCCGCCGCTGGTTTTCGTCGGCGTCGCGCTGGTCAACATCGTGCTGGCCCCCTCGGCCACCCTCAGTCTGACCACGCTGGCCACGCTGCTGATCCGCGGCTTCCCGGCCATGGGTCTGGGCGTCGGCGCGGCGCTGGTCGTCGCCGTCGGACGGCTCGTGGCCCGCCGCTGACGCACCAGGACTGCGACGACTCGGCTACGCCGAGCCCGGACTGCGACGACTCGGCTACGCCGAGCGTTCCTCCGTTCCGCCCGAGCAGGCGCGGAATGTTTCGCATGCCGCGCGCTCGGGCGGCGGTCAGCCCGGCTCGACGGCGAGCGCGCTGCGGCGGGGCTTGAGCTCGTGCGGAAGCGCGAACACCAGGCGCTCCTCGGCGGCCTTGACGGTCTCCACGTCCGGGTAGCCGCGCTCGGCCAGCCAGTCCAGCACCTCCGAGACCAGGATCTCCGGCACCGACGCGCCGCTGGTCACCCCGACCGTGCCGACCCCCGCCAGCCAGGCCTCGTCGATCTCGCTGGCGAAGTCGACCAGGTGGGAGTCACGGGCACCGGCTTCCAGGGCCACCTCGACCAGCCGCACCGAGTTCGACGAGTTCGTCGACCCGACGACCAGGACCAGGTCACACTCGCCGGCCATCTGCTTGACGGCCTGCTGCCGGTTCTGGGTGGCATAGCAGATGTCGTCACTCGGCGGGCTCTGCAGCCCGGGGAACCGGTTCTTCAGCGAGTCGACCGTCGCCAGCGTCTCATCGACCGACAGGGTGGTCTGCGAGAGCCAGACCACCTTCTCCGGGTCGCGGACCTGGACGTTGGCGATGTCCTCTGCGCCGTCGACGAGCTGGATGTGGGCCGGCGCCTCGCCGGCGGTGCCCTCGACCTCCTCGTGCCCGCGGTGGCCGATCAGCAGGATGTCGTAGTCGTCCTTGGCGAAGCGCTTGGCCTCCATGTGCACCTTGCTCACCAGCGGGCAGGTGGCGTCGATCGTCCGCAGCGACCGCTCCCGCGCCTGCTCGTGCACCGCCGGGGACACCCCGTGGGCGCTGAAGACGACGACCGCGCCCTCGGGCACCTCGTCGGTCTCCTCGACGAACACCGCGCCCTTGCGCTCCAGGGTGGCCACGACGTGCTTGTTGTGGACGATCTGCTTGCGCACGTACACCGGCGCCCCGTGGATCTCCAGTGCACGCTCGACCGCGACCACCGCCCGGTCCACCCCGGCGCAGTACCCCCGGGGGTCGGCGAGCAGGACGCGTCCGCGCGGTTCAGCCATGCGCCCATGGTAGAGACAGGACCCGCCTGCCCCCATCGCTCGCAAGCTCGCGGCGGGCCCCTGCAGGCGGGCCGAGTGAGATCCGGGGGACGAGGGCACACGTCAGGCTGCCGGTCGGGCCGCCGTACGGCACGCTGGGGTCCATGGCTCGAGAGATCCCCGAGGCCGTCCGTGCTGCGGCCGGACTGGTCGCCACCGTCCTGGACGAGACCTGCAAGCTGCCCGCGACCCTCCCCGGCCTGCCGGTGCGGCTCATCGGACTGGCCCTGCAGACCTCGCTGCGCCTCCAGCAGCAGTACTCCGGGCTCGTCGCCCGGGGCGACGAGGTGTTCACCGGGCTGTGGGGCGAGTCCGAGCCCGGCATGGCCACCTTCGACGAGGACGAGCCGCCGGTGACCGTCCCCGGCGACCGGCCCGCGCCGCGCAGCTCGGCCTTTGACCGGGTCGTCGACCTGGCCGAGAGCCCCGCCGACGACCTGACCGTCGAGCTCAGCGACGAGATCGTCGACCTCGGGGACGCGATGGCCGACGTCGAGGTGATCGACGTGGAGGTCGAGACTGCGATCGAGGAGCTGGCCGACGCCGCCCCGGTCGAGGGCGCGCTGCTGGACGCCGCGCTCGAGGAGCTGGCAGACGGCGCGGACGACATCGCGGACGCCGCGCCGCTCACCGACGTCCTCGCATTCGAGACCCTGGCGGCCGAGGGTGCGGGCCTCAGCGACGCCGAGGTCGCCGACCTGCCCGCCGACCCACCGGCCGACGCCGTGACCGAGGCGGTCGACGAACTGGCCGCCGAGGTGGACGCCGAGCTCGCCGCCGAGCTGCCGGAGACGGTCGCCGACGACCTGGCCGACGACCTGGCCGCCGACACTGTCGCGACCGTCGCCGACGAAGAGGTGGCCGAGGCCGAGGCCGCGGCCGAGGCGACGACCTCGGGCCAGGGCCCCGCGGAGGCACCCTCGGAGGTGGCTCTCGGCGACGTCGCCCCGGATGTCGAGGCGCTGGACGACGCGGCCGCCGAGGTGATCGACCTGGGCGCCGCCGAGCCCGTTGTCGTGCAGCCGGACGTGGCCGGCGCCGACGCCCTCCCCGGGGTGACCGGGGCGAACACCACGACCGCCGACGAGTCCGAGCGGGCGCCGGAGCAGGCGCCGGAGGCGGTCACCGATGAGCCCGAGGGCGGCAGCGACCTCGCGGGCTCGCAGGCCGCCGGCGCCGCGCCGGTCGAGGGCTACGACGGCTACAGCATCCCGACGCTGCGCGGGCGGCTGCGCAGCTTCGACGCCGAGACGGTCCAGGCACTGCTGGAGTACGAGCAGGCCACCCGCGCCCGCGCGTCGTACGTGACGCTGTTGTCGAACCGGCTGACCAAGCTCACCTCGTCGCCGGCCTGACAGCGGGGCAAGGCGGTGTCCAGCCGGCACACCTGGCAGGCTCGGGAAGGTGAGCAGCCCGTCCTCGCCCGAGTCGCCGTGGCCGGTGCGCACCGTCGCCCGCAAGGTCGCCGAGTGGATCGGCCGGCTGGGCGAGGTCTGGGTCGAGGGCCAGGTCGCGCAGTTGTCCCGGCGGGGCAACGCCGCGACCGTCTTCCTCACCCTGCGCGACCCTGCGGCGGACCTCTCGGTACCGGTGACGTGCCACCGCGACGTCGCCGACCGTCCCGGTCTCGTGCTCACCGAGGGTGCCCGGGTCATCGTCCGCGCCCGCCCGGACTACTACGTCGCCCGCGGCTCCTTCAGCCTGCGGGCCACCGAGATCCGCGCCGTCGGGCTGGGCGAGCTGCTTGCCCGGATCGAGCGGATCCGCCAGCTGCTGGCCGCCGAGGGACTCTTCGACGTCGTCCGGAAGCGGCCGCTGCCGTTCGCCCCGGCCGTCGTCGGGATGATCACCGGGCGGGACAGCGCCGCCGAGCGCGACGTTCTGGTCACTGCCCGGCGGCGCTGGCCGGCGGTCCGGTTCGCGATGCACAACTGCGCCGTCCAGGGGCCGACCGCGGCCGCCGGCGTCATCGACGGGCTACGGCAGCTGGACGCCGACCCGGCGGTCGAGGTGATCGTGATCGCCCGTGGCGGCGGGTCGGTCGAGGACCTGCTGCCCTTTTCCGACGAGGGCCTGGTGCGGGCGATCGCCGCCACCCGTACGCCGGTGGTCACCGCCGTCGGCCACGAGACCGACACCACGCTCGTCGACCACGTGGCCGACGTCCGCGCGGCCACCCCCACCGACGCCGCGCACCGGGTGGTGCCCGAGATCGGTGAGGAGCGCCGGCTGGTCGACGGGCTACGTGCCCGCGCCCGCTCGTTGGTGACCGGCCGGCTGGAGCAGCAGGAGCGCTGGCTGGAGTCGGTGCGCTCCCGCCCGGTGCTCGCCGAGCCGCAGCGGCTGCTCGCCGGCCGGGCCGACGACGTCCTGGCCCTGCGCGGGCGCGCCACCCGGACGCTCACCCACCGGGTCGACTCCGCCGAGCGGGACCTCGGGCACGCCCGGGCCCGGGTGGCCGCCCTCTCTCCCGCCGCGACCCTGCAGCGTGGCTATGCGGTGGTGCAGCGGGCCGACGGCTCACTCGTCCGCAACCCGACTGAGGTCGCCGACGACGAGCGGCTGCAGGTCCGCGTCGCCGGCGGCAGGCTCCCGGTCCGCGTCGACCGGACGGCCACCGGAGAGGATGGGCTTCGTGAGCGACACCCCTGAGAAGCAGGAGCCGACGCAGACCTACGAGCAGGCGCGCGAGGAACTCGCCGACGTGGTCCGTCGGCTGGAGGCGGGCGGGCTCCCACTCGAGGAGTCGCTGTCGCTGTGGGAGCGCGGCGAGGAGCTCGCCGAGCTGTGCCGGCACTGGCTGGACCGGGCCCGCGAGCGCCTGGCCGCCGCCCAGCCCACCGACTGACGCCAGCGGCCCTCCTGCAGGGGCCCGCCGCGAGCCTGCGAGCGGTGGGGGGCAGGGGGGTCCTTCCTCAGGAGGCGCGGTAGGGGCTGACGGCACCCGCCAGCTCCTCCAACTCCTCCTCAACCGCCGAGCCGGTGACCAGCAGCGTCACCGTCCCCTCGGTGCGGGTCAGCGCGGTCTCACCGCGCCCCGTGGTCAGCCGCTGCCACGGGACGCCGTCCACCTGCGCTGTGCCGTCGGCGGTCGCGTCGCCCAGCACGTCGGTGAGCGCGTCGACCTCGGCGTCGTCACTGACCACGTAGCCGGCGTACTCGCCGTCAGGGGTGTACCAGCCGATCTGCAGGGTCACCGGATCGCCGGGGTCGGCGGCCGCGCCGGCATCGGTGCGCACGCTCGTCGGCTGCCACCCGTCAGACAACCCCTGTGGGATCAGCAGTGGATAGGCCGCCCGCTGCGAGGCCAGGAACACCGAACCGTCAATCTCGACCGGCCGCACCACCTGGTCGGGCTGGCGCAGCTGGGTCCACCAGACCATGACGACGACGAGCACGGTCAACGGCAGCAGCGACCACAGCATGTTGCGGGCGGTGAACTTCAGCGCCCGCAGCTCGGCCGGCGACAGCTTCGTGGAGCCCGCGGACGGCGCGGCCCCGACCTCGGCGGCCGGGGGGACGACGGGCGGGGCCTGCTCGTCGGGACGATGACCGCGCGGGCCGGGTTCTGCCATGCCCCCTAGGATCGCAGCACAGCTCCCCCACCCCGTCGGCCAGCGTCGGCCGGTGGTCGTCCGAGGAGGTTCGCGTGTCCCTGCCCGAGAGCCCGCTGCCCAGCACCACCACGCCTGGTACCGCCTGGTCCGGCGGGGACCGGCCGGCCCCCGACCGCAACCTCGCGATGGAGTTGGTCCGGGTCACCGAGGCCGGCGCGATGGCCGCCGGGCGGTGGGTCGGCCGCGGTGACAAGAACGGCGGCGACGGCGCGGCCGTCGACGCGATGCGGGCCCTGATCGGCACCGTCAGCATGCGTGGCGTCGTCGTCATCGGGGAGGGCGAGAAGGACGAGGCCCCGATGCTGTTCAACGGCGAGGAGGTCGGCGACGGGCAGGGCCCCGAGTGCGACGTCGCCGTCGACCCCGTCGACGGCACCACGCTGATGGCCAAGGGCATGCCCAACGCGATCGCGGTCATGGCGGTCGCCGACCGGGGCGCCATGTACGACCCGTCGGCGGTCTTCTACATGGACAAGATCGCCACCGGTCCCGCGGCCGCCGACGCGATCGACATCACCGCACCGACCGCAGAGAACATCCGCCGGGTCGCCAAGGCCAAGAAGAGCTCGGTCGGCGACGTCACCGTCTGCATCCTCGACCGGCCGCGCCACCAGCAGCTGGTCCAGGAGGTGCGAGACGCCGGCGCCCGGATCAAGTTCATCACCGACGGCGACGTGGCCGGAGCCATCGCCGCGGCCCGTGAGGGCACCGGGGTCGACCTGCTGATGGGCATCGGCGGCACCCCCGAGGGGATCATCACCGCCTGTGCCCTCAAGTGCATGGGCGGCGCCCTACAGGGCCGGCTGTGGCCGCGCAACGACGAAGAGCGGCAGAAGGCGCTGGACGCCGGCCACGACCTGGACCGGGTGCTCGACATCGACGACCTGGTCTCCGGCGACGTGTTCTTCGTGGCCACCGGCATCACCGACGGCGAGCTGCTGCGCGGGGTGCAGTACCGCTCCGGTGGCGCGACCACGCAGTCGCTGGTCATGCGGTCGCGGTCGGGCACGATCCGCTCCATCGAGAGCCTGCACTCCCTGCAGAAGCTTAGCCAGTACTCCGCCGTCCCCTTCGGGCACGACGGCTGACCCATCGCGGTGCCCGGCCGGGCGGTCAGCGCGGCGGCGGCCGCGGGACGTTGAACCGGTCGAGCACCGCCCGCCAGCGACGCGGGTCCTCCCCCGGGGAGACTGCACAGCTGGAGGTCGCCGAAGACCGTCCACGCCCGGACGACGACCCGCGGCGTGCCCGCCAGCCGCGGGACCGGTGCCAGCTGGGTCTTCCAATCGTGGAACACCGTCCAGCCCTCGATCTCCGCGTCGATGCCCTCGCCACCAGCACCTCCACGTCACCGAAGACGGTGCCCACCTGCAGGTGCACCGTCTCGGCCGAGGTCGCCAGCTGTCGCAGGTCGACCCGGACGTCGCCGAAGACCGTGCTGACCCGCTCCGGCACGCCGGGCATCTGGGCCAGACGGACGTCGACGAAGACGCTGCTCACCGCGCCGGCTGCCCCGGCGGCGCCGACCACACGTATTAGCGCGGGCGGCCCGGCACGCCTCGCGACACCTCGGCTGGACGCCGTCCGGGCGGTGTCTAGGGTCCTGGGTCGAGCACCGAACACCACACCACACCGGGAGCGCACCGTGGCCACCGAGCCGGAGTACCGCGTCGAGCACGACTCCATGGGAGAGGTCCGGGTCCCCGCGTGGGCCAAGTGGCGGGCCCAGACCCAGCGCGCGGTCGAGAACTTCCCCATCTCGGGCACCCCGATCGAGCGCGAGCTCATCGCCGCCCTGGCGTCCATCAAGGGCGCGGCCGCGACGGTGAACGCCTCCCTCGGCGTCCTGCCGCAGGAGATCGCCGACGCCGTCTCCACCACCGCCCAGACCGTGGCCCGCGGCGACTGGGACGCCCACTTTCCGATCGACGTCTTCCAGACCGGTTCGGGGACGTCGAGCAACATGAACACCAACGAGGTCATCGCCAGCCTGGCCACCGAGGCGCTGGGCTCCCCGGTACACCCGAACGACCACGTCAACGCCTCGCAGTCCTCCAACGACGTGTTCCCCTCGGCGATCCACGTCGCCGCGACCCGGGCGATCGTCCGTGAGCTGATCCCGGCCCTGGAGCACCTGGCCGCCTCGCTGTCGCGCAAGGCGGAGGAGTTCGCCGACGTGGTCAAGAGCGGCCGCACCCACTTGATGGACGCCACCCCGGTGACCCTCGGGCAGGAGTTCGGCGGCTACGCCGCGGCCATGCGCTACGGCGTCGAACGGCTGCAGGCTTCCCTCCCCCGCATCGGGGAACTCCCGCTGGGCGGCACTGCGGTCGGCACCGGCATCAACACCCCGCCCGGCTTCGCCGCCGCCATCATCGAGAAGCTGGCCGCCGACCTGGACCTGCCGCTGTCCGAGGCCCGCGACCACTTCGAGGCGCAGAGCTCCCGGGACGCCCTTGTGGAGGGCTCGGGTCAGCTGAAGACCATCGCCGTCGGCCTCGTGAAAATCGCCAACGACCTGCGCTGGATGGGCTCGGGCCCGCGCACCGGTCTCGGCGAGATCGCCCTGCCCGACCTGCAGCCGGGCAGCTCGATCATGCCGGGCAAGGTGAACCCGGTCATCCCCGAGGCGACCATCCAGGTCGCTGCCCAGGTGATCGGCAACGACGCCGCGGTGACCTTCGCCGGTACGACCGGCTCCTTCGAGCTGAACGTGACGCTGCCGCTGATGGCCCGCAACGTGCTGGAGTCCATCCGCCTGCTGGCCAACGTCAGCCGGCTGCTGGCCGACCGCTGCGTGGACGGGATCACCGCCAACGTCGAGCGCTGCCGTGAGCTGGCCGAGTCCTCCCCCTCGATCGTGACGCCGCTGAACAAGTACATCGGCTATGAGGAGGCTGCCAAGGTGGCAAAGCAGTCCCTGGCAGAGCAGAAGACGATTCGCCAGGTCGTGGTGGAGCGGGGCTACGTCCAGGCGGGCAAGCTCACCGAGCAGCAGCTGGACGGCGCCCTGGACGTCCTCTCCATGACCCATCCCTGAAAAGGACCCCCTGCCCCCCACCACTCGCAAGCTCGCGGCGGGACCCTGCAGGGGGCCGTAGGACGGGCTGGACGGGGCCGGACGGCGGGGCCGTGTCGCGGATGGCGGAGAACTGAGTAGCGTCCCGAGTGATGAGCGAGACAGCGAGCACCCCAGACGTAGCCCTGCGCTGGCCGGGCGGCGAACTACCCCTGACGGTGGTCCCGGCCACCGAGGGCGCCGCGGGCATCGACACCGGCAAGCTGCTGGCGACGACCGGGCAGGTGGCGCTGGACATCGGGTTCGTGAACACCGCGGCCTGCACCTCGGCGATCACCTACATCGACGGTGACGCCGGGATCCTGCGCTACCGCGGCTACCCGATCGACCAGCTCGCCGGGAAGGCCAGCTTCATCGAGGTCTCCTACCTGCTGATCTACGGCGAGCTGCCCACCGCCGACCAGCTGGCCGAGTTCGACGAGCGGCTGCGGCACCACACCCTGCTGCACGAGGACCTCAAGCAGTTCTTCAAGGGCTTTCCCCGCGATGCGCACCCGATGCCGGTGCTCTCCTCGGCGGTCAGCGCCCTGTCGACCTTCTACCAGGACTCGCTGGACCCCTTCGACGCCCGGCACGTGGAGATCTCCACGCTGCGACTGCTGGCGAAGCTGCCGACCATCGCGGCCTACGCGTACAAGAAGTCGGTCGGCCAGCCGTTCCTTTACCCCGACAACTCCCTGGGCCTGGTGGAGAACTTCCTCCGGATGACCTTCGGGACGCCCTCCGAGCCCTACGAGGCCGACCCGGAACTGGTCAGGGCGCTGGACATGCTGTTCGTCCTGCACGCCGACCACGAGCAGAACTGCTCGACCTCCACCGTTCGGCTGGTCGGCTCTTCGCAGGCGAACATGTTCGCCTCGGTTTCAGCGGGCATCAACGCCCTGTTCGGCCCGCTGCACGGCGGGGCCAACCAGTCGGTGCTGGAGATGCTCGAGACGATCCGGGCCGATGGTGGCGACATCGGCCACTTCGTCGCCCGGGTCAAGGACAAGGAACCCGGCGTCAAGCTCATGGGCTTCGGGCACCGGGTCTACAAGAACTACGACCCGCGCGCGCAGATCGTGAAGTCGACGGCCGACACCGTGCTGGACAAGTTGGGCGGCAACAACGAGCTCCTCGACCTGGCCCGCCAGCTGGAGGAAGTCGCCCTCTCCGACGACTACTTCACCGCGCGCAAGCTCTATCCGAACGTCGACTTCTACACCGGCCTCATCTACCGGGCGATGGGCTTCCCGACCAAGATGTTCACCGTCCTGTTCGCCCTCGGCCGACTGCCCGGCTGGATCGCCCAGTGGCGGGAGATGATCGAGGACCCGACCACCAAGATCGGTCGGCCGCGGCAGGTCTACACCGGCGAAGCCGAGCGTTCCTTCGTGGGGATCGGCGACCGTTAGAGGACCCCCTTCCTCCCCACGCTTCGCAAGCTCAGCGCGGGCCCCTGGAAGGGGGCCGCTCCAGCACGTCACCAGGCCCCGTCGTCCATCCGGACGGCGGGGCCTCGTGCTATCTCCCCCTCTCACCCTCCGGGGTGAACCTCACCCCCCGACCCGGTGGCCGCCTCTCCTCCTGCCCTCCGGACGCGTCGATGAGAGACCGGTACCCCGCCTGCCGACCGGCCGGGCGGGCCGGGATCGGACGAGTCGACGGGGACACGGGCCATGGCTGCACCGCGCACGGAGAGCGCTGCTCCGCGCCTCCGTGCGCAGACCCCGGCCGGCCGCACCGCTACCCCGTCGACCCGCAGCGGGGCGCCCCGCACCGGCGCCCCACGCACCGCCGCCGCCCGGACCGGCACCCCACGCGCCGGCACTCCCCGCACCGGCGCCCCCGTCCGCCGCGTTCCCTCCGGTTCGCGCAGCCGGCCGCCCGCCCGCCGCCGCCACCCCGCTCCCCGCGCCCGCACGCCGCGCACCGGTGCGTCGTGGCTCATCCGGCTGGCCGTCGTAGCCGGCGCGACGATGGTGCTGGCGACGGTGCTGGCCGCGCTCCCCCAGCCGCCCACAGAGGCCGGCCAGGTGCTCCCCGCGGGCCTGACGTCCAGCCCGCAGGCGGCCGCGACGACGATCTCCGACCTGACCACCCGCTACCGTGCGGACCTCGCCGCCGCCGCCCGCCACGACGCCCAGGCGCAACAGAACCGGGACGACGCCGCCGCCGCCAGTGCGGAGAACGCGGTCGACCGGGCCGAGGTCGGCGGGTACGCCCAGGCGGCCTATCAGCGCACCACCACACAGCGCTACCCGCTGAGCGCGCTGTCGCTGGACCACGCCGCTGCCACCCCCGACGTCCTGCACGCGCAGGACCTGGCCGAGCAGCTCAGCACCCGGCAGGATCGCGCGGTCGGCCGGGCGGCGTTGTCCGCCCTCCACGCCGCCCAGTCCATCGACCGGGCCGCCGCTGCGCAGGACGCCGCTGACGCTGCCCGTGCCCGGGCCGCCGGCGTGCTCGCCGACGTCCGGGAGCTGGTGGGGCAGCTCGGCCCAGCGGTGACTGCCGGCTGGGCCGCGCTCGGCACGACACCCACCTCGGCCGCCCAGCAGACCCGCAATGCCACCGCCCTCCACGACTGGCAGACCTACCTCGGGGACCTGGCCACATCCGGGGTGACCCCGCCGCCGGCCGCCGAGCTGACCGACCCCGCGCACCTGCCCGACGGCCTGGCCCCGCTCCGGGACGCCGCCGGCACCACGGTGCCCGGCGTCGCCGTCACCTACGCCGGCGGGCGCACCGTCGCCGTGGTGTCGGCGGAGACCGTCGCCGCGGTCAGCGCGGGCTTCTCCCAGCTCGGCAAGCCCTACCTGGCCGGCCGGAGCGGACCCGACGGCTACGACTGCGGCGGTCTCACCGCGACCGCGTGGACCAGCGCCGGCTTCGGCCTGCCCGCGGACCTGGCCGGTCAGTGGGCACAGGGCACCCCAGTGCCCAGCGCCGACCTGCAGGTCGGGGACCTGGTCTTCACCACCGACCCGATGAGCGGGCTGGACGACGTCGGACTGTTCCTGGGCGGCAACCGGGTGCTGTCGGCGTCCGCGGACAACTACCAGGTGGGCGTGCGCGAGGTGCCCGACCTGACCACCGCCGTCCGGGTCACCGTGGTCCCGGCCCAGCCGACGCCCGTCCCGGTGGCCGGTGTGCTGCCGGCCAGCTGCAGTGCGCCGCCGCTCCCGGTCGGCGGGCTGACGGCGACCAGCGGGGCGTGGGGCGGCTGGGCCAACGGGCAGATCCCGGCCGACCAGCTGTGCCGGGTCGCCGGGGGCTCCCACCGGCTGCGCTGCGACGCGGCGGCGGCGTACACGGCGATGTCGGCGGCCTACGAGATGGCCTTCGGCAGCCCACTGTGCATCACCGACTCCTACCGGTCGCTGGGCGCGCAGGTCGACGCCCACGAGCGCAAGCCGCGCATCACCGCCGTCCCCGGCACGTCCAACCACGGGTGGGGGCTCGCCGTCGACCTGTGCGGTGGGGTGAACGTCTTCGGTACGCCACAGACGGCCTGGATGACGGCGAACGCGGCCCGCTTCGGCTGGCTGCACCCGGGCTGGGCCGACCGGTCCGGCTCCAACCCCGAGGCATGGCACTGGGAGTACGGCGCCCTGCTCTGACCCCGCCTCGCGTAGGGGTGGTCAGGCCCAGCCGAGGTCGGCGAGGTCCCGCCAGGGCATCGTCCGGCTGGCCTCGGTCGCCTCGGCGGCCAGCCGGCGGGCCACGCCGGGCTCGGCGCAGGCGACCGGCCGCCGGGGGGTGACCACGACGTGGGCGTCCGGCAGGCTCAGCCCCGCGGACGCCGACTCCGCCAGCAGGTCCTCCGGGCGGGTCAGCAGCGCGGTGTCCAGGCCCGGCATATCGGGGTGCGACCACAGGGCCACGGGCCCCGCCAGGTGCAGCTCCCCGGGCAGCACGGAGGCTCGGCCCAGGGCCGCCGACCGGACCTGGTGGACCGCCGGGAGGGTCGCCGTCCGGGAGGGACGCCAGGTCACGATCGTGCCCTCCCGGGCCACGACGACGCGCCAGCCCAGCACGGACTGCCGGGTGTCGGCCCAGTCGAGGACGGCGATCCCGGCCTTCCTCGCCACCACGTCGGGCACCGGACGGCGGGCGAGCCACGAGCGCAGGGCCGCGGTCACCCCCTCCGGCGTGGGCAGCACGCGCGCGCGGCTCATCTCCCCGGCCAGCTCGACCAACGGCACCCGGGTCCGGCGCCCGCCCTCCTCGACGACCAGGACCGGGCCGTCAACGACGGCCAGCTCGAGCCCGGGGGCGTCCAGCGTCGCGCGCACGTCCTCGACGGCGGCGATGAGGTCACCGGTGCGCACCTGGGCGCGGGTCAGGCGGTGCAGCAGCCCCGCCGGGGCGCCGAACGGCTGCTCCATCAGGCGCTCCGCCTCCCGGTCAGCGCCGCTCGCGCGACCGGGGACAACTCCGCCAGGGACAGCACACCGGCCAGCTCGGCTGCGGACAGCCGGACCGGAACGACGTCGGTGCCCCAGCCGGTGGCCTGACGCACCCGCAGGATCGGGGCGGGCCAGACCAGCTCGCGGGCGGCCGCGACGTGCAGTTCGGTGAGCACGTCGCCGAGGTGGATGGCGACCACGGGGTGCAGCCCCGGGGCGTCCAGGGCAGCCTGCACGGCCCGCTGCACGTCGGCCCGGTCCACGGCGGCGAGCCAGTGCGGGACGAGGACAGCCTGGGTCGGGTCCTCCAGCGGGGCGCTCACGACCACCCCTCCCCGGCCACCGCGGGGCGACCGTTGCAGGCAGGGACCGTCACGACACATACATCGGCAGCTCCGCGGTCCATCGGACCCCCGGCCGGACGTTTCCACCCCAGGCCACCCGCCCCCGAACGTCGATGGGCCGGTCCACCCGGAGGTCGACCGGCCCACAGCGGGGACGGCGGATGGCCGGAGCGGCCGCAGGTCAGCCGGCCAACTCGGTGAGCCGCTCCTTGAGGGCGCGCTCTGCCCGGTCGGCGTGCACGTTCATGTTGCGCACCGAGGTGACCAGCTCGTTGGAGAGCTGGGTCTTGGTCTTGCCGCCCCAGGTGGTGAGGTACCAGGTCGCCCAACCCAGCACGTTCGGCTGGGCGGCGCGCTGGTCACGCCGGGCGGTCGGGTCGGGAGCGCAGGCAGCGGTGAGCGCGTGCGACAGCAGCGTCTGCTCCGCCTCGCCCATGAGCTCGTCGGGCACCTCGGCGCTGTCGGGCAGCACGTACTCGACCGAGTCCGGGCCGCCGTCCAGGGAGTGCAGGTTGCGCAGACCGTTGAGGGTGGCCACCGTCTGGGAGTTGCGGCGCAGGGTGGCGACACTCTGCCCCATGTAGGCGGCCAGCTCCTTCTCGCTCGGCCGGCGCTGGTGCTCCGCGGTGAAGGCGGCGATCGCCTTCTGCTGCTTGTTCTCGGTGTCCGCAGCGGTGCGGCCGTAGGCGTTGCGGCCCAGGTCGTGCACCCACTTGGACAGCTGGGTGGCCAGGAAGGCCCCGAAAGGGACGCCCTTGCCCTCGTCGTACTGTCCGACGGCCTTCAGCACCCATTCGGCGACCTGCTGGTCGACGTCGTCGTTGTCGGGCAGGTGCAGCCGGATGGTGCTCATGTTCCGCTGCAGCCGCTTGAGGCTGATCCGGCAGTAGTGCCGGCACAGGTCGGCGAGGAAGTCCGACGGCAGGTCCCGCGGAGCCCGCCGGCGCACGTCGGCCTCGGCGCGCAGGCCGACCGTGGCGTAGCCGTGCTCGGCGCACCAGGCCCGGATGAGGGTCGCCATGGAGTCGCCCTCCCCGCATGCGCCGTCGACCCGGTACAGGCCCTCGCCCTCGTCGTAGGTGACAATGACGCCGGCCGGCAGCGTGGCCCGGAAGGTGGCCAGCGGCAGCTCGCGGTCGGCTCGGAAGTGCACCCGGTCGCGCGGGGTGATCGGCGCCAGCGCCCAGCCCTCGGCCTCACTGATGCCCCCGAAGACGAGGGGCTCGCGGGTGCGCGGACGGTCGTCGATCGCCGTCGTGGGCAGGGCGGTAGTGGGCAGAGCGGGGTGGGACACCGGTCCTCCTGAGGGGAAGTCAAGGTGGGCGTGGTGGGGAAGAGAGAAATGCGGGCCGGCCTGCGCGCCGGCGGGGGCGCGGAACGCCTCAGGCGTGGACGGGCACCGCGCGGCGGGCGTCCTGCGCCGGGGAGCCGGTCGCGGGGGCGGACTCGCTGCGGCGGGGGGCCGGGATGAAGGGGCGCGGCGCGGCGACCGCGTCGAGGACGCCGACGGTGGCGCTGCGCTCGGCATCGCTGGGCTCGGCGACGTAGACCGGCATGTAGTCGTACAGCGAGGTGAACAGGCCGTCGACGAAAAGGTATGCGGCCTGGGCCGACGCGGAGAACTTGGCGACCTCGGCCCGCGCGCCCAGGTCGATGCCGACGGTGACGCGGGCGACGCGGTCGTCCTTGCTCAGCCCGGTCAGCTCGAAGGCGACCAACGGGTGCTCGGCGGCCAGCGCGACGAGCGCGGCCAGGCACTTGCGCACCGCGGGCCGGCGGGGGCGCAGCTGCACGTGGACCACGACCGAGTCGGTGAACTCCGGCTCGCCGTCGGTCTCGACCCCGGCACCCGGGTGGATGCCGAGGTCGGCACCGAGGGTGCTCAGGTCGATGCCCGGCTCGAGGCCGAGGTCCGCCGTGCCCGCACCGGCGAACTGGCTGCCGGCGTGGGCCGGACGAGTGGTTGCGCTGAGTTCCATGAACGTTGCCCCCTGTGTCGTGCTGTGGGGGAAGACTTGCGCACGGAACGATGAACCAACGGCGAGACTCGCCGTCCTGTTACTAGTGGGGCAGGCGGGAAAAGCAATAGTTGGGGCGAACTAGCGTCCATGTTGGCAAGTTAATCTACGCGGACCGATCCGTCCCAGGTGCAAAGGCCGCAAGCGCAGCCATGGCATCCGCAGCCACCTCGGCGGCCAGGGCATTCGCCTCGGCGATCTGCTTGTAGACCTCTTCGCGGTGGATGGTGACCTCGCGCGGCGCCTTGAAGCCCAGCCGGACCGTGCCGCCGCGGACCTCGACGACGTAGACCTCGATGTCCTCGCCGATCCGGATGCTTTCGCCGACGCTGCGGGTGAGTGTGAGCATGAGTTGACCCCTCCATGGGTGTGTGGCCTCCGTGGCCGTCCCCCGATCATCGGCGGACGAGGGGTGCCGGGCCACCGCAGTGGTCCGACGCCCTGTTCAGTTCTCGGCAGGCCGACCGCCGAACGGGTCGGGGACTGTCGGTCGGATCAGCGCAAGAAGTCCAGCAGGGTCGGCTGGATTACCTGTGCGGTCGCCTGCAGAGCGGCCTGGTAACCGGTCTGCTGCATCTGCAGCTCCATGATCGTCCGTGGCATGTCGACGTCCTCGTTGGCCGACAGCTGCGCCTGCAAGATCAGCGACCGGTTGGTGTTGACCTCCTTGGCGGTGTCGAAGCGGGCCTGCCGGGTGCCGATGTCCGCAGTGGCGGTGAGCATCTTGCCCCGCACTACGTCCAGGTCGGCCAGGTCGCTCCTGAGCGCCGCGACGTCCCCGACGTTGGCGACGATGTTGGCGACGACGGCGAACAGGTCCTTGCCGGCGACCGGGTCGCCGAAGGCCTCCGCGCCGGTGATGTCCACCCGGACGCTCTCGACGTCGGAGATCCGCCGGTTCACCGGCACCACGGGGATCCCCCCCGAGCCGCCGAGGCCGGTGTACGTGCCGTCGGAGGCATAGGCCGCCCTGCCGGTGGTTACACCGCCGAACAGCGGCCGCCCCTGCACGACGGTGTTGGCCGCGCCCAGCAGGCTCTCCCGCAGCCCGGAGACCTGGGCCGCGATCGCCTGCTGGGACTCGGCGGACATCGTGCCCTGGTTCAGGGCCTGGAGGGTCAGGTTCCGGACCACCAGGACCTGGTCGAGCATGTCCTGCAGCGTCGAGTCGGTCGAGTTCAGGACGGTGACGCCGTCGGTGATGTTGCGGGCCTGCTGGTCGACACCGGCCATGTCCCTGCGGGTGAGCAGCGAGGTGTTGGTGCCGGTCGGCGAGTCCGAGGGCCGGCTGATCGTCGTCCCCGACGTCAGCTGCTGCTGGATCTTGTTGACCGCCGCCAGGTTGCTGTTGAGCCCCTGCAGGCTGGTCGTCGTGATCGCACGCTGGGTGATCCGCATCAGGGTCAGCGCCCCACGAGCCCGGTGCGGTTGATCAGCACGTCGAGCATCTCGTCTATGGCGGTGATCAGCCGGCCGGCCGCCTGGTAGCCGTGCTGGAACTGAAGCATGTTGGTCATCTCCTCATCGAGGTTGACGCCGGCGACCGACTCGCGGGAGGCGTCCACCTGAGTAGCGATCACGCTCTGTGTGGCGAGGTCGTTCGTGGTGGTCGACGCCTCGACGCCCAGCGTCACGATCAGCTTCCGGTAGTTGGCGTCGGCTCCGGCCGATGCCAACCGCAGCTGGTAGATCCGGTCGGCATTGCCGTTTTCGCCCGAGACGGCTCCGGCCGTGGCCGGGGACAGGCTCGCGGCGGCGAGCTCGTCGGTGCTGCTGATCGCCAGGTCGAGGGTGGCCGCGGTGATCCCGGTGAGGCCCCCTGCCCCGTCGTCGAACAGCGGCTTGCCGGGGTTCCCCTTCAGGTCGTACCCGCTGGTGTGGACCGCGTTGAACTGGTCGGCGAGCTGCTGGGCGATCCCGTCCAGCTGCGTCCGGTACTTCGGAATGATCCGGGTCATCGAGGCGAGCTGGCCGTCCGCCGTCCCGCCGGGGCGGACGGTCGTGCCACCGGGGGCGGTGACCAGGCGGGGCGGGTCGGTGGCCGCGTCGGCGGGGTCGGTGCTGCCGGCCAGTCGCAGCGCCAGCACGCTGGAGCCGCTGACCAGCGTGGACCCGCCCACGGTGACGGTCATGCTGCCGTCCTCGCCCACCGCGGCCGTGGCGCCGACCTGGTCGGACAGCTTGAGGACCAGCGTGTCCCGCTTGTCGGCCAGCTCGTTGCTCGGCATGCCGGCGTTCGACGCCCGCGCGATCGCCACGTTCAGGTCGGCGATGGAGGCCGCCGTCGCATTCACGTCCGCGGCCAGCGACTCGAGGCTGGCGTGGTTCTGCTCCCACTGCTGGTCCAGCGTGGCGCTCGCGGTGTGCAGTCCGTCCACGAGCGTGCGGGTGGACTGCAGGACCTGGCTGCGGGCACCGAGCTCGGTCGGGTTGTTCATCACGTCGCTCCAGCCCGCCCACATCTTCGTCAGCTGCTGTGCGATGCCCGTGGTGCCGGGCTCGCGGAAGGCGTCCTCCATCTGGGTGAACGTGGTGTCCTGGACGGTGAGGCTGGCGGTGACCGCGTGCTCGGTCTGCGCCCGGCGCTCCAGGAAGGCGTCCCGGATGCGGGTGATCGTGTCGGCGCTGACGCCCTGGCCGATGCCGTTGCCCACCGAGAAGACGGCCGGGACGGTACTGCCGGCGACCGACTGCAGGTCGGCCCGCTGCCGGGAGTACCCGGCGGTGTTGACGTTGGCGATGTTCTGGCCGGTGACGTCCATCCCGCGCTGCTGCGCCCAGAGCGCGGTCACCGCGGTGTTCAGACCGGAGAAGGTGCTCACTTGGACTCCTCGCTGGCGCTCGTCGCCGGCGTTCGCCGAGCTGCTGTGCTGATCGGTGAGCTCGCGAGCTCGCTCACAGGGCACCGTCCAGCGTCACGGCGCGGTAGGCGTTGCCCGCCGCCCGCCCATGGTTGGTGTACGTGCCCGCGGCGGTGCCCCGGGTCGACAGCAGTGCGTCGCCGATGGCGGCCAGGCCGCCCTCGATCAGACCCTTGTTGGCGTCGGAGAGGGTGCGCAGCTCGGTGACGAGCGTGAGCAGGTTCTCGTGGTGCTTGACGTAGAGGTCACTCCACGGCACCGGTGCGACCTCGGCGAGCTGACGCAGCGACGGGTTCGCCGTCAGACCCAACCGGCCGGCGATCTGCTCGGTGGCCGCCGCGCGCTCGACCTCCAGGGTGCGCAGCTGGTCCAGGACGACCTCGATCTCGTGCGCGATCCGGGCCAGCCACCGGGTCTTCCCGGTGAGGATCAGGTACTGCTTCTCCTCGGCCTTGAACAGGAGCAGGTCGAGCAGCTCCTGCTCACGCCAGAGCAACGTCGACAGGTGCTGGTGGTCCATGGCGGCCGCCCCTCCCTCGTCGTGTGGTGACTGCAGGCACCCGCCGGTCGACGAGTGCTCGTTGCCAGTCCCATCGGCATGCGCCGGAAGCGGATCAAGCCGAGTTCAGCGGAGTCCACCGATATCGCTCAAGCCGGGGACGAAAGTCCCCGATGCCGGTCCGATGCGCGCTCGGGTCCGCCGAGAAGGACAGCGTGACCACAGTCAGCCCACCGGCGAGCGAGCGCCTCCAGCCCGACGTCGACGCGCTGGTGACCACTCACCTGCCCCTTGCCCAGTTCGCGGTCAACGCGGTGGCCTCCCGGATCTCCTTGCCGAGTCACGTGAGCCGCGACGACCTGCTCTCCTGTGCACACGTGGCCTTGGTCGAGGTGGCCCGTCGTTTCGACCCCGGCGCCGGCGCCACCTTCGCGACCTATGCCATCCCCCGCCTGCAGGGCGCCGTGCTCGACGAGCTGCGCTCCGGGGACTGGGCCAGCCGCTCGGTCCGGGCCGCCGCCCGACGCACGGACGCCGCGACCGACGCCCTCACCATCTCCCTGGGGCGCCCCCCCACCAAGCAGGAGCTCGCCGTCAGCCTCGGCGTGGGACGGTCGCAGCTGGACTCGCTGCAGGTCGATCTGCACCGGGCGGTGATGGTCAGCATCGACGCTGATCCCGGCAACGACGGCAACTCCCTGGACCTGCCCGACACCGGCGACTCCCCCGAGCGCGCCCTCCTCCGCGGCGAGCGCGCCCGCGCCTTGCACGAGGCGATCCAGGCGCTGCCCGACCGCCTCGACGAGGTCGTGGACCGGAACTTCTTCGGTGACGAGTCGTTGACCGACATCGCCGACGACCTGGGTGTCACTCTTTCCCGGGTCTCGCAGATGCGGGCCCGGGCGCTCACACTGCTGCACGCGGCGATGAGCGAGATCTGGGAGGGCCGATCCGTCCCCGCCGACGGCGGCGTCCGGGCCCGGAACCAGCAGCGCGCCTACGTCGACCGGGTGGCGGCACGACAGGCCCCGGATCGGCGGACGCCGCCGGCTCCGCCGCTCCTGGTTCCGGTTCCGGTTCCACGCCCCCGACCCCGGCACAGTTGGCCGGTCGCCGGGCGCGGACCTGCCTCCCAACCCGTCTGAGGGCCTCCGCGACGACGGGGTTTCTCGGCCATCCGGTCGACCGCCCGCCCGCCGGGTCCGCTGCCGCCGCTGACATCACGGCGACCGACCCGGGAGCAGGGCAGGACCAGCTGCCTGATCCACGCACCCGAGGACCGCAGCCTCCTCTCCGCACACGAGTGGAGGAGCTGCGGTGTCTTCCGGAAGCCGTTCAGGCCACGATCCGCTGGGTGCGGCTGCGGTTCTCCCGCGCCAGCCGCCAGGCGTCGGCCCACCGCTGCTCCACGAGGTGACCGGCCAGGACCCTCTCGCGGTCAGCCGCCGCGATCTCCCGCCGTTGGTCGGCCTTTTGGACCCCCGCCGCGATCAGGGCCGCCCAGTCCCGGGGCCGGCGAGCGGACCGCCCGAGTGCGAGCCGCTCGTACTCCACGGTCGGCGAGCGGACGGCGTAGACGCCGCGTGCGGCGTACTCCAGGACCTTCAGCCAGCTCTTGCAGGTGTTGAATCGGTCCTCCCGGAGCGGGGCCAGCCCGATGTCGAACAGCTCTCCGAGGGTCGTGACGTACTCGTCGACGTCCCGGACCCAGGGCACGACCACCGGGTCCTCGGACAGCCGGAGCCGGTCCCGGGCGTCGCACTCCTCGCCGAGGATCATGAACCGGCTCTGCCCCCGGCTCCGGTCCAGTGCCTGCTGCAACCCCGATTCCATCACCTGTAGGTCATAGGGGTGGGTCGCCACCGAACCGGTCCACCCGATCGTCACCGTCTCCGAATCCCGTTCGTAGGCCGGCGGCAGCTCGGCGATGCGGCGCGGGACCGCGTTGGGCACGACCGCCCCGCGCCCGTGCGGGGCGTACTTCTTCAGCAGCGCGGGGGTGGACACGGTGACCAGGTCGGCCTCGCGCGCGCACGCCACGGCGTACCGGTGCACCCCGCCTCGGACCAGGGCGTCGTGCCCGGAGTGGCCGTACGGGACCGCCGACAGCAGGTCGTCGACCTCCACCACGACAGCAATGCCCTGAGCCTGCAGCAGCCGCAGGCACTGCAGCATCGCCTCGGTCTTCGGCAGTTGGAGGACGACCACGTCCGCACCCCGGCCGTCCACCGAGGCAACGCTGAGCTCGGTGTCGCCCGGGCGCTGGATCATCCGGGTCACCAGCCCATGGGTGACCGTGACCGCGATACCGGGGTCCGCCTCCTGCACGGCGCGAGCCGGCTCGGCCATGCGGTAGTCCTGCGAGCCGGTGAAGACTGAGGGGGCGAGCAGGACGTTCATCCTCGACGTGGATCCTTCCGGAGTTCGGCCTCCCCTTGCCCGTCGTGTCGCCGGCGCAGGTGCGACCTGCTCTTGAGGTGGGCGGCACCGGGGGCGCCGGGGGCATCGGGCCAGGTTTCGGCAACGCGAGCACGTGCCGGCACCGGCCGTCCAGCAGCCGCCCCACTCACCCGAGGGAGACCGAAGAAGTTCTCCGGTTCGGGTCAAGGAGCGGCGGACCCGAGCCGTTACCGGTAGTGCAACGCCCCGCAGCACGGATGCAGCGGGTCCACCCGAAAGCCCACTTCCACGGAGGAACACCATGGGTCTCAGTGTCAACACCAACATCGCGGCGATGAACTCGTACCGCAACCTGTCCGTCACCGACGGCCAGATGAACAAGTCGCTGGAGAAGCTCTCCTCCGGCTTCCGGATCAACCGCGCCGCCGACGACGCGGCCGGGCTGGCCATCTCCGAGGGTCTGCGTTCGCAGGTCGGTGGCCTCAAGGTCGCCGCCCGCAACGCGCAGGACGGCATCTCGGTCGTCCAGACGGCGGAAGGTGCCCTCACCGAGGTCACCTCGATGCTGCAGCGCATGAACGACCTGGCGGTGCAGTACAACAACGGCACCCAGAACGCCGACTCGAAGGCCGCTCTCACCGGCGAGTTCGACGCGCTCAAGACCGAGATCGGCCGGATCCAGGACAACACCACGTTCAACGGTGTCGACCTGCTCAAGGCCGCTGCGACGGCGACCTTCCAGGTCGGCTACAAGGGCGGGGACACGATCGGCGTCAACCTGGGCGCCGCTCTCGACGCGACGGCCCTCAGCGCCATCACGATCGCGACCACCACCGATCCGACGACCGGTGCCGTCACCGGCGGCAGCAACTCGGTGCAGGCCGCCATCACCACCGTGTCCGCCGCTCGCGCCGGCCTGGGTGCCATCCAGAACCGGTTCGAGCACACCATCAACAACCTGAACACGTCGGTGGAGAACCTGTCTGCGTCGGAGTCCCGGATCCGCGACACGGACATGGCCCAGGAGATGACCAACTTCTCCCGGACCCAGATCCTGACCCAGGCCGGCACCGCCATGCTGGCCCAGGCCAACCAGTCGTCTCAGGGCATCCTGAAGCTGCTGGGCTGATCGAGCCACACCACCACCTGAGCACCACCCAGTGAGGGGGGAGGCCCCCGGCCTCCCCCCTCACTGCACGTCGCCCCTCACCCCGTTCCAGTACCGGAGGACTCCACATGGCAGGTCTGAACGTCGGCCTCATCTCCGGCTTAGACACCGCCTCCCTCATCGGCCAGCTGATACAGGTCGAGGCCAACCCGCAGACCCTGCTCAAGAACAAGCTGGTCGACACCAGATCCGACGCAAAGGCCTACCGCGCGGTCAACACCAAGTTCGACGCGCTCCGGAGCGCCGCCGAGGCACTCACCAAGGCCGCGACGTGGTCGGCGGCCAAGGCCACCAGCTCCTCGACGTCCGTGACCGCCACCGCCTCGGCCAGCGCGTCCGCCGGCTCGCTGACCTTCGGGGTCACCCAGCTGGCCGCCACGCACACCATCTTCAGCAACGGCCCCGCGTTCGACTCCGCCACCGCAGCCTTCGGCGCGACGTCCCTCACCATCGCCGACGCCGACGGCGACACCGCGCCGGTCGGCATCACCCTGGCCGCGGACGCGACGCTGGCCGACGCCGTCGCCGCGATCAACGCCAGCAACGCCGGCGTCACCGCTGCCGCAGTGAACACCGGCTCGGGCTATCGGTTGCAGGTCACGTCCACGGCCTCCGGCCTGGACGGTGCCTTCACCCTCGACAGCAACTTCCCCGTCGAGGCCGACCCGACGCAGACGCGCGGCCTGGTCGTCGCCACGAACGGGCGCGACGCCACGCTGGACCTGGGCGGGGGCGTCACCGCTACCTCGTCGAGCAACACGTTCCGCGACCTGATGCCCGGGGTCTCGATCACCGTCTCGACGGCCGACGGAACGCCGACCACGATCGCGGTGAGCAGCGACCCGGAAAGCCTGACGGCCGCCGTGGCGGCGATGGTCACCGCCGCCAACGACGTGCTGTCCAGCATCAAGGGCTTCACGGACTCCAGCGGCACGAGCACCACCGCCGTCCTCAAGGGCGACAGCTCGCTGCGGCGCCTGGCGAGCTCGGTGCTCGAGTCGGTCGCCAATGCCATCGGCGGCACGGCGTCCGCGTCCGCCGCCGGGATCCAGCTCACCCGGGAGGGCAAGCTCACCTTCACCGCGGACACCTTCGCCAAGACGCTGCAGTCCGACCCCGCCCTGGCGCGCAAGCTGGTCGACGGTAGCCCGGCCACCACCACGAACGGCGTCACCACCCCCGCCGTGCCCGGCGTCGCCCAGCGCCTGTTCACCCTGGCCACTACGGCGACCGACTCCACCACCGGCACCCTGACGCTGCTGGCCAAGGGCCAGGACACCCTGGCCACCGACCTGCAGAAGCGCATCGACGACTGGGATCTGCGGCTGGCGACCCGTCGGAACACCCTCGAACGGCAGTTCGCCGCGATGGAGTCGGCCCTGGGGACCCTGCAGAACAAGTCGTCGTGGTTGTCCTCGCAGATCTCCTCCCTGCCCCGCTGGTCCTCGTCCTCATCGTCCTGACCAACCCGTACCCGGAGGAACCCCTGATGAGTGCTGCCGCCCTGCGCGCCCGCTACCTGAGCGACACGGTCGCCACTGCCTCGCCGCAGCGACTGCTCGTCATGCTCTACGACCGGCTGGCCCTGGACCTCGACCGCGCGCACACCGCCCTCACCGCAGGCGACCGCGCGGAGGCGAACGACCAGCTGCAGCACGCCCAGGAGATCGTCCTGGAGCTGCACTCAAGCCTGCAGATCGATGCCTGGGAGGGCGCGCCCCGCCTGTCCGCCATCTACACCTGGCTCCACGGCGAGCTGATCAAGGCCAACGTCAAGGGCGACGTGCGCCGGGTCGCTGACTGCCGCAAGGTCGTCGAGCCGCTGCGCGACGCCTGGCGGGAGGCTGCGGCCTCCCTGGGCTCGAGTCCGGAATGACCGCCGAGCGTCGCACCGGCGGGACGCCCCCTGGACCGGACTCCCCCGGCCCGGCTGAGAGCAGCTGGCCCGTCGTGCTCGACGCGCTCGAGGGCGACGTCCACGAGGCGGAGGAGGTCTTCGCGCGCAATCGCGCAGAGGAGATCGCCACCTGGGGACGCCGCTCGACCGACTGGGTGCCACCCAGCGGACTGGGCCCGTTCCCCGACGAGCTGCGGGAGCGCGCGGCGCGGCTGCTACAGCACCAGCTGGCGGTGGCCGAGGAGCTCGTCGAGCGGATCACCCAGTCGCAGAAGCAGCGCGACGTCGCCGCCCGGATGTCCTACGCCCCCACTCGCCCGGTGGCCTCCTTCTTCGACCGGGGACTGTAACCCCTCCGCCGACACGCCTTTTCGTCACATGACCATTTGCGCCCGATCGGGTGCAGGTGGTCATGTTCGTTTTCCGGGCTGCCGATGAAGAGAGGGCACGGAGAGCACCACTCGCCACGGATCGGCGGCCCCTCCGCGCACGGGTCGAGCACCTGTGCGCGCGTCCTGCCGTACCCGGAGGTACCTCGTGCTCCGTCGTCCCCTTTCGGGCGTCCGGTGATCACCGACTCGACCATGACCACGCTGCACGCCGCCCTCGCCGGCCTCGCGCAGCGGCAGCGGGTCACCGCCGACAACGTCGCCAACATCGACACTCCCGGCTTCCTGGCCGGGCGCACCGACTTCGAGTCCGCGCTCAAGAACGAGATCGCCGGCGGCGAGACCGCCGTCGTGGGCCAGAGCGCGGTCAGCCAGTCGCTGGACCCGACTCGCACCGACGGCAACAACGTCAACCTCGACACCGAGACGATGATCGCCACGGAGACGGGCCTGCGGTATCAGCTGGCCATCAACGCCCTCGACGGCAAGTACTCGCTGCTGCGCTCGGCCCTGCGGACGTCATGATGAGCCTGATGAATCGCGAAGCCATCCATCAGAGTGGCCGAAGGCCGGCTCCCATGACAGCACGGCGCAGCCGTTCCGTTCCCACACGGGGGGCGGCGGCTCGATGAGCACTTTCGACGCCGTGCGCATCGCCGGCTCCGGGCTCTACGCCAACCGCAAGTGGATGGACGCGGTCTCCGACAACATCGCCAACATCAACACGGCCAAAGCCCCCGGCGACGACGCGTTCCAGGAACGCATGATCGTCGCCGAGGCCGTCGACTACGGATCGGGCCAAGGCGGCGTGCGCGTCGCGGCCACCCGGCTGGGCAGCACCGAGGGCCGGCTGGTGTACGAGCCGGACAACGCGCTCGCTGACGAGTCCGGCTACGTGAAGTACCCCGACATCGACCTGGGCGAGCAGATGACCCAGATGATGATGGCCCAGCGCAGCTACCAGGCGAACCTGGCCACCGTCGAGCGCGCCACCACCGCGTACCAGCAGGCACTCCAGCTCGGGAAGGGCTGACCATGACCTCGGCCATCGGCGGAATCAGCGGCTTCGCCGTCCCCAGCTTCTCGGGCGTCACCGGTGCCCCCAGCGTGACCAGCACCGTCGCGTCGTCCTCGATGTCGCCGGTCAGCGGCGAGGGCAGCTTCGCCTCCGTGCTCGCCGGCACCGTGGACCAGCTCAACGGCGTGCAGGCCAACGCCGACGTGCTCGCCACCCAGGCCGCCACCGGCGACCTGCGGGACGCGCACGACTACATGATCGCCAGCACCGAGGCCAAGCTGGCCACCGACACCGTGGTAACGCTGAAGAACTCCGCGGTCTCGGCCTTCACTGAGATCATGCGGATGCCGGTCTGATGCCCGCCGCCCTCGCCGGCCCGCTGAACCGCATCAAGACGCTGTTGGAGACCATCAGCGTCGGCCAGAAGATCGTGATCGGTCTCCTGGTCGCCGGTCTCCTGCTGGGTGGCTTCATGTTCACCCGGTGGATCACCGCGCCGACGCTGTCGCCGCTGTTCTCCAACCTGGCCAGCACCGATGCCTCGGCCATCGTCGAGGAGCTCACCGCCGAGGGCGTCGCGTACGAGCTCGCCGACGGCGGCCAGACGATCATGGTCGCCCAGGACCGGGTCTACGGCCTGCGCCTGACCATGAGCGGCAAGGGCCTGCCGGCCGGCAACGAGACCGGCTACGCCCTGCTGGACCAGCAGGGCATCACGACCAGCGAGTTCCAGCAGCAGGTCTCCTACCAGCGGGCACTGGAGGGCGAGCTGGCGAGCACCCTCAAGGCGATCGACGGGGTGAACTCCGCGGTTGTGCACATCGCCCTGCCCAAGGAGGAGGTGTTCGCCACCGACGAGGGCAAGCCGACCGCTTCGGTGCTTCTCGAGCTCGCCCCAGGCACCAACCTTTCCGGGGAGCAGGTCCAGGCGGTCACCCACCTGGTGTCCTCCAGCATCGAGAAGATGGACGCCGCGGACGTGACCGTCGCCGACTCCACCGGCGCAGTGCTCTCTGCCGCCGGCGAGGGCGTCAGCAGCGCCGCCGGGGACGCGCAGGCGCAGCAGGAGCAGGAGTTCGAGGCGCGGCTGGCGGCCAACGCCCAGCAGATCCTGGACCGGGTGGCCGGCCCGGGCAACGCCGTCGTGTCCGTGCGCGCGGACCTGGACTTCTCCCAGCGGGACACGACCAGCGAGAGCTACAGCTACACCCCGGGCACCCCGGCGTTGTCGGACACGACCACGAAGGAGGACTACACCGGCACGGGTGGGGCGGTCGGCGGGGTGCTGGGTTCCGAGAGCACCGGGACCGGCGGCACCGGCGACTCCACGTACAACAAGGAGTCGACGACGTCGAACAACGCCGTCGACAAGACCACCGAGACCGTCGAGGGTGCGCCCGGGGCGATCAACCGGCTGACCGTCTCGGTCGTCATGGACAACGCCATCGCCGGCGGCCTCAACCAGCAGCAGATCCAGGACGCCGTCAGCAACGCCGTCGGCCTGGTCCCCGCCCGGGGCGATGCCATCTCGGTCGCCGCGATGGCCTTCGACCAGAGCGCCGCCGCACAGGCCAAGGCCGATCTGGCGGCGGCTGCGGCTGCCGAGAAGAGCCAGCAGATGTGGTCGCTGATCCGCACCGGCGGGATCGGCGCCGGCATCCTGCTCCTGGGGCTCATCGTGTGGCTGCGCTCGCGTCGCCGCCGCGGTGAGGACTACGAGGAGCTCGAGCTCGACGACGACGACCTGGAGCTCGACCGCATCCAGGTGTCGAGCATCCGCGACCCGGAGCTGGACGACATGCAGGCCCGGGTGGAGCTGGCCAAGCGCGAGAAGGTCCGCGGAGAGATCGCCGAGATGGTCAGCGACCGTCCCGACGAGGTCGCGACCATGCTGCGCGGCTGGTTCGCCGATGCCAAGTGACGAATCGCGAAGCCATTCGTCACTTGGGCCGGAGGCCAGCCCTGATGTGCCTGACAGTGCGGCATAGCCGCACCTATTCCTCACCGGAGGTACCTCCGGTGAATCGCGAAGCCATTCACCGGAGGGGCCGAAGGCCCGCTCCCATGTGTCCGACAGCGCGGCGCAGCCGCTCCTTTACCTCACCGGAGGTGTGTCGATGAGCATCGCCAGTGTCGAGCAGTTGGTCGGCATCGCGGGGGCACCCGCCCCGGCCCCGATCGTGGTGTCCCGCAAGGAGCTGCCGGGCCTGCGCAAGGCCGCGGTCTTCCTCGCCCAGCTGTCGAAGGAGGAGGCCGGCGCGGTCCTCAAGGAACTGCGGCCGTCGGAGGTGGAGAAGCTGACCACCGAGCTGATGCGCCTGCAGGGCGTGGACGCCACGGATGTCGACGAGGTCCTCACCGAGTTCCACACCCTCATGCAGGCCCGGCGCTTCGTCGGCACCGGCGGCGTGGACTTCGCCCGCGAGGTGCTCGCCGCCGGCCTGGGCGAGGAGAAGGCCGACGGCATCCTCTCCCGGCTCAACGTCGTCTACACCGAGCTGCCGTTCGCCTCGCTGCGCAACAGCGACGTCCGCCAGCTGGTGACCTTCCTCAAGGACGAGCACCCGCAGGTCATCGCCCTGGTGCTGGCCCACCTGCCGGCCGTGCAGTCCGCCGAGGTGCTGTCCGGATTCACCCCCGACCAGCAGGCCGACGTCGCCTACCGGATCGCGCTGATGGACCGCACCGCGCCGGAGATGGTGCGTATGGTCGAGGAGGAGCTGGGCCGCCGGATGGGCTCCCTGCTCGCCTACCAGGACATGGCCACCGTCGGCGGGGTCGAGACTCTGGTGGAGATCATCAACCGGTCCGCCCGACCGACCGAGCGCTCCATCCTGGAGTGGCTGGAGAACAGCGACCCGGAGCTCGCCGAGAAGATCCGCTCGCAGATGTTCGTCTTCGAGGACATCGTCACCATCGATGACCGTTCCCTGCAGCTGGTGCTCCGCGACGTCGAGGGCAACGACCTGGCCACCGCCCTCAAGGGCGTGCGCGCCGACGTCCGGGACAAGGTCGTCCGGAACCTCTCCGAACGGGCCGGCGAGAACCTGCTCGAGGAGATGGAGCTGCTCGGGCCGGTGCGTGCGCGCACCGTCGAGGAGGCCCAGGCCAAGGTCGTCGCCGTCATCCGCACCCTCGAGGAGCAGGGCGCGCTGACGATCTCACGGGGAGGCGAGGATGACTTCGTCGCCTGACGCGCTGCCGGTCCCCCGGACCTCGCGTGAGTCGGTGCTGCTGCGCGGGGCGTCGGCCGCATCGGCCACGCCCTGGCAGCGGGAGCACCGCCCCGCTCCGGCCGCGCAGTCCGGCCGCCCGGTGGTGCCCAGCGCGCCGGTCGCGACCGTCGAGCCCATCAGCCCGCTGACCGGTGCCGACACCACCCCGACGGCCACCCGGCCGGCCCCGGCCGCGCCTCCGGCGGCGGTGTCGGCGACCTGGTCGGAGTCCCCGGCGGAAGCCACCCCGTACACCGGTGCCGAGCGCCGGTCCGGCGAGGACCGCCGGCTGCGCAGTCGCGCCCGACTCAGTGACGTCTACGCCGAGCAGCTGGACCAGCTCCGCGAGCAGGCACGCAGCCAGGGCTGGGCGGCCGGTCACGCCGAGGGCGTCACCGCCGCAGCCGGGGTCGTCGCCGCCGCCGAGGCCGCCGCCGAAGTGCAGCTGGCGGAGGCGCAGGCCCGCTGGGAACGCCGGCTGGCCACGGCCACCGCCGCCCTCGGCGCGGCCGCAGCAGGGCTCGAGGCGACGGTCGCGCCGGTCGTCGACGAGCTGCGCGACACCGTGCTGGACGCCGTCGTCACCCTGGTCGGCGACCTGCTCGGCCGGGAGCTGGCCACCACCGGCACCGCCGGCCTGGACGCCGTGCGCCGCGCGCTGACGCTGTGCCCCACCGACGTCCCGGTCGTGGTCCGGCTCCACCCCGACGACCTCGCCGAGGTGGCGTCCGACGAGCTGGCGAAGCTGCCGGCGTCGGTCACCGTCCTCGGCGACCTCACCGTCGAACGCGCCGGGGCGCTCGCCGAGGCTGGCACCACCCGGGTGGACGCCCAGCTCGGCGTGGCGCTCGAGCGCGTCCGCACGGTGCTCCGCTCATGACACTGGCCGGCCAGCCGGGCCTGCTGGACCGGGCCCGGATCGCGGCCCGCCCCGTCGTCACCGGCGTCGTCACCGGCGCCATGGGGCTCACCCTCACCGTCGAGGGGATCACCGCCGCCGTCGGCGACCTGGTCGAGGTCAACCCGGGCACCCGCCCGCTGCTGGCCGAGGTCGTGGCGCTGGGCCGGGACCGGCTGACCTGCATGCCGCTGGGTGACCTGTCCGGCGTGCACGCCGGCGCACCGGTCCGCCCGACGGGCATGCCGCTGCAGGTGCCCGTCGGCCAGGCCCTGCTGGGCCGGGTGCTCGACGGACTCGGCCGGCCCCTGGACGGGGGTCCCCCGCTGGGCTCCCTGGTCTCCTACGTCGACCTCACCAGCGAGACGCCCAACGCGCTCACCCGCGCCCGGGTGGACCAGCCACTGGCCACCGGCGTGCGTGCGCTGGACACCCTGGTCCCGGTCGGCCGCGGCCAGCGGCTGGGCATCTTCGCCGGGTCAGGCGTCGGCAAGTCCACGCTGCTGAGCCAGATAACCCGGGGCACCGACGCCGACATCCGGGTCATCGGCCTGATCGGTGAGCGCGGCCGTGAGGTGCGCGAGTTCCTCGAGGAGGACCTCGGTGCGGAGGGGATGGCCAACACCGTGGTCGTCGTCGCCACGTCCGACGAGCCGCCGCTGGTCCGGCTCAAGGCCGCCTTCGTGGTCACGCGCATCGCCGAGGCCTTCCGCGACCAGGGCCGCGACGTACTGCTGCTGATGGACTCGATCACCCGGACGGCGATGGCCCAGCGCGAGGTCGGCCTGTCCGCGGGCGAGCCACCGGCCACCCGCGGCTATCCGCCGAGCGTCTTCGCGATGCTGCCCAAGCTGCTGGAGAAGGCCGGCACGAGCACCACCGGGTCGATCACCGGCCTGTACACGGTGCTGGTGGAGGGCGACGACCACAACGAGCCGATCGCCGACACCGCCCGGTCGATCCTGGACGGGCACGTGGTGCTCACCCGCAAGCTGGCCACCACTGGGCACTTCCCGGCCATCGACGTCCTGGAGTCGATCTCCCGGGTGGCCACCGCGGTGGTGCCGGGTGCGCAGATGACCGACGCGCGCGAGATCCGCCGGTTGCTGGGAGCGCTGCGCGACGTCCGGGAACTCATCGAGATCGGCGCCTACTCCGACGGCAGCGACCCGCTGGTCGACCGGGCCCGCCGGCTCGTCCCCGACATCGATGCCTTCCTACGTCAGGCCACCGACGACCGCACCAGTCCGGTGGAGGCCTGGGCCCGGCTGCACCAGATCGTGACCCGCGCGTGAGGGTCGCGGCGTGAAACAGCCGGTCTTCCGGCTGGAACCGGTGCTCCGCCTGCGCCGCTCGCAGGAACGCGCCGCCTCGATGGCGGCCGCCGCTGCCGCCCGGAAGGCCACCGAGGCGTCCCGGCGGGCCGACGAACAGGCCCTCGCGCTCGCCTCCTCCCGGCTGCCGGCGACGGCGTCGTCCGGGGACTTCGTCGCCGCGATGGTCGCATCGCGCACCGCGGCTGCCGATGTAGCGGCTGCACGCGCTCTCGCGATCGCCCACGCCGAGCAGGCGGAGGTGGTTCGGGGCCAGTGGACCGCGGCCGCCCAGCGCTCCAAGGGCCTGGAGCGACTGCGGGAACGGCACGTGGCCCGGCTGCAGACCGCAGCCGACGCCGCCGAGGCACGCACGGTGGACGACCTGGTCACCCGCCAGCACGGCGAGACCCGGCGCAGAGAGGAGGAGGAGACGTGGACGGTCTGACCGCGGTGCACAGCCGGATCAGTGAGATCCACACGCGCTTCCTCACCTCGCCGGTGGCCCCCCGGACACAGTGGGCCAGCGCGGCGGCCTCCGCCGGCCTCAACGGCGCCGGCGCCACCAGCTCCGCCGGCTCGCTCGGCGCCGGCTCTGTCGGCAACGGCTCCGCCGTGATCACCGCCGCCGCCAAGTACGTCGGCGTGCCCTACCAGTGGGGCGGTACCGACCCGGCCTCCGGCCTGGACTGCTCGGGCCTGACCCAGCGGGTCTTCGCCGACCTGGGCATCGACCTGCCCCGGACGTCGTCGCAGCAGGCCACCGCCGGCCGCGCGGTGGGCTCGCTCGCCGATGCCCAGCCCGGTGACCTGGTGTTCTTCGACTACTCGTCCTCCCGTACCGGGGTCGACCACGTCGGCATCTACATCGGCAACGGGCAGATGATCGCCGCGCCGCAGGAGGGCGAGGTGGTGAAGGTGCAGTCCGTCGGCACCCCCACCGTCATCCGCCGCGTGCTCCCCGACAGCGGCGCCACCGCGGTCGGCGTCCCGGCCGCCTCGGGCCGCGGCAGCCTGGCCGGGGTGCCCTACGCCGACCTGTTCACCCAGGCCGGGAGCAAGTACGGCATCTCCCCCGCACTGCTCGCCGCGGTGGCCAAGACCGAGTCGAACTTCAACAGCTCGGCGGTCTCCCCCGCCGGCGCCCGGGGGCTGATGCAGTTCATGCCGGCCACCGCGCGCGGTCTCGGGGTGGACCCCGGCGACCCGGCGTCGGCCATCGACGGCGCCGCCCGCTACCTCAGCAGCCTCAGCGAGCAGTTCGGCTCCACCGACCTGGCACTGGCCGCCTACAACGCCGGGCCCGGCACGGTGCAGCGCCACGGCGGCATCCCGTCCTATCCCGAGACGCAGGACTACGTCCGCAAGGTCACCCACGCAGCGGAGGCATGGTCATGACGGCTCCCACCTCGATGGCGGGGCCCTCGGCGCCCGCGATCGGCACCGCCGGCGGCAGCGCCCAGGCGGGGTCCGCCGACGGCGGCCCCGCCTTCGCCAGCGCCCTGGACGACGCCCTCGGCGGCTCGTCAGGGCAGCCGGCCAGCGGGCGCGCCTCCGCGGCCGCCGCGTCGGGGGCGTCCACCGGCACGACGGAGGCCCCCGGCGCCCTGGACGCTCCCGCCGAGGACCCGGTGCCCACCCCCGACGCGACGGTCCTGCCCGGCGGGACGTGGGCGCTGCTCATGGCCTCCCTCGGCCTGCCCGTTCCCCCGCCTGCCACCCCGGTCCCCACCGCGGTCGACCCGGTGGCCACCGGCATCCCCGGTGCCGCTCCCGTCGGCGAATCCGCGGCGCCCGCGCCCACCGGCAGTGACCTGACCCTGATCGCACTGCCCACCGGTTCCGACCCGACCGCCGAGGCCATGCCGACGGCCCCGGCCGGCGTGCTGCCCGAGCCGCCGGCGGCGACCGCATCGGCATCGGCATCGGCATCGGGCACCGTGGGCGCGTTGACTGCGGCGACCGGTCTTCCCGTGGTCACTGTGCCGGCGGACCGGTCCGCGGGCGCCGCCGTTCCGCCGACCGGCGCGAGCAGCATCAGCGGCAGCGGCAGCGGCAGCAGCGACACGGCCGCCCCGCTGTTGGCGGTTCCGGCAGACGGCTCGGCCGACACCTCCGACGCCGGCGGGCCGCCCGACGGCGCGCCGGGCCCGCCCGCACCGCCGGCGGCTCCCGGCGACAGCGGTGCCGCCACCGACCTGACCCCGGCCGGGCTGGGCGCTCCGGCACCGGCCACGGCGGCCACCGCCGCTCCGCCGGCCGCCCCGGCGGCGGCTCCGCAGCCGCCCGTGGCCGCCCAGCTGGCGCCGCAGCTCGCCGTCCTGCGCAACGCGCCGGACGGCACCCAGACCATGACCCTGGTCGTGACCCCGGACTCCCTGGGCCCGGTGGCGGTGCAGGTGACCATCTCCAACGGCACGCTGGACATGACACTGCACGGCGCCTCCGAGCACGGCCGGCACGCGCTCACCGACGCCCTCCCCGAGCTCCGCCGGGACCTGGAGAGCGCCGGTCTGACGCTGTCCCGCCTCCAGGTCGACGCCGACGCCGCCCGCGGCAACGGTCCGGACACCCGGTCGGCCCAGCAGTTGCTCGCCGACGCCCGCGGCGCCGGCACCGGCTCCGGTACCGGCGGCCAGCAGTCGCCCCCGCAGGACCGCCCCAGCGCCTGGGCCCCGCCCGGCACCCACCTCGGTGAGGGCGGCCCCGTCCTCACCTCCTCCTCGTCTGCGTCACCCGGCGTGGACGTCCGAGCCTGAGACGGAGACGAGGCACACGATGAGCAGCCCGATCGCCGGCAGCACCGGCCCGCAGGCCACGAGCAACGCCGCCACGATGGTGGACCGGTCCGACCAGATGGACAAGGACACCTTCCTCAAGCTGCTGGTGGCCCAGATGAAGTACCAGGACCCGAGCAACCCGGCCAGCAGCAGCGAGCTCATGGCGCAGACCGCCACCTTCAGCCAGGTGGAGCAGCTGCAGCAGATCGCCACCCAGAACGCCGCCATGCTGGCCATGCAGCGGGCCACCAGCGCCGGCACGCTCGTCGGCCAGTCGGTGTCCTACACCGCCGAGGACGGGACGACGGCCACCGGCAAGGTCAGCTCCGTCGTGATCGCCACCGACACCAGCGAGGCGAAGGCCATGGTCGGCGGCGTCGCCGTGCCGCTGGGCCGCATCACCGAGGTCTTCGCCGGCAGCTGACCCGCGCCCCCTACCTCATCCCGGTCGACCCCCCACCCCGCGAGGAGCTCCTCCCCATGCTGCGTTCCATGTATTCCGCCATCGCCGGACTGCGCGCCCACCAGACCAAGCTCGACGTGACCGGCAACAACATCGCCAACGTCAACACCGTCGGTTACAAAGGCAGCCAGACCGTCTTCGAGGACACCCTGTCCCAGGTGCTGCGCAACGGCTCCTCGCCGACCGGTGAGACCGGCGGCACCAACCCGGCCCAGGTCGGCCTCGGCGTGAAGCTGGCCGGCATCACCACGAACTTCGGGCAGGGCGCGGCGCAGAACACCGGCCGCTCGACGGACTTCATGATCAACGGCGACGGCTTCTTCGTCACCCAGAGCGGCAACCAGCAGCTCTACACCCGCGCCGGCTCCTTCGACTTCGACGGCACCGGCAAGCTGGTCACCCCCGACGGCGGCGTCCTGCAGGGCTGGACGGCGAACGCGGACGGCGTGGTCAACACCAACGGCCCCATCGGCCCGCTCTCGGTGCCCTACGGCGAGAGCCTGGCACCGGTGGCCACCACCAGCGCGAAGATCGCCGGCAACCTGGACAGCGAGGCGAAGGTGACCACGCCGCCGACCGCCATCCAGGCGCAGATCGAGATGTACGACCCGCAGGGCAACGCCCAGGCGATCACCTACACCTACACCCGCACCGCCACCGGCTGGGACATGCAGGTCTCCGATGACACCGGTCCGCTGACCCTGGACGACGGGTCTGGCGTCCCGACGACTACCAAGTCGCTCTCCTTCGACGCCCAGGGCCGGTTCGACCCGCCCACGGACGCGACGCTGAGGTTCACCCCCCGGAACGCGGACTGGCCCGGCCCGGTGACGCTGGACATGACCGGGGTAACCCAGTACGGCGGCAAGACGACCGTGACCGCGACCGAGCAGGACGGCGCGGCCATGGGCACCCTGCAGTCGTTCGCGCTGAGCAACGACGGCACCATCACCGGCGTCTACTCCAACGGCCTCCGGCAGCCGATCGGCCAGCTGGCGCTGGCGAGCTTCAGCAACCCGGGCGGCCTGGCCAAGGCCGGCAACAGCTCCTACACGACCGGGGACAACTCCGGCCTGGCCCTCATCGGGGTGGCCGGCACCGGCGGGCGCGGTTCGCTGTCGGCCGGCGCGCTGGAGATGTCCAACGTGGACCTGGCCGAGGAGTTCACCAACCTGATCGTCGCCCAGCGCGGCTTCCAGGCCAACAGCCGCGTGATCACCACCTCCGACCAGGTCCTCCAGGAACTGGTCAACCTCAAGCAGTGATCCCGTGCGCCTGACCGGGCGGCGCGGTCACCCCCTCGGGTGGTGGCCGCGCCGCCCCCGCTCAAGCGGTCTCCGCCGGAGGCCGATGCACCAGACGTGGGACGTGGTCCCGAACTGGACCCGAACCCTGACCCCACCCCGGAGGACCCCCGCCGTGATCCGAGTGACGCGCCTGAACGGGGAGCACTTCGCGCTCAACCCCGACCTGATCGCCCGCGTCGAGGGACACCCCGACACCGTCATCGCGCTGGTCGACGACACGAAGTACGTCGTCGCCGAGAGCGTGGACGTCGTGCTCCGGGAGATCCGCGACTACCGCGCGAGCGTGCAGGCGGTCGCCTTCCAGATGGACCGCGGTGAGTACCGCCCGTCGTCCCGCACCGCGGTGGGGGACAACGAGTCCTCCTCCGTGGTGCCGTTCCCCACCCGTGAGGAGCGCTGACCCATGGACCCGGCCACCCTGATCGGTTTCGGTCTGGCGACCGTCGCCCTGCTGGTCACCATGATCATGGAGGGCTCGTCCCCCATGGCCATCATCTTGCTACCCCCGATGCTCCTCGTCTTCGGCGGCACCTTCGGTGCCGCGATAGCCGGCTCGACCATGACCGACGTCAAGAAGATCGGCGGCTGGTTCAAGATGGCCGCGCTGCCGCCGGCGATCCCCCCGGTCACCGAGCGGATCCAGACCCTGGTGAAGCTGGCCGAGAAGGCCCGCAAGGAGGGGTTGTTGGCCCTGGAGGCCGAGGTCAAGTCGATCGACGACCCCTTCCTCAAGCGCGGCCTGCAGATGAGCATCGACGGCACCGACCCCGAGGACCTGCGGGCCATCATGGAGGGCGAGATCGCGGCCAAGAAGGCCGAGGACAAGGTCGCCGCCAAGTTCTTCAACGCCATGGGCGGCTACGCCCCCACGATCGGCATCATCGGCACCGTCGTCGGACTCATCCACGTGCTGGAGAACCTGTCCAACCCCGACAGCCTCGGGCCGCTCATCGCCGGCGCCTTCGTCGCCACCCTGTGGGGCGTGCTGTCGGCCAACGTCTTCTGGCTGCCCATGGGCGCCAAGATCACCCGGACCAGCGACCTCCAGGCGGCCCAGATGGAGCTGCTCGTCGAGGGGATCGCCGAGATCCAGGCCGGCACCAGCCCGCGCACCGTCCGGCAGAAGCTCACCTCGCTCGTGCCGCCGGGTGAACAGCAACGCGAGGCGGCATGAGCGGGAAGAAGCCCGCCGGCGCCCATGGTGGCCACGGCGGACGCCGGGCCAAGAAGCACGAGGAGGAGGAGCACGAGAACCACGAGAGGTGGCTCGTCTCCTACGCCGACATGGTGACGCTGCTGATGTGCCTGTTCATCGTGCTGTACGCGCTCAGTCAGGTCGACGTCACCAAGTTCAGCGCGTTCTCGCAGGGGCTGCAGCAGGGCTTCGGCGCCCCGGTCACCATCCTCAACGACGGCGCTGCGCTGGAGACCGACACGACCGACCCGCTCCAGCCGGTGCAGGTGCAGTCCCAGGCCGCTATCGACGGGACCGCGCAGACCGACGCCGAGGCAAAGGCCGCCGCCGAGGTGGCCAAGCAGGAGGCCCAGCAGACAGCGGCCGAGGCGCAGGCCGCGTACGACCGACTGGCCGCCGCCCGGGACGCACTCGCCGCGGCCCTGGCCCAGGCCGGTTACCCGGACGCGGCCACCTTCAAGATCGACGAGCGGGGCCTGGTCGTGCACGTCGTCGCCGACGAGGTGCTCTTCGACGCCGAGGAGGCCGACCTCCGCCCCGAAGGCGGCCGGGTCCTCGACGCCCTCGGGCCCACGCTCGCCACCCTCGAGGAGCAGCTGCGCGTCGAGGGCCACGCGAACTCACTGCCGGTGACCCGGGGCGGACCGTGGCGGTCGAACTGGGACCTCTCCGCCGTCCGGGCCACCACCGTGTTGCTGCACCTGACCGACTCCGACGGCGTCCCGGAGGGCCGGATGTCGGCAACCGGATACAGCGACACCCGGCCGCTGGTGCCCGACTCCGACCCGAACGCCCTGTCCGTCAACCGGCGCGTCGACATCGTCGTGCTGTCCACCGCCTCGGCCGAGGCCAACGCACTGTTGCCCGGCATCGACGCCACTTCAGAAGGGAGCCAACCGTGAACAGGAAGACGAAGGACAAGGACGCCGCCACCGACGAGGAGGGCACCAAGGGCGGCAAGAAGAAGCTGCTCGTCATCGCGCTGGCCGCCGTGTTGGTCATCGGGGCCGGGGCGTACTTCCTCGTCTTCTCCGGCGGCAGCGCCGAGGCGGCCGAGCCCGAGCCCGGTGCGGTCCTGGAGATCGACCCGGTCGCCATCAACCTGGCCGGCGGCAGCTACCTCAAGCTCGGCATCGCCCTGCAGTTCACCGCCGACGCGTCGGCGGGAGACGGATCCGAGCCGAACGGGGCCAAGGCGCTGGACCTGGCCATCGCCCAGTTCTCCGGCGCCGCACTCGGGGACGTGCAGACCAACCGCGAGGCCATGAAGGCCGCGCTGCAGGAGTCGATCGCGCACGCGTACCACGACACCGTGATGTCGATCTACTACACGGAGTACGTCACCCAGTAGTCACAGCAGTCCACTCCCGTACCCACAGAACCCGGCGTGCGCCCCTCGCGGGTGCTCGTCGGGTGCTGGCCGGTCAGGACCGGCCCCACCCCCGCCGATGAGTGGGTCGTGAGCCTGCCCGACACCGTTGCCGAAGCGCCCAGCAGCGCCCCCCGGCCTCCCGCCGGGTCGGGCCGCCGCCGCAGCGAGCCGCGCACCTACGACTTCCGCCGGCCGACCAAGCTCTCCCGCGAGCACGTGCGGATCCTGCAGATCGCGCAGGAGGGCTTCGCCCGCCAGGCGACCACCATCCTGACCTCGATGCTGCGCACCGGTGCCCGCATGGAGCTCCTCGGGATCGAGCAGTTCTCCTACGACGACTACATCGCCACGCTCCCCACGCCGGTCTTCATCGCGACCTTCTCGCTGGAGCCGCTGCCGGGCAAGGGCCTCATCGCCTACCCGCTGGACGCCGCGATGGCCATCGTCGACCACATGCTGGGCGGCTCCGGCGCCGGCGAGCAGCCGGACCGGCCGATGACGGCGATGGAGTCGACCATCACCGGTCACCTCCTCGAGCGGCTGCTGAACGAGCTGGCGAGCGCCTTCGCGCACATCACGCCGTTGCAGCCCGCGCTCGCCGGCCTCGAGTACAACCCGCAGCTCGCCCAGGTCGCCTCCGGCTCGGAGACGGTCATGGTGGCCACCTACGAGATGCGGATCGGCAGCCGGGAGCCCAGGGCCACCCTGGTGCTGCCGTTCTCCTCCTTCGCCGGAGCGCTGATCAACGCCGCCTCCCCGCAGCTGTCGGAGTCCGCGCTGCGCAAGCGGCAGAAGGCCACCGAGGCGCTGACCGAGCGGCTCAGCCACGTGCCGGTGGACGTCAGCGTCCGGTTCGCCCCGCTCGAGGTGCCCTCCGCGGACCTGCTGACCCTGGCCGTCGGCGACGTGCTGCTTCTGCGCCATCCGCGGGACAGCCCGCTGGAGGTCACCACCAACGACGTGACGTTCGCCCACGCGATCGCCAGCAACCACCGGCGCCGACTGGCCGCCGAGATCGTCCCCGACCCCACCGGCGGAAAGGACCCCTCATGACCACCGCCTTCGGCATCGAGCGCTCGCCCGAGTCCGAGACCATCGCCGCAGCCGTCGTCGCCGCGGCGCAGGCGGCGGCCGGCCTGCTGCCGGCCGCCGCCCCGCTCAGCGCCGGCGAGCCCATCGCCGACCCGGAGGCCACGCCGCTGCCCCCCGAGGGGGCCTCGGCGGTGACCGCCCGGCTGGCCGGTGAGGTCAGTGGCGACGTCGTCCTGGTGGTCTCCGCCGAGGTCGTCGCCGCCCTGGCCAACTCCCCCGTGGGCCGGATGGACGTCGCGGCCGCGCTGCGGCCCGCGCTCGAGGCCGCCGCGGCGACCCTCGGCCGGGTCCGGGTATCCGCCGAGCGGGTCGAGGAGGCCGTCGCCGCCCTCGACGGGCTGCGCGACAAGGGCATGTACCTCGCGGTGCCGCTGGTCGCCGGCGGCGTCGTCGAGGCCACCTTCGCCCTGCAGGTGACCCTGCCGGTACAGCGCGAGCAGCGCGGCAGCCTGGACCTGCTGCGCAACGTGGCCATGGAGGTCACCGTCGAGATCGGCCGGACCCGCATGACGGTGCAGGAACTGCTGTCCCTGCACCCCGGCGAGGTCATCGAGCTCGACCGCGCGGCCAGCGCCCCGGCCGACCTGCTGGTCAACGGCACGCTCATCGCCCGCGGCGAGATCGTCGTGGTCGACGAGGACTTCGGGCTGCGGATCAGCGAGATTGTGACCGACGCGGCTGACTTCGGGCACGCCCAGTCATGACGTGGATGATCGTCCGGCTGGTCTTCTCGCTGGCCTTCATCGCCGCGGTGCTCGCCTTCGCCTCCCGGCTGGCCAAGAAGCGCGGACTCGGTGGTGGCAACGGGCTGATCGAGGTCGTCGCCCGCCAGCGGATGGGCCGGGCCAGCAGCGTCTCGGTGCTCCGGGTCGCCGGCCGCGTGCTGGTCGTCGGCTCGACCGACGAGCAGGTCACCCTGCTCGCCGAGGTCGAGGAGGAGGAGGAGGTGCAGACCGCGCTCGCCGCCTCGCCCCGGGCCGTGGCCCTGGCCGCCGCGGCGGGCGACGGCTCGGCCCTCGCGCCCCCGACGGCGCTGGCCGCCCGCAGCGGCTCCGGTGCGCTCGCCGGTTCCGTGCTCGACCGCGGCGCCTGGACGTCGATCGTGGCGGAACTGCGGGAGCGGACGGTGCGCAGGTGACCCTGGTCCCCTCCCCCGCGAACGGCGCCGCCCTCGTCGTGTCCCCCGGGAACGCACGGGCCCGGCGCGCCGCGCTGCTGGTCCTGCTCACCCTGCTCGTCGCGGTGGCGGCACTGTTCGTGCTGGCCGGGCCCGCCTCGGCGGCACCGACCGCCCCGACCCCGCCCACCGCGCCGGTCTCCCCCGTGGTCGACGACGGCGGGCTGAACGTCTCGATCGGCGGCGACAACCCGTCCACCGCAGTGACCCTGATCCTGGCGATCACGGTGCTGTCGATCGCGCCGTCCGCACTGCTGCTGGTCACCTCGTTCACCAAGATGCTCGTGGTGCTGTCGCTGACCCGCAACGCGCTGGGCCTGCAGTCCTCCCCGCCCAACCAGGTGCTGACCGGCATCGCCCTGTTTCTCACGATCTTCGTGATGGGCCCGGTGTTCGGCGACATCAACGAGGTCGCCGTTCAGCCCTACCTGGACGGGACGATCACCGCCTCGCAGGCCTACGACGCCGGCGAGGCGCCGCTGAAGACGTTCCTGCTCAGCAACACCCGCGACGACGAGCTCAAGCTGATGATCGGTCTGTCGGGCGAGGAGAAGCCGGCCGACCGCGAGTCGGTGAGCATGCTGACCCTGGTCCCAGCGTTCGTGCTCTCGGAGCTCAAGAGCGCCTTCATCATCGGGCTGGTCATCTTCATCCCGTTCCTGGTGCTGGACATGCTGGTCAGCGCCTCATTGATGGCGATGGGCATGATGATGGTGCCGCCGGTGATCGTGTCCCTGCCCTTCAAGCTGCTGCTGTTCGTGGTGGTCGACGGGTGGTCGCTGATCACCACCGCGTTGGTGGGGTCGTACTCATGAGCGACGCCGACGTCACCGAGATCGCGATGCACACGATGCTGCTCGCCGCCAAGATCGCCGCGCCCATTCTGCTCACCGCCCTGCTGGTCGGCTTCCTGATCTCGCTGTTCCAGGCGGCGACGCAGATCCAGGAGCAGACGCTGTCGTTCGTGCCGAAGATGGTCGCCGTCGCGATCGCGCTGCTGGTGACCGGCAACTGGGTGCTCTCCGAGCTGGTGTCGTTCACCAACGGCCTGTTCGCCGACCTGCCCCGGTTGCTCGGCAGGAGCTGAGGCCGCGATGGACCTGTCGGTCCCGTCGGCGACCCTGGCGGCGCTGCTGCTGGGCACCGCGCGGGCGACCGGCTTCGTCGTCCTCGCCCCGCCGTTCAACAACGCCAGCATCCCGATGCCGGTCAAGGGCACCTTCGCACTCGCCCTCGCGCTGGTCGTGTTCCCGCATCTGACCGCGGACATGCCGGCGGTCACCCCCGGGTTCCTGGTGGTCGCGGCGATCACCGAGGCGGTGATCGGGGCGGCGCTGGGCTTCGTCGTCCAGGTGCTGTTCGCCGCTGTGCAGATGGCCGGCGACATCATCGACGTGGCGGGGGGGTTCTCCTTGCAGCCGGCCTACGACCCGATGTCGCTGACCATGAGCTCCTCGATCGGCCGGCTGCACTACCTGCTGGCCACGACTCTGCTCTTCACCAGCGGCGGCCACCTGCTGCTGGTGCGCGGTTTCGTCACCTCCTACGAGGGGCTGCCGCTGGGCGGCATGATCGACACCGCCCAGCTGGGCCAGGCGATGATGACGGCGCTGGCGATGATGTTCCTCGCCGCACTGCAGATCGCCGGGCCGATGGTCGCCGTGCTGCTGCTGGCCGACGTGGCGCTCGCGCTGCTGTCGAAGGCCGCGCCGTCGCTGAACATCTTCTCCCTCGGCTTCCCGGTCAAGATCATGCTGACCCTGACGCTGCTCGGACTGACCTTCCCGCTGCTGCCCACCGCCCTGGACGCGCTCGTGAGCACGGCGATCCACGCGATGACCGCCTTCCGGGGCCGCTGAACCATGGCCCGCGGAGGGGAGCGACCACGTGGCTAAGGACGGGCCCGGCGGTGAGAAGACAGAGAAGCCGACACCCCAGAAGCTGAAGAAGGCCCGCAAGGACGGGCAGATCCCTCGAACCCAGGAGCTGGGCACGTGGCTGGGTGCGGCTGCGGCGAGCGTGCTGCTGCCGATGCTGGTGGGCAACGCCTACGACGCCGCCCAGGAGCTGTTCATGCAGGTCGGCGCGGTGGCCAACGACCCCGAGCCGGCCACGATCTCCCGGCTGATGGGCCAGGCGCTGATGGCCTTCCTCAGCACCGTGCTGCCGATGGCGCTGGGCATGATGCTCGTGGGCACCCTGGCCTCGGCCGCCCAGGGCGGCGTCAGCCTGTCGGGCAAGCCGATGAAGCCGACGCTGAAGAAGCTCAACCCCTTCTCCGGCTTCAAGCGGATGTTCGGCACGCAGGGCCTGCGGGAGGCGATCAAGGCACTGATCAAGACGATCGCGCTGGCCGTGGTCATCATCACCACCTCGAGCAAGGCCCAGGAGCTCGTCAGCTCCTCCGGCGCCCTCCCGCTGTCCCGGATCACCAGCGTGTTCGCGGACTCCGCGGTGCTGATGTTCCGCGTCGTCGGCGTCACCGGGCTGGTCATCGCGATCGCCGACTACCTGGTCGTGCGGAAGAAGATGATGGCCCAGCTCAAGATGAGCCAGTACGAGATCAAGCAGGAGTACAAGCAGTCCGAGGGCGACCCGCAGATGAAGGCCCAGCGGCGGTCGACCCAGATGGCGATGTCCCGCAACCGAATGATGTCCGACGTCAAGGACGCCGACGTCCTGCTCATCAACCCCACCCACGTGGCTGTCGCGCTGAAGTACCAGGCGGACAGGGGTGCGCCGCGCGTGGTCGCCAAGGGCGCCGGCGAGGTGGCGACCAAGCTGCGCGCCCTGGCTGCCGAGGCGCGGGTGCCGATGGTGCAGGACATCCCCCTGGCCCGGGCCCTGCACGCCTCCTGCGAGCTGGGCCAGGAGGTGCCCGCGCAGCTGTTCACCGCGGTCGCCCGGGTGCTCGCCTTCGTCATGCAGCTAAATTCCCGCGGCGTGCGCGGCGGGGTGCACCGGCCCGGGTTCGATGCCCCGGACGTCGAGGGCCTGCCACGCGCCGGACGGCGCGCAGCCGCCTGAGCGGCCGTCCCAGGACGGGCGCCCGGGACGACCGGAGCCGGTGGGGTTCGCGGGACGACCGCGCGCGCCATCGGTACCGCGCCCCTGCCCAACTGCCGAGAACGGCTGTGGGGAGCGTGCCGGCTCCCCTGCGGACAGCCACCACTCGGTGGCCGTCCCGTCCAGCAGGAAGGGGGACCGGGTGAAGAAGATGACCAAGGTCGCCGTGCCCATCGGGGTCGTCTCGATCATCCTGATGCTGGTGGTGCCCCTGCCGGCAGCCGTGCTGGACCTGCTCCTCGGGTTCAACATCACCGGCTCGCTGCTGATCCTCCTGGTCTCCATGCAGATCCGCCGGCCGCTGGAGTTCTCCGTCTTCCCGTCGCTGGTGCTCATCGCCACACTGATGCGGCTGGCGCTCAACGTCTCCTCGACCCGGTTGGTGCTCAGCGACGGCTACGCCGGCAAGGTGATCGAGGCCTTCGGGCACTTCGTCATCGGCGGATCGCTGATCGTCGGCCTGGTGATCTTCGTGATCCTCACGATCATCCAGTTCGTCGTCATCACCAACGGTGCCGGTCGCGTGGCCGAGGTTGGCGCCCGGTTCACCCTCGACGCCATGCCCGGCAAGCAGATGGCCATCGACGCCGACCTCAACGCCGGGCTGATCAACGAGAAGCAGGCGCGCAAGCGCCGCCAGGAGGTCACCTCCGAGGCCGACTTCTACGGCTCGATGGACGGCGCCAGCAAGTTCGTCAAGGGCGACGCCATCGCCAGCATCATCGTGACCCTGATCAACCTGATCGGCGGCTTCGCGATCGGCGTCATACAGCGCGGCCTGGCTCCGGGGGAGGCGGTCTCCACCTACTCGCTGCTGACCGTCGGCGACGGGCTGGTCTCCCAGATCCCCGCCCTGCTGCTCTCCACGGCCACCGGCCTGATCGTGACCCGGTCGGCGTCCGAGGGCGACATGGGCCAGGACCTGCTCAAGCAGCTGGGCCGCAACAGGATGCCGGTGCGCATCGCCGGCGGCGCGGCGCTGGCGCTCTGCCTGATCCCTGGTCTGCCCAAGCTGCCGTTCCTGCTCGTCGGCGGGCTGTTCCTGCTCCTGTCCTTCAAGATGACCGAGACCTCCGACGTCGACGAGACCGAGGACGACGCCGCACCCGGCGCCGCACTGGAGGCCCAGCCCGACTCCCCCGAGGCGATCGCCGAACGGATGCGGGTCGACCCGCTGGAGCTCGAGGTCGCCTTCGACCTGGTGGAGCTGGTCGACACCGCCCGCGGCGGCGACCTGCTGGACCGGGTGAAGGCGCTGCGACGCAAGGTCGCCATGGACACCGGCCTGGTCATCCCGCTGGTGCGCACCCGCGACAACCTGGACCTGCCCGCCTCGCAGTACGTCATCTGGCTCAACGGCGTCCCGGCGGCCAAGGGCACCTCGCCGGCCGGCACCGTGCTGGCCATCGGCGACCACCTCGACGGCCTGCCGGGCAAGCCCACCCGGGAGCCGGTGTTCGGGCTTGCCGCCAAGTGGGTGCCCGCCGAGCTGCAGCGCCAGGCCGAGATGGCCGGAGCCACCGTGGTCGACCGCTCCTCGGTCATCACCACGCACCTGGCCGAGGTCGTGCGGCAGAACGCGTCGGCCCTGCTGGGCCGCGAGGACGTCCGGCTGCTCATCGAGATGGTCCGCCGGTCGCACCCGGTCGTGGTCGACGAGCTGACCCCGGCGCTGCTGACCACCGGCGAGGTGCAGCGGGTGCTGCAGGCGCTGCTGGACGAGGACGTCTCCATCCGCGACCTGGTCCGGATCTTCGAGGCGCTGTCGCTGCGGGCCAAGACCTCCACCGACCTCGACGGCCTGGTCGAGGCCGCCCGCTCCGCCCTGGGCTCGGCGATCAGCCATCCCTACGTCACCCCCGACGAGCGGCTGCACGTCATCACGCTGGAGCCCGGCTTCGAGCAGCGCCTGCTGGAGTCGATCCGCCAGGGCGCCGACGGCCAGGTGCTGGCGCTGGACGGCCACACGGTCGACGTCCTGGTCCGCGGCTGCACCGAACTGCTCGACGAAGCCGAGCGGATGAGCCTCTCCCCCGTCCTGGTGTGCTCTCCCCAGGTGCGCGCCCCCCTGTCCCGCCTGGTCCGCCAGGTCCTGCCCCGGCTGTCGGTCATCTCCTACAGCGAGGTGTCCCGCACAGCACAGATCGAGTCGCTGGGAGTGGTGAGCGGTGCCGTCGCAATCCGTTGAGGCCGCCACGCGTGAGGAGGCCATCGCGGCCGCACGCGAGGAGTACGGGCCGTCGGTGAAGATCATCGGCGTCCGCCGGATCCGCTCGGGCGGGGTGATGGGCTTCTTCTCCAACGAGCGCTTCGTCGCCGAGGTGGACCTTCCCGCGGCCCGCGCCGAGGAGCCCGCCCGCAAGGCGCCGGGCGCCGAGGGCGGCCGTCGGGCCCCCCGGGCGCGGGCGTCCGAGGACGACCGGATGGTCGAGCTCGCCGACCTGCTGGGCCCGGCCTCCGCTGAGATGCCGCTCGGGCTGTACTCCTCCACCGGTGTCGCGCAGGCCCCGGCGATCGAGGACCTCGTCGCCCAGCGCCGTCCCCGCGCCGCCGCGCCGGCTGCTGCCCGGCCGGCTGCCTCCCCGTGGGGGGCGACACCGAAGAGCAGCACCGCCCCGGCCGAGTCGCCGTGGGGTGCGACCCCCAAGCGCAGCGCTGCTTCTCCCTGGGGCGGGGGCCCGTCCCGTTCCACGTCCCGGACGGCGGCCCCCGCGGGCGCCACCCCGCGCGCCCGTACCGTCGCCGAGGCGCGCGCCGCCGCCCAGGCGGAGGCGACCACTTTCGCACCCAAGCGCCACCGGCCCACGCTGGACGGCTACGACGTGACACCGGAGCCGGTCGCCGCCGCGCCCGTCGCGCCCGCCGGCCCCTCTGCGTTCACCGCCGCCCTGGCGCGGATGTCGGCCGACCGCGAGGTCTCGGCCGCGGTGGACGATGCCATCGAGCGCTCCGCCGAGCCGGCGCCCGTCGAGCCGGCGGTGCTGCGCCAGCCGCGGTTCGAAGACGAGGTCGAGGTCGAGGAGACGTTCGAGCCGTTCGTCGAGGAGGCCGTCGCGACCGTCGCCGAGCAGCCGATGGACCAGGGTGACTCGCTGCAGTCGGCGCTGAAGTCGGTGCTCACCGCGGCCGGCCCGGGTACCGCCGATCCCGGCGCCGAGCGCCTGCTCGAAGGCGTCATGGAGCGGGTCCTCGCAAGCGATGCCCCCGCGGCCGAGGACGACGACCTGACGGCCACCGGCCGACACCGCTTCCCGGAGTCGAGGACCTCCCTCGTGACCGCGCAGCACGAGACCCCGCACCACGAGACCCCGCACCACGAGACCCCGCACCACGAGACCCTGCACCACGAGACGGAGCACCCGATCGCCGCAGACGCGACCACCGCCGAGGAGACCGTCCAGGAGGAGGCGCCGGTCGACCTGGCCTGCGCCGGACCCGTCGAGCTCGACGCCGCGCTGCTCGACGACGACCTGTTCGACGACGACCTGTTCGACGACTCGATGTTCGACGACTCCGTGTTCGACGCCGGGCTGTTCGGGACCGGGTCGCTGGCCGAGCCGGTGGGGGTCGAGCACGTCGCGTTCGAGCAGGTGCCGGCGGTCGCCCAGGTCACGGCCACCGAGGGCTGGATCGCCGACGTCCGCCGGGAGGAGGTCCGTGTGCACGACATCCGCACGCCCGACGTCCACGCGCACGACTTCCGCACCCAGGAGTTCCGCATGGACCTGCGGGCGCACGAGGTCCTCGCCCACCGCGAGCCGCTGGTCATGACGCCGTCGATGGCCGCCTGGCCGATGGCGCGGACCGCGAGCGACCCGGCGCCCATGCCGATGGACGCCACCACGATCCTGCCGCCCCTGTCGCTGCTGCCTCCGCAGCGGATGGGCTCCATCGGTGGGCAGCCGCCCATGCTCAAGGGCCGCCCGGCGGTGCCGCCGCCGCGCCGTCCCCTGGACCGGGGCCCGAGCACGGGCAGCCGCCCGACCGCCGTCCGCCCGGCGGTGCCGGCGTCGGCCGGTGGCTCGATCGACAGCACCGCGCTGGACGTGACCGACACCCACCGCGACCTGCGGCTGCCCCTGGGCCTGCCCGCGGCCCCCCGCGACACCGAGCGCGGGCTGGCCACGGTCACCCGGCTGGTCCGCTCGACGTCGAAGGAAATGGCGCCCTATCACCTCAGCCGGGACGACGAGCTGGTGGTCCGGCTGCTGGCCCTGGGCCTGCCCGAGTTCCTGATCGCCCCCGACTTCGCCGCCGACGCCGCCGTCCGGGGCACCTACGCGGCGCTGACCCGGACGCTGGGTGCGCGGCTGCCCGCACTGCCGGAGGTGCCGGCCGAGCCCGGAGACGTGCTGCTGGTGGTCGGGCCCGGTCCGGAGACCCTCGCCGCCGCCCGGTCGCTCGCCGTCTCGCTGCGGCTGGACCCGGCGCGGGTGCAGTGGGCCACGCCCAGCGACGCGGCCTACCTCGCTCCGGAGCACAGCCGGATCACCACGATGGAGACCGCTGTCCAGCGCGCCGAGCACAGCGCCGACGCCGGGTCGGTCACCATCGTCGCCGTCGACGCGCCGCTGCGCACCGGTGGCGGCGGCTGGCTGGCGCAGATGCTGACGATCTGGGCGCCGGTCGCGGTGTGGGGCGTCGTGGACGCCACCCGCAAGCTGGAGGACGTCGTCCCCTGGCTGGACGGTCTGCCCCGCCTGGACGCCGTGGTCGTGCAGGACGCCGACTGCACCGCCGACCCCGCCGCCGTGCTGAGCCACGTGACCGCCCCGGTGGCCCGCGTCGACGGCGCCCGCGCCACCGCGCACTGCTGGGCCTCCCTGCTGTGCGAGCGGCTGGAGGAGATGCACTGATGCAGACAGGCGGTGCGGTTTCGTGAGTCCGTTTCGCTGGGACGTGCTGATCTGCGGATTCCTGCTCGCCGTGCCGGTGCTCCTGCTGGGCCTGCGTGGCGACCTCACCGCCGACGAGGTGGCCACCCGCCTGGTCTGGTGCCTCGGCGCCGGCTGGGCGGCGGTCGCCCTGGTCCGCTTCGCCAGCGCACCCCGGCAGCCGGCGCCGCGGGAGCGGCCGGCCCGGGTCGAACCGGCCGACGACGAGCCCGCCACCTCCTGAGCTCTTGCGCCGTTGTGCCCGCGTTTGCGGTATCGCATCGGCGCAAACGCGCACGCGTCAGCGCAAGAGCAGGCGCGCTGTCCACAGCAGTGAGCTGCCCCGCACTCCTCGACCCCCACCATCGGGCCACGCTCGCCGGGTGACCCGGCCTCCAGCACCTGTCGTCCTGCTTCGGGCTGCCGCGTTGGCCGAGGGGTACACCGACGCAGAGCTCGCTCGGTTGGTCCGCCGCAACGACCTCGAGCGGTTGCAGCGCGGTGCGTACCTGTCCGGGCCGGCCGCGACGCCGGACCTCCGCCACCGTGCGGTCGTCCTCGCCACCCTTGCCGGACTCCGGGTCCCCGGTGTGCTCAGCCACGGTTCCGCGGCGCTGCTGCACGACCTGCCGTTGTGGCGGGTCCCCTTCGAGCGGGTGCACGTGACCCGGGAGCCGCCGTCCGCCGGCACCGGCAGCAGGCGGTTGCGCCTGCACGTGGCGCGGCTTTCGCTGGAGGAGACCTGTGTGATGGACGGCGTCGTCCTGACCGACGTCACGCGCACCGTGATCGACCTGGCGCGCACGGTGCCGTTCGAGTCCGCGGTCGTCGTGGCCGACGCGGCGCTGGGCCGCCGGACGACGACGCCGGCTCGGCTGGCCGCCTGCCTCGACCGCATGGGCCCCGTGCCCGGATCACGGCGCGCCGCTCGCGTCCTGGCGTTCGCCGACGGGCGCAGCGGCAGTGTCGGCGAGAGCCGTAGCCGGGTGCTCTTCCGGCGGCTGGGGTTGCCCGCACCGGCCCTCCAGGTCGAGGTCCGCCGGGTGGACAGCACGCTCGTGGGGCGTGGCGACTTCGGCTGGGAGGACGTCGCGACCCTCGGTGAGTTCGACGGTCGCATCAAGTACGGGCGGCTGCTGCGGCCGGGGCAGTCAGCGGGTGACGCCGTGTACGAGGAGAAGCTGCGCGAGGACGAGATGCGCGACCTCGGCTGGCAGATGGCGCGCTGGACGTGGCCCGAACTCGACACCCCAGAGGTGATCCGGGACCGGCTGGAGCGCGCCTTCGCCCGCGGGGGCCGACGCTGACCTGCTCTTGCGCCGTTGCTGCCGCTCTCGCTGTCGTGCAACGGCGCGAGAACGGACAGAACGGCGCAAGAGCCGGTCTCAGAGCGGGAGGTCCTCCAGCATCTCGGTGACCAGGGCGGCGATCGGCGAGCGCTCCGACCGGGTCAGGGTCACGTGCGCGAACAGCGGGTGTCCCTTCAGCGCCTCGATCACCGCGGTGACGCCGTCGTGCCGGCCGACGCGCAGGTTGTCCCGCTGCGCGACGTCATGGGTGAGGACGACGCGGGAGTTGGTGCCCAGCCGCGACAGCACGGTCAGCAAGACCCCGCGCTCGAGGGACTGCGCCTCGTCGACGATCACGAACGAGTCGTGCAGCGAGCGCCCGCGGATGTGGGTCAGCGGCAGCACCTCGATCAGGCCGCGGCCGATGACCTCGTCGAGCACGGCCGGGGAGACCAGCGCGCCGAGGGTGTCGAACACCGCCTGGGCCCACGGCGCCATCTTCTCGCCCTCGCTGCCGGGCAGGTAGCCCAAATCCTGGCCGCCGACGGCGTACAGCGGGCGGAAGATGACCACCTTCTTGTGTGCCCGCCGCTCCATCACCGACTCCAGGCCGGCACACAGCGCGAGCGCCGACTTACCGGTGCCCGCACGCCCGCCCATCGACACGATGCCGACCTCGGGGTCCAGCAGAAGCTCCAGCGCGATCCGCTGCTCGGCCGAGCGACCGTGCAGCCCGAAGACATCCCGGTCTCCGCGCACCAGACGCACCTGCTTGTCCGGCGTGACCCGCCCCAGCGCCGACCCGCGGGTGGACAGCAGAACCAGCCCGGTGTGGGTGGGCAGCTCCGCGGCCGCCGGGAGGAACACCGACCCGGACTCGTACAGGGCACTGATCTCCGCCTCGTCCAGCGACAGCTCGCGCATCCCGCTCCAGCCGGTCTCGACCGCACCCTGCCCGCGGTACTCGTCGGTGGCCAGCCCCACGGCCGCCGCCTTCACGCGCAGCGGCACGTCCTTGGTGACCAAGCAGACGTCCCTGCCCTCGGCGCGCAGGTTGAGCGCCACGACCATGATCCGGCTGTCGTTGCTGTCGTTGCGGAAACCGGCCGGCAGCACGGAGGAGTCGCTGTGGTTGAGCTCGACGTGCAGGGTGCACCCCTGGTCACCGACCGGGATCGCCGCGTCGAGCCGGCCGTGCTGCACCCGCAGGTCGTCGAGCATGCGCAGCGTCTGCCGGGCGAACCACCCGAGTTCGGGGTGGTCCCGCTTGTCCTCGAGCTCCCCGATGACGACGAGCGGGAGCACCAGGTCGCTGTCCGCGAAGCGGAGCAGGGCCCCCGGGTCGGACAGCAGGACGGAGGTGTCGAGGACGTACGTGCGGCGAATGATCACGAGTCGGCTCCCGTGGGGCGCACAGCGCGCCCCGGCTCGAAGGTGGCCGGGCCCCGGCGCAGGGGCCAGGACGCGGCCCCTCTGGTCGACGAACCAAGTCGCACCAACCGGACCTCCCGTGGACGACGAGGTGGAACTCGTCCTCCACCGCGGACGCTAGGCCGCGCCACCGACGAAAGCACCCGATCGACACGCTTTCGAGTGACAGGTGGGATCAGTTCGTCAGCTGGACTCCTGCCGGAAACGTCGCACCCCGAACCACCAGCCGAGCACGCCCATCGCGACGGTCAGCCCGGCACCCCACCACGCGGTGCTGCTGCCGTAGTCGCCGTCGAAGAACGCGCGCGCCCCGGAGACCACGGCTTGAGCGGGTTGACGTCGCTGATCGCCTGCAGCCAGCCCGGGGCCGGCGTCATCGGCAGGAGGATCCCCGACAGCAGCAGCACGGGCAGGACGACGGCGTTGAGCAGCGGTGCGAACGCGTCCTCGCTCTTGAGCGTGAGCGCCAGCGCGTAGGACACCGACGCGAACGCCGCGCCGAGCAGGGCGATGACCACCAGCGCCAGGACGACGCCGAGCACCGGCGCGCGCAGACCCAGCGGGATGGAGACCAGCACGAGCAGCGTGCCCTGCACCAGCAGGACGACGACGTCGCGCAGCACCCGCCCCAGCAGCAGCGCCGTCCGGCTGGCCGGGGGGACCCGCTGGCTCTCGATGACCCCGGCGCGGTACTCGGCGATCAGGCCGAAGCCGACGAACAGCGCGCCGAAGATGCCCAGCTGCACCAGGATGCCGGGCACGTCAGCGGCTTCAGCAGCGGGCCGAACAGCACGATGTAGAGCACCGGCTGCATCAGGCTGATGACCAGCCAGGCCGGCATGCGCAACGACATCCGCATCGCCCGGGCGAAGACGGTGTAGGTGTCGCGGGCCAGCGTGTTCATCGGAGGGCCTCCTCGGGCTGGACGGGGGCGCCGGTCTCGCGCAGCGACCGGCCGGTGAGCCCCAGGAACACGTCGCGCAGGCTGGGCCGGCGGCTCTCGATGCCGGCGACCGCGATTCCCGCGGCGTCCAGCTTCCGCACGAGCGCCACCAGCGCGGAACCGCCGGCGGGCACCCGGCCGATGACCTGGGACCCCAGCACCTCGGCGCCGGGCAGTGCGCCGATCAGCCGGGCGACCTCGCCGGCCTGCTCGGAACGCTCCGCGGTCACGGTGAGGACGTCGCCGCCGACCTCGGATTTCAGCTGGTCCGGCGTGCCGCTGGCCACGATCCGGCCGGCGTCGATGACCAGGATGCGGTCGCACAGCGCGTCGGCCTCGTCGAGGTAGTGGGTGGTGAGGAAGTAGAAGGACCCTGCTGCCCCCCGCACCTCGCAAGCTCGGCGCGGGTCCCTGCAGCAGGGCCGTCCGGGTCCAGTCCGGTGGTGGGCTCGTCGAGGAAGACCAGGCCGGGCACGTGCACCAGGAACACGGCGGTGTCCAGCCGCCGCCGCTGTCCGCCGGACATGGCCTTGGGCTACCGCTCCCAGAGCCCGTCCAGGTCCAGCTCGCGGAACAGCAGCTTGCCGCGGGCGGTGGCCTCGGCGGTGCTGATGCCGTACAGCCGCGCGTGGTCGACCACCTCCTCACCGGCGCGCGCCTCGGGAGCCGTGGCCCCGCTCTGCGAGACGTAGCCGATCCGCCGGCGCACCCCGACCGGGTCACGGACCAGGTCGCACCCGGCGACCGTGGCGGTGCCGGCGGTGGGCTCGAGCAGAGTGGTGAGCATGCGCAGGGTGGTGGTCTTGCCGACCCCCTTCGGTCCGAGGAAGCCGACGATCTCCCCGGCCTCGACGTCGAGGTCCACGCCGGCGACGGCGTGCACCGTCTGCTTCTTCTTCCGGAACGTGCGGGCGAGGCCGCGGGCGTGGATCACGCCCGCGAGTGTCCCGGGTCCGGCGGGTCCCGAGCCAGTACCCGGCGGGCTCACTCCTCGCGGCGAGGTCGGCCCCGATCGGCGCGGGGCCGGACGGCGAGCAGCGCCCAGATCACCGGCACGAGCAGCACCGGCCACTGCAACGACAGATCACCCACCCACAGCAGCCCGGCGAGGAGCAGCAGCGCAAGCCAGCCCGCCGTCCACAGGCCCAGCAGGCGACGGTCGCGCGCGGTGCGGCGCGGCATCAGGCCGTGGCGAGCTCGGCGGCGACCACCGCCGGGGTCAGCGGCTCGTCGAGCAGCCGCAGGAACCGGTCGGCGACCGGCTGCTCGGCCGGCCGGGCGGCCAGCCAGGAGCTGAGCAGGTCGTAGCCCTCGACGTAGGTGGAAATGTAGGCGCGCCACAGCGGGTCGGTCAGGAAGCGCAACTGCTGGACGGCGCGGTCGTGGCTGACCAGCCCCCAGCGCTTCAGGTGGGCGATCACCTCGTCGGGGTCGGCGCCGCGGTCGTGCAGCAGGATTGCGGCGTCCTGGCGCACCCGGTTGAGCGGAGCCGCGGCGGCGGCGATCCGCTCGGCCAGCTCGCCGTCGAAGTGCAGCCCCAGGTCGCCCAGGACGTCGGCGGCCCACGGCCCCCAGCCCTCCCCGATCGCCGCCTCCACGCCCAGATCGGCGAGCCCCTCGGCCATCAGGCACTCGGGAGTGTTGACCAGGAAGACCGTGTGCTCCAGGCGCGCCGCCCGCTCGACCAGCCCGCGCTCCTTGCGGCAGTGCTCGGTGTGGTGGCCGGGGTAGGCCTCGTGGGCGACCAGGTGCGGCAGCTGGCCCAGCCGGTGCGGGAGGTCGGCGTTGATCGCCACCCGGGAGCGGAAGGCACCCTCGTAGTAGTTGAACCCCGACCACGGCTTGTCCGTGACCACCTCGTAGCGCACGGTCTCCGCCTCGGGCAGGCCGTACTGACCGCGCACCCGGTCGCGCAGCGCGGAGGACAGTGCGTGCACCGCGACCTCCAGCCGGTCCGGCGGGCACTCCTCACGGCGGCGGTGCACCGCGTAGCGCTCGGCCAGGGTGCCGCTGCCGGGCAGCAGGCGGTCCAACTCGGTGTGCGCGGCGGCGTACGTCGCCGGGTCGGCGAGGGCGACGTCGACCTGGAAGTAGGCGGCCACCTCCGCGACGAAACCCACCGGCTCACCGCCGAACTTGCGCGCCGTGCACTCCAGCCCGGTGAGCTGACCGCGCAGGTAGGCGCTCCGGTCGGCGGGCAGGCCACTCACCTCTAGCTCGGCGAGCAGGTCGCGGGCCCGGTCGCGGAGCTGGTGCGGCGTGGGAGCCGGTTCGTCGGCGACCTGCGCCCGGACCCGCGGGTCACCGGTGTAGGCGTCGACGAAGCCGGCCTCGAGCCGGTCGAAGCGGAGGCCCAGCCGGACGTACTCGAGAGGGACGTCGACCGCGCCGGCTGCCATGGACGGCATCCTCTCAGCCGGGACCGCCCCGCCCGCGCCCCGCCCCGGTTTGGCCGAAGTGGCCACTTCGGCCAAGAGGTCAGCCGCCGTAGCGGCGGTGCCGAGCCGCGTAGTCGCGCAGCGCGCGCAGGAAGTCCGCGCGTCGGAATTCCGGCCAGTAGACGTCGGTGAAGTGGAACTCGGCGTTGGCCGTCTGCCACAGCAGGAAACCCGACAGCCGCTGCTCACCGCTGGTGCGGATCACCAGGTCAGGGTCGGGCTGCCCGCGGGTGTAGAGGTGCTCGGCGATGTGGTCGACCTCCAGCGTCTCGACCAGCTCCGCCAGCGTCGTCCCGCGCTCGGCGTGCTCGGCCAGCAGTGACCGGACGGCGTCGGCGATCTCCTGTCGCCCGCCGTAGCCGACCGCCAGGTTGACCGTGGCGCCCGGCCGGTCGCGACTGTCCTCCTCGGCCTGCTTGAGTGCGGTGACCGTCTCGGCCGGGAGCAGCTCGAGGGCACCCATCGCGCGTAGCTGCCAGCGGCGACCCGGGCGGGCCAGGTCGCCGGCGACGTCCTCGATGATCCGCAGCAGCGGGGTGAGCTCGGGCTCGGGACGGCGCAGGTTGTCGGTCGAGAGCAGGAACAGGGTCACCACCTCGACCCCGGCGTCGTCGCACCAGCCGAGCAGGTCGACGATCTTGTCCGCCCCGCGGCGGTGCCCGTCGTTGACGTCCGCCAGGCCGATGGCCCGGGCCCAGCGCCGGTTGCCGTCGATGATCACACCGACGTGCCGGGGGATGTCGGCGCCCAGCAGCGCCCGTGCCAGCCGCCGTTCGTACAGGACGGTGAGCACGTCGCGGACCCTCGCGCGCACCCCCACGTCGGCCAGCCTAGGACCACCGTCTCCCCCGGGCCGACTGCCGCGCCCCCGAGGCCGACGAGGGTCACAGTCCACTCGGGATGACGCCCTCCCTACGCCTCCGTAGCCTCGGTGCATGACCGACTCCTCAGACCGCGAGGGCTCCGTCCGGGTCAGCGCCGACGGGGCCCAGCTCGAGGCACCGCTGCGCGCGGCCGTCGACGCCGTCCACGCCGAGGGCGAGCACGTCGAGGCCGTCGAGAGGCAGGGCGAATGGGCCCTGACCGAGTACGGCGACCGGGACTACGACCACCCCGACACCCGCCCCCGGATGCGCGGCTGGCTGCACCTGTTCGCCTTTTTCGGGGCGATCGTGGCCGGCGCGGTGCTCATCCCACTGGCCGCGGTGCAGGGCGCCCGGGCCGGGTTCTCCGTCGCCCTCTACTCCCTGACCATCCTGGGGCTCTTCGGCGTCAGCGCGCTCTACCACCGGCGGCGCTGGTCACCGCGCGGCTGGAAGCTGATGAAGCGCGCCGATCACTCGATGATCTTCCTGTTCATCGCCGGCACCTACACGCCGTTCGCGCTGCTGGCCGTGCCCGAACCAACCGGCTACTGGATCCTCGGCATCGTCTGGACAGGTGCGGCCGCCGGGATCGCGCTGAAGATGGTCTGGCCGACCGCCCCGCGCTGGCTCGGCGTCCCCATCTACCTGGCGCTGGGCTGGGTGGCGGTGTTCATCATCGTGGACATCCTGCAGACGGTCGGGGTGACCGTCATCGTCCTCCTGGCCGCCGGCGGGCTGCTCTACAGCCTGGGCGCGATCTCCTACGCGGTGAAGAAGCCGAACCCCTGGCCCGGCACGTTCGGCTACCACGAGCTCTTTCATGCCATGACGATCGTCGCGGCGACCTGCCACTACATCGCCGTCTACTTCGCGCTCTACAACAGTCCGTATGCATCGTGATCCTTCGGATCGCACCGCAGCCAGGAGCCGTCCCCGACGGGCGCTGAGCCGCGTCGTGGGCCGCCGGCGGCCAGCCTCCGGCCGCCGCACCGGCCTCCCACAGCGACCCTCCGGGCCGCAGCGACTCCGTCCCCGACTCAGCCGTAGGTCAGCTGAACGGCGGGCGCTTGTCCAGCTTCGCCGACAGCCGGCCGGCGGCTCGCCACAGGCGGGCGGTGAGGTCGCGGTCGGCCTCGGTGACCAGGTTGCCCATCACCCGCAGGGCGACGGTCATCAGCGTCCGCGAGCGCATGCCCACCGGGCCGGCCGCGGGCAGGAAGCGCGGCAGGGTGAGCAGTGCGGCCAGCCGGCGCGCGATGGAGAAGGCCTCGCCGTAGTGCCCGCGCAGCATCGCCGGCCAGGCCGGCGACCAGTCGGGCTCGTCGAGAAGGCCCGCCAGCATCCGGCCGGTCTCCAGCCCGTAGTCGATGCCCTCGCCGTTGAGCGGGTTGACACACCCGGCGGCGTCCCCGACCAGCGCCCAGTTGCGCCCGGCGACCCCGGAAACCGCCCCGCCCATCGGCAGCAGCGCGCTGGCCGGCGCGCGGATCGCCCCGTCGAGCTGCCATTCGGCGCGGCGCTGGCCGGCGTAGACGTCCAGCAGGGACCTCAGCTGCACCCCCGCCGGACGGCGGGCGGTGGCCAGCGTCCCGACCCCGATGTTGACCTCGCCGTGGCCGAGCGGGAAGACCCAGCCGTAGCCGGACAGCAGCTCGCCGTCCGCGCCGCGCAGCTCCAGGTGCGAGGAGATCCACTCGTCGTCGCTACGGCCCGAGCTCACGTAGCCGCGCGCGGCCACGCCGTAGGCGGTGTCCCGGTGCCACTCCCGCCCGAGCACCCGGCCCAGCGGGGAGCGGGCGCCGTCGGCGACGACCAGCCGGCGGCAGGCCACGGTGCTCGTCGTCCCGTCCGGACGGCGGAACACCACGCCGGCCACCCGGTCGCCGTCCCGCTCGACGTCGACGGCCTTCGCGCCCTCCAGCGGCACCGCGCCGTCGGCCAGCGCAGCCTGCCGGATCCGGGCGTCCAGCTCGGTGCGCGGCACGGCGCCCCCGTGGTCGGGCAGCGAGCCACCGGGCCAGGGCAGGAGCAGTTCCTGCCCGAAGCCGGCCGCCCGCAGCCCGCGGTTGCGCCCGTGCGAGCGGACCCAGTCCCCCAGCCCCAGCTGGTCGAGCTCGGCGATCGCGCGGGGGGTCAGCCCGTCGCCGCAGGTCTTGTCCCGGGGGAAGACCGCGGCGTCGGCCAGGACGACGTCCGTTCCGCTGCGCGCCGCCCAGGCCGCGGCCGCCGAACCGGCCGGACCGGCCCCGACCACCAGGACGTCGGTGCTGGCGGGCTCGGGTGGGGGTGGCACGGAGCCCAGTGTCCCTGGTCGGCGCGGACAGCCGGTCGCGGCTCAGCCGAACAGCGGGAAGCGCGCGGCAACGGGGCCCAGTTCCAGCCGGTCAGCGGCGGTCAACGGCGACCGGCCGGTGCCGCGCCGGGCCGCGGTGGCGTCGTCCCAGCGGCGCGGCAGCGACCCGCCGGCGAGCTCCGTGAGCACCATCCGCACCTCAGCGAGTGGCTCCCCGCCCGGTCCCGGCCGGTCCAGCGACACGACGAGGTCCAAGTGGTGGACGGCGGCCTCGACGGCGAGGGTGGACAGCAGGTCACCCACCCGCAGCACGTGGCCCTGGGTGCGCACCCGGGCCGCCGGGTCCAGCCGGGACGCCGCGACCAGCACGGCCGCCGTGGCCTCGGCGTAGGAGCCGGTCAGCGCCGCCAGACCGCGCGAGGCGCTCGCGGTCACCCGGGTCCGCCAGAGGTCCGCGGCGTTCTCGGCGTCGGTCGGCTGCCAGGCGCGCCAGTACCCGACCGCGTCGGCGTCGGCCGGGACGTCGGCCGGCGTGGCCAGCGCGACCAGGGCGCGCTGGGTGTCGAAGAGCAGGTGCTGGATGAGGTCGAGCACCGCCCAGCCGGCGCAGCCGGTGGGCCGCCAGCCCTCCTCGGTGTCCAGTGTGCCGAGCACCGAGGAGAGCGGGACGTAGGCGCCCTCGAGCAGGGCCAGGCGGTCCATCACCCCACCACCCTCGCAGGTCAATCGAGCTGCGGCCCCCGGGCGCGGACCTCCTCGACCGAGGCCATCGCGTCCCGCAGCTGGGTGAGCCACTGCTCGGTGTGCTCGCCGACCAGCCGTACCGACCAGGCCAGCGCCTCCGACCGGGACCGGGCGACGCCGGCGTCCACGAGGGTGTCGAGGACCTGGCGCTCGGGCTGGCGCAGCCGGGTCATCACCGGCACGGACAGCGTGGTGAACAGCTCCCGGGTGTCGCCGCAGCGGGCTCCCCACGCGACAGAGCGACCGTACCGGGCCTGGGCCGCGTCGGCGATGCCCATCCGCTGCTCACGGGTCTGCTCACGGAACCGGGCGATCCGGCCGGCCCGGGCCGCGGACGCGTCCCCCTCGCCGGCGTCGGGCTCCGGGACGGCCCCGACCACGGTGATCTCGTCCCGGTCGATGAGCAGTTCGACCGGGCCGGTGAACCACTCGTCGGGCAGCCGGCCGGCGAACCAGCCGGCCACCTCGGCACGGTCGACCGGGGGCGGCGCCTCCGCGGCACGGCCTCGGGCGCGGCCCCGGCCCGGAAAGCCCTCGGATGGGAAACGGTCGTGTGCGTGCATGGTGTCCTCCTCGGGACGACGATGCGCACACTGTAAGCGTGTAATCAGTTGCCAGGGGGCGCCATCGCCGCGCTGAGAGCGGACGCGTCGCCGACCGGCACGGCGCAGACGAAGCCCCGGCAGACGTAGGCAGCCGGGCGGCCGTCGCGTACCGGACGGTCGGCCAGCAACGGGACGCCGGGGGCGTCCGGCTCCCCCACGACGACGACCGCGCCCGGGCTGGTAGAGCCGCGGGCCGCGGCAGCCAGGGCGTCCCGCTCCGGACCGGCCGGCCCGCTCACCGCCACCTCCAGCGGTCCGGCCAGCAACGCTTCCCCCACCGCGGCGGCCCAGCCGGCCGCCCGCGGCGCCTGCGTCCCCAGCCGCGCCAGCGAGGCCAGCGCCGCAGCACCTCGTTCCCGGTGCTCCGGCGACCCGACGAGCGCCGAGTACCCGACCAGCGCACCGGCCGCTGCGGCGATGCCGGCCGGCGTCGGCCCGTCGGCCGGGTCGAACGGGCGGTGGATCAGCGCCTCGGCGTCCGCGGCGGTGTCGTACCACTGGCCGTCGGCGTCGACGAACTGCTCGGCGACGACGTCCAGCAGCTCGCCGGCCCAGGACAGCCACCGTCCTTCACCCGTCGCCGCATGCAGCGCGAGCAGTCCCTCGGCCAGGTCGCCGTAGTCCTCCAGGACCCCCGCGTGGGCGCCCACGACGCCGTCCCGGGAGGCCCGGCGGAGCCGGCCGTCGACCCAGTGGGTGCCGTGCAGCAGCTCGGCGGCCGCCCGCGCGGCCGCCACCGCGTCGGCGTTGCCGGTCAGCGCTCCGAAGTCGGCCAGCGCCGCGATGGCCAGGCCGTTCCAGGCGGTGACCACCTTGTCGTCGCGGGCGGGCTGGGGGCGCCGGGCCCGGGCCGCGGCGAGCTCCGCCCGAACGCGGGCGAGCCGCTGGGCGTCGTCAACGTCGCACAGCAGCTGCAGGGTGGAGCTGCCGTGCTCGAAGGTGCCCGCTGAGGTCACGGTGAAGACCTCCGCGGCCCAGGCGCCGTCCTCCTCACCGAGCACCTCGACCAGCTGGGCCGGCGTCCACACGTAGGTGAGCCCCTCGACACCCTCGGTGTCGGCGTCCAGCGCCGACGCGAACCCGCCCTGGTCGGTGCCCAGGTCGCGGCGCAGGAAGGCAGCGGTCTCCTCGGCCACCCGGCGCGCCCACGGCAGCCCGGTGCTGCGCCACAGGTGGGCGTACACGCGCAGCAGGAGGGTGTTGTCGTAGAGCATCTTCTCGAAGTGCGGCACCGCCCAGGAGGCGTCCACCGAGTACCGGGCGAACCCGCCGGCCAACTGGTCGTAGATGCCGCCGCGGGCCATCGCCTCGGCGGTGCTGGTCGCCATCTGCAAGCTCTGCTCGTCACCGCGGCGGGCGTGCGCACGCAACAGGAACTCCAGCAGCATGGACGGCGGGAACTTGGGCGCTCCACCGAAGCCGCCGGCCCGCCGGTCGTGGATGTCGGCGAGGGTGGCGATCGCGCCGTCGAGCAGCTCGGCCGACAGCGGCACCGGGTCGCCGAGGTCCAGCCGGCCGGAGATGCCCTGCACGATCTGGGTGCCGGCCGCCTCCAGCTCGCCCCGCCGGTTCGACCACGCCTCGGTCACCGCGCTCAGCAGCTGGCGGAAGCCGGGCAGCCCGCGGCCGCCGCGCGGTGGGAAGTAGGTGCCGCAGTAGAACGGTGTGCCGTCCGGGGTGGCGAAGACCGTCATCGGCCAGCCACCGGAGCCGGTGAGCGCCTGGGTGGCGGCCATGTAGACGCTGTCGACGTCCGGTCGCTCCTCCCGGTCGACCTTGACGCAGACGAACCCGGCGTTCATCTGGGCGGCGGTCTCGGCGTCCTCGAACGACTCGTGGGCCATGACGTGGCACCAGTGACAGGCGGCGTAGCCGACCGAGACCAGGACCGGAACCCCGCGCTCCCGCGCCTCGGCGAACGCGTCGGCACCCCATTCGCGCCAGTCGACCGGGTTGTCGGCGTGCTGGAGCAGGTAGGGCGAGGTCGCGCTGGCGAGTCGGTTCGGCACGGCACTCCCCTACCCGCAAGGGGCCGACAGCCATTCGCCATCCCCCCGTCGTTCCACAGGACAACGACCACGGGAGATGACAGTCGACACGCTGAGGGTTCAGTAGTTGTGGACTTGCCGGGCATCTGGTAAGGGACGGCGTGTCGCGAGACTCTTCCGGTGGCGCACACCACTGGAGGCACGCCATGAACAGTCCCCGTCCCCGTCCCTTCTCCTCCCTCCTGCTCGTCCTGGCCGCGGTCGCCGCGGTCGTGCTGGGGCTCGTCACCCCGGCATCGGCAGCCGCGCCCTACTGCGGCATCACCTGGGGGTCCCAGCTCAAGGCCCACGGCGGTCTCTCGTCCGACGGCGTCGCGATCACCGGCGTCCGGTCCGGTCACCACGACTGCTACGACCGGATGGTCGTGGACGTCAACCCGGCGGTGACCGGCTTGGGGGGATACCGCGTGGAGTACGTCGACCGGATCTTCTCCGACCCCAAGGGCGAACAACTGTCCGTCCGGGGCGGCGCAATCCTGCAGGTCACCGTGTACGCCCCCAACCAGGTGAACGGCCAGGTGACCTACCTACCGCAGAACCAGCGGGAGGTCGTCAACGTGACCGGCTACCGGACGTTCCGTCAGGTCGTCTGGGCCGGCTCCTCCGAGGGGGTCACGACCCTCGGCGTGGGCACCCGGGCACGGCTGCCGTTCCGGGTGTTCGTCCTCCCGGGTTCACCGAGCCGCATGGTCATCGACGTCGCGCACCGCTGGTAGTGCTCCGCGGACGCCGGGCGGGGAACCGCCCGGCGCCTCAGGACGCCGCGGGCCCGTTGCCCTCCGAGCGGTCGTCCCGCGGCCGGGCGCGCGGCGGCTCGATGGCCAGCGGGGCCCGGCGCAGCGTGTCGAGCAGGTCCTGACCGGGGGCCGGCGGGTCGATCAGCTCGGCCGGGGTGTCCGGGATCTGGTCGGCCGGGTCGAAGCTGGGCGGGATCCGCTTGAGGTGCCGGCCCATCGACTTGACCAGCAGGACCGTCGCGATCAGCAGCACGACGATGAGCAGCAGGCCCACCGGTCCAGACTTGCCGACGTCCTCGGGCAACTGCTGCTGGTCGACCGCCAGGACGGTGAGTTCCGTGGCCAGCGCGCCGGTCACGGCACACGCACCGAGTCGCGGACGCCGGCGAACAGGTCGTCCTCGGGCAGCGGGGAGTCGACCAGCGAGCGGGCCAGCTCGTAGTCCTCGGTCGGCCAGGCGTGTGACTGCACGTCCAGCGGCACCGTGAACCAGCGGCCGGTGGGGTCGATCTGGGTGGCGTGGGCGATCAGCGCGGCGTCGCGCACCGGGAAGTACTCGGCGCAGGGCACGCGGGTGGTGACCCGGTGGGAGATGTCCTTGGCCGGGTCCCACTTCTCGAGCATCTCGGCGTAGGGCGACTCCCCGCCGCCGGCGAGCACCGCCTCGTGCAGCGCCTTCGTGCGGGGAAGCGTGAAGCCCATCTGGTAGTAGAGCTTGCTCGGCTGCCACGGCTCGCCCAGCTCGGGATAGCGCTCGGGGTCACCGGCGGCCTCGAAGGCGTGCACCGAGATCTCGTGGGTCTTGATGTGGTCGGGGTGCGGGTAGCCGCCCCGCTCGTCGTAGGTGGTGATGACCTGCGGGCGGAACCGGCGCATGAGCTCCACCAACGGAGCCGCGGCCTCCTCCACCGACACGAGGGCGAAGCAGCCCTCGGGCAGCGGCGGGAGCGGGTCGCCCTCGGGGAGCCCCGAGTCGACGAAGCCGAGCCACTCCTGCTCGATGCCCAGGATCTCCCGGGCCCGCGCCATCTCCGCCATGCGCAGCTGGGGCAGCCGCTCCCACACCTCGGGGAGGTCCATGGCGGGGTTGAGCACCGAGCCGCGCTCTCCGCCGGTGCAGGTGGCCACCAGCACCCGGGCGCCCTCGGCGACGTACTTGGCCATGGTTGCGGCGCCCTTGCTCGACTCGTCGTCGGGGTGGGCGTGCACCGCGAGTAGGCGCAACTGGTCCGGTTGTGTCACGTCGCCCATTGTCCCCCGACCGCGCACCTGGCGGCAGGGACCCCGGCCGGGTCGGGTTGCTCGGCCCGGGGAAGCTTCTCGAGGTCTGCATCCGGTCCCGTTCCGGTGTTAGTTTTCTCGGATTGACCAACGGCGGTCCGCCCATCGCGACGACCGCCATCGAGCACGGGAGTCCCCACATCGTGTCCACCCCGACTGACCAGCAGGACCAGGGCGTCTGGCTGACGCAGGAGGCCCACGACCGACTGAAGGTCGAGCTCGACCACTTGGTAGCGGACCGCCCGGTCATCGCCAAGGAGATCAACGACCGCCGCGAGGAGGGCGACCTCAAGGAGAACGGCGGCTACCACGCGGCCCGCGAGGAGCAGGGCAAGCGGGAGGGCCGGATCCGCCAGCTCACCGACCTGTTGCGCAAGGCCCGGGTCGGGGCAGCTCCGACGACGGCCACCAACGCTGCGCTGGGCACGGTCATCACGATCGCCTTCGACGGCGACGAGGACGACACCGAGAAGTTCCTGCTGGGCTCACGGGAGATTGCCGGGACCACCCAGCTGGCGGTCTACTCCCCGGAGTCCGCGTTGGGGGCCGCCATCGTCGGCGCCGCACCGGGCGAGACGGTGACATACCAGGCACCCAACGGCAAGGACATCTCGGTGAAGGTCCTGGCCGTCGAGCCGTTCGCCCCCTGACCGGCAGGAGGCGGGCGGTGGGCGCGCGGTCCCGGCAGGCCGAGAACACCTCGTTCCCCTGCGGGCACTGCTCCACGCCCGTCCCGGCCAACACGGACGGGCATTACCGCAACCACTGCCCGTGGTGCCTGTGGTCGCTGCACGTCGACGAGCTGCCCGGTGACCGGGCCAGCGAGTGCCGGGGCCTGATGGAGCCGATCGGCCTGGTGGAGAAGTCGGGAAAGGGCTGGCAGGTGGTGCACCGCTGCACCGCCTGCGGCCACCGCCAACCCAACCGGCTGGTCCGCGAGGGCGACGCCCCCGACGACCTGAACCTGGTGCTAGAGCTCCCCTGGTTGTAGGAAGCCCCGAGTTGATCATCGGCGAACGGCGGGCTCGCGCGGCGTGTCGAGCAGCCACTCGGCGATGATCAACAGGGAGGGTGGGTGCAGACACCCTCACGCACCCGAGGTCTCTCAGGCGCTCGGTACCAAACCTCGGCGGCGCAGCAGCGGCCCGGTGTCGGCGTCCCGGCCGCGGACGGCCCGGAAGGCGCCCAGCGGGTCGACCGAACCGCCGCGGGACAGCAGCCGGTCGCGGAAGACGTCGCCGTTGGCCCGGCTCAGCCCGCCGTTCTCCTTGAACCACTCGACGGTGTCGGCGTCCAGAACCTCGGACCAGATGTAGGAGTAGTAACCGGCCGAGTAGCCGCCGGAGAAGACGTGCTGGAAGTACGTGGTCCGGTAGCGCGGCGGCACCAGGGTGGTGAACTCGACGCCGGCGGCGGCCAGCGCCTCGGCCTCGAAGGCCTGGGGATCCTCGACGAGGGTGTCCGGGGTGATCCGGTGCCAGGCCTGGTCCAGCAGCGTCGCGGCCAGGTACTCCAGCGTGCCGAAGCCCTCACCCCACAGCGCGGCGGCCTCGATGGCCGCCACCACGTCGCCGGACAGCGGCTCACCGGTCTCCACGTGCCGGGCGTAGCCGGACAGGACCTCCGGCCACAGCGCCCACATCTCGTTGACCTGGCTGGGGTACTCGACGAAGTCGCGGGGGACGCTGGTGCCGGAGAACCGCGGGTAGGTGACCGCGGAGAACAGCCCGTGCAGCGCGTGACCGAATTCGTGGAACAGGGTGGTGACCTCGTCCAGGGTCAGCAGCGCCGGCTGGCCGGTCGCCGGCCGGGTGACGTTGAGGTTGTTCACCACCACCGGCCGGGTGTCCAGCAGGGTCGACTGGGTGACGAAGGAGTTCATCCAGGCGCCACCGCGCTTGCCCTCGCGGGCGAAGTAGTCACCGAGGTAGAGCCCGACCGGCTGCCCGTCGGCGCCGTGCACCTCCCAGACCCGGACGTCGGGGTGGTAGCCGACCAGGTCCGGGCGGGCCGCGAAGGTGTAGCCGTAGACCAGTTCGGCGGCCCGGAACACCCCGTCGACCAGGACCCGGTCCAGCTCGAACCACGGCCGCAGCGCCGCGCTGTCGACGGCGTAACGCTCGGCGCGGACCCGCTCGGAGTAGAACGCCCAGTCCCAGGCCGCCAGCTCGACACCGTCGGCGGTGGCCAGCTCGGCCAGCACTGCGGCCTCGGCCTCGGCGTTGGCCCGGGCGGGCGCGACCAGCTCACCGAGCAGCGCGTCGACGGCCGCGGACGTCTGCGCGGTCTGGTCGGCGGCCACGAAGTCAGCGTGGGTGTCGAAGCCGAGCAGCCGGGCGCGGACGGCCCGCAGGTGGGCGATCTCCACCGCCACCGGGCCGTTGTCGTGCTCGCCGGCGGACGCGCGGGTCACCGAGGCGGTGTGCAGCCGTTCGCGCAGGCCGCGGTTGCGCAGCTTGGCCAGGGCGGGCTGGCCGCTGGGCAGCACCAGGGTCAGCAGGTACCCGCCGTCGGAGCCCCGCTCGGTGGCCGCCCCAGCGGCGGCCTGCGCCTCGGCCGGGCTGAGCCCGTCGAGCTGCGCCGCGTCGGTCACCAGCACCGCGGCGGCCTCCGTGGCCAGCTGTAGGTTCTGGTCGAAGGTGGTCGACAGCTCGGCCAGGCGCTGGTTGAGCGCGCGCAGCTCGTCCCGGCCGGCCTCGTCCAGACCGGCGCCGGCCAGCACGAAGTCCAGGTGGTAGCGCTCGACCAGCCGCACCGCCTCGTCGTCCAGGGCGGCGTCGTGTCGGGCGGCGTGCACCGCGTCGACCCGGGCGAACAGCGCGGGGTCCAGCCGGATGGCGTCGCTGTGCGCGGCGGCCAGCGGAGCGATCTCCCGCTCGATCTCCCGCAGCCGGTCGGAGGAGACCGACGAGCTCAGGTTGTAGAACACCCGCTCGGCCCGGCCGAGGAGTTCACCAGACCTTTCCAGGGCGACCACGGTGTTGTCGAAGGTCGGCTCCGCCGGGTCGGCCACGATCGCGTCCACCTCGGCCCGCTGAGCGGCCATGCCGGCCAGCAGCGCCTCGCGCTGGTGCTCGAGGGTGAGGTAGGCGAAGGGCGGCAGCGCGTAGGGCAGCGGGGACGGCGCGGCCAGCGGGTTCGAGGCGGACAGGGTCTCGGGTGCCGGCGCAGTGGCCGGGTCAGCGGTGCTCATCACCGCCCATCTTGGCCCTGGGCTCCGGTCGACCGTCACCCGACGGTCGACCGGGCTCCGCTCAGCGGGTGGCGGTGCGCAGGTAGGTGCGCACCGACAGGGGCACGAACACCGCGAGCAGGACGACGACCCACAGCAGCACGTAGGGCACCGGGTGCTGCAGCGACCAGGCGTCGGATGTCTCCAGCGACGGGGCGGTGTTGCCGAACAGCTGCCGGGCGGCCTGCACCACGGCCGACACGGGGTTCCAGTCGGCGATCACCTTCAGCACCGTCGGGAAGTTGTTGGTCGGCACGAAGGTGTTCGCGATGAACGTCAGCGGGAAGATCACGATGAAGCTGGCGTTGTTGACCACCTCCGGGGTGCGCACCAACAACCCGACGTAGGCCATGACCCACGAGATCGCGAAGGCGAACAGCAGCAGGACGACGAAGCCGGCGAGCGCCTCCCCGACCGAGGAGTGGATCCGCCAGCCCACGGCCAGCCCGGTCAGGGCCATCACCACGATCGTCACCACGTTGAGGCCCAGGTCGGCAACCGTGCGGCCGATGAGCACCGCCGACCGCGCCATCGGCAGCGACCGGAACCGGTCGATCAGCCCCTTCTGCAGGTCGTCGGCGAGGCTCGCCCCGGTGATCGTGCTACCGAAGACGACCGTCTGGGCAAAGATGCCCGGGAGCAGGAACTCGGCGTAGTCGAGGCCCTCGATCGGGATCGCGCTGCCGAACACGTACCGGAACAGCAGCACGAACATGATCGGCGACAGGGTCGCGAACACGATCAGGTCGGGCACCCGCTTGACCTTGATCAGGTTGCGCCGGGTAATGGTCAGGCTGTCGGAGACCGCCCAACCCAGCGACGTGGTCATCGCGCTCATCGGAGTGCACCTCCCGCCGTGGCCGGCGTCCGGTCGGCCGCGTCGTCGTCGGACGGGGCGCCGGCCCGCTCGTCGTCGGCAGCGTGCCCGGTGAGGGTGAGGAAGACGTCGTCCAGGTCGGGCCGACGCAGGCCGACGTCCAGCACCGTGGCGCCGGTGGACTCCAGCCGGCGCAGGGCCTCGGCCAGGGTGGCCGCCCCGCCGGTGACCGGCAGGGTGAGCCGGCGGGTCTGCTCATCGCACCGGGGCTCGTCCAGGGCCAGGGAGCGCAGCGCGTCGGCCGCCCGCGCCAGCTCCTCGACCGAGCCGACCGTCAGCTCCAGCCGCTCGCCGCCCACCTGCGCCTTGAGGTCGTCGGCGGTGCCCCGGGCGATCACCCGGCCGTGGTCGATGACCACCATCCGGTCGGCCAGCCGGTCGGCCTCCTCCAGGTACTGGGTGGTCAGCAGGATCGTCGTCCCGTCGCTGACCAGGTCGGCGATGAACTCCCACATGCCCAGCCGGCTGCGCGGGTCGAGCCCGGTGGTGGGCTCGTCGAGGAACAGCACGCGGGGACGGGCGATCAGAGAGGCGGCGATGTCCAGCCGGCGGCGCATGCCCCCGGAGTAGGTCTTAGCCGGTCGGCGGGCGGCGTCGGTCAGCTCGAAGCGCTCGAGCAACTGCGCGGCCCGGGACCGCGACTCGCGCTTGCCCAACCGGTACAGCCGCCCGACCATCTCCAGGTTCTCCTGCCCGGTGAGGTACTCGTCGACCGCTGCGTACTGGCCGGTGAGCCCGATGGAGGCCCGGACCTCGCCGGCCTGGCGCACCACGTCGAGACCGACGACCTCGGCCCGGCCGGCATCCGGCTCGAGCAGCGTGCTCAGGATGCGCACGACCGTCGTCTTCCCGGCACCGTTGGGGCCCAGCAGGCCCAGCACGGTGCCCTCGGCGACGGTGAGGTCGACCCCGTCCAGCGCGGTCTGGGCACCGAACCGCTTGACGAGACCCTGGACGACGATGGCGTTGGTCATGCCGCGCACGCTGGGACCTCCCTCCGACAGTTCTCAGCTGACCGCTGCGCGCGGGTGCCGGACATGTGCACCAGGATCTCCTCGGAGGTGGATCGGGGTCCGCCCGGACGGCGGCTGACCTACAGACCCCGGCCGACCGGAGAACTCATCGGTCCGCCCTGATCGCCACCGGTACTCCAGCTGCGGCCGCCCGGTGCCGCCATGACGCGGGGGTGCGGGCCACCACCCCGGCGTCGGCGTGCTCCAGGTACCGGCGGGCGGTGATCCGGGAGGCTCCGATCAGCTCGGCGGTCCCGGCAGCGGACAGTCCGCTGCCGCCCCGGGTGGCAGCGGCGGGCCGGCCCGCTCGCTCTGCAAGAACGAGCCGGTCGGTCCGTCGGCCCGGTGAGCGACCTGGGCTCGGTGGCCCGGGCAGCACCGCTAGTCGGAGCGGACCGCGTACCCCGCCCGGGACAGTGCCGCGATGACCTCCACCGCGTGGTCGGAGCCCCGGGTCTCGAGGTGGACCCCGACCTCCACCTCTCCGAGGTCGAGCTGCGCAGTGGTCCGCTCGTGCTCCACCGACAGCACGTTGGCCGACAGCCCGGCCAGCTCGGCCAGCAGACCGGCCAGGGACCCGGGCCGGTCGGGCACGCGCACCCGCAGCGAGAGGTAACGGCCGGCCGCGGCCATGCCGTGCTGCACCACCTTGAGCAGCAGCACCGGGTCGATGTTGCCGCCGGAGACGACGGCGACGACCGGCGGGCGGAACGCCGTCGGGTCGGCCAGCACGGCCGCGACGGCGGCCACGCCGGCCGGCTCGACGACCAGCTTGGCGCGCTCCAGGCAGAACAGCAGCGCCCGGGACAGGTCGTCCTCGCTCACCGTGCGGACCTCGTCGACCAGCCCCGCCACGTGAGCCAGCGTCAGGTCTCCGGGGGCGGCCACGGCGATCCCGTCTGCCATGGTCGCCATCGACGCCAGTGGGACCGGCCGCCCGGCGGCCAGCGACGCCGGGAACGACGCCGCGCCGGCCGCCTGCACGGCCACGACCCGGACGTCGGGACGGCGGGCGCGCACCGCCGCGGCGATCCCGGAGACCAGCCCGCCGCCGCCGGTGCACACCACCACCGTGGCCACGTCGGGACACTGCTCGAGGACCTCCATGCCCACCGTGCCCTGGCCGGCGATGACGTCGGGGTGGTCGAAGGGGTGGATGAACACCGAGCCGGTCTCGGCGGCGAAGGCCCTGGCGGCGGCCATCGCCTCGGTCAGCGTCGGCCCGCCCAGCCGCACGGTGGCGCCGTACCCGCGGGTGGCCGCCACCTTGGGCAGCGGCGCGGCCTCGGGCATGAAGACCGTCGCCTCGGCGCCGAGCTGGCGGGCGGCCAGCGCCACCCCCTGCGCGTGGTTGCCCGCGCTGGCGGCGACGACCCCGCGGGCCCGCTCGGCGTCGGTGAGCCGGGCGATCCGCGTATAGGCGCCGCGGATCTTGAACGACCCGGCGCGCTGCAGGTTCTCGCACTTGAGCCAGACCGGACCACCGACCCGGTCGGCCAGCCCCCGGGAGTGCTCCAGCGGCGTCCGGCGCACCACGCCGGCCAGCAGCCGCGCGGCTGCCTCGACGTCGGATCCGCTGACGAGAGGGGGCACTGCACCAGGACCGGACACGTGTCGATCCTGGCAGGTGGCCCGGAACGACCCGCGGATGACGGCCTCCGACTGTCACAGGGTCGTCGTACCGTGGTCGAGGTGACGGACGCCGCACCGCTGGGGACCGGAACGTCCCCGACCGCCCCCGCCCCCACGATCCTCGGCGCGCTCCGCGAGAGCGGGGCCGTCTTCCGCCCGGTCAAGGCCGAACTGCGCGCCAACCTGCTCGCCCGGCTGGCCGCCGGCGAGCCCACCCTGCCCGGCATCGTCGGGTTCGAGGACACCGTCCTGCCCGAGGTCGAGCGGGCGCTGATCGCCGGTCACGACCTGGTCCTGCTCGGTGAGCGCGGCCAGGGAAAGACCCGGCTGATCCGCACCCTGGTCGGCCTGCTCGACGAGTGGACGCCGGTGCTGGTGGGCAGCGAACTCAACGAGCACCCGCTGGCCCCGATCAGCGTCTGGGCGCGCCGCCAGATCGCGGCGCACGGCGACGACACCCCCGTCGGCTGGCTGCACCGCAGCGACCGCTTCGGTGAGAAGCTGGCCACCCCGGACACCTCCGTGGGCGACCTGATCGGCGACGTCGACCCGATCAAGGTGGCCGAGGGCCGCACGCTGGGCGACCCGGAGACGGTCCACTACGGGCTGGTGCCGCGCACCAACCGCGGCATCTTCAGCATCAACGAGCTGCCCGACCTGGCCGAGCGGATCCAGGTGGCGCTGCTCAACGTGCTCGAGGAGCGCGACATCCAGATCCGCGGCTACCGGGTGCGGCTGCCGCTGGACCTGCTGCTGGTGGCCAGCGCCAACCCCGAGGACTACACCAACCGCGGGCGGATCATCACCCCGCTCAAGGACCGGTTCGGCGCCGAGGTCCGCACCCACTACCCGATCGAGCTGGCCGACGAGATCCGGCTGCTGCACCAGGAGGCGCACACCGGGTGGCTGTCCGCCGACGGCCTGGACGCCCCGATCGTGCCCGAGCACCTGGTCGAGATCGTCGCCCGGTTCACCCGGCTGGTCCGCGAGTCCAGCCACGTCGACCAGCGGTCCGGGGTCAGCGCCCGGTTCGCAATCGCCGGACTCGAGACGATCGCGGCCTCCGCCGTCCGCCGGGCCGCGGTGGCCGGGGAGAGCCGGCCGGTCGCCCGGGTCGTCGACCTGCCGAGCGTCATCCCGGCCAGCCGGGGCAAGGTCGAGTTCGCCGACGCCGGCTCCGACCCGGACGACGAGCGGGAGCTCGAGGTGCTCGAGCACCTGCTGCGGCAGGCCACCGCGCAGACGTTCCGGGCCCGCTGCGGCGGGCTGGACCTGACCGGCCTGCAGGAGCACTTCACCGGCGGTGAGGTCGTGGAGTCCGGCGACCTGGTCCCGGCCGCGGCACTGCTGGGCCAGCTGGGCACCATCCCCCGGCTCGCCGAGCTGCTCGGCCGGGTCGGCGTCCCGGAAGGCGAACAGTCCGCCGAGCAGGCGGCCGCCGCGGTCGAGTTCGCCCTCGAGGGGCTGTACCTGACCCGACGGCTGGCCAAGGACACCGACGGCGCCCGCACCGTGTACGGGGCCTGACATGGTGCGGGGGCGCCCCGGGCGGGGGTACCGGTACGGGCGGTGGCACGGCGGTCCCGACCCGCTGGCCCCGCCTTACGACGTGGCCGCAGCCGTCGACGAGCTCGGCGACTCGGTGCTGGCCGGCAACGGCGTCCGGGAGGCGCTGCGGGACCTGTTGCGTCGCGGCGCCGACGGGCGGGCCGGGCTGGACCAGCTGCGCCGCTCGGTGCGGGACCGGCTGCGCCAGGCCCGGCAGGCCGGGCGGATGGACGGCACGCTGGAGCAGGTCCGCGAGCTGCTTGACCGGGCGCTGGACGCCGAGCGCCGGGAGCTGTTCCCCGACCCCGACGACGCCGCCCGGCTGGCGGAGTCCGAGCTCGACGCGCTGCCGGAGGACACCGCGGGCGCCGTCCGGGCGCTCAAGGACCACGCCTGGCGCTCCCCCGAGGCGGCCCAGGCCTACGCCGAGATCGAGGACCTGCTGCGCCGCGAGGTGCTCGACAGCTCCTTCCAGGGCATGAAGCAGGCCCTGCAGGCGATGCAGGACGGTGACAGCGCCGGCATGCAGGCGGTCAAGGACATGGTCGCCGACCTTTCCGCCCTGGTCGACGCGCACAACCGCGGCGAGGACACCGACCAGCAGTTCGCCGACTTCATGGGCAGGCACGGCCAGTTCTTCCCCGACGACCCGCAGTCGGTGGAGGAGCTGATCGACTCGCTGGCCCGCCGGGCCGCCGCCCAGGAACGGATGCTGGCCGGGCTGTCCCCCGACCAGCGCGCCGAACTGCAGGACCTCATGTCCCAGGCGATGGGCGACCTCGGCCTGCAGTCGGAGATGGCGCACCTGTCCGACGCGCTGCGCCAGGCCCGGCCCGACCTGCCGTGGGGGCAGCGCGGGTCGGTGCCCGACGGGGAGCAGGGGCTGGGGATGGGCGACGCGACCACCGCCGTCGCCGAGCTCGCCGAGCTGGAGGCGCTGTCCTCCCAGCTCTCCCAGGGCTACGCCGGGGCCTCACTGGCCGACATCGACGAGGAGCTGCTCGCCCACGCCCTCGGCCGGCCGGCGGTCGACGACCTCGCCGCGCTGCGCCGGCTGGAGCGGGAGCTGGAGCGGCAGGGCTACCTCAACCGCTCCGAGGGCAAGCTCGAGCTCTCCCCCAAGGCGGTCCGCCGGCTGGGCGCGACCGCACTGCGCCGGGTGTTCGCAAACCTGTCGGCCACCGGGCGGGGCGAGCACGACGTCGCCGACGCCGGTGCGGCCGGCGAGCTCACCGGGGCGTCACGGGAGTGGCGGTTCGGTGACGAGCAGCCACTGGACGTCGTCCGCACGGTGCGCAACGCCGTCCTGCGCCACGCCGGCGAGCCCCGCGAACCCGGGCAGCGGGCCGTGAAGATCGACGTCGGGGACTTCGAGGTGGTGGAGACCGAGCGGCGCACCGGCGCCGCGGTCGCCCTGCTCGTCGACCTCTCCTACTCGATGGCGCTGCGCGGTACGTGGGGGGCGGCCAAGTCCACCGCCATGGCGCTGCACTCGCTGGTCACCACCCGCTACCCGCAGGACGCCATCGAGATCATCGGCTTCTCCTCCACCGCCCAGGTGCTCCGCCCGGAGACGCTGGCGGAGCTGTCGGTCGACACGCTGCAGGGCACCAACCTGCAGCACGGGTTGATGCTGGCCCGCCGCTTCCTGGCCCGGCACCACGACGCCGAGCCGATCGTGCTGGTGGTCACCGACGGCGAGCCGACGGCGCACCTCGAGGACGACGGGACGCCGTACTTCTGCTGGCCGCCGATGCCCGAGACGATCGCCAAGACCGTCGCCGAGGTGGAACGGGTGGCCCGGTCCGGGGCGACGCTGAACGTGTTCGCGCTGGACCCGGAGCCCGGACTGATCGACTTCGTGCACGAGATCACCGCGCGGGCGGGCGGCCGGGTGTTCACCCCGGACAGCGGCCGGCTCGGCGAGTACGTCGTCGCGGACTACCTGCGGATGCGGAGGGGGCGGCGGGGACGCTGAGAAAGGCCCCTCTGCCCCCCACCGCTCGCGAGCTCGCGGCGCGACCCTGCAGGCGTCCGGTCGAGATCACCGGCGACGACGCTCCGTACACCCTGCACCTGGCGGCCCGCACCAGCGACGGCGAGATCGTGAGCGTCGTCCGGTTCCACCCGCGGGACTGCCCGTGGCGGGAGGCGGAGGCCGCCTGGCAGCTGCGCGGGATGGCGACCGATCCCCGGGTGCGCGGGCTGGGCGCCGGTCGGGCCCTGGGCGCCGAGGGGCTGACCCGGGTGATCGCGGTCGGCGGTGACCTCGTCTGGTGCGATGCCCGCGCCGCCGCCGTGGGCTTCTACGAGCGGATCGGCTTCAGCACCGTCACCGAGACGTACGACCTGCCGCCGGCGGGTTCGCACCGGGGGACGCTGATCGAGCTGCCGATCCGGTGAGACCTCAGGTGATCGGGAGCGCCCCGCTGGAGCTGATCCCGGTGATCTGCCCGGCCCGGAAGGCGTTGACGAACAGCCGGTGATCGGCGCGGGTCCGCTCGGCGTAGGAGTGCGCGAACCCGGTCAGGTCGGCGATGAACTCCGCGCGCCGGTCCCCGACCATCGCGGTGATCGCCTCCTCGGTCTGGAAGGGCACCAGGCTGTGATCGCTGTCCAGGTCGCCGACGCAGTGCGTCGTCGCGGTGGCCCGGCCCAGCTGGGCGACCACCGGCCGGATCTCCTCGGGCTCGGTGAGGTTTTCCCAGTCCAGGTCAAGCTCGTAGGGCGACAGCTCGGCCACCACGAAGCCCACACCGCCGATCTCGGTGTGCCCGATGAACGGTGAGGCGTGCGACTGCAGCGCCCGCTGGCTGATCGCCGTGCGGTGGCCCTCGTGCTCGAAGTGGGCGCGGATCGCCGGGTCGGTGACCACCCGGCTGGGCGCGGGCACGTTGCCCTGCTTGAGGGAGAGGACGACGTCGTTCTCCAGCGCCTGGTCGTAGCCCTCCAGCAACACGTTGTAGGCCGGCAGTCCGGCGCTGCCGATGCCGAACCCGCCGGTCCCGATGACGTCCTTGACGTCGAAGGCGACCTCCCGCCGCCGGTTGCCGGCCGGCAGCGTCTCCCGGTAGCGGTCGACGGCGGCCAGCACCACGTCCCGCTCGTCGTCGTCGAGCCGCCGGTTGCGGGGCCGGTCGGTGAAGCGCCGCGCGTAGCCCTCGACGACGGTCATCCGGTCCAACAGCCCCAGCCGGGTGCGCCCGGTCGTGGCGAGGACGACGTCGTGCACCGCCCCCACCGTGTTCTCCCGGACCAGCGCGAAGTCACGGTCCTCGTCCGAGCGTGTGAAGGCGGCCACCTGGTCCAGGTAGGACTCCAGGTAGCAGCGCAGCACGTCGTCGATCACGTCGTCCCCGAGCGCCTTGCGCCAGGCCAGCAGGGCGAAGCTCGCGGCGAAGCGGCGCAGGTCCCAGCTGACGTGCCCGAGGTAGGCCTCGTCGAAGTCATTCACGCCGAAGACGATCCGGCCGTCACCGTCCATCGAGGTGCCGAAGTTCTCCGCGTGCAGGTCGCCCTGGATCCACACCCGCGACGTCCGACCGTCACACCACCGGTCCCTCAGCGTCGCCATGTCCGCGTAGAACAGACAGGCGGAACCGCGGTAGAAGGCGAACGGGTCGGCGGCCATCTTCCGGAACTTGGTGCGGAAGGCGTCGGCGTCGGCCGCCATGAGCGGCGCGAAGGCGTCGACGAGGACGTCGACTATCTGCTGCTGGCGGGACGGGTCGTCCGTCGGGGTGAGGTCGGTCCGGTCAGCCACGGCACCAACGTAGGCGGTGGCTAGCCTGCAGGGAGGTCCTCCCCCGCAGCTCGCGGGTGGGCGCCGGACGGGAGGGCGGACGGGGTGACACGGGCGAGCAGAGCGCGGCGACTGGCCACCGGCGCCGTGTACGGCGGTGGCGGCCTGGGGATCGCGGGCGCGGCACTGGTGACCGTCCTGCGCGGGGAGGCCCGCTCGGCGCGGCGCCGGGTCGAGGCCCGGGTGGCCCAGGGCGATCCGCCCACGGGGAACGGGCGCTACGGCAGCAGCCGCGGCAAGCCCCTCGTACTGGCGGTGCTGGGCGACTCCAGTGCGGTCGGCCTCGGCGTGGAGAAGGCGGAGCGGACCCCCGGCGTCCTCGTCGCCAGTGCGCTGGCCGAGCTCGCGGAACGACCGGTCCAGCTGGTCCGGCTCGCGGTGTCCGGCGCGGTCTCCAGCCGGCTGGACGCCCAGGTCGAGCTGGCGCTCGCCGAGCACCCGGACGTCGCGGTGATCATGATCGGCGCCAACGACGTCACCAGCCGCGCCCGCCCCGCCACCTCGGTCCGCCACCTGGCCGAGGCGGTCCGCCGGCTGGTCGGCAGCGGCTGCCAGGTCGTCGTCGGGACCTGCCCGGACCTGGGCACCATCCGACCGATCCGCCAGCCGCTGCGGCTGCTCGCCCGGCGGTGGAGCCGGAACCTGGCCGCCGCGCAGACCATCGCCGTCGTCGCCGAGGGCGGCCGGACCGTGTCCCTCGGCTCGGTCCTCGGCCCCACCTTCGCCAGCGACCACACGATGTTCAGCAGCGACGAATTCCACCCCTCGGCCGCCGGCTACGCGGCGGCTGCCGCGGTTCTGCTGCCCTCGGTCGCCGACTGCCTCGGCGTCTGGCCCGCGGCCGCCGACCGGGGCCTGCGGATGCGCCGGGACACCGTCCGGCCGGTCGCGAAGGCCGCCGCGAAGGCCGCCGGGCGTACCGGCACCGAGGTCCAGGCGACCGAGGTGCGCGGTCAGGAGAGCGGGCCGTACGGGCCGTGGGCCCGGCTGCGCCGGCGCCGTCCGCCGGAGATGCCGACCCCGGATGAGGTGCAGGACGCCGCGGAGCCCGCCGTCCGCGGATGAGCCCCCTACCGGAGGGTAGGTTCGGGGTGATCCGACGTCCGTCGCCGCCTGAGGTGGCGCGCCTCATCGTGGAGGACCCATGCCCGAAGCCGTCATCGTCGCCACCGCCCGCTCCCCCATCGGCCGGGCCTTCAAGGGCTCGCTGAAGGATCTGCGGCCCGACGACCTCGCCGCCACCATCGTCCGCGCCGCCCTGGACCAGGTGCCACAGCTGGACCCGACCGACATCGACGACCTCATGCTCGGCTGCGGCCTGCCCGGCGGCGAGCAGGGGTTCAACATGGGCCGCGTCGTCGCGGTGCTGCTCGGCATGGACCACCTGCCGGGGACGACCATCACCCGCTACTGCTCCTCCTCGCTGCAGACCACCCGGATGGCGCTGCACGCGATCAAGGCCGGCGAGGGCGACGTGTTCATCTCCGCCGGGGTGGAGATGGTCTCCCGCTTCGCCAGGGGCAACTCCGACTCCTGGCCCGACACCCACAACCCGCGCTTCGCCGACGCCGAGGGCCGGGTGGCCAAGACCGCGGAGTCCGGCGCGGAGAGCTGGCGCGACCCGCGTGAGGACGGCGACCTGCCCGACGCCTACATCGCCATGGGGCAGACCGCGGAGAACCTGGCCCTGCTCAAGGACGTCTCCCGCCAGGAGATGGACGAGTTCGCCGCCCGCAGCCAGAACCTGGCCGAGCAGGCCATCGCCAGCGGCTTCTGGGAGCGGGAGATCACCCCGGTCACCACGCCCGACGGCACCGTGGTCAGCAAGGACGACGGCCCCCGGGCCGGGACGACGGTCGAGGGCCTGGCCGGGCTCAAGCCGGTCTTCCGCCCCGATGGCCGGGTCACCGCCGGCAATGCCTGCCCGCTCAACGACGGCGCCGCGGCGCTGGTCGTCATGAGCGACACCAAGGCCCGCGAGCTGGGCATCACCCCGCTGGCCCGGGTGGTCTCCACCGGCGTCACCGGCCTCTCGCCGGAGATCATGGGCTACGGCCCGGTGGCGGCCTCCCAGCAGGCGCTCGCCCGCGCTGGCATGTCGATCTCGGACATGGACCTGGTGGAGATCAACGAGGCGTTCGCCGCGCAGGTGATCCCCAGCTACAAGGACCTGGGCATCGACATCGACAAGCTGAACGTGCACGGTGGCGCCATCGCCGTCGGGCACCCCTTCGGCATGACCGGCGCCCGGATCACCGGCACCCTGCTCAACGGCCTGCGCGAGCGCGACGGGCAGTTCGGCCTGGAGACGATGTGCGTCGGTGGTGGCCAGGGCATGGCGATGGTCGTCGAGCGCCTCTCCTGAAGAAGGACCCCCTGCCTCCCAGCGTGGAAGGACCCCGTCCTCCTCATCCCTTGCACGCTCGGGATGAGCCTCTGGACGGGGCCGGCGGCGGGGCCCTGCAGGGGGGCCTGAACGACCGTGGCCCGGCCCCCTCGCGGGGACCGGGCCACGGTCGTATGTCACGGCCCCGTCCCGGGTCCCACCCTGAGCTTGCGAAGGGTGGGGAGGACGGGGTCCTTCACCAGCTCACTCGCGGAAGTAGCTGAGCAGCCGCAGGATCTCCAGGTACAGCCAGATGACCGTGACGAGCAGGCCGAAGGCGATGTACCAGGCGAACTGCGCCGGGGCGCCGCGACGGATCGCCTCGTCGGCCATGTCGAAGTCGAGCAGCAGCGAGAACGCCGCCACACCGATGACGACGAGGCTGAAGATGATCGCGACCGGGCCGCCGTCCCGCAGGCCGAGCCCACCGGAGACGAAGAAGCCGGCGATCAGGTTCACGACCACGAGGGCCAGGACGCCGAACAGCGCGCCCACGACCCAGCGGGTCAGCTTCGGGGTGACCCGGATGGCACCGGTCTTGTAGACCACCAGCATGCCGAAGAAGACACCGAAGGTGCCGATCACCGCCTGCGTGATCAGGTTGCCGCCGAAGTTCTCGGCGTAGAACTCGCTGATCGCCCCGACAAGGACGCCCTCGACGGCCGCGTAGGCCAGCGTGGCGGCGGGGTTGGCGACCTGCTTGAACGAGATGAACAGGCCGAGCACCAGGCCGACGATCAGCGCCGGGAACAGCAGGCCGGCGGCCACCGCGTCCGGCACCAGGGTCCAGGTCGCCGCGGCGGCCAGGACGGTCACCAGGAAGGTCAGACCGGTCTTGGTGACGACGTCGTCCATCGTCAGGTAGGTGGTGCTCTTCGCCGCGTACGGCGAAGGAGCCGCGTAGGGGTCGTGCTGGGTGGGCGCCCCGCCGTACGTCTGCTGCGGGCCTGCGCCCCAGCTGGCGTACTGGCCGTTGCCGGCCGCAGGGAATCCCCGGCTGAACGCCGGGTTGTGGCTGGGCATCGTCATCTCCTCGAGGTGACTGGTCGGACCGTGGGGCACAGCTTGGTCCACCCCACGCTGTCCGGTCCAACGCCGTAGGGGCCCGGCGCGTTCCTGGAGGCCCCATGATCGCCCGGACGGGTGGCAACAGACGGTCGCGGGACGCTCACCTGCACACGGCTGAGGGCGCCGCTCCGCATTCCCGGGCGGTCGGCAGTGCCCCCGGTCGGGATCGAACCGACACTGGAACCCTTTTAAGGGGCCTGCCTCTGCCGATTGGGCTACGGGGGCGGTCTGGTGGGCGGACCCGCCGCACCCTAACGCCCCGGCGTCAGCCGGCCTGGGCCCCCGGCGTCCGGGACTGCTCGTGATCGGCCGGCTGGGGCGGCGGCAGGTGCCCGGTCCGGCCGGTGTTCGCGGCGGCCACGAACTCCCGGCGCGGGTCCTGCAGCTGGCCCAGGGAGATGACCTCGCGCCGGAACACCGACGCCAGCGTCCAGTCGGCGATGACGCGCACCTTGCGGTTGAGGGTGGGCACCCGGCTGACGTGGTACGTCCGGTGCATCATCCAGGCCGGCCAGCCCTTGAGCTTCACGCCGTACACCTGGGCCACGCCCTTGTGCAGGCCGAGGCTGGCCACCGACCCGGCGTAGGCGTGCCGGTAGGGGGTCGGCTCTCGCCCGTCGAGGATGGCCAGGATGTTGTCGGCCAGCCGCTTGGCCTGCCGGACGGCGTGCTGGGCGTTGGGGGCGGTGGTCGCGTCCGGATCGTCGCTGGTCAGGTCCGGGACGGCGGCCAGGTCGCCGGCAGCCCAGGCGTCGGGCGTCCCCTTGACCTGCAGCGTCGCCTCACACTCGACCCGGCCGCGACCGTCCAGCGGCAGGTCGGTGGCGGAGAGCAGCGGATTGGGCTTGGTCCCCGCCGTCCAGACCAGGGTGTCGCTGGCGAAGGAGTCGCCGTCGCCGGTGCTGACCAGGCACTCGTCGCTGATCGACTCCAGCCGGGTGTTCAGCTTGAGCTCCATACCCCGCGCGGTCAGCTGCTCGACGGTCCAGGCGGCCATGTCGAGGTCGACCTCGGGCAGGATCCGGCCGGTCGCCTCGACCAGGACCCACCGCATGTCGGCCGGCGACAGCCGCGGGTAGTAGTGCTCGATGGCGTAGCGGGCCATGTCCTCGAGCTCGGCGAAGGCCTCGATGCCGGCGTAGCCCCCGCCCACGAAGGTGAACGTCAGCGCTCTGCGGCGGACCTCGGGGTCGTCGGTGGAGGCCGCGGCGTCCAGCCGGGCCAGCACGTGGTTGCGCAGGTAGATGGCCTCGCCGACGTTCTTGAACCCGATGCCGTGCTCGGGCAGCCCCGGGATGGGCAGTGTGCGTGCGATCGACCCGGCGGCCATCACCAGGACGTCGTAGTGCAGGTCGAAGGACTCTCCCTCGACCGGGGCAACGGTCGCAGTGCGGTCGGCGTGGCTGAGCCCGGTGACCGCTCCGGTGACCACCCGGCAGCGGTCCAACGTGCGGCGCAGCGGGACGACGACGTGCCGGGGCTCGACCGAACCGGCCGCGGCCTCGGGCAGGAACGGCTGGTAGGTCATGTGCGGCTGCGGGTCGACCACGATGATCTCGGCGCGGCCGCGGCTGAGCTTCTTCTGCAGCCGCAATGCGGTGTAGAGACCGACGTAGCCGCCGCCCACGATCAGGATCACCGGACGTTGGGCCATGCCCCTCACCGTAAGCCCATGGCCACCTCGCGACCTGTTGCGGCCGGGCTCACGCCTCGCCGGCGGCCAGTTCACGCGCCCGGCTCAGCACGGCGTCGAGCATCGGCTCGGTGAGCCGGCCGGTGAAGGTGTTCTGCTGGCTGACGTGGTAGCTGCCCAGCAGGGTCAGCGGCCCGCGGGGCGCGGTCAGGGTCACCTCGGCCCCGTGACCGAACGTCGGCCGCGGCCGCGGCAGCGGGACCCCTGCACCGGCGAGCACCGGCCACAGCGCCGTCCAGCCGAAGCCACCGAGGACGACGACCACCCGCAGCTGCGGCAGCAGTTCCAGCTCCCGGGCCAGCCAGGGCGAGCAGGTGTCCCGCTCCTCCGGCGTCGGCGCGTTGGCCGGCGGCGCGCAGCGCACCGCCGCGCAGATCCGGACGTCGGTGAGCTCCAGCCCGTCACCCATGTGGGTCGAGGTCGGCTGGTTGGCCAGGCCCGCGCGCCACAGGGCCGCGAAGATCCAGTCGCCGCTGCGGTCGCCGGTGAAGACCCGGCCGGTGCGGTTCCCGCCGTGCGCGGCCGGAGCGAGGCCGACCACCGCGATCCGGGCGTCGGCCGCGCCCAGCCCGGGGACCGGCCGGCCCCAGTAGTCCTGGTCGCGGAAGGAGGCCCGCTTGACCACGGCGACCTCCTCCCGCCAGCGGACCAGCCGAGGGCAGGCGCGGCAGCCGGAGATGCGCTCGTCCAGCACGGTGAGGTCCCGGGTCGCCGCGGCCCCGCGGGCCACCCCGGCCGCGCTGCGGGTGACGGGGTAGCCGTCGGCGTCGCGTGCCACGCCGGTCAGCAGACCACAGCGACCGGCGGCGTCCTGACCCACCCCGGCGACGTCGATTCGGCAGCACGCGGGACGGTGGTCACCTGAACGGCGGCCGGCACCCAGGTCACCTACTGCATCGTCACCGACGGCGGCGCCGACGGGTTCGACGACATCCCCCGCGACCAGATGGGCCCGCTGCGGCAGGCCGAGCAGCGGGCCGCCGCGGCTGCCGTGAGCGTCACCGACGTGCGGTTCCTCGGCCACCCCGACGTCCGGCTGGAAGTTCCGGCCGCGCTGCCCGTCGCCGTGCCGGACCCGGCATGATCACGCCCGTGGCGAAGAAGCAGAAGATGAAGACGCCGACGCTGTACAAGGTGCTCGGCACGACGATGGCGGTCCCCGCCGGCATCCTGGTCAGGAAGGCCGCCGACGCCGGCTGGGAGACGGTGCGCGGGTACCCGCCGCCGAGGAACCCGGCCGCCCCCGGCGTGACCTGGCCCGATGCGCTGGCCTGGGCAGCGTTCTCCGGCGTCCTCGTGGCGGCCGGCCGGCTGGTCGCCGCGCGCGGTGCCGCCGCGGCCTACCAGGCGGTGACCGGAAAGCTGCCGCCGAACGTCAACGCGGACAGCGCCTCCTGACCCGGCGCCACCGTCAGGCGTGAAGGGCTCCCAGCCACCGGCCGGGGGCGTGCCGACCGGCAGGGTCCGCAACCGGTCGAGGACGGCGGGCTCCTGCACCTCGAGCCAGGCCACCAGCTGACGGAAGGACACCAGTTGCACCTCCGGCTGGCCGGCGACGGCCCGCAAGGAGTCCTCGACGGCGTCCATGTAGATCCCGCCGTTCCACTGCTCGAAGTGGTTGCCGACGAAGAAGGGGGTGCGTCCAGACCGCTGAGGAAGAAGGTCATCGACGCGCCGAGTTCCTGCGCCAGCGCCCGGAACCGCGGGAACAGGCCGGTGGAGAGGTTGGCCGCGCCGTCCCAGGAGAAGACGACGAACTGGGGCGGGCGCTCGCCGGGCGCCAGCCTCCGTGGAACCGGCCGACGGGGCTGCGGGCCGGTGTCGGACGTCGATCCGTCGCCGATCAGCCGCACGGCGGGCGTCGGGACCGCAACTGGCTCAGGGCTGGGCGTCGCCGAGGAGGCGGTCGGCGCGGAGGTCCGCGGCGAGGCTGCCGTCCAGAAGCGCCCCGCAGCCGGCGAGGGCGAGCGCGGATGGCTCGGCCGGCCCGAGCAGCGCCCGTCGGCTCAGCTCCCGCATGCCCGCCTCGCCGTTCGATCGTGCCTGCGCCACCCGGCTCGGCGGTGACCAGGCGCACAGTAATTGGGTTCGGGGGACGTGAGCGCGTCCCCGACCCCCTGACCAGGCATCGGAATCCTCCACCCGGTTCCGGGCCTGGAACCGGGTGGAGAGCCTCCTATGCCTGGGGGCGGGCGAGGCGCAGGGCGATCCCGTCGAGGATGTCGTGCTCGCTGATCACGACCTCGTCGAGGTCGAAGGTGTCCATGACGACGCGCAGGATGAGCGCTCCCGCGCCGATCACGTCGACCCGGCCCGGGTGCATGACCGGCAGCGCCGCCCGGCGCGCCCGGCTCGCGGTGAGCAGCCCGGCCGACACCGACCGGACGGCGGCCACCGGGATCCGCGACCCGTGGATGGCGTCGGGGTCGTAGGCCGGCAGTCCCAGGGCCAGGGCGGCCACCGTGGTCACCGACCCGGCCAGGCCGACCAGCGTGCGCGCCTGCGCGACCGGCACGCCCGCGGCCACCTGGGCCAGTGCGGCGCGGATGTCGGTCTCGGCGGCCTGCACCTCCTCCGGCGGCGGCGGATCGCTGTGCAGGTGCCGCTCGGTGAGCCGCACGCAGCCGACGTCGACCGAGCGCGCGGCCCGCACCCCGCTGGCGTCGCCGAGCACGAACTCGGTGGAACCACCGCCGATGTCGACCACGAGGTACGGCGGCTCCGGCTCGGCGGTGCCGTGGGCCCGGGCGGCGGCGGCCAGCGAGGCGGTGGCGCCCAGGTAGGACAGCCCGGCCTCCTCCACCCCGGTCGCGACGTCGGGGAGCCGGCCCAGCGTGGCGGTCACCATCGCCTCGAACTCCGCCCGGTTCTCCGCGTCCCGGCTGGCGCTGGTGGCCACCATCCGCACCCGCTCGGCGCCGAGCTCGCGCGCCTGGGCGGCGTACTCGGCGAGCACCTGGCGGGTCCGCTCGATCGCCTGCGGGGCGAGCCGGCCGGTGGCGTCGACGCCCTCCCCGAGCCGCACGACCTCCATCCGCCGCAGCAGATCCGTGTGCGCCCCCTCGGCCGGGACGTCGGCAATGAGCAGCCGGATGGAGTTGGTGCCGCAGTCGATCGCGGCGACCCGGGTCATGCGGTCACCGCGCTGATGTCGGCCGGATCGTCCGGCGAGGGCGCGGCGCACGGCCCGGCGACCCACCACTCCCCCATCTCGGCGACGGCGCGGTCGCCGATCGGATTGACCCCCGGCCCGGCGGCCAGCGCGTGCCCGGCAAGGGCGTGCAGGCACTTGACCCGGTCGGGCATCCCGCCGGCGGTGGCCCGGGTGGGCAGCACGTCGCGGGCGTCCCGGGTGGCCAGGTACGCCTCGTGCGCGGCGAGGTACCCCGCCGCCAGCCCCTCGTCGGTGGCCAGCTCGTCCTGCCACTCCCGCATCCGGCCGGCCGACTCCAGCCGGCTGGCCGCGGCGGTCGCCCGCGGGCAGGTCAGGTAGTACAGCGTCGGGAACGGGGTGCCGTCCTCCAGCCGCGGCGAGGTCTCCACGACGTCGGGCTGGCCGCACGGGCAGCGGTGGGCGACGCCGACCAGCGCACGGGGCGGGCGGCCCAGCTGGCGGGCGATAACGATGCGCTCGTCCGGGGAGACGGGCGCAGGCTCCGGCGGCCGGGTACCGGGGTGGGTCACCCGGTCGAGTCTCCGGACGCCGGATCGGCCGGCGTCGCCGGGGGGTCCCCGTCGGCGGCGGCGACCGAGTCCAGCAGTCCGGTGTACCAGGGGACGGCGGCGCCGCTGCGGACCTGCCCGGCCGACGCCTCGCCCGGCGCGGCCTCGCCCGGATCGCCAACACCCCCGGCGTCGCCGACGACCACGAGCCGGTCGCCGGGGAGCACGTAGGTGAGCCGGGCGCGCGCCTGCTGGGCGACGTAGGCCGGGTCGGCCTGCCGGTCCAGCTGGGCGCGCAGGTCGGCGGCCTGCTGGGTGAGCGCGTCGTGCCCGACGGCGAGCTCGGCGAGCTCCTGACGCCCGGCGACGTACTGCCGGACCGGGCCGGCCAGGGTCAGCGCGAGCAGCAGGACCAGCGCTCCCAGGAGCACGGCCCGCCCGGTGAACCGGGGGCCGCGCCGCGGCGTCGCGGCGGTACGGCGCGGCGCCCGGGTGCGCCGGCGTCCGGGGCGGCTGTCCTCCGAGCCGCGGTTGCCGGCCCGCACCGGGCGCGAGGAGGCCCGGCGGCGGGTGCCGCCGGGACTGCCCGGCCGGGTGCGGGCCGAGCTCACGCGAACGCCTCGCCAGCGCTCGCCGGGCGCATTCGCTGCACTGCTGTGTCCCTGCGTGAGCTCGTGAGCTCGCTCACAGGGAGAGCCGCGGGAACGCCCCGGCGCCGGCGTAGCGGGCGGCGTCGTCCAGCTCCTCCTCGATGCGCAGCAGCTGGTTGTACTTGGCGACCCGCTCGCTGCGGGCGGGGGCGCCGGTCTTGATCTGGCCGCAGTCGGTGGCCACCGCGAGGTCGGCGATCGTGGTGTCCTCGGTCTCCCCGGAACGGTGGCTCATCATCGAGCGGTAGCCCGCGCGGTGGGCGAGGTTGACCGCGTCCAGGGTGTCGGTGAGCGTGCCGATCTGGTTGACCTTTACCAGCAGCGCGTTCGCCGCGCCGCGGGCGATGCCCTCGGCGATCCGGGTGGGGTTGGTGACGAACAGGTCGTCGCCGACGATCTGCACCCGGTCGCCGAGGGCGGCGGTCAGCGCCACCCAGCCGTCCCAGTCCTCCTCGTCCAGCGGGTCCTCGAGGGAGACGATCGGATAGGAGTCGACCAGCCCGCGGTAGTACTCCGTGAGGTACTCGGCGGTGCGCGTCGCGCCCTCGAAGGCGTAGCCCTCGTCGCTGTGGAACTCGGTGGCGGCGACGTCGAGGGCGAAGGCGATGTCGGTGCCAACGGTGTAGCCGGCCTTCTCCACCGCCTCCACGATCAGGTCCAGCGCGTCGCGGTTGCTCGGCAGGGAAGGGGCGAAGCCACCCTCGTCGCCCAGCCCGGTGGACAGGCCGCGCTTCTGCAGCACCGACTTCAGCGCGTGGTAGGTCTCCGCACCCATCGCCAGCGCCTCGGCGAAGGTCGCCGCGCCGATCGGGGCGATCATGAACTCCTGGACGTCGACGTTGCTGTCGGCGTGCGCGCCACCGTTGACGATATTCATCATCGGCACCGGCAGCACGTGCGCCGAGGGGCCGCCGACGTAGCGGAACAGCGGCAGGCCGGCGGACTCGGCCGCGGCCCGGGCCACCGCGAGGCTGACCCCGAGGATGGCGTTTGCGCCGAGCCGGGACTTGTCCGGGGTGCCGTCGAGGTCGATCAGCCGCTGGTCGACCAGCCGCTGCTCGGCGGCGTCGAAGCCGACCAGCTCCGGGCCGATCACGTCCAGGACGCCGTCGACGGCCTGGGTCACGCCCTTGCCGCCGTAGCGGTCGCCCCCGTCGCGCAGTTCCACCGCCTCGAAGGCGCCGGTGGAGGCGCCGCTGGGCACCGCGGCGCGCGCGATGGTCCCGTCGTCGAGGGCCACCTCGACCTCCACGGTGGGGTTTCCGCGCGAGTCCAGGATCTCTCGCGCGCCGACTGCGTCGATGCTTGCCACGGCCAGCAGCCTAGCCAGCCCGGCGCGCCGGGGGGCACACCCGCGCCGGTCGCCCGCCCGGACTCCCGGCCACGCCTGCGACGATGGCCGGCGATGACCACCCCGCCCGCCCCCCGCCGGCACCGCCGCGCCGCCGGACAGCTGCTGATGGGACTGGTCCCGGTCCTCGTCGTCGGGGTGGCCGCACTCGTCCTGCTCCTGCTGCGCCTGCCCGACGCCCAGGCCCCCCTCGCCGCGGCCACCAGCACCGCACCCTCGACCGTGACCGCCACCGGCGGGTCCCCGGACGGGCGCGCGCTGACCGTCACCTTCCGCGACGCGGACGACGACGTCCGTACCGGCCGGCTGCTGTTGAACCGCCGGCTGGACGTGCCGCCGGGGACCCACGTGACCGTGCGGTACGACCCGGACGCCGCCGGCGCCGATCCTGTCCCCGTCTACATCGACGGCGACGCCGCACACAGCCGGGTGTCCGACCTGGTGTTCGGCCTGGTCGCCGTGGCCGTCGTCCTCGTCGTCGTCACGGCGCTCACCGCGGCCCGCCTGCTGACCCGGCCGCGGCTGCGCCGCCGTGTGCCCACCCGGGTGGCGGCCACCCACGTCGTCTCCCGGCAGGGTCTGCTGGTGCGCAGCTGGCTGGAGATGGGCACTCCGGCGGGGCTGCGCTGGGTGCCGGTGCACTGGGCGCCCGAACTGGACCGGCTGACCCCGGACTCCCTCCTGGAGGTGCGCGGCGACCCGGCCCGCGACCGCCTGGTGCTGCCGGTGGTGGACGGCAGCGAGGTGTGGCCGTCGGGGCGGATGCGCACCCGGGTGCCGCGCGGCGACGTCCGGCAGGCCGCCGTCGACCCCGACGCCCTCGACCCCGGGCTGGGTCGCCAGGCGCGCGCCGACGGCGTCGTCCCCTTCCTCGCCCCGGTGCTGGGACTGCTGTGGGCCTACGTCGACGGCAGCGGCGCCGGCGGCTTCCTGCTGGCCACCGCACTGTCGGCGGCGGTGCTGTTCTGGCTGCCGCAGCTCCTGGGCTCCGACCCTCGCCCGACCCGGGCATAGCGGAAGGACCCCGGTGCCCCCCACAGCTCGCACGCTCGCCGCGGGCCCCTGCACCGGAGCCGCAGGTGACGTCAGGGGGTGGCGCGGGCGTGCGCGGCGGCGTCCAGCTCGTCGGCGTACCGGCGGACGGCGGTGCGCAGCGCGTCCTCGGCGTCCCAGCCCCGCTCGCGGGCGGCGATCACCAGACCGAGCAGGTGGCTGCCCAGCTCCGCTGCGTCGGCGGACGTCAGGTCGCCCGCCGGCGGGGTGGGCAGCCCGGCGCGCTGCGCCCGGCCGGCCAGTGCTGCGCCCCACGAGGTGGCCGGTTGGGAGCGGGAGACACCCTCGGTCGGTGAGCGTCGCTGCTTCTCGGGCTTCTTGATCTCCTCCCAGCCGCGTTCGACGGCCGCGACGTCCCGAGGTCCGGCGTCGGCGAAGACGTGTGGGTGCCGGCGCACCAACTTGTCGACCAGGTCCCCGGCCACGTCGTCGACGTCGAAACGGCGGTCGGCGGTCGCCTCGGCGGCGAGCCGGGCGTGGAAGGCGACCTGCAGCAGGACGTCGCCGAGCTCCTCGCGCATCGCCACGGGGTCGTCGTCGACGATCGCGTCGTAGGCCTCGTGCGCCTCCTCCAGCAGGTAGCCGCGCAGCGAGGCGTGCGTCTGCTCGGCGTCCCACGGGCAGCCGCCGGGCGAGCGCAGGCGGTCCATCACCGCAATGACGTCCAACAGCCGGACGCCGGGCGGCTCGGGTGCGCCGTCCACGACGGGGCCGGCGAGCCCGGCGGCCTCCTCGGGGGTGAGCAGGCACACCGCCCCGGCCGGCACCTCGTCCAGCGCGGCGACGTCGGTGACCGCCGTCCCGGCCGCGCGCAGCGCCCGGGCGGTGGTGGCGGCGCCGGGCAGCGCCACCACCGTAGAAGCCGAGCCGACCGCCTGCCAGCCGGCGGCGGCGAGCAGCCCCGGGAGCCGGGGACTGACGGTGACGTACGACGGTGGGGGTCCGGTCACGACCGTCAGTTTCCGCTGCTCCCAGCCGCAGCGTTGCCGGCGTCCTCCAGCAGCTGGACCACACCGCCGGTGCCGGCCACCACCTGGTCGCCGTCGAGCACGCCGTACCGGGGGTTGACGGTGATGCGGATGTCGTCCCGGACGTCGCCGACCAGCTCCGCACCGGCAGCATCGGCCTCGGACGCGGCCTTCTGCGCCAGCTGGTCACGCACGTCGGCGAACGCGGGGACGTCCCTGCCGACCACGAAGCCGACGACGACGCCGCCGGCCTGGGGGACCGACTGGGTGAAGCCCTGCCCGGGCGCGGTGGCGGTGACCGGGGCGGCGAGCACCTCGGGCAGCTGGGCCAGCTGGTCGGCGGTGAACGCCTGGGTCTCGGCGAGGGTGCTGCTGCCGGCGTACTGGGCCGCCACCGTCGGGTAACTGGCCGGGTCGGCGGTCAGCTGGGCCAGCACGGCATCGGCCGTGGCCTGGTCGGGCACGGTGATGACGCCCAGCTGCACCTGCGCCAGCGTGTCGCGGGACTTCTCGTAGCGCTGCCGCAGCGCCGCGTCGGACAGGTCGACCGCGTCCGCAGCCGTCGCCGCGCGCTGGCGCAGCAGTTGCTGGCGGATGTTCTCCTGCACGTCATGGGCGTTGACGCCCTGCTGCTCGGCCAGCTGCTGGAACACGGCCTCCGGCGGGGCGCCGGCGAGCAGGACATCGATGCGGTCGGCGACGTCGGCGTCAGAGACCTCGACGTCGTAGCGCTCGGCCGCGGCGGCATAGACCCGCTCGGCCACCTGCTGGCTGAGCACCTGGCGGGCGTAGGCGGTGCGGTCCCCCGCGGCGAAGGTTGCGATGCCGGGGTCGGCGAGCCGCTCGTCCACCGCCGCCGCGAGCGAGTCGACGCTGATCTGCTCCTCCCCGACGTAGGCGGCAACCGACGGGGAGCTCCGGCAGCCGGTCAGAGCGACCAGCCCGGTCAGCCCCACCACGAGCCCGGCGAGCAGTCTGCGACGCGACACCACGCGAGCGTGCCACACCGCCGTGACCCAGCACCCGCACCCGCACGCGGCTGGCCCCTCCTTGGCATCCCCGAGCGGACCCAGGAGGGGTCCTTTCTCAGGCGGAGACGGCGACCGGATCGGCGAGCACCGCGGACAGCAGAGCGTGCAGCTTGTCCAGCAGCGCCACGTCCCGCAGCGGCGTCCGCCGGTCCGGGCCGACCGGCACCTTCAGCGACACGGTCTGCACCGCCGCCTTGTACGTGGCGCCCTCGGCGATGCGGACCAGCTTCATCTGCTGGGACTCCCGCAGGTCGACCGGGGTGAGCCGGATCGACCGGCCCTGCATCGACACCTCGGTAACCCCCAGAGGGCGCATCGCGGCGCGGAAGCGGGCGACGGCGAGCAGGTTGAGGACCGGCGCCGGCGGAGCACCGTAGCGGTCGGTCAGCTCGTCGAGCACGGCCTGCGCCTGGTCGTCGTCCTGAACGGAGGCGACCTTGCGGTAGGCCTCCATCCGCAGCCGCTCGCCGGGGATGTAGTCGTGCGGCAGGTGCGCGTCGACCGGCAGGTCGACCCGGACGTCGGCCGGCTCCACCGCCGGGGACTCCCCCGTGGCCTGCGCCCGGTAGTCGCTGACCGCCTCGCCGACCAGCCGGACGTAGAGGTCGAACCCGACGCCGGCGATGTGCCCGGACTGCTCCCCGCCGAGCAGGTTGCCCGAACCGCGGATCTCCAGGTCCTTCATCGCCACCGCCATACCGGCCCCGAGGTCGGTGTTGTGCGCGATGGTGGTCAGCCGGTCTACCGAGGTCTCGGTGAGCGGCTTGGAGGGGTCGTAGGTGAAGTAGGCGTAGGCCCGCTCCCGACCACGGCCCACCCGGCCACGGATCTGGTGCAGCTGGGAGAGGCCGAAGGCGTCGGCCCGGTCGACGATCAGGGTGTTGGCGTTGGGGATGTCCAGCCCGGACTCCACGATCGTGGTGGCGACCAGGACGTCGTACTCCTTCTCCCAGAAGCCGACCATGATCCGCTCGAGCTCGTGCTCCTTCATCTGCCCGTGCCCGACGGCGATCCGGGCCTCGGGCACCAGGTTGCGGATCTTCGCCGCGGCCTTGTCGATCGACTGCACCCGGTTGTGGATGACGAAGACCTGGCCGTCGCGCAGCAGCTCGCGGCGGATGGCGGCGGCCATCTGCTTGTCGTCCCAGGCGCCTACGTAGGTCAGTACCGGGTGCCGTTCCTCGGGCGGGGTGAGGATCGTCGACATCTCCCGGATGCCGGTCAGGCTCATCTCCAGGGTGCGAGGGATCGGGGTGGCCGACATCGACAGCACGTCGACCGCCGTCCGCATCGTCTTCAGATACTCCTTGTGCTCGACCCCGAAGCGCTGCTCCTCGTCGACGATCACCAGGCCGAGGTCCTTGAACCGGGTGGTGGGCTGCAGCAGCCGGTGCGTGCCGACCAGGATGTCGACCGAGCCTTCGGCCAGCTGGCGCAGCGTCTCGTCGCTCTCGGTCTTGGACTGGAAGCGGGACAGCACCGCCACCGTCACCGGGAACTGCGCCATCCGCTCGGAGAAGGTCTTGAAGTGCTGGTTGGCCAGCAGCGTCGTCGGCACCAGGACGCCGACCTGCTTGCCGTCCTGCACCGCCTTGAACGCCGCCCGGATGGCGATTTCGGTCTTTCCGTAGCCGACGTCGCCGCAGATGATCCGGTCCATCGGCACCGGCAGCGCCATGTCGGCCTTGACCTCGTCGATGGCGGCCAGCTGGTCGGGGGTCTCGGTGAACGGAAAGGCGTCCTCCAGTTCGCGCTGCCACACGGTGTCCGGGCCGAAGGCGTGGCCCTTGCTGGCCATCCGTGCCGAGTAGAGCCGGATGAGCTCTGCGGCGATCTGCTTGACCGCCTTGCGCGCCTGCCCCTTGGTCTTGGCCCAGTCGGCGCCGCCCAGCTTGGACAGCGCCGGCGCCTCGCCGCCGACGTAGCGGGTGAGCTGGTCCAGGGCGTCGGTGGGCACGAACAGCCGGTCCGGCGGCTGGTTCCGCTTGCCCGGGGCGTACTCGACGATCAGGTAGTCGCGCTGCCCGCCGTGCACCGTGCGGCTGACCATCTCCACGTACCGGCCGATGCCGTGCTGCTCGTGCACGACCAGGTCGCCGGGCTGCAGCTGGACGAGGTCGACGGCGTTGCGCCGGCGGGCCGGCATCTTGGTCGCATCGCGCATCGAGGTGCCGCGCTGGCCCGTGAGGTCGTGCTCGGTGACCAGCGCCAGGCCGATGCCGGGGAAGGCGAAGCCGGCCTCCAGGTTGCCCTGCGTGACGTGGGTCAGGCCGGCGTCCGGGGCGGTCTCGATGCCGGGCACCAGGCGGGCGCCCAGGTCTGCCTCGGTGAGCTGGTCGGTGGCGCGCTGGGCCGGGCCGGGTCCGGCGAAGGTGAGGACCACCCGCCAGCCCTCCCGACCCCAGGTGCGCAGCTGCTCGAACGCCCGCGCCTGGTCGCCGTGGAAGCGCTCGACCGCGATCGCATCGAGTGCGACGTGCGTGCCGTCGTCCTCGGCGGCCAGGGTGAACGCCCCCGTCGTCCACCACGGCAGACCGCGCCCGCGGGCGGCGTCGGAGACGTCGGCGAGGTCGCGGAAGGAGGAGGCACCCAGGTCGATCGGCGCCTGGCCGGCCATGGCGGCGGTCTGCCAGGAGGCGGCGAGGAACTCCTCGGCGGTGCGGACCAGGTCCGCAGCCCGGCTGCGCACCCGCTCCGGGTCGAACACCAGCACGTGGGTGCCGGTCGGCACCAGGTCGGTGAGTAGCTGCATCGAGGCACCGCCGATGAGCGCCGGGATGAGGGACTCCATGCCCTCCACGGCGATGCCCTCGGCCAGCTTGCCGGCCACCTCGGCCAGCTCCGGGTGGTCCAGCGCCAGCTGGGCGGCCCGGGCCCGGACCTCCGCGGTGAGCAGCAGCTCGCGGCACGGGGGGGCCCACAGCCGCTCCGGCCGCTCGTCCAGCGAGCGCTGGTCAGCGGCGGAGAAGTACCGCAGCTCGTCGACCTCGTCGCCCCAGAACTCCACCCGCACCGGGTGCTGCTCGGTCGGCGGGAAGACGTCGAGCAGCCCACCTCGGACGGCGAACTCCCCGCGCTTCTCGACGAGCTCCACCCGGGTGTAGGCGGCGTCGGCCAGCGCCCGGGAGGTGGCGTCGAGGTCGGCGCTCTGCCCGGCCTTCAGCTCGACCGGTACGAGCTCGCCCAGCGCCGGCGCGAGCGGCTGCAGCACACTACGCACGGGGGCCACCAGCACGTCGATACCGGCGCCGGCGTCGGGGTGCGCCAGGTCGCGCAGCACGGCCAGGCGCCGGCCGACGGTGTCCGCCCGGGGTGAGAGTCGCTCGTGTGGCAGCGTCTCCCAGGCCGGGAAGACCTCCACCCGCCGGTCGGGGACGACGCAGCGCAGCAGATCGGCCACCGCGTCGGCGTCCCGCTCCCCCGCCGTCACGACCAGCACGGGCACGCCGGCCCCCGGCTGCGCGGCGGCCAGCGCGGCGGCCACCAGCGGCTGCACCGACGGCGGGGCGGTGACGTTGAGCTCGGCGGCGCCGGCCTTCGCCACCACCGAGGCCATGCCGGGATCGGTCAGGACGACGTCGAGCACGCCGCGCAGGGTCACGGTTCGGCCACTCCAGGTTCTGCGGCCCGCCTGTCCGCATCGAGCAGAGCGCGCCGGGTGCGCGCGGGGGCCGTCGTCCAGGTTAGCCGCCGAACGGCGACCGCCGCGCCGACCCAGGAGGTCCCGGGACAACTGGCCCGGGGGAGCCCGCCCGGGTGCGGCGGCAGGTCAGCCGTCGCAGCCGCTGCTGGCCACGGCGCGCCAGGCCCGCTGGGACGCCGCGTCTGTCAACCGCCAGTCGCCGCGCGCCCCGGTGTCGTCCCAGTAGACCCACATGCGGAGCCGGGGATGGGCCCGGATCCAGGCGGCGTCGGCGCGGATCGCCGCAGCGCGGGCCCGCTGCAGTGCCGGGTCCGGTCGGGCGCCGGCAGGCAGCGCGTACTGGCCGTATTCGGTGATGAAGAGGGGGACGCCCGTGTCGACCATCGTCGCGTACCAGTGGCCGAACGCCGACGTGCCGGTCATCGGCTCGGGGTCGGCTCCGTACCAGTCGAAGCCCGCGAAGTCCGCGGCGTCGTCCCCCGGCCACCAGGCGGCCGGGTCGCCGACGTAGTGATCGGGTGAGCCCGGGTCCCACCAGTAGGCCATGTACACCGGACCCCACCGGACCGTCGGGTTCGCCTGCTTCACCACCCGGTACAGGTGCCGCTGCATCGCCACGAACTCGTCGGCGGTCATGTCGTTCTCCGGCTCGTGGAACGCGGTGGCGTAGACGCCGGTGTTCGGGACGCTGCGCGCCCACGCGGTCACCTGCTCGTCGTAGTCGCCTTGCGCGGCGCCGCGAAAGTCACCCCGCGGCGGCTTCCACGACACGAAGGACCGCACCCCGGCCTCGGGGTCGTCGGCCGCCGCCGAGGCCGCGAACGTCGCGGGCAGCCCCGAGTCGAAGGTCCGGTGGACGGTCAGCGGCCCGATCTGCTCGCTGGCCGCGAGGAACGACGGCAGCCCGGCAGCGACCCGGCCCCCGCCGGCACTCTCGGCATGGGCGCCCACGGCCAGGCAGTCGACCGCGTAGGTCTCCGTGGTCCGCTGCACGACGGTGAAGGCGGACACCGCCGCCAGCACGGCCGCGGAGGCGGCGACGACGACCCAGCGGCGTCGCCTGCTGAGACGGCGGACGGGGTGCTGCCCGTCGGCGTCGAGTGGTACTCGTCCTGCCGTCATGCACTCCCCCGGTCTGATGGTGGTGGTAGGGGCGGCCCCGCCGGCTCCGCAGAGGGAGCCGGCGGGGCCGAGCCTCAGCCGGCCGCGCCGAGGACCACGGTGAGCATCGTCGCCCGATTGCTCGCGCTCGGGACGGCCGCCGTGTGCCCGCCGACGGCACCGGCCGGCACCGGTGCCCCGCTGTCGGCGACCAGCGTGGCGACGTCACCGGAGCCGATCCCCGCCAGGCTGTTGCGGCTGGTCACCCCGGACGGGGCGGTCCAGGTGCGGGCGACGCTCTGCTTGTCCGACCAGATGGACAGCACCCAGGCTGCGGACGACGTGGTGGCCTGCGGCGTGGTGTGCGAGGTGCCCCCCACGTCGCTGGCACCGGCGACCGCCGTCACCGGTCCGCCCGGGGACGTCCCCGAGTAGGCGAGGAGCTGCAGGGTCGCCTTGGCCGACGCGCTGAGCGACACGGTGATTGCCGACCCCGCATCGCCGGCCGCCGCCACCCGCTGGAAGACCTGGGTGGTCACCGACGGGGAGGAGACCTGCGTGCCCACCTGGCTCCAGCCGCTGGGCGCGGTGCCGGTGACCGTGGAGTTGGTCGACAGCACGAGCACCAGGCCGTCCCCGGGCTGCACCGAGGAGGGCACGGTCAGCGCAACGCTGGTGCCGCCCTTGGTGGTGACAGCGGCGGAGTCCCGGAAGGCCACCGCGGACGCCGGAGCCGCGGCGACCGTGACCGGGTCCGTCGTGGTCCCGGTCGCGCTGTCGTCGTCGGTCACCGTCAGGCCCACCGGACGGGTGCCCGCACCGGCGTAGGTGTGCGCCACCGTCGCCCCCGTGCCGGTCGCGCCGTCCCCGAAGTCCCAGGCCCACGAGGCGACCTGCCCGTCGGCGTCGGTGGACCCGGTGCCGTCGAAGGTGCAGGTGAGTTCCGAGCACGTCGACTCGAAGGACGCCACCGGCGCCTCGTTGGCGACCGGGGCGACCGCGGGCGCCGCGGCCAGCACGATGGTCAGCATCGTCGCCCGGTTGCTCACCGCCCCCACGGTCGCCGTGAGCCCGCCGACCAGGCCGGCCGGCACCGGGGCACCGCCGTCGGCGATCAGCGTGGCGACGTCACCGGTGCCGACGCCGGCCAGGGCCGCGCGGGTGGTGACCCCCGCCGGAGCCGTGAACGACCGGGCTGCCGACGACTTGTCCGACCAGACCGACATCACCACGCTGTCGGACGCCGCCGTGGCCTGCGGCGTCGTGTGCGCGGTGCCCCCGACGTCGGTTGCGCCGGTCAGGGACGCGATCGGGCCGCCCGTCGCCGTGCCGGAGTACGCCGCCAGCTGGGCGGTGACCTTGGCCAATCCGGTCAGCAGGAGCCGGACCTCGGCCCCCGCGTCGGTCCCGGTCGCCACCTTGCTGAAGACCTGCGTGGTCATCGTCGACCCCGCCGCCTGCGTGCCGGACAGCGCCCAGCCGGCCGGTGTCGCGCTGGTCACCGCGGAGTTGGTCGACAGGGCAAGGACCATGCCGTCACCGGCCTGCACCGAGGTGGGCACGGTGAGCGCCACTGAGGTGGTTCCGCGCGAGGTCATCTGGACCGCGTCGCGGAACTCGATGCCGGCACCGGCCGGGACCGGCTCGACGGTGACCGGGGTCGTCGTCGTCCCGGTCGCGCCCTCGTCGTCGGTGACCGTGAGGGTCACCGGGTAGGTGCCCGCCTCGGCGTAGGTGTGCGCCGCGGTCACCCCCGCCGCGCTCTCCCCGTCGCCGAACGCCCAGGCATAGGAGACGACCGATCCGTCGCTGTCCGCCGACGCCGTGGCGTCGAAGGAGCAGGACAGCCCGGAGCAGGCGTCCTCGAACGACGCCACGGGGGCGGCGTTGGGGATCCCGCGGTCCTTACCCGGGCCGATGAACAGGGCCCGGCCCCGCCAGTCCTTGCCGTCCCGGATGGGACCGCTGACCAGGGTGGGGGTACCGGTGACGACGCCGCGGTCGAGACCGACCCGGTACAGGTCACCGGTCGCCGTGCGCGCCAGGTAGAGGTCGGTGCCGGACAGGAACATCCCGGACACGCCCCCGGCGCCGGACCCGGCCACGGTGGTCTCGGTGGCCTCGACGATCCCGCTGTCGAGGGAGAAGCCGCGGGAGTACAGGGCGGCCGAGTCGGCCCGGGTGTAGTAGATCCGCCCGCCGGCGTAGACGATGCCGGTCACCGAGGAGAGCTGACTCGTGTAGAAGGTCGGCTTCACGCCCTTGTAGACGCTGGTGCCCGACCCGGTGGCGACCGTGCTCCAGGCGGGGTCCTCGTAGGGGTTGAGCTGGGTCGGCTCGCCGAAGGTCTCGCCGTCGAAGGTGCGGTACCAGAGGTAGTACGCGCCGGAGGCGTCCGGGTAGCCGTAGAACAGGCGGCCGTCGGCGATGAACGTGCCGCGGACCTCGCCCCAGTCGACGTCGGTCGGCGGGAGCACGTAGTCGGTGCCGGCCGTGGTCCCGTCGAACCAGCGCTGCACGACGTCGTCGGTGGCGATCTGCGTGGGCACCGGTGCCGAGCGCTTGACCACCTCGATCGCGTTGATCAGCGGATTCTCGACCACGTGACCGAGGTCGATGTCGATGGTCCCGTCACTGGTCATTGGGATGGTCTTCATGGTGCCGGTCTGGTCACCGGCGTCGGCGACGATGTCGTAGTCGTCGAGGACGAGCCTGCCGTCGACGCTGACGTCGAAGGCACGCTGGCCGACCGAGGCGGTGCAGGTGCAGCGGTTGGCGAAGTACAGCCGGACGTCGACCGCCTGCCCCGCGGGGACCGCCAGGTCCCACTGCAGCTCGCTGTCGCCGGCCGGGTCCCACCGCTCACTGCTGAACACGGCGGTGGGGGTGCCGGGCGGCACGGAGGCGTTCGTCGCCGGCACCGTCCCGTAGCCGGCGCTGTTGCTGCCGGAGGTGCGCAACGGACTGGTGCTGTTGGTGTCGGCATCCCAGGCAGGACCACCGTCGGTGGCCGCAATCGCCCCGCCACCGGCGTTGATCCGGTACAGCACGTCGTTGGGCGAGACCGGCGTGGCCGGGGTGGTCACGGTCGAGCTGCGACCGGCCAGGAAGACGTTGGCCGACAGCGGCCGGGCGGTCTGGTCGGCCTGTGCGGTGCCGCCCGCGAGCGGGAAGTAGGCCAGCTTGCTGCGCGAGTACTGGCGATTGCCGATGTACTCGGTGTCACTACCGACGTACAGCCCGCCCGCGGTGGCGAGCAGCGCCTGAGCGCCCACGCCACGCGGATTGCGCCCGGGATTCCAGCTCAACGGAACGCCGTTGAGCGGGTCGAGGGCGGCGATGCCCGGACGTGCGACCGCGCCCTGGCCGGCGGAGTCCTGACCGTTCGGGTTGTTGAACCACCGCTGGTGCCCGCCGGCGTAGACGGCGGCGTCGGTGACGGCGACCGACCAGGTCGTGTCACCGCCGGAGTCGGCAACCCACGTCGGCTGGACGTCCGCCCCGGTGACGCCGGTGTCCCAGCGGGCGACGGTGTCGCAGAGCGTGCCGGTGTTGTGGCCACCGGTCGCCCCGATGACGAAGTAGCTGCCGTCCGGGGCGAAGTCGAGGTCCCGCAGATAGGTGTCGAAGGCCCAGGAGTAACAGGCCGGCGTGTAGCGGGTGGTCCGCCAGTTCGGGTCCACGACCGCGGCGTCGGGCTGCAACAGCACCTGCGCGACCTGGTCACGGTCCAGTCCGTCGGCCAGCCGGAAGTTGCCGATCATCACGAGGCGGGAGCCGTCGGGTGAAACGTCGATCTTGGAGACGCCGACCGAAGCGCGCGCGCTGCCCTTGTCCGGCCAGTTGTGGTTCACAGCGACGTCGATGCCGATGTACTCGTCGAGAGCGCCGGTCGCGGGGTTGACCGCGGCCAGGCCACCGTGGGCGACGCTGGCGACGGAGTTGAAATTGCCGGCCAGGAGCAGTCGGTTGCCCACCGTGGCGAGGTCGTTGACGGCGCCGTTGACGCCGGACACCCGGAACGGGGTCACGGAGCCGTCGGCCAGCGACAGCTGGGCGACGTTGCGCCGGGTCTGCCCGTTCACCGTGCCGAAGGAACCACCGATGAACACGGTGTTGCCCGGACCGGCCACGATCGCGTTGACCTGGCCGGCCACCGCGGGGGCGAACGAGGTGAGGACCGCCCCGCTGCTCTGGTCGAAGGCGAACAGGTAGTTGCGCGTGAACGTGGCGCCGCCGTTGCTCTTGGCGTTGGTCACCTGCCTGAAGTCACCTCCGACGACGATCGAACTGCCGGCCTGAGCGAGGGCGAGCACTCGTTCATTCGTGTCGGTCGTGGTGTCCTCGGCAATGGTGGGGGTGTTCGCGGCGGGAACGGCGCTGGGCACCGTCTGCTGGGCCGCCTGCACCGCCAGGACCGGGGGTTGCGCCCATGCCAACGTCGCCAGGATCCCCGCGACGACCAGTACACCGAGCCAACGCATCCTCTGCGCCATCGGTCCTCCTACGACTACTGCCCTCGGCGGAGTCACGCACGTACGTGGCCGTCGGCAACCGCGGCGATCATCACAGAGCGTGTTCGTCGTTGGCCATGCGCGGCCGGCGTATTCGTCCGTACGGGTGACGGTGCCCGAGACGGTCGCTCTCCGCTCTCGCTCGGGGGGTGAGGACACCCCGCGGGCAGGCGCCCGCCCCCACTCCCGGTGATAGGACTGACGTCGAAACAGCCAGCTCAGCTCGGTGTCCGCGGCCTGCCCGCCGGATCGGTGAGGCCGGCTGGCCACTGCATGGGGGAGGACGAGCGATGACTGCCGCACCGGTTCGGGGCTCCGCACAGCTCAGCGACTACACGACGCTACTGCGCCGCCAGGCGTGGGTCGTGATCCTCGCCGTCACTCTCGGTATCGCCCTGGCGCTCGCCTACACCTCCGTAGCGCCCCGGCAGTACAGCTCGTCGACCTCCGTCCTCGTGACGGACACCGGTGTGGCGCCCTCCGGTGACAGCTCCTCGCGCGCCGGCACGATCAACCTCGACACCGAGGCGCAGCTGATGACCTCCACGGAGATCGTCCGCGCGGCTGCCGCCACGCTCGGCTGGACCGGCGAGCTCGGTGACCTGTCGGCCCGGCTGGGGATCTCCGTCCCACCGAACACCGAGATCCTGGACCTCACCTTCCACGGCCCGACCGCTGAGGACGCCCAGGCCGGAGCCGCTGCCTTCGCCGGCGCCTACCTGGAGGACCGGCGGGCGGCCGCGGAGGCCACCGTGGAGTCCGACCGGGCGTCGATCCAGGCGCAGGTCGACGACCTGAACGGGCGGCTGCAGGCGGTCACCGACACGCTGGCGACACTGCCCGACGGTTCGGCGGCGCAGGCCTACAACCAGGCCCAGGCCAGCAGCCTGAACAGCCAGCTCTCCTCGCTGGGCGCGCGAGCCAACCAGCTGGACGCCATCACGGTCACCCCGGGTCGGGTGATCACCCAGGCGTCGCTGCCCGCCGCGCCGAGCAGCCCGGACCTGCGCCTGAACCTGGTGGCCGGGGTGCTGGTGGGCCTGCTCCTGGGTGTGGCGCTGGCCGTCCTGCGCCAGCGCTCGGACCCCTACGTCCGGCGCTCGGACGACGTCGACCGCCAGGTGGGCGTGCCGGTCCTCGGCGACCTCCCGAAGACCGACACGCCCGAACGGGTCGAGCTCGCCACCGCCTGGAGCGCGGAGGGCCGCACCTACGCCCGGCTCCGCAACGCCGTGGCCGCCGGCATGGCCGAGCGCTCGCGCGTCCTGCCCGTCGCCGGCGTCAGCGGCGCCGCCGGGCCGGTGGCGGCCAACCTGGCAGCCGCCCTGGGCCGCGCCGGCGAAGACGTCGTCCTGGTGTGCGGCGACGTCCACGCCTCCACCGCCACGCAGCTGCTGGACGCGCCGGACGGCGCGGGCCTGTCCGAGGTGCTCGCCGGTGCGGAGCAGCTCGACGCGGCGCTGCACTCGCTGCCCGACGTGCCCACGGTGCGGGTGCTGGGCCCGGGCACCAACCGGGACCAGGCCGCTGCCCTGCTGCAGACCGCTGGCTTCAAGACTCTGGTTGACGCCCTGCTCGAGCGGCCGGGCCGGATCGTCATCGAGGCGCCGCCGACGACCAGCGGTGCAGACGCGCAGACCCTCGCCGGTTCCGCCGACGCCGCCATCCTGGTGGTGGAGACGAACCGGACCCGCGCCCAGCACGTCATCGACGCCCGGGGCCAGCTCGCCTCGATGCGCACCCCGGTCCTCGGCGCTGTCGTCGTGGCCACGCCGCGCGCCCGCAAGGAGCGCGCCGGCGCGGTCGCCGTCCCGCCCGGTCGACGACCGGGAGCTGGCAAGGACCGGGTCGTCCCGCCGGGACCGCTCCGCGCCGCCGGCTGCGGACGACGCCACGTCACGTCGCGGCGGCCAGCCGGCCGGCAGCCCGCGGCAGCCCACCGGCGCCGGCTGATGAGCCGGCCGCTCTCGTCGCCCCCGGCCGCGCCGCTCCTGAGCGCGGACGAGCCCCAGACCCCGGTCAAGCCGCGGCTGCTGCCGCTGCCGGCGGGGTGGCCGCTCACCGCCCTGCTTGTCCTGTACCCGCTGTGGTGGGCCCTGGGCATGGGCACCCTGATCGTCTTCATCCTCGCCGTCCCGATGCTCCTGCACCTGGTGAACCACCGGCCCGTGGCGACGCCGCCGGGCTTCGGCATCTGGGTGCTGTTCCTGCTCTGGGTGCTGGCCAGCACGACGATGCTGGGCGAGAACCCGCCGGGTGTCCTCCCCGACACCGCATCCGGCCGGGTCATCTCGGTCGCCTTCAACCTCGCCGGATACCTCTCGGCCACGGTGATCCTGCTGTACGCCGGGAACCTGAGCGAGTCGGAGTTCCCCCGCCGGCGGCTCACCCGGCAGCTGGGCGGGCTGTTCATCGTCGTCGTCCTCGGTGGGCTGCTGGGCACGTTCGCGCCGCACGTGTCCTTCACCTCGCCCGTGGAGCTGCTGCTCCCGCACTCGGTGGCGTCCAACGGTTTCGTGCAGAGCCTGGTCCACCCGTCCTCGGCCCAGGTACAGGAGGTGCTCGGGTACGAGTCACCCCGGCCGTCGGCGCCCTTCGGCTACACCAACACCTGGGGCAACTGCTTGGCGCTGCTGCTGGGCTGGTTCGTGGTGAGCTGGTTCAGCGAGCGCGACACAGGCCGCCGGGCGGTGGGTGTCGTCGTGCTCGGGCTCGCCGCAGTGCCGATCATCTACTCGCTGAACCGCGGGCTGTGGGCGGGTCTGGGGCTCATCGTCGTCGTGACGGCGGTGCGCTACGCCGTGCGTGGTCGGGCGGCGGTGCTCATCGGGCTGGTCGCCGCCGTGGTGCTGGCCGCGGTGGTCGTGCTGGCCTCGCCCCTGTCGGGGATCGTCCAGGGGCGGTTCGACAACCCCAAGAGCAACGACATCCGGGCTTTCACCACCGTGCGCACGCTGGAGGTGGTGGATCACTCCCCCGTGCTGGGCTTCGGCTCGACGCGCGCAGCACTGGGCAGCAGCAACTCCATCGCGATCGGGGCCAGCGACAAGTGCCCGCGGTGCGGCAACCCGACGCTGGGCAGCAACGGCCAGATTTGGCTGGTGCTCGTCGCCCAGGGCTACGTGGGTGCGGCGTTGTTCGTCGGCTTCTTCCTGCGCTCCCTGTGGGCCTACCGGCGCAACCGCACCCCGATCGGGGACGCCGGGCTGCTCGCCTGCGCGCTGCCGTTGTTCTTCATGTTCGTCTACAACTCCCTCACCATGCCCCTGGTGGTGGCGTTCCTGTCCATCGCCGCGTTGTGGCGCGGACAGTGCGCCAGCCGGGCGACCGGTGAGGCCCCGCTCCCCTCGTCCCTGGAAAGGCTGGCATGAGCCCCGTCCGTCGTGCACCGCACCAACTGACGCACACCCAGTCGACGCTGCGCCGGGATTACCTCGACCAGGTCGTCGATCTGCTCTGGCCGGCCCCGGCGACGGTCGCCGTCGGGCGGCCCGGACCGGGCTCCGCGCCCGTGGTCAGCGAGTTCGTCGTCGTCCCCAGCTTGGCGCGTCCGCACCTGCTGGTCCCCCTCCACGCCCGCCGCGCCGCGGCCACAGCGCTCCGCCGTTACAGCGAGCCGCGGACACGACTGGCGAAGTACCGGCTCGAGGTCCTGGCGCGGGCCATGCGCACCGGGCTGGGGGAACTCGTCATGCGCGACCGGGTACGGGTCGAGGCGGCGGACGGAAGCCCCGCCGGCATCGAGGCCCACCTCACCGAGGTGCTCGGGCGCCGGGTGCAGCTCAGCCTGCACATCGGCCCGGCCCGGGCCAACCGGAAGCCCGTGCTCCAACTGCTGAGCGAGGACGGCGATGTGATCGGCTTCGTCAAGATCGGCGTGAACGACCTGACCCGTCGCCTCGTGGTCGCCGAGGCCGGGTCGCTGGCGCACCTGGCGGGCTCCTCGTTCGGCATCACCGCCGTCCCCCGCCTGCTGCACTCGGGTGTCTGGCGCGGGCTGCAGGTGCTGGTCCAGTCGCCACTGCCCATCTGGGAGAAGCGGGCGCCGCTGCCGCCGGAACGGCTGGCGCAGTCGATGCTGGAGGTCGCCGCCGTCGACGGCGTCACGACCGAGCGGCTGGTGGACACGCCGTACTGGGACCGGCTGCGGACGGCCCTTGACGAGCTCACCCCGACCGACCCGGTGGAGCAGTTGCGCACGGCGTTCGCGGCCCTGGACCAGCGGGCGCAGGACGCCGAGGTGCCGATGGGCGCGTGGCACGGCGACTGGACGCCGTGGAACATGGCCTCGCTGCCCCACCGCGTGCTGGTGTGGGACTGGGAGCGGTTCGAGCGGGGAGTCCCCCTGGGCTTCGACGCCCTCCACTACGACCTGCAGCGCGCCGTCGTCCGCAAGGGCGCCGACCCGCGACTGGCCGTCGCCCGGTGCCTGGCCCAGTCCGCCGATCTGCTGGCCCCGTTCGGCGTCGAGCCGCGGTACGCCGACGTCGTCGCGCTCACCTACCTGGTCGACCTCGCCGTCCGCTATCTGACCGACGGCCAGGCCGAGGCCGGTGCCCGCCTGGGCGTGCTCGGCCAGTGGCTGCTGCCCGAACTGGTGGAACGGGTGACCACGCCATGACCGCCCCCGCTGTCCACCCCCGAACGTCGACGAAAGAGAACAACCCCGTGATGAACCGAATCCGGCATGTCTCCCCCGACGTGAAGCAGCGTGTCCACCGGGTCTCCCGCCGCGTCGGGCAGCTCACGGCCGGCCAGCGGATGCTGCCCTCCTTCCTTATCGTCGGGGCGCAGCGCAGCGGCACCACGTCGATGTACCGGGCGCTCAGCCAGCACCCGGCGGTGCTCAAGGCCGTCCTGCACAAGGGTGTGCACTACTTCGACATGGACCACGCCCGCGGCCTGGACTGGTACCGCGGCCACTTCCCGCTGCGCCTGTCGGCCGAGCGGGTGCGCCGGCGCACCGGCGTCCCGGCACAGACCTTCGAGTCCAGCCCGTACTACCTGACGCACCCGCTCGCGGCCGAACGCATCGAGCGGGAACTTCCCGCGGTGAAGCTGCTGGTGCTGGTGCGGGACCCGGTCGAGCGCGCGTACTCGGCGCACGCCCACGAACTGGCCCGGGGCTTCGAGACCGAGCCGTTCGAGCGTGCGCTGGAGCTGGAGGAGAGCCGGCTGGCCGGTGAGGCGGAACGGCTGCGCGCCGACCCGAACTGCGCCAGTCACCACCACCAGCACAACGCCTACGTCTCCCGCGGCCAGTACATCGACCACCTCGAGCCGCTGGCCGTCCGGTTCGGTCGCGTACGGCTGCACGTGGTGGACAGCCATGACTTCTTCGCGCGGCCGGAGCCGACCTACGACGCCGTCCTGGACTTCCTGGAGCTGCCGCGCGGGGCGTACCCGCTGTTCGAGAAGCACAACGCCCGGCCCCGGTCGTCGATGCCCGAGGCGCTGCGGGAGCGGCTGACCGCACACTTCGCCCCGTACGACGAGCGGCTCGGCGAGTGGCTCGGCCAGCCGCCGAGCTGGCGCCGGTGACGCCGCAGCTGGCTGCCGCCGAGCCGGGCCAGGCGCGGGCCCGGTCCCTGGCCCGGGGCGGCGCCGGGAACCTGGCGGGCGCCGTCGTCGCCGCGGCGGCCAACGTGCTGCTCATCGTGGCGGTGACGCGCAGCTCCACGCCGGCCGCGGCGGGCACGTTCTTCACCGCCACCTCGGTCTTCCTCATCGCGGCGATGCTCGCGAAGCTGGGCACGAGCACCGGCCTGGTCTACTTCCTCTCCCGCTCCCGCGCCCTCGGCCAGCAGCACCAGGCCGGCGCGGTGCTGCGGGTCGCGCTGACCCCCGTGGTCGTGGTCTCCGTGCTGGGGGCCGTCGCGCTGGCCTTGTCCGCACCCGCGCTGGCGTCGGTCGCGGTGAGCAGCCACCAGGACGAGTTCACCTCGATGCTGCGCTGGCTGGCCCCCTTCCTGCCGTTCGCGGCACTCACCGACAGCTGGCTCGCGGCCACGCGCGGGTTCGGCGCGATGGGGCCGACCGTGCGGATCGAGAAGGTCGCCCGCTCGGGCCTGCAACTGGTGCTGGTCGCCCTGGCCGCGGCGTGGGCGTCCGGGCCCGCGCTCAGCGTCGCGTGGGCAGCGCCCTACGTCGTCGCGTTCAGCCTGGCGGCCCTGGCCGTCCGCCGGGCCTCGGCGAGCGCCCGTCGCCGCAGCGACGCCGGCACACCCGCTCCGCCGGCCGCTGCCGTGGCCGGGCCGTTCTGGTCGTTCACCTGGCCGCGGACCATCTCCAGCGTCGCGCAATTCGCCCTGCAGCGGCTGGACGTCATCATGGTCGCCGCCCTCCGCGGGCCGGCCGAGGCCGCGGTGTACACGGCGGCGACCCGCTTCCTGGTGGTCGGCCAGCTCGGCGCCCAGGCGATCTCCTCCGCCGCGCAGCCGCAGCTGGGTGAGGCCCTCGCCCGCGACGACCGGGCGGCGGCCAACCAGGTCTACCGCACGGCGACGGCCTGGCTGGTGCTGATCACCTGGCCGCTGTACCTGATGGCCGCGTTCTTCGCCTCTTCCCTCCTGCGCGTCTTCGGCGACGGGTACTCCACGGGCGCCGAGGTCGTCGTCGTGCTGGCCCTGGCCATGGTGGTCGCCACCGGCTGCGGCATGGTCGACATGCTGCTCACCATGGGTGGCCGCACCAGCTGGAACCTCGGGAACACCCTGCTGGCGCTCACCGTGAACATCGGGCTGAACCTGTGGCTGATCCCCCAGCTCGGGATCCTCGGAGCGGCCCTCGCCTGGGCCGCTGCCATTCTGGTGAACAACCTCGTGCCCCTGGCGCAGGTGGGGCTGGTCCTGGGGCTGCACCCGTTCTCCGCCGCGACCGCACGGGCCGCGCTGGTCACCGTCACCTGCTTCGGCGCCGTCCCCGCCGGGGTGCTGATGCTCGGGCTGACCTCGTGGGCGGCCCTGGCCGTCAGCGTGGCGGCCGGCACGGCGCTGTACGCCGGTGCACTGTGGTGGTCGCGGGACGTCCTCCAGCTGGGTCTGCTCAGCGCCGTCCGCCGTCCTCGCCCCGTCCAGGAGGAGTCATGACCGCCCCCGAGTCGCCCCTGCTCGTCACCGGCCTGCCGCGTAGCGGGACCAGCTGGGTCGGCAAGATGCTGGAGGCCTCCGACGAGGTCGTCTACGTCAACGAGCCGATGAACCCGTCGCACCCGCCGGGCCTCTCGCCCGGCGTGCTGGACGCCCGGGTCACCCGGCAGTTCCAGTACATCAGCCCCGAGGACGACGAGCAGTGGGCCCGCGCGTTCACTGACACGCTGGCGCTGCGGTACCGGCTGGGCCCGGAGCTGCGACAGAACCACTCGGCCTACGACCTGGCGCGGATGGTCAAGTACGCCACCAGCTTCACCGCCGGGCGGCTGCGGGGGCGCCGAGCGATGCTCGACGATCCGTTCGCGGTGCTGTCCACCGGATGGCTGGTGCAACGGATGGGCGCGCAGGCAGTGGTGCTGGTCCGCGACCCGGTGTCCTTCGTCGGGTCGTGGCGGAAGCTTGGCTGGTCGATGCACTTCCACGAACTGCTGGAGCAGCCGCTGCTGGTCCGTGACCACCTGGCGCCCTACGTGGACCGGATGCGCAGCCTGGTGGGCTCCCCGGACTGGCTGGCGCGCACGTGTCTGTTGTGGGAGATGACCTACGACGTCGCCGACCGCAGCTTCCGGTCGCTCCCCGGCGTCCACCTGGTCGGCTACGAGGACCTGGTGGCCGAGCCCGTCGCCGGCTTCCGGCGGCTCTACGAGCAGTTCGGGCTGACCTGGTCACCGCAGGCCCACGATCGGGTCGTGGCCGCGACCAGCGGCGGGGAGGGCAGCGCGGCGGGTTCTCACCGCTGGTCGCTGCGCGGCGGGCTGTCGCGCACCGCCTACCGGCCGATGAGCTCGGAGACGGCGCTGTCGACGTTCCGCAGCCGGCTGTCGGCCGAGGAGATCGAGCGGGTGCGGGAGCTCACCGCCGCGGTTGCGGCCCGCGTCCTGCCCACCGGACGGGTGACGGGTGCCGCCCGGGTCTGACTCCCGGTGCCGGCACCGGCGGCGCGTCAGATGCCGGTCGACAGCCGGACGAGCAGCGCGCGGCCGAGCAGACGCACCGCGAAGGGGGCGTCCTCGAGCACGTAGCGGCGGAACAGTCGGCGAGGCTCGTGCACCAGGCGGAACAGCCACTCCAGGCCCAGCGGCCGCATCCAGGCGGGCGCGCGGTCCAAATCGCCGGCGGCGAAAGGCAGGGCAGCTCCGCAGCCGAGCCACCACGCCGCGGGCAGCTGCTTGAGGAAGCCGCAGATGACCAACTCCTGCTTGGGGAAGCCGAGGCCGACGAACACCAGGTCCGGTGCCGTGGCGAGCAGCTCTTCCCGTAGGGCCGCCATCTGGGCCGCATCGTGCTCGAAGCCACGCGGTGGTGAGCACGTCCCGACCACCTTGAGTTCTGGGAAGGCGGTCTGCAGGTTCTCCGCGGCGCGGTCGGGCACCCCCGGCTCGCCACCGAGGAGGTAGACCGACCGGCCCGCGGCGGCCGCGGCAGCAGATAGCGACCACAGCAGGTCCGCACCGGTCACCCGGGTCGGGACGGGCTGGCCGGCCAGGCGGCTGGCCCAGACGACGGGAGCGCCGTCGGCGACGCTGATGTCTGCAGTGCACAGCGTGGCGGCCAGGCCCGGGTCGCGGGCGGCGCGGCGCATGTGGTCGACGTTGGGGGTGGCGATCCAGCCGCCGCGGCCGTCGGCCAGCGCGGCCATCACGCGGTCGACCACCTCCGGCTCGGTGATCGGATCGAGGGGCAGGAACAGGCCATCGCGCCGTCGCGCGCCGAGACCGTGCTCACTCTGTGTTGCCACCATGTAAGAAGCATGCCGGAGAAATCCCAACTGGCACGCGGTCGACGGCTCTCCTCACCCGTTCGGGTTCACTCATGGTCACCATCTGGGTGTTCGATGCCATGATCGTCCCGTGTCGATCACCCCTGCTGCACCGGCCGCCCCGACCGCCGTCGGCTCGGGCCCGGACCGGCCCCGCGTGCTGTTCATCGGCGGCCTGGGCCGCAGCGGGACGACGGTCGTCGAACGCGTGCTCGGGGAGGTGCCCGGCGTCTGCTCGGCAGGCGAACTAGTGCACCTGTGGCACCGCGCCGTGCTGTCCGACGAGCGGTGCGGTTGCGGCCGGCCATTCAGCCGCTGCCCGTTCTGGCAGGCGGTCGGCACCCGCGCCTTCGGAGGTTGGGACCGCGCCCTGGCCGAGCGCATGGAGACGCTGCGGGCGCGGGTCGACCGCACGAGGTTCATCCCCCGACTGGCCCTGCGCGGCGGGCGTGGGCGCGCCGGAAAGGACCTCGACGAGTACGTCGGCGTCTACCGGCGGCTCTACCGGGCCATCGCCGAGGAGTCCGGTGCAGCCGTCGTCATCGACTCCAGCAAGCACTCATCCCTGGCCTTCTGCCTGCGCACCGACCCGGGCATCGACCTGCGGGTGGTGCACGCCGTCCGGGACAGCCGCGGCGTGGCCTACTCCTGGACCAAGGAGGTCCGCCGTCCGGAGTCCGCAGCGGGCACGGACCTGATGACCCGCTATTCACCGGTGCGCTCAGCGCTGCTGTGGCTGGGGCACAACGCCTCCCTGGCCCTGCTGGGCCGGCTCGGGACGCCGACCCGGCTGCTGCGCTACGAGGACTTCGTGGCCGACCCGGCCCGCTCGGTCCGCGAGCTCGCCGTCTTCGCCGGCCGGCCCGGCCCGCAGCCGCTGGACTTCCTCGACGCCCACGCCGTCACGCTGGGCGCCTCGCACACGGTGGCCGGAAACCCGATGCGCTTCACCGTCGGGGAGGTCACGCTCCGCCGGGACGACGCCTGGCGCACCGCGCTGCCCCGCGGCCAGCGGCGGCTGACCACTCTTCTCACGCTGCCGCTGCTGGCCGCCTACGGCTACCTGCACCGGAGCGCCCGGTGACCGGGCCCGTCGGCGTCGTCGTCCCCACCCACGACCGCCCGCAGCTGTTGCGCGAGACGCTGGACTCGGTGCTCGCCCAGGACACCGACGCCGGCCTCGACGTCGTGGTCGTCTTCGACCGCGCCGAGCCCGAGCCGCGACTGGCGCAGCTGAGCTCGCCCGGCCGCCGCGTGCGGGTGATGGCCAACAGCCGGACACCGGGGCTGGCCGGCGCCCGCAACACCGGCGTCCTGGCGCTGGACACCGAGCTGGTGGCCTTCTCCGACGACGACGACACCTGGCTGCCGGGCAAGCTCACCGCCCAGCTGGCCCGCGCGGCCACCGAGCCCGACGCCGACCTGGTGACGACGGCGATCACGGTGGTCTTCGACGGCACCGAGACCGCGCGGCTGGCCGGCACCGGCTCGGTCACCTACGGGGACCTGCTGCGCTCGCGGATGGCGATGCTGCACAGCTCCACGTTCCTGCTGCGCCGTTCGGCCCTGCTGGGCGGCCTGGGGCTGGTCGATGAGGCCATCCCGGGCAGCCAGAACGAGGACTGGGACCTGCTGTTGCGTGCCGCAGCCCGGCACCCGGTCGTCCACGTCGACCAGCCGCTGGTACGGGTGCGGTGGGGGGCCTCGTCGCACTTCTCCCGGCAGTGGCAGACCCGGGTCGACTCGCTGGAGTGGATGCTGGACCGCCACTCCGCGCTCCGCACCGCGGGCGCGGGGACCGCCCGGGTGTACGGGCAGCTGGCGTTCGGCCACGCCGCACTCGGTCACCGTCGCGACGCAGCCCGCTGGGCCGCGCGGGCGACCCGGGTGAACTGGCGCGAGCCGCGCAGCGTGGTCGCCCTGGCGGTGGCCAGCGGTGCGGTGCCGGCCGAGACGGTCATGACCACCCTTCACCGGCGCGGCCGCGGTCTCTGAGCGCTCTCGCCCCCGAGACGGGGCGTCGCCGCCGCGCGCCGGTCGTCGCCCCGGCGGCGCTTGGGTTCAAGGAGTCGTCGCGGCACCCCCGCGGGAGGGGTGGTGGGGCGGCGCGCCGACGGCTCCCGGACGCGTGGCCGTCCAGCCCAGCGACTTCCCCCGCAAGACCCTTCGGTTCACAACCGCAGCCGAGGAACTTGCCCGGCTGCGCCTCGCGGACCAACCGACCAGTGTTGCCACGACCAGGCGGGTCCGCCGCGGCCGCGCAACGAGCACGGCACAACAGAGGGCGACGCCCGATCTGCTGCTCTGCTCTCAGTAGGCTCCGCGGCTCCCGAGCACCGTGGCGGCGGTCTTCCACAGGATCAGGACGTCGAGGGCGAGCGACCAGTTCTCCACGTAGCGGAGGTCCAGGCGCACCGAGTCTTCCCAGGAGAGGTCGCTGCGGCCGGAGATCTGCCACAGGCCGGTCAGGCCCGGGCGTACGAGCAGCCTGCGGCGGACGGAGCTGTCGTAGCGCTCGACCTCGGTGGGCAGCGGCGGCCGGGGGCCGACCAGCGACATCGCGCCGCCGAGGACGTTGAGCAGTTGGGGGAGCTCGTCGAGGGAGAACCGGCGCAGCCAGCGGCCGACGGGGGTGACCCGCGGGTCGTGGCGCAACTTGAACAGCAGCCCCTCGCCCTCGTTGGCGGTCTGCAGCGCCGCCAGTCGCGCCTCGGCGTCGACGACCATGCTGCGGAACTTGTACATCGTGTACAGCCGACCCCCCAGCCCCACCCGCTCCTGCCGGTACAGCACCGGGCCCGGGCCCGACAGCCGCACGGCCAGCGCGATGCCGGCCAGCACCGGGAAGGCGACGACCAGCAGCACCGCCGCCGCGACCCGGTCGATGCTGCCCTTGACCAGCCGCCGCCAGCCGCTGAACTCCGGCTCCTCCACCGACAGCAGGGGCAGGCCGACGAAGGGCCGGATGTGCAGTCGCGGACCAGCCACCTCGATGAGCCCGGGCGACACGAGCACCTCGACGCCGCTGCCCTCCAGCTGCCACGTCAGCCGGCGCAGGTAGAGAGCGGCGGTCTCGCTGGCCGAGGTGACCGCGACGGTGTCGGCGTCCATCTGCCGGACCACCTCGGCGACGTCGTCGAGGGAGCCGGCCACCGGCACACCGGCCCGGACCAGCCGGTCGGCCGTCTCGGGATCGGGCACACACGCCCCGACCACCAGCATGCCGGCGTAGCGCTCGCGGTTGAGGTGCTCGACCAGTTCCAGGACGGCGCCCTCGCGGCCCACGGCGACGACGCGCTTGAGACACCGACCGGCCGACCGCGCCCGGTGCAGCGTCTTGCGAGCCACGTAGCGGCCCACCAGCACGGCGGCGGTGAGCGCAGGCAGACAGAACACCACCAGGGTGCGCGGGAGGTCGAGGTCCAGCGCGTAGCTGACGAAGGCGACCGTGGCAAGCATGAGAACGCCGACCGCGGCCACGCGCCGGTACTCCTCGCTGCCGCTACCGAAGACGCGCGGGTCGTAGGCGTTGCGCAGGCCGGCCAGCGCCAGCCACAGCAGCGGGACGAGCACGCCGAGCCACTCCTGGCGCTGCTCCCCGAATGGGCCGTTGGTCAGCGGCACCAGCACGGTCACCAGGCCCACGACACAGGCGATTGCCAGGTCCAGCGCCAGCACCGAACGGCGGTAGCGGACCAGCCAGCGGCGTCGCCCGCGGTGCCCGGCGCGGAGCTCCGGGACCAGCGCGTCGCCCGACGGGGCCCACAGCCCGGTGGGTGACCCGAGGACGGTGCCGGAGGATCCCGGGTGACCGGTGAACCACCGCTCTTCCGCCAACGCCATCGCCGGTTACCCCCCGTGTCCGCGCTCGCCGTACTGGTGCGAGCGACCTGGGAGAATCATGTCCGACGGTCACTCATCGTCACCAGCAGAACGCCACGGGTTCACTCGGTCGTGTGGGGGACTCAGCCCCGCGGGTGGATGACGTTCTGGGCCGCTTCCACACCGCGTTCGAGCAGCAGCTCGGTGGCGTCCGCGACCTCGACGACGAGCAGGTCGAGCGTCTTGCGCTCGGTGGCGGAGAAGTCCTTGAGCACGAAGTCGGCCGGATCCTGCCGCCCTGGGGGCCGGCCGATGCCGATGCGCACCCGCAGATAGTCGCGGGTCCCGGTCGACCGGGAGATCGAGCGCAGACCGTTGTGGCCGCCCTCGCCGCCACCGCGCTTGAGCCGGACGGCCTCGAACGGGAGGTCCAGCTCGTCGTGCAGCACGACCAGGTCGGTGGCCGGCAGGTGGTGGTAGTCCAGCAGCCCGCGCACCGGGCCGCCGGACTCGTTCATGTAGGTGGTCGGCTGCGCCAGCACCACGCGCCGTCCGGCCAGGCGACCCTCGCCGGACACCGCGCGTGCCCGCGCGCCCTTGCCCGGGGACAGCCGGATGCCCGCCCGGCCGGCCAGCTCGGCCAGCACCATGGCGCCGACGTTGTGCCGGTTGCCGGCGTAGCCAGGCCCGGGGTTGCCCAGGCCGACGACGAGGAACGGGCCTTCGGACGGCGGCGTCGGAGACGCCGCGGGGGCGCCGGCAGTGCCGGCGCCCCCGCGGGTCGTGCTCTCGCTCAGCGGATCGCTCAGGAGTTGTCGGCGGACTTCTCGGCGGAGTCCATGGACTCGCCGCTGCCCTGGTCCTGCGGCTCCGGGACGACGTCGCCATCGGCGTCGGACTCGTCGCGCTCGATGCCGGCCTCGGCCTCGGCCTCTTCCAGCTCGGCCTCGAGCTGGGCGGCGGTCGGCGCACCCAGGAAGCCGATGACCAGCGCCTCCGGGTCGGTGATGAGCGTCGCGCCGGCCGGCAGCGGCAGGTCGCCGGCGGTGACGCCGTTGCCCGCAGTGCGGCCGGTGATGTCGACCTCGATCGGGCCGGGCAGGTTCGTGGCGTCGGCCTCGAGCAACACGGAGTTCAGCTGGTGGTTGCTGATGGTGTCCGGCGCAGGCTCCCCGACGATGACCACCGGCACGTCCACCGTGGTCTTCTCGCCGCGGCGGACCAGCAGCAGGTCGACGTGCTCGTGCACCCGGCTGATCGGGTCGCGCTGCACGGCCTTGGTCAGCGCCAGGTTGTCCTTGCCGTCCAGGACGACGGTCAGCAGCACGTTGGTGCCGCCGTTGCGCAGCGCCGCGGCGAACTCGCGGGCCGGCAGGGAGAGGTGGACGACCTCCTGGCCGTGGCCGTAGAGGACGGCGGGGACGCGGCCGGCCCGGCGGGTGCGGCGTGCGCCGCCCTTGCCGAACTCGGTGCGGAACTCGGCTTCGAGGCGGAAGTCAGCCACGGGATGTGCTCCTCAACAGGGTGAATCGGGTCAGTGTGCTCAGCGCACGAGCGCGGCACACCCCTGGAGGGCGGACGCACGTCGATCACGGAGCACGGTCGGACCGTCTCCCTCGCCGGGCAATGCGAGCATGTTACCCGTAAAGCTGCGATGCGCTCGCACCGAGGGTCGCTGACCCGGGACCGAGGGGCGCTCACGAGTCGACCCGTGGGAGTGGGGCGGGGCGTCCGGCCACTCCACCCGGTCCTCGGTATGGGGAGACTCAGCTCCCATGGCGAACTCCCGGGCCCGGCTCTCCGATGCACAACTTGCGGCGCTGGCGCGGTATGGCTTCGGTCTGGTCAGCGCGGTTCCCGACCTCCCGGAGGCGACCGAGCTCGAGGACGCCGAGGGAGTGCTCGTGGCCACCCGGGACGACGGACGACTCACCGTCCGGGAGATCCCCCGCTGGCGCTCCCCCGCCGCGGTGCGCGAGGAACTCGCCCGACGCGGGGGGGACGAGAGGTCATCGTCGTGCCGGTGCCCGTCACCGCCGCCGATCCCGAGGCGAGCTGGTCGTGTCTGGTCGCCACCTACGGGGCCGAGCCGCTGGGGAGCCGGGTCCTGGTGGCGGCGCCGAGCACCGGCGGCCTGGCCGTGATGTTCACCGGTCTCTCCGGCGCCGGGAAGTCGACGATCGCCGGCCGGCTGGTCGAGTTGCTGGTCGAGTCAGGCCGAACCGTGACGCTGCTGGACGGCGATGAGGTGCGCACCCACCTCTCGGCCGGGCTCGGCTTCTCGAAGGCGGATCGCGACACCAACGTGCGTCGGATCGGCTGGGTCGCCGGCCGGATCGCCAAGCACGGTGGGATTGCCGTCTGCGCCCCGATCGCTCCCTACACCGCCACCCGGGCCGACGCCCGCCTGCTGGTGGAGGGCCAGGCCGGCCCCGGCTCGTTCGTCCTGGTCCATGTCGCCACGCCGATGGACGAGTGCGAGGCACGCGAACGCACGGGTCTCTATGCAGAGGCCCGCCGTGGGGACATCCCCGAGTTCACCGGGATCGGCGACTCGTACGAGGCGCCGAACGATGCCGAGCTCACCATCGACACCCGCTCGTCCAGCGTGGACTGCAGCGCCCGACTGGTACTGGCTCGCGTGCTGGCCGTCAGCGGCGCCGAGTAGCCCTCGACTGGGCATGCGGCGTCGCGAGGGAGCCGGCGCGGCCCCGACGCCGGCGGGCACCTCCAACGAGTGAGCGGGCTCCTGCCGGTCCCGCGGGTGCCCTAGCGTGCTCAGCGGATCGACCGTATCCCAGCCTCCCGACGTGCCGAGTGCGCCGAGCGGACCGGGCACGGCAGCGCGCGACTTCGAACGGACGGGGTGACGGCAATGGGATGGTGGGATCCGAACCTCGCTGTCGCCGGCCTGTTGGTCGGGCTGGTCGTCGGCCTGACCGGGATGGGCGGCGGGGCTCTGATGACCCCCATCCTGGTTTTCTTCTTCGGCGTCTCCCCGCTGGCCGCCGTCTCCAGTGACGTCGTCGCCAGCTTCTTCATGAAGCCGATCGGCGGGATCGTGCACCTGCGCCGCGGAACCGTCCATCTCGCCATGGTCACGTGGCTGTGTCTGGGTTCCGTTCCCGGCGCGTTCACGGGAGTACTGCTGCTTCGGCTCTTCGGCGACGGCGCCGGCGTGCAGGATTTCCTGCTGGTCGCGCTCGGCGCGATCCTGGTGGTCGCCTCGGGCGCCATGGCTGCGAAGTCCTACCTGAAGCTGCGTGAGCGTGAGCGGCGTCGGGGCCGCCCCGAGGCGCCCGAGCCGGACCTCTCCTCCGTGCCGGTGCGACGGCTTGCCACCGTGCTGGTCGGCGCGGCCGGTGGCCTGATCGTCGGCATGACCTCAGTCGGAGCCGGCTCGATCATGATCGTCTGCCTGCTGCTGCTCTATCCGACCATCAAGGTCGGCCAGCTCGTCGGCACCGACCTCGTCCAGGCCGTACCGCTGGTCGCCTCCGCGTCGTTGGGACACATCCTCTTCGGCGACTTCACTCTGGGGTTGACCGGGAGCATTGTGGTCGGCGCGATCCCAGGCGTCTGGATCGGTGCACGGGTGTCCTCCCGCTCGCCCGGTAGCCTGGTCCGCCGGGCGCTGGCGGTGATCATGCTGGCCTCGGGTACCAAGCTCCTCGGCGCCTCCACCGGCATGGTCCTGATCGTCACCGGCACCGCGATAACCGTCGGCGCAGCCGCCTGGGCATGGATGCGCGTGCGGCACGGCGAGGCGCCGTTCGTCTGGCAGCAGCGCCGCCGCCCGCCGCGCCGTCGTCCGAGCGGTGCGGACGCCCTGTCGCCGTTCATCCCGCACTGATCTGTGCTCCCTGAACTGCCGGCGGGCAACTGATCGAAGCGTTCCGCTCGGAGACCATCAGTCTTCAGGTGGTCGACGCGTGGTGGGGGCCGCTGGCCTTTCACGTCGGTCGGTATCCCAGGCTGCCTTCGAGCGCGCTGAGGGATGACTGGATAGTCCGCTGCCGGCCCCGCCTCGACCGAGACGTCGGGGTCAACCGCGGCCGCCGACCTCTCGACCACTATGACGGTCCATGATGACCAGCCGGGCAGGAGACACTCGCAGGTGCTCCTCCTCGAGGCGGCGACTGTGCGCGGCGAGCGTACGGAAGCGGTGGCGGGTCCAGACACAGATGCATCGGTTGGTGTCATCGCCTACCAGCCAGAGTTCGTATCGCGGCTTCCACCAGTACCGCCGGTCCGCCATCCCTGCTCCCCGTTGCCCAGGCGTAGCGAGGCGCCGACCGGCGGCACGCTGAGGTCCTCGTTGAGCAGCCTGCCGGTTGTGTCGCTGATCCGCATCGTCCCGCCACCTCAGTGACCGACGACACCTTCTCCGTCGTAGCGTGGGGTCGCTGCACTTGACGACCCACACGGTCGATCCGCCACGCCGAGCAGTCGCCGCAGGTCGACCACCCGCACGCAAGAACTCCGCACCCGGCGTTGGCCGGGTACGGAGTTCTTGAGGACGGACGTCTACCGGGTCAGAGCACCATCCCGGCGGCGACGGTGGCGTTGGTGCCCTCGTCGATGAGGATGAAGCTGCCGGTCGCCCGGTTGGTGCGGTACGGGTCGGTGAACAGCGGCGCGGTCACGCGTAGTTGCAGCCGGCCGATCTCGTTGAGGCCCAGGGTGGCGGCCTGCTCGTCGCGGTGCAGGGAGTTCACGTCGAGTCGGTAGCGCAGGCCCTTCACCATGGTCCGCGCGGCCCGGGTGGTGTGCTTGATGGCGTACCTGCCGCCCGGGCGCATCGGCTCGTCGCCCATCCAGCAGACCATGGCGTCGACGTCCTGGGAGACGCCCGGCTGGTTGTTCGGCCGGCAGATCATGTCGCCGCGGGAGATGTCGATCTCGTCGGTGAGCCGGATGGTGACCGACATCGGCGCGAACGCCTCCTCGACCGGTCCGTCCATGGTCTCGATGGCGGCGATCTTCGACGGCAACCCCGAGGGCAGCACCACCACGTCGTCCCCGGGCTTGAAGACCCCGCCGGCCACCTGGCCGGCATAGCCCCGGTAGTCCAGATGCGAGCCGGAGAACGGGCGGACGACGTACTGCACCGGGAACCGGGCGTCGATCAGGTTCCGGTCGGAGGCGATGTGCAGCTCCTCCAGGTGGTGCAGCAGCGAGGTCCCCTCATACCACGGCATGTTCACCGAGCGGGTCACCACGTTGTCCCCGGCCAGCGCGGACACCGGGATGACCGTGAGGTCCCCGATCTCCAGCTTGGCGGCGAAATGCCGGAACTCCTCGGCGATCGCGTCGAAGACACCCTGGTCGTAGTCGACGAGGTCCATCTTGTTCACGCACAGCACCAGGTGCGGAACGCGCAGCAGGGAGGCCAGGAACGCGTGCCGCCGGCTCTGCTCCAGGATGCCCTTGCGGGCGTCGATGAGGATCAGCGCGGCGTTGGCCGTCGAGGCGCCGGTGACCATGTTCCGGGTGTACTGGATGTGCCCCGGGGTGTCGGCGATGATGAACTTCCGCTTCGGCGTCGCGAAGTAGCGGTAGGCGACGTCGATGGTGATGCCCTGTTCCCGCTCGGCCCGCAGACCGTCGGTGAGCAGCGCCAGGTTGGTGTACTCATCACCGCGTGCGGCGCTGGTGCGTTCGACGGCCTCCAGCTGGTCGGTGAAGATCGACTTGGTGTCGTACAGCAACCGGCCGATGAGCGTCGACTTGCCGTCGTCCACCGATCCGGCGGTGGCGACCCGCAGCATCTCCATCAGAAGTACCCCTCACGCTTGCGGTCTTCCATGGCCGCCTCGGTGGCCCGGTCATCGGCGCGGGTCGCACCCCGCTCGGTGACGTGCGTGCCGGCCACCTCCTCGACGATCGCCTCGACGGTGCTCGCCGTGGACTCCACCGCGCCGGTGCAGGTGACGTCACCGACGGTGCGGTAGCGCACCGTCTCCTCGAACGTCTCCTCACCCTCCATCGGCCGCAGGTGCTCGTTGGGCCACAGCAGCATCCCGTCCCGGAGGAACACCTCCCGGCGGTGGGAGAAGTAGATCGACGGCAGGCCGATCCCCTCCCGGCCGATGTACTGCCAGATGTCCAGCTCGGTCCAGTTGGAGATCGGAAAGACCCGGATGTGCTCACCGCGGTGGTGCCGGCCGTTGTAGAGCGACCAGAGCTCCGGACGCTGGTTCTTGGGATCCCACTGGCCGAACTCGTCGCGGAAGGAGTAGACGCGCTCCTTGGCCCGGGCCTTCTCCTCGTCGCGGCGCGCGCCACCGAAAGCGGCGTCGAACTGGTGCTTCTCGATGCCGTCGAGCAGGGCGACGGTCTGCAACGGGTTGCGGCTGGCCCGCGGCCCGGTCTGCTCGGTCACCCGGCCGTTGTCGATCGCCTCCTGCACCGAGGCCACGATCAGCTGGACCCCGGTCTCAGCGACCCGCCGGTCCCGGTACCCGAGAACCTCGGGGAAGTTGTGCCCGGTGTCCACATGCATCACCGGGAACGGGATGCGGGCCGG
>NZ_FNOZ01000119.1 GCF_900107175.1 Modestobacter sp. DSM 44400 | reverse complement strand
TCCCACAACTCGTCCGGGATCTCGTCGGTACGCAACATTCGTCCAGCGTCGCCCACCAACCCGCCAATCTTTGGCAGACACGCTCTAGTCGGAGAAGCGGGAACCTGGTACCGGCACTCCATGAAACGACCGATCTCAGGGCGAGCGACAGGGCGCGGCCGCCGCGGCATCACCACGACGTGTGCAGCATCAAGGGACGTCAGCGGATGACCAGACCTGTCGGGAAGACGTGCCGCAGGCCCCCTACGAGCAGGTAGGCATGGTGGACCCCTCCTTCGGCCGTCGCGATTCCGGTCGGCTTCCCGCGCTGGCGGTCGGTGGAGTTCTCAGGGTCCATCCACGACGCCTGGCGGGCTTCCTTGAGCTCGGGTTCATCCCGTCGGACCCCGGCCCGGGACATGGAGGCTTGATCTGCCGATCTGCCCCGAGGTTCTCGGACCGTCGGTTTGACGGCTTCTATGCGACTGCCTGGGATGACGTCCATTCTTTGAGGACTTCGTGTGGCGTTTTGTAGCCCAGGCCGGAGTGCAGTCGTTGTCTGTTGTACCAGAGTTCAATGTAGCCGACAACGTCTCGGCGAGCGTGTTCGCGGGTCGGATACACCGTTCGGTGCACCCGTTCGTTCTTCAGGGCCGCAAAGAACGATTCGGCATCGCGTTGTCGTAGCAGATACCTGTTCGGCCCATCGATTGACGGAGTCCGAGCGCGCTGATCGTGGACGCAAACTCGCGGGATGTGTAGTTACTTCCCCGGTCGGAATGGAAAATGGCATCGGGCCTTGACCCCTGATCGTGGACACCGGCCAGGGCGTCGACATCGCCCTCGTCGACTCCGGCGTCGTCCCCGTGGACGGGCTGAACACCCCCGGCAAGGTGATCTACGGGCCCGACCTCACCCCGGAGGCCGGGACCCCGACCGGCAACCTAGACAGCTACGGGCACGGCACCAACATGGCCGGCATCATCGCCGGCCACGACACCGCCGCCACGGCCCCCTACAGCGGGGACACCTCCCACTTCGCCGGCATGGCCCCCGACGCCCACATCGTCAGCATCAAGATCGCCGACGCGCAGGGCCACACCGACGTGTCCCAGGCCATCGCCGCCATCGACTGGGCGGTGGAAAACGGCCACAAGCACGGGCTGAACATCCGGGTGCCCAACCTGTCCTTCGGCACCGACGGCGCGCAGTCCTACGTGCTCGACCCGCTCGCCTTCGCCGTCGAGCAGGCCTGGCGAAGCGGGATCGTCGTCGTCGTGGCCGCCGGCAACGCAGGCGACACCAGCCCGCGGCTGAACAACCCGGCCACCGACCCGTACGTGATCGCCGTCGGCAGCGACAACGCCAACGGCACCGCCGCCACTGCCGATGATGCGATCTCCTCGTTCTCCAGCAGCGGCGACGGCACCCGCAACCCCGATCTGGTCGCCCCAGGCGAGCATGTAATCAGCCTTCGCGTCCCCGGCTCCTACCTGGACAGCCAGTACCCGGCCGCCCGCATCGGCCAGCGGCTGTTCCGGGGCAGCGGCACCTCCCAGGCCGCCGCCGTCGTCTCCGGCGCCGCGGCGCTGCTGCTCTCCCAGCGCCCCGACCTCACCCCCGACCAGGTCAAGGCACTGCTCACCGGCACCGCGCAGCAGGTGCCCACAGCCTCGGCCGCCCTGCAGGGCAACGGCCTGATCGACCTGACCGCCGCCGCTACCGCCCCCACCCCAAAGCAGGCCACGCAGCACTGGCGACCCTCGACGGGGCTGGGCTCCCTGGAGTCCGCACGTGGATCGGTCCACCTGTCCGTCAACGGCAAGCAGCTGGCCGGTGAGGTTGATGTCCGGGGCCACGCCTTCGACTCCGCCGCCGTCGCCGCGGGCACCCGCAACCACACCAACTGGAACGGCGTGAGCTGGTCCGGGGTCTCCTGGTCGGGCGTGAGCTGGTCCGGGGTCTCCTGGTCTGGGGTCTCCTGGTCCGGGGTGAGCTGGTCCGCCGACGAGTGGGTCTGACCGCCTGAGAATGCGAGCGTCGCCGCCCGGCAACGCCGCTGCGTCTGCATGGACGCCGGCCTCACTCCATGCGACGCCGCGGCCGCACCGGCGGCGCCGCTCGGCTCCACCCCCCCACAGGCACCCCACGGCCCTGACCCCACCGTGACGCTCCCATCCCCAGTGTCGCCCCCCGGCGGGGGGTCTTCCAACGACCGTTGACAAGGAATCCCGATGAGATCGACTCGCGAACCGCTGCGCGTGTGGAGCTGGTACTTCTACGACCCTGGCCTTGACCAGCAGGTGGTGTTCGCCGCGGCCACCTACCGGCCCGCGGACCTTCGCGCCGTGCGGACCCGTCTGCGGCTGCCCGCGCCGGTCACCAGTACCCGACTGCATCCGTCCGCTCCGGGCTACGCCGAAGCCGCGGCAACCCCCCTGCGGGCGCTATGGATGCCGCTGGATCAGTTCGCCGCACGTTCGACGCGTTGGCGGCACGAGCACCAGCTCGCCGCTGCCCGGCTCCGGCTTTCGCTGCCCCACATCGGCTCCGAAGGAGCTACCGAGCGGCTCTTTTGCGCCGCCGATAATCCACCTTCTGTCAGCGCCAGTCGCCCACCGACATCCCAGGTGTCCCGCCGTGGGCTGACCGAGCTTGACCAGCCCCGCGCTTTGGAGCCGCGCCTGCGCCCTCGGCGACAGCCCGGCTCCGCAGCGCCCGGGGCTACTACTGCGTCTTGTCGACGATCGTGGCTGTACCGCTGTCGCGCTTGAGTAGCTCGGCGGCGTTCCGGGCGTCCTCCTTGCGCTTATATGTCTCGGTCACGGCGATCGTGGCGTTGTTCCCGCTCGCCAGGACCTCCAGGTAGTATTGGCCGTCGCTGCTGTTCTGGATGACGAACTGCACGAATCCTCCTGTCCATGGGTCGTGCGCCCACCCGAACCGGTGTGGGAGCACTGGGTAGTTACCCAACTACACAAAGCACCTAACGTCCGGGGGTGACTGCTTTGGTGCAGGCGACCTCGGCGTCTCCGCCTCAACGCCCGGGATGCCCCAGCGATGCTCACCACCCCGACAGCCCGTCGTCATCCGCGCTACCCCGACTTCACCAGCAAGCGTTAGCCGAAGCCAGGTGTCTCACTTCCAAGGAAGTGAGACACCACTGGGGGCGGCGCCCGCCAGGTCAGTCGCGCGGGTAAGTGGCCGGAAGCGCGCCCTCTACAGGCCCGAGTCGTTCGACTACTTCGCCCCACGTCAGCGCTTCCACCGACGAGGGCGTACAGGCTGGTCTCGATGCCGAGATGGCCCGACTGGCTTATAGCTCAGCCAGCTGGCGTGGATCGGCAGGTGCACCAGCTCGGCGGTCGGCCAGGCCGCCCGCATGCGCTCGACCGACCGGGCGCCGTTGTGCGAGGAGCCGTTGTCAACGATCCAACACACCCGTTGGCGTCATGCAAGCCAGTGCGGGAAATCTACATGCCGTCGCAGGTCATGTTGGCCAGTTCGGGATGGGCGCGTAGCGCGTCGCCCATGGTGGCGTGTCCGCGCATCTTGGCCATCATCTTGGCCATCATCGGGCTGCCAC
>NZ_FNOZ01000088.1 GCF_900107175.1 Modestobacter sp. DSM 44400 | reverse complement strand
TGGAATCGACCGACAACAGGTTGCGCAGCTGCTCATCGCGCTCAGGGGCTGCGGCGCGCACCGCGGCGAACATCCGCACGTAGGTGCCGTCGTCAGACCAGCGACGGTGGCGTTCCCACACCGATTGCCACGCGCCGAAGTGATCGGGCAGGTCACGCCACGGCGACCCGGTGCGGTACCGCCAGATGATCGCCTCGAGCGTCAGTCGGTGGTCATTCCACGGCCGGCCCTGATGACCGCCGGCAGGCAGCACCGGCTGGATCAACTCCCACAACTCGTCCGGGATCTCGTCGGTACGCAACATTCGTCCAGCGTCGCCCACCAACCCGCCAATCTTTGGCAGACACGCTCTAGGGGCCACCCGAGCGAAACCCACGCCGAGGATCCGGACGATCCCCTCACCGGACATCGCCCGTGCCCGCTCCGCCGTGGTGACCACAGCCCCCGCGCAGCCGTCGGCCGGGTGGGTCTGCGAGGCGAAGGTGTGCAGCGCGCCGGCCGCGGCCGGCGGCAGCGCGCCGATGCCGTCCCGGGTCCTGGGCCGGATCCCCTCATCGGCGTCGAGGGTCAGCACCCCCTTCCGGCTCGGTATCTGCACCGGGACCTGGTACCGCCGCTGGAACGCCCGGTCGTCGGCGAGGGAGGCGGCGTACTGCTCCCACCGCAGCGCGGTCAGGTCATCCAACTCGTCCCGGGTGGCTCCCATCTCACCGACGACGACCTCGGCCGCGGCGAGCATGCCGGCATCCGCCCACGGGTCGCGGGCGAAGCTGTCGAGCACCCAGTGCGAGGTGACTGGCGCCCCGCCCATCGAGCTGGGCGCAGGCCAGGACAGCGTCGGACCGTTGGAGACGCGGTCGGTGGCGACGACCAACTGCGGTCCAGCCCCCGCTGCGACGGCACCGGCGGCCGAGTGCAGGGCCGCCACGCTCGTGGCGCAGGCCTGGGCGATCATCGGTCCGCTCAGGCCGGTGGCTCCGAGCCGGGCCGCGAGGGTCGGGGCGCCGTAGAAGATGTCCTTCTGCGGGACAGTGCAACCCAGCACGACGCCGTCGAAAGCCGTCGGGTCCAGTCCCCGGTCGGCGAGAGCACGTGCGGTGACTGCGACGGCCAGTTTCAGGCTCGGGACCTCGGCGAGCGTTCCCTGCCACTTGGCGAACGGCGAGGACCACGCGCAGCCGAGTGGGAGGGCGACATCGGTGTACTGCACGGGGACCCCCGGGGTGGAATGTGATCCACACCATCGTCAGTGGTCGCTACAGTCTGGTCAAGATGGACAAGCGGCTAACACAATGGACGCATGGCAGATGTCCCAGGTCTAGGCCGCAATGTCCGGCGGATCCGGGGTGAGCGACGACTGAGCATCGGCGCGCTTGCCCACGAGGCCGGATTGGCGAAGCAGACCATCGCCAACCTCGAGAGCGGCACCGGCAACCCCACCGTGGAGACGCTCATCGCGGTGGCCCGCGCGCTCGGCGTCGGCGTCACGTGGCTGCTCACCGAATGGGGAAGTCCGGTGTCCATCCAGCGTTCGGCCGACGCGACGTGGGAGCAGATCGGAACCGTCCGCCTCCGCTCGCTGGACCGCATCCACGGAAGTGGACAGGTCGACACGGCCGTCGTGGAACTGGATTGCTCCCGCGAAGTCCGGGCAGCGCTCTCCCCGGGGACCTTGTTGCACGCCTACGTCCTCAGCGGGGCGGTGCTGGCCGGGCCCGCTGATGATGCGCACCTCCTCGAGGAGCGCGACTTCATACGCTTTCCCGGCGACGTGCCGCACGCACTGCGGGCGTCGGCCGGCACTGCGGTCGTGCACTTGGTCACAACGGTGCCGCTAGTCCGGCAGTTCAGCCCCGACTGAACCGGTCGCACACTCTCGCCTTCTTGCCGACGTCCACGATGCGCAGGGCGCCCCATCGGGCCCGTGCGCGGATCGTCCTGCTGTCGCCGGCCGCGACGGCGCAGGTCGCGCCCCTTCGTGCGCCACGGCTTCCCCTGCACCTTCGACATCGCGCACCTACTCCCGACGATGCGACCACGCAGCTCCGGAGGGAATGGCCACATCCGGGTTGGCACACGTCTGCCTCCATGGCCAGCGAGCGCCCGTGTCGCTCGTGCCCAACGACACGCCGTGCGCAACCGCACTGTCCGGCTTCCCCGTGGGGGCGTCGAGGCGCGGGACGAGGATGCCAACGCCGCTGACGAGCCGCCCGGATTGATCAAGGTGCTGAGCTGAGTCGAGCGGCCGATCGCCTGATCGGCCGGTTCGTCTGTGCGACGACGGCGATCTCTTCATTCCACGGAGCCCCCCGTGTGCGACGTGGGCTTCGTCTTCGACCTCGCGGCGGTCGCGCCTCGCTCATGGACCCGGGCACTGGTGGAGTCCGCCGAAGACCGCCAGTCGATGCCACCGTCGACGTCGGCCCGGATCCGCAGCGCGTCAGCACCTTGTCCCAGGTCGCATCGGTGGAGACGCGGTGCTGCCCCTTCCACACCGTCTGCCACGCCGCGAACCCCGCCCGGCAGACGACGCCGAGCGATACCGGTGCGGTAGCGGTAGTGCCCCTCCTCACCGGCAGCACCGGCTCCACCCGAGCCCACAACTCGTCACCGAGCGCCGACATCCGCCTCACCTCAGCAGCATCGAGGGGGTTCCAGCCCCGAGGTGCCCCGTTGCCAGACGGCCCATCCTCGACGGACCCTCGACGGGATCCGTGGGCCGACGGCGCGAGGGATCGCCCGGCGCCGCGGGGCGCCGTCCCAGCCCTTGTCCGCCGACCGCCCGGCGCAGCAGACTACCGGCATGCCCCGAGACCCCATGGTGATCGGAAACGGCCGGCGCAAGGTGCTCGCGCTGCACGGCTGGTTCGGTTCCGCGACCGGGTGGGGAGCCTTGCCGGACCTCATCGACGGAGACTGCTACAGCTACGCGTTCCTGGACTACCGCGGATATGGCGCCCGGCGCGGGGAGGGTGGCGAGTTCAGCATCGCCGAGATGGCGCGGGACGCGCTGAACGCCGTCGACGCGCTGGGCTGGTCGTCCTTCGCCGTCCTGGGGCACTCGATGAGTGGCAGCATCATGCAACGGGTGCTCCTCGACGCCGGCGACCGGGTGACCGGGCTGATCGGGATCAGCCCCGTCCCCTCCACCGGAGTTCCCTTCGACGAGCAGTCGTGGCAGCTGTTCAGCGGCGCCGCGGACGACCCGGACAATCGGTACGCGATCATCGACCTCACCACCGGTGGCCGGCTGAGCCCCACCTGGCTGCACCAGATGGTCCAGTTCTCCCTCGACAATTCCGATCCGCAGGCGTTCGGGGCCTACCTGGAGGCGTGGGCACGGACCGACTTCTCCGCCGAGGTGCAGGACCATCCCGTCCCGGTCCAGGTCATCGTCGGAGAACACGACCCCGCGCTCGGCGCCGCCGTGATGGAGCAGACCTTTCTGCGGCAGTACCCGAACGCCTCACTCGAAGTACTGCCGAATGCTGGTCACTACGCCATGTTCGAGACGCCGGTCGCGTTGATGACCAGCGTGGAGCGGTTCGTCCGCCAGCTGTGACTACGGCGGACACCCGGTCGGCCGACGCGCTCTCCGTCGTCGACCCGGCCACGTACGAGAGCGGGCCACCGCTCGACGCGCTGCGGCGGCTGCGCTCGGCGGCGGCCGCCGTCTGGGTGGACGAGCCGGCTCTACACGGCATCCCTGCCGGAAGCGGGTTCTGGCTCGTCCTGCGGCACCGGGAGGTCGAACGGGTCCTGAAGGACCCGGCCACCTTCTCCTCCTGGGTCGGGGCGACCCAGGTCCGCGACGCCCAGGACCTCCCATGGGTGCGCCGGATGATGCTCAACATGGACCCGCCGGACCACTCCCGGCTGCGCCGGCCGCTGTCCCGCTCGTTCACGCCGCGGGCGGTGGCGGCGCTGACGGCCTCCATCGAGGCGACGGCGGCGCAACTGGTCGACCGGATGATCGCCGGGAATTCCGAGGGCCGGTGCGACTTCGCCAAGGACGTCGCCGCCGATCTGCCGCTGATCACCCTCGCCGACGTCCTGGGGGTTCCGACCGCGGACCGCTGGCTGATGTTCGACTGGTCCAACCGGGTCATCGGCTGGCAGGACCCTGACTACGCCGCATCTGCGACCTTCGACGGCAGGGATGGGACGGAACTGGCCCGCCGGGCGATGGCGCAGCGGCCCTCCCCCGACCCGCACGGGCTGATGCCCGACCCGCGGACGCGGGCCGGCATGCCCGACCTCTACGCCTACGCCCGGCTGCTCGCCGAGGAGAAGCGCCGGGTACCCGGCCAGGACGTCATGTCCATCCTGCTCGCGCAGACCGACGAGGGCGGCGAGATCGTCAGTGACGCCGAGTTCGAGAACATGTTCTGGCTCTTCGCGGTGGCCGGGAACGAGACATTGCGCAACGGGCTGCCCGGCGGCCTGATCACGCTGCTGACCCATCCGGAGGCCCTGGCCCAGCTACGGGCCGACCCCGCGTTGCTGCCGGGCGCCGTCGAGGAGATGTTGCGCTGGTGGACCCCCGTGATGGTCTTCCGGCGGACCGCGACGGCGGAAGTCTCCCTCGACGGGGTCCGGATCCGGGCCGGCGACAAGGTCGTGGTGTCCTTCACCTCGGCCAACCGGGACGACCGCGTCTTCTCCGAGCCGGACCGCTTCGACATCCGCCGCGCACCCAACCCGCAGCTGTCCTTCGGGCACGGACCGCACTTCTGCCTCGGCGCCCAGCTGGCGAGGGTCCAGATGCACGCGCTGTTCGGCGCGCTGCTGCGCCGGACCAGCGTCCTGGAACTCGACGGGCCGCCGATCCTGCTGCGCTCGAACTTCCAGCGCGGGGTGAAGCGGCTTCCGCTGCACTGGGTGGCTGCCTGACAACCCCGGCGCCTTGTATGCGGCAGCACACCCACCTACCCTTGGCTTCGTTAAGCGAACGTAGCGTTCTCATAACGAACGGCATGAGGAGCGACCATGGCCGCCAAACCCTTCGCCTCGTCCGCCGACCTCGGCGCCAAGGAACAGACCCTCGAAGTGCTCGCCGACGGCGTGTACGCACTGACCGCCGAGGGCGACCCCAACCTGGGGGCGATCGAGGGTGAGGACTTCCTCGTCTGCTTCGAGGCGCTGGCCACCCCCGTCGCCGCCCGCCGCTGGCTGACCAAGCTGCGCGAGCGCACCGACAAGCCGGTCCGCTACCTGGTGCTCAGCCACTACCACGCCGTCCGTGTGCTGGGCGCCAGCGCGTTCGACGCCGAGGTCATCGTCAGCTCCGAGCAGACCAAGCACCTGATCGACGAGCGCGGCCAGCAGGACTGGGAGAGCGAGTACGGCCGCATGCCGCGGCTCTTCGAGGAGCCCGAGTCCATCCCCGGCCTCACCTGGCCCACGATGACGTTCCGGGACAAGCTGACCATCGAACTGGGCGGTGACCGGGGCGAGCTGGTGCTGGAGTTCCTGGGCCGCGGCCACACCGAGGGTGACATCGTCGCCTGGCTGCCCAAGCAGGAGATCCTCTTCGCCGGAGACCTGGTGGAGTCGCAGGCGGCGCTCTACACCGGCGACGCGTTCCACTTCGACTGGGCCGCGGGCACGTTGGACCGGATCAAGGCCCTCGGCGCCCAACAGCTCATCGGCGGCCGGGGTGCCATCGCCCGCGGTCGCGAGGGAGTCGACGCCGCAGTCGAGCAGACCCGCGAGTTCCTGCTCACCATGCAGCAGACCGTCGGCGCCGCCCACCGCTCCGGTGGCACGCTCAAGGATGCCTTCCAGGCCACCCACCAGGCCCTCGCGCCGAAGTTCGGGAAGTGGCCGATCTTCGAGCACTGCCTGCCCTTCGACGTCCAGCGTCTCTGGGACGAGATGGACGGCGTCGAGCGGCCCGTCATCTGGACCGCGGCGCGCGACCGCGAGGTCTGGGCCGAGCTGCAGGGCTGAGCCGGCCGTGACCACCCCTCCCTCCGGCGCCCCGGTGCTGGTCCTGGGCTGCGGCCCGGTGGGCCAGACCGCCGCGCTGCTGCTGGCCCGCTGGGGGCTGCGCGTCGTCGTCCTGGACGACCGGCGCGAACGCGACCTGGTGGGCAGCAAGGCGATCTGCCAGCAGCGCGACGTCCTCGACGTCTGGGACGCGGTCGGCGCCGGCGCCGAAGTGGCCCGGCGCGGCGTCACCTGGACCACGGCCCGCACGTTCCACCGCACCACCGAGCTGTTCAGCTTCCGGTTCGTCGACCGCGGGCAGTCGCCCTTTCCGCCGTTCGTCAACATCTCCCAGTGCGTCACCGAGGAACTGCTCGACGAGCGGATCGCCGCCGAGCCACTGATCGAGGTCCGCTGGGGACACCGGGTCACCGGCATGGAGCAGGACTCCTCCGACGTCACCGCGGTGTGCGCAACCGACGAAGGCCCGGCGTCCGTTCGCGGCTCCTACGCCGTCGCGTGCCCGGGAGCCCGCAGTGACGATCTCCGGACGGCGCTGGGCCTGACATTCGGCGGCCAGACGTTCGGCGACCAGTTCCTCATCTGCGACATCCGCACCGACCTGCCCGGCTGGGAGACCGAACGCCGCTTCTACTTCGACCCGGAGTGGAACCCGGGCCGCCAGGTACTCATCCACCCGTGCCCGGACTCGACGTTCCGGATCGACTGGCAGGTCCCCCCGGACTTCGACCTCGCCGCGGAGGAGGCGTCGGGCGGGCTGGACACCCGGATCCGGCAGGTCATCGGGGACCGTTCCTACGAGATCGTCTGGAAGTCGGTCTACCGCTTCCAGTCCAGGGTGGTCGACCGGATGCGCGTCGGGCGGGTGCTCGTCGCCGGGGACGCCGCCCACCTGGTCTCGCCGTTCGGCGCCCGGGGCCTGAACTCCGGCGTCCTGGACGCAGAGAACGGCGCGTGGAAGCTCGCCTTCGTGCTGCGCGGGTGGGCGCCGGAGTCCCTGCTCGACAGCTACCACGCCGAACGGCACGCCGCCGCGCTGGAGAACCTCGACGTGACCGCCGCGACGATGCGGTTCCTGGTGCCGGGCACCCCGGAGGAGGCCCGCCGCCGCCTCGACGTGCTGGAGCGCGCGGCCACCGATCCGGCCGCGCGCGCGGAGGTCGACTCCGGTCGTCTCGCCGAGCCGTTCTGGTACGTCGACTCGCCGCTCACCACGCCCGACCCGCGCCGGCCGTTCCCCGGGCGGCCCGCCCGCGGGGACGTGCCGGTGCCGGCACCGGGCGTGCTCACGCCGGACTGCCCCGTGTCCGTGCCCGGCCGGCCGGACATCGTCCGGCTACGCCAGCTGGCCCGCGAGGGGATCACCGTGCTCATCGGGGACGACGCGACACTGCCGTCCCTGCCCGAGACCCTGCCCGGAGAGCTGCCCGTTGCCGTGCACCGCATCCGCGACCTTGACGCGGGGTCGACCCTGCGCGACGCGCTCGGCGTCCGGCCCGACGAGGTGTGGGTTTTGCGCCCGGACGCCCACGTCGCAGCCGTCCTGACCTCCGCCGCCGACGTCGCGCCCGCACTGGCCCGGGCCACCGGGCGACCGGCCCCGGTCCCGGTCCCGGTCCCGGTCCCGGTCCCCGCCGAGTTAGCCCGAAAGACCCCCCGGGCTTGAGCCGGAAAGCTCCATCCACCTCCCGAGAGGACCGATACCGTGGCGTTCTACCGGCAGGTGGGCAGCGTTCCGCTCAAGCGGCACACCCAGCACCGCCGTCCCGACGGCGGGTTGTACTCCGAGGAGTTGATGGGCGAGGAGGGGTTCAGCAGCGACTCCTCGCTGCTGTACCACCGGGGCATCCCCTCGGCGCTGGTCGACGCCCGCCCCTGGGAGCTGCCCGATCAGACGCTGACGGCGAACACCCCGCTGGTGCCGCGGCACCTGAAGCTGCACGACCTGTTCCCCGGAGAGGAGACCATGTCGTCGCAGGAGCGCAGGGCCGTGGACCCGGTGTGCGGACGGCGGCTGGTGCTGGGCAACGCCGACGTCCGGATCTCCTACGCCGTGAGCAGCCTGACCAGCCCGTACTACCGCAACGCCA
>NZ_FNOZ01000006.1 GCF_900107175.1 Modestobacter sp. DSM 44400 | reverse complement strand
CACCTCGACCAGTTGCTCGCCTTCTACGACTACCCCGCCGAGCACTGGGTCCATCTGCGCACCACCAACCCGATCGAGTCCACCTTCGCCACCGTCCGACACCGCACCAAGATCACCCGCGGGCCCGGCTCACGAGCCGCCGGGCTGGCGATGGCCTTCAAACTCATCGAAGCCGCCCAGGACCGCTGGCGGGCAGTCAACGCACCCCACCTGGTCGCCCTCGTCCGAGCCGGCGCCGTATTCCAGGGCGGCAAGCTCATCGAACGACCCGACGAAACCCCCGAACAACAGGCCGCCTAAAGATCTTGATCCACAGGTCTTGACGATTGCTCGCACTGGCACTGGCACTGGCACTGGCACTGGCACTGGCGCGGTGACGGAGCGGGCGCGCATCCACCCCGACGTCCTGCATCGCCGCGCTCAGGTCGAGCTGGTGTTCGGTCTGGTCGAGGTGGGGGCGTCGACGACCTCAGGCGGCTGTGGCTTCCAGGCACGTGCCCGGCCGGTTCTCGCCGCACGTCGCCCTGTCGAGCTTGCCGTCACGGCGCTGGATCCGGCGGAGTCACGCCACTCGTGGGTTCGTTCGTCGACCGTCTCGCGGACGGTGATGCCGACCAGCTTTAGGCGCTCAGCAAGGTGGTCGGGGCTTTCCTGACAGGGCTCTGTGAGGTACGGAAGCGGGCTGTCTTGTCGGTGCTCCGTCGATAGGTTTCTGGGTCACGGTCTCCGCCCTCCTACTGAGTGGGATCGAGGTTCCCTCCGGTGTTCTCGGCCCGGCGGGCCCGCCTCGGCTTAGCCGGTCGGCGGAGACGTGTCTGTGGGCGGCTCTGCGGCCGCATCCTGCTTCCGGCGGGCGACCAGCCGGCACTCCAACTCGTTGACCGGCCGGCCGCCGGTCTTCCGTCGCCTGCTGGGGGTGCGGGCGTTTCGCCGCTCGACCGACGCAGTCAGTAGGGACCGAGTGGTCGCGATGTGGCCGCGCGTCAACGGGGGATCGACGGCGGCAGCGGACGGCGGCCTTCTACGGCCTGACCAGCGCAGACGTCATCCTCTGGCTCCGTTCGTCATGTCCTGGCCGGGACCATTAATCGGCTGGCTGTCACTGCAGCTGATGGCTGACGGCGAGTGTGCTGACGCGGTCACTCATGTCGGTTCGCACAGATGTCGCTCGTCGTCTGTCCGGCCTGGAGTACGTCGAGGCTGGGCCAGGGCAGTGGCGGGTGACGTGCTCAACGCAGTCGGGGTCTCGGCGGACGGCGAGTCTCACGCCGAGAACGCCAGCAGGGCCGGGCTACGCGTTTTGGGCGTGGCCGTCAAACCGCCGCCGGTAGCGGACCTCGACGACCTCGGCGTCGCCGATGGTGTTGCGCTTGACGGTGCCGTCGGGTTGCCAGCCCTGGCGCTCGTAGAAGGCGCGGGAGCGGGCGTTGCCGTCGAGCACCCACAGTGTGGCCTGCTCGAAGCGGGTCGCCAGGCCGGCGATGCCCGCGGCGTGCAGTCGGCCGCCGAGGCCCAGGCTCCACAGCTGCGGGCGCAGGTAGATCGCGATGAGTTCGCCGACGGTCTCGGCTGTGTCGTCGTCCCTACTGCGACCGGTGGCGATGAACCCGCCAACGTGCCCGGCCGGGTCGGTGGCGACGTGGACGTCGAAGTTGCCGCTGTGGATGTCGCGCTGCCACTGCACGGTGCGCCGTTCGACGGAGAGGCCGTCGAGCAGCGCCTGCGGCAGCAGACCGCGGTAGGCGGTCTGCCAGGAGGAGACGTGCGCCTCCGCGATTCCGGTGGCGTCCTCGGCGGTCGCGGCCCGGATGACGTACTGCGCCGGTGCGGCGGGGGTCTCCTCAATCGCCGGCGCGTGCTCGTTGGTCATCGCCGACCTCTCCCGGTTGGTTCCCGGTCACTGTGCCAGCGGCCCGAGCCGGTCGACGGTGGAGGCCATCGAGGCCGCGCGCTGTGCGATCAGCTCCCCGAAGCTTCGAAAGCACACCGGAGGGTGGTCAGTGTTCACGATCATGTGCGTCAGCGGAACGAGGGCGGCGGCGCAGCACTCCGGTGACCGACCCGACTCGGGCCTGAGCCTGGCGCAGTCCGGCGATCAAGGGCATCAGGTCGTCGTGGATACGCCGAAGCGTGTCGGGCACGGTGTCGACGGCGGGGTCGTCCAGGACCCTGCCGATCCGCTCCAGCCCTGGCTTGAGGCCCCGCACCGGCTGCTGCAGCTCCTCGATCAGACCCTCGAGGTGCTCGGTGATCCGCTGGGCGGACCCGATCGTCTCCCGGGCCTTCGTGGTGGCCTCGGTCAGCTCCTGGATGGTCCGGTTGAGGTCGGCGAGTGTGCGCGGCAGTTGGGCGAGTGTCTCGGACTGCTTCTGCAGCAGCGTCAGCACGTCACCGAGCCCGGGGATGCTGGGCATCCCCAGCCCACGGAAGGCGTCCACGTCGGCAACCGTCCGCGACCGCGGGTCACAGCGCAAGCCGGGCGCACGGTGAGCGTGGGTACCTGCGTGAACCCCCACGAGTCGCCCTCGCAGTGGGGGGCGATAGTGATGGCCGGAGCGCAGTGATGCCTGGGCGGTGGGCCCCTGTGCCCGTCCGCGCGAACGTCCCTGAAGATGACGCTCCGGGTCGTTGACCCGCCGCGTCACCGCGGCTCACCGCTCGTTTGCGCCTGTGCTGCTCGACCGTGGTCGGCTCAAGCCAGATGGTGGGTCCTCGCTACCCGCGCGGTGCGGCGCGGGGGAGCGGTAGCCCAGCCGGCTCATAGCCGACTTCGGCAGCAGGCACTGACAGGCCGGGGGTCTCCCGCGCCCTCCTCCGCGCGTCGCCGGGGGAGGGGTGCGGGCGCGCCGGTCCGCAGTCAGTCCGCAAAAAGTCCGCAAGACGTTCAGTTTCGACCGTGCGCCACCATCAACGACCAACAGCATAAGCCCAGGTCAGAGACGTATTTCGACGTCAGCCAACCAAGGTCAAATACCCCGGCAACGTTCCGCTTCAACGTGTAGAGACGGGTAAAACCACACGTCAGCGGCCTGTAGAGCCCGCCCGGTCCACAACCAGCCCAAGAATCCGCGAAAAGCTGCTGCGCGGCGTCCCGCGTGCGGTCCTCCGGGGTCGGCCACAGGTGCGAGTAGGTCGACAGCGTGGTCGTCGCCGGGGCCTGGTCGAGGGCGCGCTGCACGGTCACGACGTCGCAGCCGGAGTCGATGAGACCCGAGGCGTAGAAGTGCTGGAGGCCATGCAGCCGCAGCCCTGACAGGCCGGCGGCGGCCGTGAGGGTGCGCCACCGGTGGCCGACGATGTTCTGGTGCGGCGGGTCCTGGCCGGCGCCGGTGAACAACCAGCCGCCGGCCGGGCAGTGGCGGCGACGTGGGCGGCCAACAGGTCGACGAGCGCAGGTGCAAGGAACACGCTTCGTTCGCTGCCGTACTGGGGCGACTGGACCTCGACGGCCACGCGTCCCGCCCGCTGCACCTGCCGCGCCACGGTGAGGCTGCGGCGCAAGAAGTCGATGTCCTCGACCCGGACGGCGGCTGCCCCGCCGAGCCGCAGGTCGGCGAAGGCGCAGAGGGCGACGAACGGTCGGAAGGCGTCGTCAGCGGCCTGGAGGACGGTGCCGACCTGGGCGGCGGTGGGCAGCCGCATGGCGGCCTCGGTGCGCCGGCGACGGGGGAGCGTGATGCCTTCGCTGGGGTCGTCCGGGTCAGTTCGTCGGCGACGGCACCACGCAGGACGGCGCGCACGTTGTTCGTCCGGGTGTGCACGGTTCCCGGAGCGAGCCCGCGGTCGACCACTCCCTTGACCCAGGACTCGAGGTGCGACCGCAGGGGGACGTCGGCGGACGGCACCGAACCGACCGCGAGGTTCATGGCGGCGACGGTCCCCGGGTCCTACACCTGGCGGCTCGACCAGTCCGCGTAGAACTCGGCGAAGGTGGTGCGGCCGGCGCCGGGGTCGCCGTAGGTGCCCCGGACGATGTGGGCGGTCTGGTCGGTCAGCCAGCGCTGTGCGTCCCGCTTGAGGGCGAACCCCTTCGTCACCTGGCGGCCCGACGGATCCCGGAACTGCGGGCGGTACGCAGCCCCTTGCCGTCCAGCGTTGTGGGCACCAGACGGCCGGTGGCCGGGTCCCTGCGGCGCCATCGGTCTTGAAGGCTTGCCATCGTCCTGCGCTTCACGGTCGGATGAGCCCACTCCGGGGCACGACGCGGCCAACGTAGATCGGCGGCCTGACGCCGTGCGTCGCTGATCTTCGCCGCCGCATGTGCAGGGACGACCGGGCTCGCCGGTCGGGTTCCGCACCAGCCTTGATCGCCTGCCAGCCCCGCCGGGGCGGTGAGCATCGAGCATGTCCCTCTCGACCCTTGACGGCAGCCTCCTATTTTTCTCCGGTCTGCCTGCGGCTCCAGAGAAGACGGGGCACTGAAGAAGAACCGCGGAAGCGTCGGCAGCCTGGCAGGCAGGGCGGGCGGTCAGCCGCCCTCGGCGAGGCCGTGGCGGGTCGCACGCCGGGCCGACGGCGGGACACCGGCTCGACCCGAGCCTCGAGGGACTCGCGCGGAGCCCTTGCCGAATCGTTGCGGCTCACTGGCGCCCCTCCGGTGATCGACGCCGTCCCGTCCGGCGCGGAAGTGCAGCCCCGCGACAAAGAGGCATATCGTCCCCCGACCAGTAGTGCACAACCTGAGCGGAAGGGGCTCGCTGTGTCCGAACTGTCGGTGGTCGCGGTCCTCGTGGCCAAGAACGGCCAGGAGGACGTCGTGCGCCAGGCACTGCTCGCGCTCGTGGCCCCGACCCGAGAGGAGGAGGGGTGCCTTGCGTATGAGTTGTTCGAGTCCGCAGTGGCCCCAGGCACCTTCGTGACGCAGGAGCGCTGGCGCCACCAGGGCGACCTGGACGCTCACCTGCAGACCGAGCACGTGCAGAAGGCGCTGGGGGCTGCCGGAGACGCCCTTGCCACCGCACCAGGAGTCCATCCACTCGTCCCGGTGACCTGATCGTCGATCGGTCTCGCCGCTGAGCCTGCCGAGCGGACGGCGGCAGCCCGACTGCACCGCCCTCACCGAGGACGACGACCATGTAGCGGTGCCCTCGTCCGAGCATGCCGGCGGCGCCCCGCCGTCCCCTCAGCCCGAGCCGCTGACGACGACCACGCCGGTGTCGGCGTGGTCGCCGTGGCGGGCAGTGGTCGGCTTCGGTGTGGTGAGCCTCGCCGCCGACATGGTGTACGAGGGCGCTCGCTCCATCACCGGCCCGCTGTTGGGGTCACTGGGTGCTTCGGCCCTCGTGGTCGGACTCGTGACCGGGGCCGGTGAGGCCGCTGCCCTGGTGCTGCGGCTGTTCTTCGGGTCGCGGGTGGACCGGTCCGGCAACTACTGGGGGATGACCCTGGCCGGCTACGGCCTGACTGCGGTCTGCGTGCCGGCCCTGGCCGTTACTCCCTTCCTGGGCGCGGCCGGCCTCCTGGTGGCCTGCGCTCTCGTCCTCGCCGAGCGGACGGGCAAGGCGGTCCGGAGCCCCGCAAAGTCGACGCTGCTGGCCCATGCCGCCGGACCGGTCGGCATCGGCCGCGGCTTCGGCGTCCACAAGGCGCTGGACCAGGTGGGTGCCTTCTCCGGGCCCCTGCTCGTGGCGGGGGTGGCCGCGCTGTCCGGCGCTCTGTGGCCGGCGATGGCGGTGCTGGCCGTTCCCGCGGTGGCGTCGATGGCCCTGCTCCTCTGGATGCGCCGCCGCGTCGGCGACCCGCTGGGGGACGAGGTCAGGTCGGCGCCTGCCGCGCCGAGGCTGTCCGTGCTGGCGATGGGGCGGACCCTGCCCACCCGGTTCTGGCTCTTCGCCGCGGCAGCCGGTCTCGCCACCGCGGGGCTGGTCACCTTCGGGGTGATCTCCTACCACCTGGTCCAGGATCGCGTCGTCGCCGTCGCCGTCGTACCCGTCGTGTACGCCGCTGCCATGGCCGCGGCTGCGGTCGCGGCGCTGGTCACCGGCTGGCTGTTCGACCGCTGGCACGCCCGGGTGCTGTTCGCCCTGCCGTTCCTCGTCGCGGCCGTGCCGCTGCTGGCGTTCTCGAACATCGTGCTGGTCGCGGTCCTCGGCGTGCTGATCTGGGGAGCTGCCGTGGGTGTGCAGGACTCCACCGTCAAGGCCTTCGTCGCTGCGGTGGTACCCGCCGATCGCCGTGCCACCGGGTACGGGCTGTTCGCCGCCGTCCAGGGCGCCGCCGCGGTGGCCGGCGGAGCGACGGCCGGCGCGCTGTACTCCCGTTCGATCCCGGCCCTGGCGGTGGTCGTTGCCGCGAGCCAGCTGGCGGCTCTCCTGCTGCTCGTCTGGACCCTGGCCGTCCGGCCGGCAGGGCCGGCCTGAGGCGCCCCCGGTACGAGCGCCCTGCTTGGCGCTCGCCACACCGGTGCCGGACAGTGCAGCGGTGATCACTGTCCTGTTGCGGTACGACCACCACGTCGACCACACGTTCCTGGAGGCCACGCACTACCAGGACACCGACGGCGTGCTCACCGTCCACCGCGGCGAGGAGGAGGTCGCCCGCTTCCCCGCCGGCTCCTGGGACGGCGTCTACCGCTACGCCCGCAACCGGGTGCGGGAGCAGGACGGCCGCGAGCGCTCCGCGAAGGGGCTGGAGGTCGAGTTGGGCGACGTCCCCGGCGACTGACTAGCGCTCGGCCGTGTGTTGGGCGCGGTGCTCGCGGACGCGCCAGACGACCAGGGCGACGACGACCAGGGCCAGCACGACGAGTGCCGAGCCGGTGCCGAAGCTCTTCTCGACCTGGGCGTAGGACGCTCCCGCGGCGTAGCCGACGAGGACGACGGCAACTCCCCAGGCGAACCCGCCGGCGGCGTTGTAGGCCAGGAACTTCAGGTACCGCATCCGGGCCGTTCCGGCGAGGGCGGGCATGACGGCGCGGAAGAACGCCACCCAGCGGCCGAGGAACACGGCGCTGCCCCCGCGACGCGCCAGGAAGTCCTCGGCGTCCTCGAGGCGCTTGCGGCGCTTGTCGAGGAACCGCAGGGCGAGCACGCGCTGCCCGAAGTGCCGCCCGATCTCGTATCCGACGCTGTCACCGACGATCGCCGCGATGACCACCACGGCCAGGACGGCGGGAAGTGGGACGTGCCCGAGCTTGGCCGCCACGCCGGCCAGCACGGCCACGGTCTCCCCGGGCAGCACGAAACCGACGAAGAGGGCGTCCTCGGCGAAGACGACCAGGCCCGTGATGACCAGGACGGCCCAGCTCGGCACGCTGAGCAGCCGGTCGACGAGGCCGCTCACGTCCGTGTCCCCACGGGCGTCGCGTCCCGGCCAGCAGTGACCTGCGCCGAGGTCGGCTCCGGGAACACCGTCCGCAGCAGGGGGCGGTGCCGCAGCCAGCCGGTGACTGCGATCAGTGGCCCCCGGAACAGCCACCAGCCCAGCAGAGTGACCATCGCCCCCAGCAGGAGGCCGGCGACCACGTCCCACGGGTAGTGCGCCGCGATGTAGACGCGGGCGAAGGCCATCACCACCGCCGCGGCAGTCGCGACCCAGCCCAGTCGCCGGGAGACCAGCCAGCACCCCGCGGCAGCGGCGCCGGCCATGACGGCATGGTCGCTCGGGAAGGAGAAGTCGCTGGTGCGCGAGGCCAGGATCAGCAGTTCCGGGTGCGTCGTGAACGGCCGAGCCTCGCCGAAGAGGTGTCCGACCGGCTGGTTCACACCCACCGCGACCAGCGTCGCCAGGCACGCCCAGCCCGCGGCCGCCAGGCTGCGGCTGGGCCCGGTGCGGCTGACCAGCATCGCCGAGAGCAGGAGGACGGCGAAGACCACGATGCCGTAGGTGGCGTAGCCGAGCAATGGTCCGTGCAGCCAGCCGGTGTGCCGGGCGAAGGCGTTGACGTCGGCGAGCAGGCTGTCGTCCACGTGCGTGAGGGTGTCCATGTGCTGTTCGCTCCTGGTCCGTGCTGGTCGCTGGGGCCCTGGGATCGGATCTCGACCCGGTTCACGTAGCGGTTCCCCCGCGAATGCGACGGTAGGCAGGCGACATGACAGGACCATGAACGTCGCCGTTGGCGGGTTGGCTCGTCGCGGCAGTCAGACTGTCGGGCGTGCGCGTGTTGATCGTCGAGGACGAGAGCCGTCTGGCCGAGCTCCTCGTCCAGGCGGTGGACGAGGCGGGGTGGTCCGCGACCGTTGCCGTGGACGGGCCCTCGGCGCTGACCGCTGCTCGGACCGGGGGCCACGACGTCATCGTGCTGGACTGGATGCTCCCGGGCATCGAGGGCCCGGACGTCGTCCAGCGGTTGCGCGCGGACGGCTACGACACCCCGGTGCTGCTGCTCACCGCCCGCGGTGCCCTGCCCGACCGGGTGGCGGGTCTGGACGCGGGGGCCGACGACTACCTGGCCAAGCCGTTCGAGGTCGACGAGCTCCTCGCCCGGCTGCGGGCGCTGCACCGGCGGGCCACGCCGACGGCGGTCACCGCGCTGCGGGCCGGCGACCTCGTGATCGACCCGGAGACCCGTCGGGTCAGTCGGGCCGGTCGCGACGTGCTGCTGTCCGCCCGGGAGTTCGACATCCTGGTCCTGCTGATGGAACGCGCCGGCCAGTACGTCAGCCGCTTCGCCATCCTGGACGGGGTCTGGGACGGGGAGACCGACCTGTCGAGCAACGTCATCGACGTCCACATCGCCCGGCTGCGCGCCAAGATCGACACGCCGTTCGGCCGCTCGGCCATCCAGACGCTGCGCGGCGTGGGCTACCGGCTGGACCCGGCCGGGGGATGAGCAGCTCTCCGCGTTCCGCCGCCGGCCGGCCGGGGAGGCTCCGATCCCGCGTCTCGCGGCTGCCCCTGCGCGTCCGCCTGGTCGCCGGCTTCACCGCGGCGATGACGATCGTGCTCATCGGCACCGGGGCGTTCCTCTACTGGCGGGTGAGCTACGCCCTGGACCAGCGGCTGGACGCCGACCTGGTGCAGGACACCGACGCGCTGCGCTCGCTGCTGGCCCCCGACGGCACGCTGCGCGACAGTCCGCTGGTCACGGGGGAGCCGGGCCTGAGCGCCTACCAGGTCCTCGACCGGGACGGCCGGGTGCTCTCGGCGGGGGCAGGGCTGGGCACCGACCCGCTCCTGGGGCGGGACGCCGTCCGGGCGGCACTGGACGGACCGGTGTACCGCGACGTCGGGCTGATCGTGCCGATCAGCGAACGACCGCTGCGCCTGCTCGCCACCCCGGTGGCGGAACCTGGGCCGGCGGCGGTCCTGGTGGTCGGTCTGCGGCGCGACGAGCGGGACGAGGCGCTGCGCGAACTTGTCGGCCAGCTCGTGCTTGCTGGGCTCGGCGCCCTGGTCGTCACCGCCGTCGTCGGCGAGCGACTGGCCCGGGCGGCGCTCACTCCGGTCGAGCGCTACCGCACCCGGGCCCAGGCCATCGCCTCCGGGGCCACCGGCGTGCGCCTCGACGTCCCGCAGGAGCGGGACGACGAGGTTACCCGGCTGGGTCACACCCTCAACGACATGCTGGTCGCCCTGGAGCGTTCGGCCGCCCGGGAGCGCCGGTTCCTGGACGACGCGAGCCACGAGCTGCGGACCCCACTGACCCTGCTGTCGACCCGGGTCCAGCTCACCCTGCGGCGCACGCGGACGGTGGCCGAGCACGAGGCGGTGCTGCACGAGCTGGACGCCGACGTCACCGCCCTCGCCGCGCTGGCCGAGCGGCTCCTCCAGCTGGGAGCAGTTCCCGACGGCGCCTCTCCGCATCCCCCGGACGGCGCCCCGATCGGGGACGTCGCGCGCGTGGTGGCTGAGCTGGCGCCCCGGGAGGAGGAGCCGGCGACCGGACTGCTGCCGCCGACCTGGACCGTCGACTCCCTGGCGCCGGGGACCACCCCGGTGGCCATGCCGGACGGACGGCTACGACAGGTCGTGCTCAATCTGCTGACCAACGCCGCCGTCCACGGTGCCCCGCCGGTGACGGTGCGGGTGCGGTCGGCCGGGGCAGCCGACGGCGCGGTGGTCGTCCTGACGGTGAACGACGCCGGACCCGGGGTGCCGGCGTCGTTCCTGCCCAGCGCGGTGGAGCGGTTCAGCCGCACGGACGTCGCGCGGGACCGCCCTGGCGCCGGCCTCGGCCTGTCCCTGGTGCACGCCCTCGTGGCCGGACACGGCGGGGAGTTCCGGCTGTGCTCCGGCGGGGTCCACCACCGCTACGACGACCGGTTCGACCTCGGCTGCGACCACCCGGTCGAGGGCGCGACGGCCACGGTGCTCTTGCCCGCTGCGCCGCCGGTCCCGCCGTCGCCCGCCTGAGCTCGTCGACGGGGCTCAGTGGCGCGCCGCTCGCGGGACCGGCTGCCGGCCGTCGCCGCGCCTCGTTACCGGCGGTCGGGCCCAGGCTGCGCTTCTCGGTCCGACATGCGCCGCGTGCCCGGGCCGGCCCGTCTCCAACACTCATCTGACGGAGTGGCCAGAGTACCAACAAGCCCCTTGACCAGCGCTTTCGTCTTGTGGGTGGAAACTCTTCGACGGCAATATTCGAACGTCTGTTCGTAGCGTCGGGGAGGTGTCCATGGGCGAGTTGCAGTCGGCCCTGGATGCCCTGGCCGCCGATGAGCTGACGTCGATGCTCGGGCCGCAGTTGCTGGACCGGACCGCCGACTTGCTGCGGGCCCGCAACCGGCTGGACGTCGAGCTCACCCGCACGGTGCGGAAGTGTGAGCTGACCCAGGCGCCCGAGCGCGACGGGCTGAAGTCGGTGAAGTCCTGGCTGCGCGGGCATGGGCACCTGTCCCCGGGGGCGGCCGCTCAGCTGGTGCGGGCGGGGCGGGCCCTGGAGCCCCTACCGGCGGTGGCGGCGGCGTTCGCCGCGGGGGCAGTGACCGGTGAGCAGGTGGCGGTCATCGTCCCGATGGCCTCGCCGGAGCGGTTGGCCGCGGCCGCGGCGCAGGACGTCGATGTCGCCGCCGTGCAAGCCGACCTGACCGCGGTGGCCGCCACCTCGCCGCACGACACGCTCCGCGACGTGGTAGAGGTCTACCTGGCCGCGTTGGATCCCGACGGTCCCGAGCCGGATCCGACCGAGGGCCGGCGGCTGAGCATCGCCCGGCACGCCGATGGCAGTGTCACTGGCCGGTTCGACCTGGACGCGGTCGGTGGGGAGAAGGTCCAGGCCGCACTGGAGGCGATCACCCAGACCGCCCGCCCCCAGGGCGACACCCGCACCCGCGTCCAGCAGCAGGCCGACGCGCTGGTGCAGTTGGCCGACAACGCCCTGCCGTCCGGCACCTTGCCGTTCCTGCGGACGGTGAAGCCGCACGTGTTCGTCACCATCGACGCCCAAGACCTCGCCGACACCACCACGAACGGCATGGGTGCGGCGCAGACCGGGTTCGGGGCGACCATCTCCGCCGTCCGGGCCCGCTGGCTCGCCTGTGACGCCACGATCTCGCGGATGGTGATGGGACCGGACGGGATGCCGCTGGACGTGGGCCGGGAGAAGCGGGTCGTCCCGCCGCACATCCGGCGAGCGGTCGAGCGCCGGGACCGGCACTGCGTGTTCGCCGGCTGCGGAGCGCCAACGAACTGGTGCGACGTCCACCATCTGGCCACTCCCAGGGGCCCGCGGCGAGCTTGCGAGTCGTGGGGAGGGGGTGGTCCTTCCGCACACCAAGGTCCACCACGGCTTCCGGGTCGAACGATCACCCGACGGGCGGTGGCGCACCTACCGCCCCGACGGCACCGAAATCCTCACCGGGTCACCCCTGCCCATCTGATCGACCGCAGGGACGGCGTGGCGAGCGCGCGCTCGGGCGCAGCCGTGTCCGCTTTCCATGGACTGTGTCCTACATGCGGCCACGACTGGCGCGAGCACCCAACCGGCTCCTTCGCCCCCGAGGCCGCCACGTGCGGGGAGTGCGTCTACCAGTCGGAGTACGAGGAGCGGCCCGCCGTGCGAAACCGCTCCGCGGGCTGATCGCCCTCATGAGCCGTGCTCAGATGACTGCGAGCACGGCAGGGGCCATCGGCAGCCGGCTCTGCCTCACGAGCTCGCGAGCTGCTCCACAGTCGCGACGAAGTCCGCCGACCGGTCTGCGTAGTCGCGGTACTGGCCGAAGCTCGGGGCGGCGGGGGAGAGCAGCACGACGCCGTCCCCGTCGGCCCACTCGAACCCGGCGCGGGTCGCCTCGGGCAGCCCCGCGCACTCGCGGACGTCGAGGTCCGGCGCGCCGTCCCACAGTGCGGCGGCGATCCGCGGCCCGCTGTCCGGCATGCAGAACACCGCCAGCCCGTCCCGGCCGGCCAGCCCGGCGGCCAGCGGTGCGTAGTCGATCCCGCGGTCGTGCCCGCCGACCAGCAGCGCCACCCGGCGGCCGCGGAAGGCGTCCACCGCGGCCAGGGTGGGTAGCACGTTCGTCGACAGGCTGTCGTCGACGAAGTCCACGCCGCTGACCGAGCCGATCTTCCGTAGCCGGCTGCCCAGCCCGGCAAAGCCCTCCGCGGCCTCCGCGATCCGCGCGTCGTCGTCCGCGCCGGGCACTCCCAGCTCGACCAGCGCCGCCCGTGCCACCAGCGCGTTGCGCACGTTGTGGTCACCGAGCAGGCCCAGCCCGGCCGTCCACGACACGTCGCCGTCCGCGCTGATCCAGCGCACCGCCGGGCCGAGGTCCGCCGACCGGGCCCGCAGCGCCGCGCCGTCCTCGGCCACCACGGCCCGCACACCCGGCGCCCGGCACAGCGACAGCTTGTCCCGGAAGTAGCCCTCCGGGCCCCGGTGCCAGTCCAGGTGGTCCTGGCTCAGCGACGTCACCGCCACCACCGCCGGCCCCACCGCCACGTCGGTGGCCTGGTAGCTGGAGGTCTCGATCACCCACCAGTCGACGTCCTGCGGCGCGTCCGGGTCCCACGGCGCGATGCCGAAGTTGCCGCCCATCAGCGCCCGCTGGCCGAGCCCGGCGACCAGGTGACCGGCGATCGCCGTCGTCGTCGATTTACCCTTGGTCCCGGTGATGCACACGACCCGGTCCCGGTCGGCGCCGGCCAGCCACAGCCCGAGCCCGCCGACGACGGGCACGCCGCCGGCCTCCAGCGCCTGGAGGTCCTCGCGGTATCGGCTGATCCCGGGCGACTTGACGACGACGTCGCAGCCGGCCAGCGCCTCCAGCCCACCCTCGGCGGTGGCCAGCACGCCCTCGTCGGCCGGCCGGTCATCCACCCGCGCCACCACCGGGAGGCCGAGCGCGTCGAGCTTGCGCAGGTTCGCCCGGCCCTCGACCCCCAGCCCCCAGACCGCGACCCGCAGGCCGGCGAGGTCAGACCAGGAGATCGTCGGCGGCATACGGCTGCTCGATGAAGTGCTCGCCGAGGGGGTGCATCAGCGAGGGCGCCGACGGGGCGTCGCCGTCGGCCAGCACCTCCGAGCGCAGCGCCGACAGCAGCGGGCTGCCCGCCCGGTCGGGGCGCTCGGCCGCCAGCAGCACCGCCGCCTTGCACTCGCCGACGTCGCCCACGCACTCGAAGGGCTTGTTCTGCGCCGTGTCGCCGAGCAGCGCCCGGAACTGGCCGGCGAGTTCGGGCCGGTCCAGCGGCTCGACGCCGCCGAACACCGACCGCAGCTGCTCCGGCGACAGGAACGGCGCCAGGATCAGGTCGATGAACGTGCACTTGTCGCACTCGCCGCACCAGTTCGCGGCGCGCCGGGCCGGGTCGACGTGGAAGGCGCGATTGCAGCTGCGGAACACCGGGTGGTACTGCGGCAGCGTCGCGAACCGCTCGGCCACCCACAGCTCGGACCAGGGCCGCAGCGCGGAGAAGTAGTTCACCCCGGGAACGGCCCCGGCGAGCATCCGGCGGAAGCCGGCCTCGAAGGCGTAGGACTTCGAGTACTGGTGGTTGATGCCCTGGCCGGCGACCTCGACGGTGGCCGACGAGGCCGACCACTCGTTGCTCATCACCACCGAGGTGCGCCCGTCGAGCACCGCCGCGGTCACCGCGATCGCCGACAGGATGCCGGTGACCGGGACGTGTCCGTTGAAAAAGCCGTTGTCCGCGCTCTTCAGCACCTGCGGGTCCAGCCGGCGGCTGGCCCGCACGATCGGCAGCCCGGTCAGCGCGGCCGAAGCCTCGATCGGGTCGTACCGGCCGGCGATGAACAGGCTGCTGTCCGGCACCCGCCGCTTGGTCTTCTCCACCACCACGACCGAGTCGATGCCGCCGCCGAACGGGATCAGCGCGCGCTCCGGGCCGTCGGCCACCGGACCTGGGTCGCGGTCGGCGACGTCCCCGCCGACGATCTCGAGGTCGCCCAGCGGCAGGTCGTTGACGTAGCTGAACTCGCCCAGGCCCTCGAGGTAGAACTCGCGGAGGAAGGCCACGTCCGACGGGCTGACCGACGTCGAGCCCAGGTCGATCACCCGGGGCGCCGCGGTCTTGTAGTATGAGACGCCGCTGAGCAGGAAGAGCAGCCGGGCGGCGGCGGGGAGTGCCGGGGCGCTCCAGTCCAGCTCGGGTGCGAGCTGGACGACCTCGGAGAACGACCGGTCGTCCAGGGAGTAGTGCGAGGTGATGGTCCCCGCGGCGGGAGAGAGCTCCACCCGCTCGTAGGTGAACCTCTTGCCGCGGCGCTCGGACATCCCGGCCAGCCTACCCGCCGCACTGTCCGTGACGTGCTGATGACGACGGGGGAGCACGGTGCTCACCAGTCGTGCCGCGAGACCTGGCTGGAGGAGCTCCGATGCTCAAGGGGATACGCGTCGGGACCGCCGTAGTCGTCGCGGCCGTGCTGGTGCAGGCGTCGGTCGCCGGTGCCGGCCCCGAGGGCTCGGGGGCGGGACGACGAGACGACCCTGCAGTTCGACGTCCAGTTCAGTCCGTTCTCCTACACCGACCCCGGAAAGCCGGGACCGTCGGCCGCGGACATGATCGTGTTCAACGACCAATTGCTCCGCGACGGCCGCACCGTCAGCCACGAGGTCGGGAACTGCGTGATGGTGGACGCGTCCGGGCTGTCGAACTGCACCGCCGTCATCACCCTGGACGGGCAGGGCACCATCGCGTTCGCGCTGGAGAACGCACCGCCCCCGTGGAAGGCGCTGGCCGTGACCGGGACGCTGACCCTCCACCTCGACAAGGGCTGACGCAGCCGGCGGCAGGGTCAGGCGCGCGCCAACCGGGAGGTGGGCGCCCACCAGGCGCCGTGCTGTTCCACGAGCGGCATCCGCACCTCCTCGCCGAGCTCGGTGGTGAGCACCAGCTCGACCCGGCTCAGCCGCTGCGGGCGGTCCTTACCCCGGGCGAACACCAGCTGGCCGCTGGCCAGCGGGATGGGCGGCAGCGTGAGCACGGACAGTTCGGACGTTTCAGCCACCTGGAGCACCCCGTGATCAGTTCGGCGACGACGGCGTCGCTGGACGGCGTCGGAGCGGGACGCCCGGTCACGTCCACCTGACCTATCGGCAGGCGGGTCGGCGGCGGCAACTCGAAAAGCGGGGAAGGGCACCGGCGCCGATCGCGTTGTCCCGCGCAACCGACCGGAAGGCGTCTCTCCATGCGCATCCCGCTGTCCGTCCTCGACCTCGCGCCCGTTGCGCGCGGTCAGACCGCGAGCGACAGCATCGCCGCCAGCGTCGCCCTCGCCCAGCGCGCGGAGCAGCACGGGTACCGGCGGGTCTGGTACGCCGAGCACCACAACATGCCCACGATCGCGTCCTCGGCGACCAGCGTGCTCATCGCCCACGTGGGTGCCCACACCACCGAGATCCGGCTCGGCTCGGGCGGGGTCATGCTGCCCAACCACTCGCCGCTGACCATCGCCGAGCAGTTCGGCACACTGGAGGCGATGTACCCCGGTCGCATCGACCTCGGCCTGGGCCGCGCCCCCGGCTCGGACCAGAACACGACGTACGCGCTGCGCCGCGACCCCGCGGCGTCGGAGTCCTTTCCGCAGGACGTGCTCGAGCTGCAGGCCTACCTGACCGGCAACAGCCGGGTGCCCGGCGTCGACGCGATCCCGGGCAAGGGCTCGAACGTCCCGCTGTACATCCTCGGCTCGTCGATGTTCGGCGCCTCGCTGGCCGCCGCGCTCGGCCTGCCCTACGCCTTTGCCTCGCACTTCGCGCCCTCGGCGCTGGAGTCCGCCGTCGCCGCCTACCGGCGGAACTTCCGGCCCTCCGAGCAGCTCGCCGAGCCCCACGTGATCGCCGGAGTCAACGTCAGCGCGGCCGACACCATGGCCGCTGCGCAGGAAAACCTCCAGGCGGTCCGCCGGACCATGGCCACCGGCCTGTTCGGCCGCGGCCGGACGTTCACCGACGAGGAGGCCGACCTGCTGCTCACCCAGGGCGCCGGCCAGCACGTCCACTCGATGTTCACGCACACCGCGGTGGGCACGGCCGACGACGTCCGCGACTTCCTCGAGGGCTTCCGCAAGCTCGCCGACGCCGACGAGCTGATCGTCGCCCATCAGTCGCCGACCACCGAGGGCCGGCTGCGTTCGGTCGAGCTCACCGCGCAGGCGATGGAGTCGGCCGGCGCCTGAGCTCGTCGGACCGCCCGGCAGCACCGGTGACCCACGGCGTTCTCATGGTGGGGACGCCGAGCGCTGGTCGGCGGCGGGCGCCGTATCGAAAAGGGTCCGGAATGCCGTGATGTAACTGCTGGCGTTGCGCCATCCGCACCGGTGCGCAGTGGTGGTGACCGGTTGGCCGTCGGCGAGCAGCAGCAGGGAGTGGGCCAGGCGCAGCTGGGTGCGCCACTGCGGCAGCGTCAACCCGAGCTCCCGGTCGATGAGCCGGGTCAGGGTGCGCGGGCTGGTGCCTGCCGCGGCGGTCAGGATGGCCAGGCTGTGCTCGGCGGCCGGGTCGGCCTCGAGCCGGTCGGCGACGGTCATCAGACGCGGGTCGCCCGGCTGGGGCAGCGTCAGCACCGGTGTGGTGTCTGCGCGGAGCAGGTCATCGACGACCGCGAACAGCCTGGCCCGCTCGTGGAGGTCCGCGGGAGGCGCCGCGGCGAGGACCGCGAGCAGCTCGCGCAGCAGTGGCGGCACCGAGCACGCCGCCGTCACGGTGAGCACCGAGATCACCCCGGCCGCCGGGTACACCACATGGTCGTGCTCGTGGGCGTGCCAGTTGACGCGGGCACCGCGGGCCAGCAGCCGCATCCCCGGGTGTGGGCCGAGCCGGCGAGAAGCAGGCATGGCTTGGCAGATCAGCGGCTATCCGCCAGCGGGGTCACGGCCGAGGATGACTGCGTGACCCCAGTGCTGCCGGTTCCCGGAAGACCGAGAGCCGGCCGTGTCGCGCTCGTCCTGGCACTGCGTGGCCGGCGGCAACGGCGGTGACCGGACATGCCGACGGCGGCGCGCCGCCTCGCACGGCACGGGCCACCGTGAACCGGCCCGGGGTGGCGTTGATGTCGGTGGCCCATGGCGTCGATGACCTCTATCAGGGGGTCGTGCCCGCGCTGTTGCCGTTCCTGGTCGTCGAACGGCACTACACCTATGCGGCGGTGTCCGGGCTCACGCTCGCCGCGACCGTGCTCTCGTCGGTCGCCCAGCCGGCGTTCGGCTGGCTGACCGACCGACGCCCGCGGCGCTGGATCATCCCGGCCGGGATGACCGTCGCCGGCGTCGGGATCGCCGCGTCCGGGCTGTTCTCCACCTACCTGCTCACCTGGCTGGCGGTCGCCGTGTCGGGCCTGGGCGTCGCCGCGTTCCACCCCGAAGCGGCCCGGGCTGCCCGGCAAGCCTCCGGGGACAGCACCCGGGCGATGAGCGTGTTCGCCCTGGGCGGCAACGTCGGTTACGCCGTCGGCCCGCTGCTGGCCACCCCGGTGCTGCTGACCATCGGCGTGCGGGGCACCCCGCTGCTGATCCTGCCGGTCCTGGTCATGGCCGCGGTGCTGAGCGCGCGCCTGAGTCGCGTCCTGGACGGTCGAGCGGGCCGGCGTCGGGCCTCGATGCTGCCGGTCGGCGTCGATGACTGGCCGGCGTTCGGAAAGCTGACCGCGGTGGTCATCGTGCGCTCGATCCTGTTCTTCGGACTGAGCACCTTCCTGGCCCTGCACTTCATCCGCGACCTGGGTGCCTCCACCGGGCAAGCCGGCGCCGTACTGACCGTCTTTCTCGTCGCCGGTGCCAGCGGCACGCTGCTCGGTGGCTGGCTCGCCGACCGGGCCGGGCGGCTGATCTGCATCCGCCTCGGTTTCTCCCTCGCCATCCCCGCCGTCGCCGGGCTGGCCTTCGTCACCAACCGGCCGCTCGCCGTCGCACTCGTGGTCCTCACCGGAATCGCGGTGTACCTGCCCTTCAGCGTCTTCGTCGTTCTCGGCCAGGACTACCTGCCCAATCGGATCGGCACCGCCAGCGGTGTCACCGTCGGGCTCGCGGTGAGCGTCGGCGGCCTGGCCACCCCGGCGCTCGGGGCGCTCGCCGACGCCACCAGCCTACGAACGGTGCTCGCCGTTCTCGTCGCGCTGCCGGTCATCGCGCTTGCCCTGTCCACGCTGCTGCACGACCCGCGGAACCGATCCGACGCGGATGCGCGTCCCGGCCCCCTCCCTGGCGTCCCCGAGCCTGCGAGGGGGCCCGGGCGGGGGTCCTTTCTCAGGCGCTGGGGCGGACGGCGCCGATGAAGCCCGGCCACCGCATCGAGGTGACGCGGATGACCGAGTTGCTCTGCGGGGCCTCGAGGATCATCCCGTCACCGAGGTAGATGGCCACGTGGTGGATCGTCGACGGACGGTCGGTGTCCAGCGCCCAGAAGATCAGGTCGCCCCGCTGCAGCTCGGCGCGGGAGACCTTCGGCAGGGTCGCGTACTGCTGGGTGCTGTTGCGGGCGATGGAGATGCCGGCCTGGGCGTAGGCGTAGCGGGTCAGCCCGGAGCAGTCGAAGCCGACGACGCCCTCGTCGACGCCCCAGCCCACGCTCGGGCCGGACAGCGAACCGCCGCCCCAGGCGTAGATCGTGCCGACGTAGCGCTTGGCGGCGCTGATGGCGGTCTCCACCGCGGAGGAGGAGCCGGCGCCGGCGGTCGGACCGGCGGCGACCACGGAAGCCGGGCCGGCCGAGGCCACCCGCTGCGGAGCTGCGGCAGCTGCCCGCTGGGCGGCGGCCTGCTGCTGGGCGTACTGCGTGGCGGCGGCGCGGGCGCCCTCCAGGCCGAGCAGCGTCTGCTGCGCGGCGGCGAGCTGGGCCTGCACGGCGGACTGCTGGGTGGCGAACGCCACGGCCTGCTGCCGGGCGCCGGCCTCCACCTGCTCGGCTGCGGCCAGCGCGTCGGCCGCCTGCTGCTTCAGCGTTGCGGCGACGGTGAGCGCATCCTGCGCCGCGACGTCGGCCGCTGCGGCCTGCTCCTGCGCGACCGTCACCGAGGCGACGACGTCCGCGCGGTGGTCCCCGGCGGCGTCCAGCAGTGCGGCGCGCTCGAGCATCTGGGCCGGGTCACCGGCGGTCATCAGGGCCTGCATGCCCGGGTTGGTGCTGCCGTGCATGTAGCTGGTGCGGGCGAAGTCGGCGATCGCGGCCCGGGCGGCGGCCAGGTCGGCGTCGGCCTGCCGGCTCGCGGCGGCGGCGGACTCGGCGGTCGCCTGTGCCGCCTCGTGCTCGGCCTGCTTGCCCTGGAAGGTGTCCAGGGCGATCGCGGCGGCGGCGTTGGCCGCGTCCACCTGTGCCTGGGCCGAGGCCAGCCCTGCTGCCAGGACGCCGACCTGCTGGGCCGCGGCGTCCTTGGCCTGCTGCGCGGCGCTGATCTGCGAGTCGCTGGGATTGGTCGGAGCGGCGGCGGCGACCCCGGGGGCGAGGACCAGACACGCGGTCGCGACGGCGACCGCCCCGGCGGTGCGGCGCACCAGCCGGATGCCGGTCCGACGTCCTGCCCTGACCTGTGTCCCGACCGAGCTGTTCACGGCTGCTGCTCCTCCGCGTGTCCGGCGACACCGTCCTGGTGTGCCGGGATGGACCCGCTCCCGCGCCGTCCATGGCGCGCTGGAGGAGTGATCGACCCGAAAGGGTGATCACTTGAGGGCGTGGGGACGATGAGTTGGTGAAAGCAACTTCGGGCGGCGGGAGCGGGCCCGACCCCCGACGCTGGTCGGCCCTCGCGGTGTGCGTCTCGGCGCTGTCCATCACGCTGCTGGACGTCAGCATCGTCACCGTCGCGCTGCCCTCGATCGGCACGGGGCTGGACGCCGACGCCGCGGAGCTGCAGTGGGTGGTCTCCGGCTACGCGCTGGCCTTCGGCATGGTCCCGATCATCGGCGGCCGGCTGGGCGACGACCGCGGCCGCAAGCGGATGCTGATGGTCGGTATCGGCGCCTTCGTCGTCTTCTCCGCGATGGTGGGGGTGGCGCCCACGCCCGGCGTGGTCATCGTCGGCCGGGTGTTGCAGGGGCTGGCCGGCGGCCTGATCAACCCGCAGGTGTCCGGGCTGGTACAGCAGCTGTTCCCCCGGCCGGAGCGGGGCCGGGCCTTCGGGGTGATCGGTGCCGCGGTCGGCATCGCGACCGCCGCGGGGCCAGTCGTCGGCGGGGTGATCATCGGCCTGGGCGGCGAGACCAACGGCTGGCGGCTGTGCTTCCTGATCAACGTGCCGATCGGCGTCGTGGCCCTTGTGCTCTGCGCCTGGCTGCTGCCCACCGAACCGACCGGCGGGGGCCGCCGTGCCCTGGACCTGCCGGGTGCGGCACTGCTCACCGTGGGCGTGTTCGGGCTGCTGTTCCCGGCCGTGCAGTACGACGCCAGCCACGACCTGCGGCTGGCCGTCCTGGTGGTCCCGGCGCTGGCCGTCCTCGCCGGGTTCGTCGCCTGGGAGCGGGGTCCGGGGCGGCGGCGCGGGCACCCGCTGATCGACCTGGACCTGTTCGGTATCCGCTCCTACGCCGATGGCGTCGTCCTGGCTCTGCTGTTCTTCATCGCCTACACCGGGACGCCGCTGGTCCTGGTGCTGTTCCTGCAGGACGGCCTCGGCTACTCGGCCCTGCAGTCCGGGCTCACGGCCTCGGCTTACGCCGTCGGCACCGCCGTCTCCGCGCCGATCGCCGGCCGGCTGCTCCGCCGCGCCGGCCAGAAGGTCCTCGTCGTCGCACTGTTGCTGTTCACCGTCGGGATCGCATCCGCCGCCGGAGTCGCCGCCCTGACCGCGGGCACCGTGGCCCCCGGGCACGTCGCGCTGTTCCTTGCCCCGGCCCTGCTCGTCGCCGGCCTCGGGGGCGGCGCGGTGATGACGCCCAACCAGGCGCTGTCGCTGGCCGAGGTCGACGTGCGGGGCGGCTCGACGGCCGGCGGGATGTTGCAGACCTCCCAGCGCATCGGCAACGCGGCCGGTGCCGCGGTCATGACCGCCATCTTCTACGCCGCGGCGACCGGGGCTGCCGCCGACGGCCTCCGTCGGCAGGAGCACTACGGCTCCGCGTACACCGCTGCCCTGGCCTTCAGCGTGGTGGTCGCCCTCGCCGCGCTCGGGGTGGCGATCCGGGACGTGCGCCGCCGGCCGATACCGACCGGCACCACCGTCGCCGCCGTCCCCGCTACCGTCGACGCCCGTGACCCCGCCGCAGTCGCCGCCCCTCCCGACCGCTGAGCTGCACGTGCACATCGAGGGCACGCTCGAACCCGAGCTCGCCTTCGCGCTGGCCGGCCGCAACCGCACGCCGCTCCGGCACGCCGACCTCGACGAGCTGCGCCGCGCGTACGCCTTCGCCGACCTGCAGTCCTTTCTGCATCTGTACTACGAGCTGACCGCCGTGCTGCAGACACCGCAGGACTTCACCGACCTGGCCGAGGCCTACCTCGTCCGGGCGGCCGCGCAGGGCGTGCGGCACGCCGAGGTCTTCGTCGACCCGCAGGCGCACACCGGCCGCGGCGTCCCGTTGGAAGTGGTGTTCGAGGGCCTGGGTGCGGCGTTCGCGACGGCGGAGCAGCGGCACGGGCTGTCGGCGTCCCTGATCGTCTGCTTCCTGCGCGACCGCGACCCCGCGGAGGCCGAGGCGCTGGTGCCCCGACTGCGCCCGTACCGCGACCTGGTGATCGGCGTCGGGCTGGACAGCGCCGAGGTGGGGCACCCGCCGGAGCTGTTCGAGCGGGCCTACGCGCTGGCCGCCGACGAGGGGCTGCACCGGGTCGCGCACGCGGGCGAGGAGGGCCCGCCGGCCTACGTCTGGTCGGCGCTGGACATTCTCGGTGTGGAGCGCGTCGACCACGGCATCCGCAGCCTGGAGGATCCGGCGCTGGTCGCCCGGCTCCGCGACCAGCAGGTGCCGCTGACGGTCTGCCCGCTGTCCAACGTGGCGCTGCGCTGCGTGCCGGACCTGGCTGCGCACCCGCTGCGCCGGATGCTGGACGCCGGGCTGCTCGCTACCGTCAACTCCGACGACCCGGCCTACTTCGGTGGCTACCTGCACGACAACACCGAGTCGGTCGCGGGGGCGCTCGGCCTGCATGCGGGGGAGCGCCGGCGGCTGGCCGAGAACAGCTTCCGGGCCAGCTTCCTGCCGGCGGCGGACAAGGAGCGGCACCTCGCCGCGGTGGCGGCCGCGGCTCCCTGAGGGCGCCTCGAGAACCCGGTTGACACCTCTCCGCCGACGCAAGAAGCCTGGTCCCGTGCCCACCGGGGCACCCGGATGCGGATGAGCATGCCGCGGTCGTCGGAGCCGGACCCCCGGTCTGTTCACCGCAATTGCGCTGGCCAGGCGCGGCCACGCCGCGGCGTCCTGCAGATCCACCACCCGCACGTCGTCGACGATGGCGCGTCGGCTGGCGACCCGACCACCCATCCCGGAACGCCACGCTGCCGCATCCGGCCCGGCCTACCCGAGGTGGGCCTGTTTGGGCGCCAGGCCCAGCAGTGCCTCGGCGCCCACCCGAGCGCGGTCGGCGCCGCCTGCTGCCACCACCGCGGCACCCACGAGCCCCTCGACCAGCGGCGCGGCGCTCAGGAGGACCCGCTCGCGCAGGTCGTCCGCCAGCAGCTCGAGCGCCGTCTCGGCGGACAGCACCGCGCTGCCCAGGTCCATCAGCACCACCACGCCGTCGCCGGCGTCAGCGGCCGTGATCGCCGCGGAGATGGCGACCGCGTCCGTGCCGAGACCGCCGTCTTCGGTTCCGGCGGCAACCTGGATCGCCAGCTCCCGACCGGGGAGCATCTGCTGAGCGAGCGCGACCGTGGCCTCGGCCAGCGCGCGGCTGTGCGAGACCACCACCAGCCCGACCCGCGCCACGCGCGTCAGCCCTCCCCGCCCAGCGTGGTCACCGCGGCGTCGAGCAGCAGGGCGGTGGTGGTCGCCCCCGGGTCCTGGTGGCCGATGCTGCGCTCGCCGAGGTAGCTGGCCCGGCCCTTGCGGGCGAGCATCGGCACGGTGGCGTCGCGTCCCTGCCGGGCTGCGGTGGCCGCCCGGCGCAGTGCCTCGGCCAGGGACCCGCCCGCCGCCATCTCCTGATCGAGGGCGTCGCAGGCCGGGCCGAGTGCGTCGACCATGGTCTTGTCGCCGGGCTCGGCCTTGCCCCGGGCGAGGACGCCGTCCAGCCCGGCCCGCAGGGCGCGGGCGTACGTGGCGGCGTCCACCTCGTCGGTCCCGACGGCGCCGGCCATCCGGAGGAACAGCGTGCCGTAGAGCGGGCCGCTGGCCCCGCCCACCTTGCTGATCAGCGTCATGCCGACCTGCTTGAGCAGCGCCGCCGGGTCGGCGGGCGGGGTGCCGGCGAGGGCGGCGACTGCGGCGGTCAGCCCCCGGTGCATGTTCGCGCCGTGGTCGGCGTCGCCGATCGCCGCGTCGAGCCCGGTCAGCTCGCCCTCGTGCTCGGCGACCAGCCGGTCGAACTCGCGGACCCAGGCCGTCAGTGCCTGGACGTCGACACCGTCCGCCACCCTCACGTCCCCCACCGGAGGCCGGGGGTGCGCACCGGGGCGTCCCACAGCCGGACCAGGTCGTCGTCGACCTTGAGCAGCGTCACCGAACAGCCGGCCATGTCCAGGCTGGTCATGTACGACCCGACGAGCGACCGGGCGATGCGCACCCCGGCCTTCTCGAGCACGGCTGTGACGTCGGCGAACAGCAGGTACAACTCGAGCAGCGGCGTGCCGCCCAGGCCGTTGACGAACACCAGTGCGCCGTCGCTGCCGGTGAAGTCGAGGTCACCGAGCACCGGTTCGAGCAGCATCTCGGCGATCTCCCGGGCCGGGGCCAGCGGCACCCGGCGCCGGCCGGGCTCCCCGTGGATGCCGACGCCGATCTCCATCTCGTCGTCGGACAGGTCGAAGGTGGGTCTCCCGGCTGCCGGGACCGTGCAGGACGTCAGCGCCATGCCCATGCTGCGGCCCTGGGCGTTGACCTTCCGGGCGAGGTCGGCGACGCCGGAGAGCGGGCGGCCCTGCTCGGCCGCCGCACCGACGATCTTCTCCAGCAGGACCGTGACACCCACCCCGCGGCGGCCGGCGGTGTAGAGGCTGTCCTGGACGGCGACGTCGTCGTCGGTGACCACCGAGACCACCTCGGTGCCTGACTCGGCGGCGACCATCTCGGCGGCCATCTCGAAGTTCAGCACGTCGCCGGTGTAGTTCTTCACGATGTGCAGCACGCCGGCGCCGCCGTCCACGCCCTTCGTGGCCGCGACCATCTGATCGGGGACCGGCGAGGTGAACACCTCGCCGGCGCAGGCGGCGTCCAGCATCCCGGGGCCGACGAACCCGCCGTGCATCGGCTCGTGACCCGAGCCGCCGCCGGAGACCAGGCCGACCTTGCCCTGCACCGGGGCGTCGCCGCGGAAGACGACCCGGTTCTCGTGGTCGACCCGCAACTCGGGATGTGCGGCGGCCATCCCGCGCAGCGCGTCGCTGACGACGTCGGCCGGGTCGTTGATCAGCTTCTTCATCGAGGTTCCTGCTCGGGGCGGCCGGCTGTGGGCTCGGTCCGGCGTGCCCGGTCGGCGTCGGTTTCCGGGTCGGTCGGGATGCGGCCGGCCTCCTGGTCCTCGTCGGCGATCGGCAGGTGCCGGCCGACCAGCACGTCGTACAGCCCGGCACCGAGGACGCCGCCGATCAGCGGGCCGACGATGGGCACCCAGAAGTAGAAGTTGCCGTACTGGTCGCGCCAGGCGCCGCCGTAGCCGGTCAGGAAGGACGCCAGTCGCGGCCCGAAGTCACGGGCGGGGTTGATCGCGTAGCCGGCGTCGGTGCCCCAGGCGAAGCCGATGGCGACGACGATGAAGCCGATGACGACCGGCGCCAGGTTGACCCCGGGCGAACTGTTGCGCAGGTCGGTCACGGCGAGGATCAGGAAGAGCAGGATCGCGGTGCCGATGATCTGGTCCCGGAAGGCTCCCCACGTGCCGACGGGCAGTGCACCGTTCCCGGGCAGGGTCGAGAACACGAACTGCGACTTGATGGTGTGTCCGGGGTCGAAGGCGGCCAGCACCTCGGTGTAGTTCCAGCGGACGATCAGGGCGGCGACGAAGGCGCCCAGCGTCTGGGCGATCGAGTAGGGGATCACCTTCTTCCACTCGAAGCCGCGGAAGACCGCCAGCGCCACGGTGACCGCCGGGTTCAGGTGGGCGCCGCTGATCCGGGCCGCCACGTACACGCCGAAAGTGACGCCGAGGCCCCAGGCCCAGGAGATGCTGTCGTGGTCGCCGAGGCCACCGGCGACCACCTGCGCTACTACGCCGAGGCCGAAGAGAATCAGGATCAGGGTCCCGGCGAACTCAGCAGCCAGTTCGCCGAACAGGGTGTGCGGCTTCAATTGCTCAGGCAAGTGTCCTCCAGCAGCGGGAGTGACCAGGCCGACGGGGCGTCGGTCACGTGGAAGGTAGAAGTGATCCATGTCGCACAGCAACCTCGGCGATCCGACAATGTCGGACGGCTCCTGGCCGAGTCGTGGCCGTCCCGGGAGCGGGATCCGGACGTCGGTCTCCTCGCCGCTCCAGGGCTCCTACGCGCTGCGGTCGGCGTCGCGGAGGAGCAGACTCGTCCGCCATAGCCCTCGACGGGCGAGCGGAGGGAGCCCCGCATGCGGCTTCACCAGGCACGGTCCACGAGCAGACAGGAGCCATCGTCATGGCTGGCAACAGAGGCGTTGCGTACATGGAGCCCGGCAAGGTCGAGGTACACGAGATCGACTACCCGAAGCTGGAGCTGCTCGACGGACCGGGTGTCAACCCGGCCAACGTGGGCCGGAAACTGAACCACGGAGCCATCCTCAAGGTCGTCACCACCAACATCTGCGGCAGTGACCAGCACATGGTCCGCGGCCGGACCACGGCCCCGGCGAACCTCGTCCTCGGGCACGAGATCCTCGGCGAGGTGGTGGAGACCGGGCCGGACGTGGAGTTCGTCGAGGTCGGCGACGTCTGCTCCGTGCCGTTCAACATCGCCTGCGGGCGGTGCCGCAACTGCAAGGAGGGCAAGACCGGCATCTGCCTGAATGTGAACCCCGCGCGACCCGGGGCCGCCTACGGCTACGTCGACATGGGTGGGTGGGTCGGCGGTCAGGCCGAGTACGTGACCGTGCCCTACGCCGACTGGAACCTGTTGCGCTTTCCGGACCGGGACCAGGCGATGGCGAAGGTCCTGGACCTCACGATGCTGTCGGACATCTTTCCGACCGGCTTCCACGGTGCGGTCACTGCCGGGGTCAAGCCGGGGTCGACGGTGTACATCGCCGGGGCGGGACCGGTCGGGCTCGCGGCAGCGGCCAGCGCTCAGCTGCTGGGTGCCGCCGTGGTGATCGTCGCCGACCTCAACGAGCAGCGGCTCGCGCAGGCCCGCAGCTTCGGGTGCGAGACCGTCGACGTGTCGAAGGGGGCACCCCAGGACCAGATCGAACAGCTGCTCGGGGTGCCCGAGGTCGACGCCGCGGTCGACGCCGTCGGCTTCGAGGCCCGCGGACACGGCGACGGCTCGACCACCGAGGCGCCCGCTACGGTGCTGAACTCCCTGATGGAGGTCACTGCAGCCGGTGGCCAGATCGGGATCCCCGGGCTCTACGTGACCGGCGACCCCGGTGGCATCGACGAGGCGGCGAAGGTCGGGTCGCTCTCGTTGAGCCTTGGCACCGGCTGGGCGAAGTCGCTGTCGTTCACCACCGGGCAGTGCCCGGTCATGCGGTACAACCTCGGCCTGATGAAGGCGATCCTGCACGAGAAGGTGCAGATCGCGAAGGCGGTCAACGCCACCGTGATCCCCCTCGATGACGCACCGCAGAGCTACGCCGAGTTCGACTCCGGCGCCGCGAAGAAGTACGTCATCGACCCGCACGGCATGGTGGCCTGAGGGTCACGGCCGTCGGCCCGAGCCCGAGAGCCGGGCCGGCGGCTCCGCCGATGGGGGCCGCCGGTGCGTGCCGGGGCAGTGGGGAGGGCGCGGGAGAACGTGTTCACCGACTACGCCGAGACGCACGGGGTCCCGATCACCACGACATGGTCACCGTGCACCGTCGACCGGGCGGGGCGGCGGGGGACCCACGTGCTGTCGGTCGCCGATGCGCTCGCCCAGTTCAGAGTGAGGTACCCCTTCGTGGATACCCAGGCCGCGGAGCTCTTCGCCCGCAGCGGCTGAAGAAGGAGCCCGTCCTCCTCATCCCGCGCACGCTCGGGATGAGCCTCGGGACGGGGCCTGTTGACAGCCGTATGCGCTTCCTCGTCCTCGGCGACTCTCTCGCGTACGGCACCGGCGCCGGCACCGCCGCGGACACCCTGGGTGCACGGCTGACCCGTTCGCTCGAGCAGGCCGGGCACGAGGTCCGGCTCGACGTCCTCGCCGTGCCCGGGGCCACCTCGGTCGATCTCGCCGCCCAGGTCCGCCGGGCCGTCCCGCTGCAGGCCGACCTCGTCCTGCTGGTGATCGGCGCCAACGACCTGACCCACCAGGTACCCCCCGCGCAGTCGACCGCAGCCCTGGGCGCGGCGCTCCGGGAGCTGCGCGCCGGCGGCACCCAGGTGCTCGTCGTCCCTACCCCCGACCTGTCCTCGGTGGCCTGGGTTCCGCCGGCGTTCCGCTCGTTCGTCGCCGGCATCTGCGACCAGCTGCGCAGCCTGCAGACCGCGGTCGCCGAGGCCGCCGGGGCGGTCGTCGCCCCCGTGACCCCCGCCCTGTCGGCCACGTTCGCCGCCGACCCGGCGCTGTTCTCCGCCGACCGCTTCCACCCCTCCTCGGCCGGGTACGCCCTCGTCGCCGCGACGCTGGCCCCGCACCTGCTGGAGCTGGCCGGCCGCCGGGAGGACGACGCCGCCTGATTCCGCGCTCCTCCGGCTCTTGCGGTGCTCCGCCAGCTCTGGCGCCGTTGCAGGGCCGCTGGAATGCGGGGAACACCGCAAGACCGCGCCCGGGTCGGCACTCATCCGAGATTCGCCTCGACGTCGACGGTCAGCGCCTGATGGTGTCGGTGCGCCGGTACCCCGGCGCTGTTTCGGCGAGTCGACGTCCGCACGAACACGTCCTCAGACGCTACCGGCCCAACCCCCAGCTCAACAGGACCAATCGGCCAAGATCTCCGTCACGAGGCGTCTCGGTGCCCACGCCGACTGCTCCGCCGCTGACCAGGTACAACGCTAGATCCCGTCACCAGCACCGGCGATAGCTGCACCCAAGGAGAAGGACCGCATGTGCAGCTGGCAGGTGGTGGTCTGCTCCGGGCCGTGCGCGATGCCGTTGATCATCAGGCCGCACGAGCCGCAGATGCCGGAGGGTGATGACGTGGTGGTCAGCGGCGCCCGGACTCCGGCCGTGGCCCGGCACGGGGCCGGGGTCACCGCCGCGCTGGTGCCAGAGGTGATGCCGGACACTGAACCTGCTGAGCACGCCAAGGTGAGCACGGCCCAGCACGTGGTCCAGCTGCAGGTTCAGAGTCGGCTGGAAAAGTGTCCCGCGCGGCCAGCGATAGGGAGGTGGCTTGACGGCTGAATAGAGCGGCGGTCAATCCTGGTGGTGGGTGGGTGAGCCGCTGGCCGCGGGCTCGCCCACGGTTCCGGCGGCGACCCAGGCATCGATCTGGGCATCGTCATAGCCGGCCTCGGCGAGGACGTGGCGGCTGTGCTGACCCAGCAGAGGTGCGGGACGCCGGATGGTTGCCGGGGTCTCCGACAGCTTCGCCGGCATGCCCAGTGCGCGCATCGGCCCGATCACCGGGTGATCGAGTTCGACGACCATCTCCCGCGCCGCGACCTGCGACTGACCCAGGGCCTGACCGTAGGTGAGCACCGGACCCCCGGGGATGCCCGCGGCGTCCAGCGCCTTCACCCAGGTGTCGGTCGACTCCCGCTGCAGGATCTCCTCCAGTTCGGCGGTCAACTGGTCCACATGCTGCGGTCGGGAACGCGCGTCGGCGTACTCCGGACGCTCGAGCAGGTCCGGGCGGTGCAGCACCTCACGGCACAGACGCGTCCACAGGCGGTCGTTGTTGGCGCCGATCGTCACGTAGCCGTCCGTCGTCCGGAAGGCCTGATACGGGGCGTTGTGCCGGTGCCGGGTTCCTTCCGGGGCCGGCTCACGGCCCGCGCCGAACCAGGAGCCTGCCTCCCAGACCGTCAGCGCCAGCCCCGCATCCACCAGCGCGACGTCGATGTACTGACCGCCGCCCTCGCGCAGGCGATGGATGTAGCCGGCCAGGACGGCGTGCGCGGCGGTCAGCCCGGCGGTCAGGTCGTTGACCGCGATACCGAACTTCGCCGGTTCCCCGCCGGGCGCACCGGTCATCCGCAGGAAGCCGCTCATGCCCTGGGCGATGATGTCGAACCCGGCGCGGTGGCTCTCCGGTCCGGTCTGCCCGAAACCGGTGATGGAGCAGTAGACCGCCTCGGGGTTGACCGCCCGCACGGCGTCGTAGTCCAACCCCAGCCGGCTCATCACCCCGGGCCGGAAGTTCTCCACCACGATGTCCGCGCGGGCAGCCAGCCCCAGCGCCACCTGCCGTCCGGCCGCAGTCTTCAGGTCCAGCGCCAGCGAGCGCTTGTTGCGGTTCACCATCGCGGAGGGGTAGCTCTCGCCGTTGACGAACGGGGCCATGTCCCGTGAGTCGTCTCCGCCCGCCGGGCGCTCGACCTTGACCACGTCCGCGCCGTAGTCACCGAGAATCATCGTGCAGTAGGGCCCGGACAGATAGCGGGTGAAGTCCACCACCGTCACTCCTGCCAACGGTTGCATGCTGGGTCCTTCCGGTCCGGTGTGCGTCGGGAGGTCGGATCACGGGCGGTGGAAGACCGGTCCCGGATGTGGCGAAGCGGTGGCCAGCACCGACTGACGGCCACCGCTTCACCCGGGTGGGTGGCGCAGGCTCAGACGTCCATCAGCGCCTTGCGCTGGCCCCCGTCGACCGGGATATGGGCCCCGTTGATGTAGCTCGAGCGCGGTGAGGCCAGGAAGGTGACCAGGTTGGCAACCTCGTCGGGCTCACAGATCCGCCCCAGCGGCAGCGAGCTGACGGCCAGCTCATGCGCCCGTGCGGCGTCAACCTTCTTGTCGCGGGCGAAGGCGGCCTCCAGGCCCTCCCAGCGGCCGGTGTTGACCGGTCCCGGGTTGACCGTGTTCACCCGCACGCCCAGTGGCCCGTACTGCTCGGCCACCGAGGAGGCGAAGTTGATGTCGGCGGCGTTGGCGGCACCGGCGGTCATCTCCCAGTACGACGGCTTGAGCCCGTCGTTGCCGACGACCAGCACGATCGAGCCCTCGCCGCGCTCGCGCATGTGGCCGATGACGGCACGCACCGTGCGCACGTAGCCGAGGAACTTCAGCTGCATGCTGCCCAGCCACTGCTCTTCGGTGAGCTCCTCGAGCAGGCCGCCAGGGGAGGAGCCCGCGCAGGTCACCACGATGTCGATGTGGCCGAACCGCTCCAGCGTCGTCGCCACGACGCCCTCGACGTCCGCAGCTACGCTCATGTCGCCGGTCAGGCCCAGCACCGTGCGGCCGCTCTCGGCGGCGATCTCCTGGGCGGCCTGCAGGATCTCCGACTCGGTGCGTGAGACGATGACGACGTCGCATCCCTCAGCCGCCAACTGCTCGGCGGACTTGCGACCGATTCCCTTGCTGCCGCCGGTGACCAGCGCGATCTTGCCCGTCAACTGCAGGTCCATGTGCTGTTCCTCTTCTCGGTGATGGGCTTACTTGACGCCGGTCGTGGACGCGCTCTGCGACCGTGGGTCCCGGCGGCTCCAGCGGCCGTTCTCGACCTGGCCGAGGAAGCGCTCGACGTGGTCGTTGAAGACGGCCGGCTCCTCCAGGTTCGTCACGTGGCCGCTCTTGGGCAGCACGAGCAGCCCCGATCGGGGGATCGTGCGTTTGAGCATGAGGTCGGTCTCCAGGACGCCCTCGTCCTCGTCGCCGGCCACGATCAGCGTGGGGACTTCAAGGGCAGCCAGTTCGGCGCGCAGTCCGTACAGCGAGGGCCGCGCCTTCTGCACCGCGCGCATCGTCAACGCAGCGCCCTTGGCATCGTGCTCGGCCAGCACCTGTACGTGCTCGGCGTGCCCGCGGGGGTCCTTGGCCAGGAACTGCACGCGTGCCGGACCGAGGCCGTACCACCGGGACATGGCGGCCGAGCCCTCCGTGTCGAAGGCGAGGGCAATCTGTTCGGACTCCGACCGGAACGTCGGCTCCTTGTCCGGGTGTGCGCCGTACCCGCAGCCGGCCAGCACCAGCGACAGTGCGCGGTCGGGATGCTGGAGTCCGAAGTGCAGGGCGCAGAAGCCGCCCATGGAGTTGCCCACCACGTGCGCCCGCTCGACCCCGGCGGCGTCGAGCACGCTGCGCAGATCCTCCACCGCCCGCAGTTGGCCGTAGCTGGCCTCATCGGTCGGGACGTCGGAGGGCGGGTAGCCCCGGGCCGCGTAGACGATGCACCGGTAGCGCCGGCTGAAGTGACGCAGCTGCGGCTCCCACGAGCGGTGGTCACCGGCGAACTCGTGCACGAAGACCAGCGGGGTGCCGGCACCGGTCTCCTCGTAGTACAGCTGGACCCCGTCGTCGGTGGTCGCGAACGTCACTGCGCCTCCCTTTGCTATTTGGTATACCATCCTGCCCTGGCGAGGCGGGCGGCGTCAAGACGTCGCAGGGGAGGTGCCGTGCGCCGGTAGGGGCGCCTGGCACAGCACCCCGCCCGCGGACAGCGCCGTCCGGTCCGGTCAGCGCCGGAGGGTCTCGATCCGGCGGCGCACCTGCACCTGCACCCGCTCCCCGTCGACGCGGATCACGGCGGGAACGACCTCGTCGAGCAGGACACCCCGTCCGCCGCCCCGCCGGACGAGCGCCACCGCGGTGAGCGCCGCGGCCAGCACTCCCACCACCGGCGCGGCGCGCCTGAGCAGGGGCAGGACGACGAGGGACAACGCGTTCAGCGAGCCGTGGTCCGTCGAGCCGGCCACGGTCCCCGCGGGTTGTACGGCGCCGTCGCCGGCCGCGGGCCGAGGGGTGGGGACGGCGGTCGGTGGTGCGACGCCGTCGGCCGCGGGGGCCGGCTCGCTGAGCAGGCCGCTCAGGTTGCGGGCGAACTGCTCCATCAGCTTCTGCGACACCTCGTTGATGGCGCCGCGACCGAACTGGGCGACCTTGCCGCGGATCACCAGGTCGGTGTCCAGCGACAGGGTGCTGCCCTCGGCGTGCGCGGTGATGGCCACGCTCACCTTGGCTTCGGCGCTGCCGCTGCCGTGCTGGTCCGCGCCCTTGGCGTCCAGCACGAGCCGCCTGGCGGCCTCGTCGACCTCGAGGAAACGGACCGTGCCCTGGTAGGCCGCTGTGATCGGGCCGACCTTGATCTTGACCTTGCCCTGGTAGGCGTCGGCACCCGAGGCGCCCTCCAGGGTCGCCCCCGGCAGACACGGGGCCACCCGTTGCACGTCGTTGAGCAGCCGGAAGACCTGCTCCGGTGGGGCGGGGAGGACGACCTCGTTGGTCAGGCGCATGGCATCTCCTACTGCAGACGGATGGATGGAAGGGCGGTCAGCGGGACAGGGCGACGACCCGGTGCGGGCTTAGCGGCAGGGCGCCGACATCACCGGTCAGGCCGAGGGCATCGCGGACGGCGTTGGCCGTCGCCGCCGCGACCGCGGTGATCCCGCCCTCGCCGGCGCCCTTGACGCCCAGCGGGTTACCCGGACTGGGCGCATCCTCGGTGACGAGTGTGTCGACGCGCCGCGGGACCTCCTCGGCGGTGGGCATCAGGTAGTCCATGAACGTCGTCGCCTGCGGCTGGCCCTGCTGGTCGTAGACGAAGCTCTCGTAGAGTGCGCCGCCCAGCCCTTGGGCGACGCCCCCGATGAGTTGCCCCTCGACGAGGGTCGGGTTGATCGCCCGGCCGACCTCGTAGGCGACCAGGTAGCGCAGCACCTCCACGTGCCCGGTGTCCCGGTCGACGTCGACGAGCGCCACGTGCACGCCGTAGGGGTAGGTCATGTGGTCGACGGCGAACACCCGGCGGGCGGAGAGCCCGGGGGTGTCCTCGGGCCGCAGGTGCGGGCTGCCCGGCGCGCAGGCGCCGGCGACGTCCCCCCAGCTGAGCCGGCGGCCGGGTTCTCCGATGGCGGAGAAGCAGCCCCCGGTCAGCCGCACCTGCTCGGCGGGCACGCCGAGTACCCGGGCCGCGACCTGGAGCGCGCGCTCGAGCACCGCCGTGGCGGCCAGGTCGACCGCGCTCCCTCCGACCACGGTGGACCGGCTGGCCCAGGAGCCCACCCCGAAGGGTTGCAGGTTCGTGTCACCGTTGATCACGTGCACCGCCCGGTCGTCGATGTCCAGGCGCTGGGCGGCGATCTGGGCCAGGACGGTCTCGATGCCCTGTCCCAGCGACGTGCCGCCGGAGTGCACGGTGACCTCGCCGTCCTGCTCGACGGTGACGTCGGCGGTCTCATGGGGGCCCAGGCCGCTCTTCTCCAGGAAGACTGCGAACCCCAGACCGACCGTGCGGCCCCGCTCGCGCAGCTGCCTGGCCTCGGTCGCCCAGTCGCGGGTGCGGGCCAACGCGGTGGCGAACAGGCCGGGATAGTCCCCGGCATCCAGGACGACGTCGGTGCCCAGCGCCCGCAGGTCGCGGCGGTGCGGCAGCTCTTCGGGGGTCAGCAGGTTGCGCCGGCGCACTTCGGCCCGGTCGATGCCGATCCGGTCGGCGGCGACGTCGAGGAGATGCTCGCGGGCGAAGGTGCCCTCGTACCTGCCCGGGGCCCGGTAGGTGCCGCACGGGGTCTTGTTGGTCAGGACGACGTCGATCCGCGCCGCGTAGGCGGGCAGCCGGTAGGGGCCGGGCAGCATCGTCACGGTGAGCTCGGGGACCAGCAGCCCGTGCGTGCGCAGGTAGGCCCCGTTGTCGTGCACCACGTGGTCGCGCAGCGCCAGCAGGGTGCCGTCGACGGCGAACGCCGCGGCGATCCGGTGCCGCTGCTGGCGCGAGTGGTTGAGCGCCACCAGGTTCTCGGCGCGGTCCTCGGCCCACTTGACCGGTCGACGCAGCCGGCGGGCGAGCCAGGGGATCAGCAGGTCCTCCGGGTAGAACTCCCCGCGGGCACCGAAGCCGCCCCCGGCGTCCATGGCGTGCAGGTGCACCCGGCTGGCGGGCAGGTCGAGCATCGTGGCGATCACGTTGCGGTTGAACACCGGGACCTTGGTCGCGCCCCAGATCTCGAGCACGCCGGTGGCTTCGTCGTAGTCGGCGACCAGGCCGCGCGGCTCCATCGGCACCGCGGCGTGCCGCCCGACGGACACGTCGATCTCCACCACGTGCCTCGCCGTGGCGAAGGCGGCCTCGGCATCGCCGTAGCTCACGTCGAAGCCCGTCGCCGGCTCGGCCGTCGAGGCGTCCACCACGACCGGCAGGTCGGCGTACTCGACGGTGACCAGCTCGGCGGCGTCCTCGGCCAGGTAGGGATCCTCGGCGACCACCGCAGCGACCGGCTCGCCGACGTAGCGGACCTCGTCGTGGGCCAGCACCGGTTGGAGGCACCCGGGAGGCTCGTCCCCGCGGGGCAGCCGGATGGGGATGGGTGGCAGCCCGATCAGGTCGGCCCCGGTGAGCACGAACACCACTCCGGGCACCGCCCGGGCCGCCGCCACGTCCACGGCGACCAGCCGCGCGTGCGCGACGGTCGAGCGGACGATGCGGACGTGTGCCTGCCGCGGCCGGTCGACGTCGTCGACGAACTTGCCCTGCCCGCGCACCAGCCGGTCGTCCTCGTGCCGGGGAACCCGTGACCCGATGACCGACCGGGACCGCTCGGGGCCGGCGTCCGGTGCCGGCGGCAGGCCCGGTGCGTCGGCCGGTGGCTCGGTGTCCGGGACGGCGGACGGCTCGGGCGATGCCGGCCGGGGGGGCGCCGGTGACGGCCGGGGACGCACCGGTGCCGGCGGCGCCACCGTCAGGTCGCCGAGCAGGCTGGTCACCGCGACTCCCGCCGCGACCTCGCGACGTCGGAGATCGCCTCGACGATGCCCTGATATCCGGTGCACCGGCAGAGGTTGGCGGCGACGACCTCCCGGACCTCCTCGGTGCTGGGGTTGGGGTACTCGGCCAGGTAGGCCTCGGCCAGCATCAGGAACCCCGGGGTGCAGAAGCCGCACTGCAGGGCATGGCGCTCGGAGAATGCGCGCTGCAGGTCGGAGAGCTCACCGTCGGACGCCAGGCCCTCGACTGTGCTGATCGAGCAGCCGTCGGCCTGGACCCCGAAGGTGAGGCAGGCCCGGGCGGGCGATCCGTCGATCAGCACCGTGCACGCACCGCAGATGCCGTGCTCGCAGCCCAGGTGCGTGCCGGTGTAGCCCAGGTCGTGCCGGAGCACGTCGGCCAACGTCCGGCGGGACTCCACCACCAGCTCGTGCTCGGTGCCGTTGACGGTCAGAGTGATCAGCTGCAGGTCTTTCACGAGTTGCCCCCCAGGGCTCGGTGGACGGCGTCGGGTCGGATCGGAACCGAGTCCAGCTCCACGCCGGTCCCGCGGAGCGCGTCGTTGACGGCGTTGAGGACGGCGGCGGGCGCGCCGATCGTGCCGCCTTCCCCCATGCCCTTGGCGCCGGTCTCGGTGAAGGTGCAGGGCGTCTCGAGGTGCATGATGTCGATGACGGGTATCTCGGTGGCCGTGGGCACCAGGTAGTCGATCAGGGTCGATGTGGTGGGTTGCCCCTGCTCGTCGTAGCGGATCTCCTCGAACAGGGCACCGGCGATGCCCTGGGCCACCCCGCCGCGGACCTGCCCGTCGACGATCCTGGGGTTGATCACCACTCCGCAGTCCTCCACGACGAAGTAGCGCAGGATCTGCGCCTGGCCGGTGGCCGGGTCCAGTGCGGCAACCACCCCGTGCGTGGCGTTGGAGAAGGTGCCTGAGGTGAGGACGTCGAAGGCGGCCTCGGCAGTCAGCCCCGGGTCCACGCCCTTGGGCAGCCGGTGGGCGCGCAGGTAGGCGATCTCGGCCACCGCGGCGAGGGAGAGGGAACGCTCGGGCTGGTCGCGGTGTCGCGCCTGCCCGTCCACCAGCTCGATGTCTGCGGCCTCGGCGTCGAGCAGGTGCGCGGCGACGATGCGCACCTTGTCGCCCAGCCGGCCCGCGGCCAGGTGCACCGCGCCCCCGCCGATGGCCGCGGACCTGCTGCCGAACGTGCCCCAGCCGTAGGTCACCAGGTCGGTGTCGCCCTGACGGACCTTGATCGCGGTCGGTGGCAGGCCCAGCTGGTCGGCGGCCACCTGCGCGAGCGTGGTCTCGTGGCCCTGGCCGTGCGAGGAGGTGCCGGTTGTCAGTGAGACGGTGCCGTCGGAGTCCATCCGCACCCCGGCGATGTCATAGCCGGGCACCACCGTCATCTTGCGTTGCGAGAAAGCCTCGGTGCCGTACCCGGTCCGCTCGTTGAAGCAGGCGTAGCCGATGCCCAGCACGGTCCCGTCCGCGGTCGGCTGCGCGCGCCGGTCGTACCAGCCCTCATCGCGCAGTTGCTGCTCGCACAGGTCCAGGGATGCCCGGTAGGAGCCCGGGTCGTAGGTGATGCCGTTGATCCCGGTGTAGGGGAACTCCTCGATCAGGTTCACCCGCCGCAGATCCAGCGCGTCGAGGTGCAACTCCCGTGCGGCGCGCTCCATCAGCCGCTCCATCACCAGCACGATCTGCGGGCGGCTGACCCCACGGTAGGGGGCGGTGGGCGCCTTGTTGGTCGCGATCCCGCGGGCCCGCACGTGGTAACGGGGCACCCGGTACACCCCGGGCAGCTCCGTCGCTGCCATCAGCGGCTCCACCCCGCTGGTGAACGGGAACACTGAATAGGCGCCCACGTCGCAGCGGACATCAGCCTCCAGCGCCAAGATCCTGCCGTCCGCGTCGAAGGCGGCCCGCGCGCGGTAGGCCTGCTGGCGGGCGTGGAAGCTGGCGGTCAGGCTGTCCCGCCGGTCCTCGATCCACTTCACCGGGCGGCGCAGCCGCAGCGCGACCGCCGCGGCGGCCACCTCCTCGCGGCCGACCACGCACTTGAGCCCGAAACCCCCGCCGACGTCGGGCACGATGACCCGCACCGAACGCTCGGGCAGCCGCAGGCACCGGGCGATGGCGGTGCGCACCTGGTGCGGGACCTGGGTGGAGACGTGTACGACCAGCTGCTCGTCGCGGGCGTCCCACTCGGCCAGGCAGCCGCGGGGCTCGAGCGGTGTCGCGTTCTGCCGGCCGGTGCGCACGTCCACCTCGGCCACGCACGCGGCGGCGTCGAAGACCGCACCGATGTGGGGGTCACTGAACGGCTCCAGGTCCAGCACGGTGTTCTCGATCAGCTCGGCGTGCACCTGCTGGGCGCCGGCCTCCAGCGCCTGGTCCATTGTCGTGATGGCCGTGCCCGGCCGGTAGTCGACCAGCGCCGCGTCCACGCCGTCCTCGGCGGCGTAAGCGTCCTCGGCGACGACGATCGCCAGTGGCTCCCCGACGTATCGCACCCGGTCCCCGGCGAGGATCGGCATCGAGGTGACGGTGAACTCCGGCCGTTCCAGGATCGCGGTCAGCTCACCGAGGGCCAGATCCGCCGCCGAGTAGGCGGCAACCACCCCGTCGACATTCCGGGTTGCGGCCAGGTCCAGGTGCTCGACGCCGGCGGCGGCCACGGAGCTGCGCACGAAGGCGCAGTGCAGCAAGCCGACCCGGTCGAGGTCGTCGACGAAGCGCCCCCGGCCGGTGAGCAGCCGCGGATCCTCGCGCCGGGGGACACTCGCGCCGATCCACCGACCGGCCCGGGACAGGGTCGCTTCTCCTGGGGCAGGGTCGATGCCGGTGCCGCTCATACGGCGATCGCCTGGGCGCACGCCCGCTCGATCAGGGTGCGGGCGAGGCCGCGCCGGTAATCGGCGTCGCCGTGCGCATCGCTGCCGGGCTCCACTGCTGCGGCAGCCGCGTCCGCCGCAGCCCGGAAGGTCTCGGCGGTGGCCGGGGCACCCTGCAGCAGGGACTCGGCCTCGGGCACTCGGATCGGGACGGCGTCCACGCCACCCAGCGCGATCCGCCCGGCGCTGCACACGCCATCCTCGACGTCGAGGTCGACGGCCGCGGCCACAATCGCGAAGTCGCCCTTGCGCTGGGCGAACTCACTCAGCGCCGCGTGTGGTGCCGGCCGCGGGAAGAGGATCTCGACGATCATCTCCTCGGGTTCCAGGGCGGTGGTCAGGAAGCCGTGGAAGAAGTCCGCTGCGGCGACCGAACGTTCTCCGACCTGACCGCGGACCACGATCTGGGCGTCCAGCAGCACCGCCAACAGGCACCACTCGGCCGTGGAGTCGGCGTGCGCGATGCTCCCGCCGATCGTGCCCCGTGTACGGATGGGGTAGTGGCCGATCCAGCGCGCCGCGTGCGACAGCACGCCGAAGCCCGCCAGCGCGGCGGTGGAACCGCTGGACTCCACCGTGTGATGCGTGGTCAGGGCCCCGATTCGCAGGCCCTCACCGTCGCGACGCAGGTAGCGCAGCGCGTCGATGCGGTTGACATCGATCAGCGCACTGGGTCGGGCCAGCCGGAAGTTCATCATCGCGACCAGGCTCTGCCCGCCGGCGATGAGCTTGGCGTCCTCCCCGAGCTCATGGAGGGACTCGACCGCGCCTCGGACGTCATGGGCGCGGTGGTAGGTGAACGGGGCTGGCTTCACGGCTCTCCTTGACGGTGAGGCGCCTGCGTGGCCGGCGCTCTGAGCTGTTGCAGCTGGTATACCCGTTCCGGGGCCAAGTTGGTACCTTGCTGGCCGGAGAGCTCTGCCGGCGCTGGCCGCGACCTCTCGGCCGGTCGTACCCGTTGACTCAGGCGGGGAGCGACTGATGCGGTTGGGTCAGAACCGGGGCCACGGGAGCCGAGTCGGTCCGCCCGATTCGCCGCCACTGGAACAGGGATCAGGCCGATAACTTCCCGGAGTCGGACGTGATCGAGCACATCGGGCCCTCGCGGTTTCTCCTCGGGCCCCGCGCACGCAGAAGGAATCCTGTCCGGCATCACGAGTGATTGTGTGACGCTAGCCACGTTGGTCCTCGCATGGTATACCAAACGTTGAATCAACCATCGAAGGAGCGAACATGAGCAAACGGCGCGCGACTCGCCCACTGGTGGCCCTCACAGCGGCCACCCTGGCTCTTGCCGGGTGTGGCAGCCAAGCGCCGTCGAGCGGTGGGGTGTCGGCCGACAGCGGGAGCGGCAGCGCTCAGGAGGGCGCGAACGGCTCTCTCACCGTCGGTCTGCTCAATCCCCTGACCGGTCCGTTCGCCGCCCTCGGGGAGGACGTCAACGCTGGATTCGAGCTGTACCTGGACAGCAAGGGTGGGCAGCTCAGCGACTACGGGATCAACGTGGTGAAAGAAGACCCGGCAAACGATCCCGGCGTGGCCACGACGAAGGCGCGCCAGCTCGTCCAGCAGGAGGGCGCGGGCATCGTCATCGGCCTCGTCAACTCAGGGGTCGCTTACGCCGTAGCTCCCTATCTCGAGAGTGCTGGCGTTCCCCTCATGATCACCGTCGCGGGTGCTGACGGGCTCACGCGGACCAAGGGCGGCAACCTCTTCCGCGTGTCCTACACCGGTTCGCAGGACACCATGCCGGCCGGCGACTACGTGTGCAAAGAGCTCGGTCTGAAGACCGCGGCCATCGTGGGGCTCGACTACTCGTTCGGCTGGGAGGCCTCCGGGGGCTTCGCGCGAACGTATGAGGATGCCGGCTGCAAGGTCGTGCAGGAACTGTATGCACCGTTGGCCACGCAGGACTGGGCTCCCTACGTCACCCAGATCAACCGTGACGCCGACGTGGTCTTCGCGGTGACCCCCGGCAGCGACGCCGTCCGCTTCCTCAAGGCCTACCGGGGCTTCGGGCTGGACACGCCCATCTTTGCGCAGGGATCCACCACCGATGAGCAGCTCCTCCCGACGATGGGCGAGACGGCTGACGGTGTGATGAGCAGCCTTCATTATTCCCCGGTCATCGATAACCCCGCCAACAAGACGTTCGTCGACGCGTGGACTGAAAAGTACGACCGATCGACGAACCAGTACGCCGAGGACGGCTGGGCCGCCGCCCAGGCGCTCGAGGCTGCGCTCTCCGATGTCAAGGGGGAGCCGACGGGCGATGGAATCACCAATGCGATGCGCAATGTGTCCATCGACGCTCCGCGCGGCGCCCTGCGGTTCGATGAGTACGGGCAGGCCATCTACGACGTGTACATGCGAAAGGTCACCAAGCAGGACGGCAAGTGGGTCAACAAGGTGGTGGACACTGTGCCGGCCGTGAATCAGTTCTACACCTACGACGTGGACGAGTACCTGCAGTTCCCGCCGTACGACAAGCTCAAGGGTACGTGGGCCAAGTAGTCGGAGAGTCGACATGGTATGGCTGTCCAATGTCCTGAACGGCCTGGCGTTCGGCTCCCTGCTGTTCCTTGTTGCCAGTGGGCTGACGATCACGTTCGGTCTCATGCGCACTATCAACCTCGCGCACGGCGCCTTCTATCTCGTCGGTGGTTACCTGGCCTTCGACCTCTACGTCAGAACGGGCAGCTATTGGTTGTCCCTGGTAGTCGCAGTAGTTGTGACCGCCGTGATCGGCATGCTCGTGGAGCGGTTGCTGCTCCATCGGCTGCTGAACCAGGAGCTGCCCCAGATCATCCTCACCGTCGGCGTCTCGCTGATGATCGGTGATCTGCTCCTGACGCAGTACGGGGGCAGCCCGATCTCCCCCCCGACGCCTGCCGGGTTGGAGGGTTCGATGCAACTCTTCGGATCAGTGATCTTCCCCAAGTTCCGCGCGTTCCTGATTGTCCTGGCGCTCGTCCTTGCTGCCCTCATCATGGCGTTCCTGCGCTTCTCCTCGATCGGGGCGAAGGTTCGGAGCGCCGTCGACGACCAGGAGATTGCCCGCACCATCGGGATCCGGGTGCCCCTGATCTTCCTTCTCGTCTTCGGCGCCGGAACCGCGCTGGCGGCCTTCGCAGGAGTCTGGGGAGGGGCATTGACGAGCTTGTCGCCCGACACCGGCCTCGACGTTCTCCTACTCGCCCTCGTGGTGGTTGTCGTCGGAGGCCTGGGCTCGGTGCCGGGAGCGTTGATCGCCGCGTTCGCCGTGGGGTTGCTCGACCAGTTCGGCAAGGTGCTGTTCCCTGAGTGGTCCCTGTTCACCATCTACGCCCCGGTCGCGCTCTTTCTTGCGTTCCGACCGAACGGACTGCTGGGGAAGGTGGAGTCGCGATGAACCTGCCGTCGCCAGGGGATCACGTGAAGAGCCGACGCCTGCGCTCCGCGGTCGTCCTTGGCGTGCTCCTGCTCGTGCTTCTGGCTCTACCGTTCGTCCTTCCGAGTTTCTACCTGTTCGTGGCGACGCGGATCTTGGCTCTCGGGCTGTTCGCCACAGCGTTCAATATCGTGTTCGGGTTCGGCGGAATGCCGTCGCTCGGACACGCTGCATTCTTCGGCCTGGGTGCGTATGTGGTTGGTATCGCCAGCACGCGGTCGGATCTACCGTTCGTGGTCATCGTGGTCCTGACACTCGTGGCGGGTACGGCGCTCGGCGTCGTTTTCGGCTTGTTCAATCTGAGAGCCAAGGGGATCTATCTCCTTCTGTTGACACTTGCCCTGGCTCAGGCCGCGTACGGGCTCGCGTTCCAGCAGGTCGAGTTGACCGGTGGTGACAACGGAATCTCGGGCATCACACGCGAGGGTGTTCCGATCCCGGGTTCCGCGTCGGCCTTCTACTGGCTTGCGCTGGCAATGGTGGTGGTCTCATTGTCACTGATGTGGGCATTCATGCGTTCCCCTGTCGGCATGGCGATCACGGGATTGCGTGAAAGCGAGTCCCGACTGGCCGCGACCGGTTACCGGGTGGGCAGCTACCGTGTCTATGCCTTCGCGGTATCGGGTGCCTTCTCGGCGGTGGCGGGGCTGCTCGACGCATACCTGCTCGGTAGCGCCTCCCCGTCCAACATGGCGTTCCTGCTCAGTGCGGAAGTCATGGTCTTCGCCATCCTCGGTGGTGCAGCGTTCTTCTTCGGACCGTTCCTCGGAGCCGCTGTCATCCTGTCCCTGGAACTCTATGTCAGCACGCTTACATCACGGTGGACCTTTGTCCTCGGGATCGTCTATGTCCTGACCGCGCTGTTCATGAGCGATGGGATACTCGGTCGCATCGCCTACCTGCGACGGAGGGCGCGACGCAAGACCGCCGAGTCGCCCACGCGCGCCGCTGCCGGAGAGACCGACGTCGCGGTGCCGGCCGATACCGACGATTTGGTGGAGGAGCGGCACACGTGACGGATATGGCGATCGCAGCACGGGGCATAGACACGCGGTTCGGGTCGTTTCTCGCCAATAGTGATGTCACGATCGAGGTTCCGGTCGGGGAGCGCCGAGTGCTCATCGGACCCAACGGTGCGGGAAAGACGACGCTGTTCAACGTGCTCGCAGGACAACTTCGCCCGTCGAAAGGCTCGGTGGAGATGCTCGGACGCGAGGTGACCAGGAAGCCCGCGTACCAACGTGCCCGGATGGGTCTGGCCCGTACCTTCCAGATCAACAACCTGTTCGACGAACTGACCGTGCGGCAGAACATCGAGATCACCCTGGCGTCGGAAGCCAGGTCGCGGCGGGTGTTCTGGCGGGACCTGGGATCGCTACCGGGGATCAGGGCCAGAACGAATGCCCTGCTGACCGAGTGGGAGTTCTCCGACCTCGCCGACTGGCCCGTGCGCGAGCTGGCCTATGGGCAGCAGCGCGTCATGGAGATCGTGCTCGCCATGAGCAAGCAGCCGCGGGTGTTGCTGCTCGACGAGCCCACGGCCGGGCTGGCACCTGCTGACGCCATCCGCCTGACCAATCTGTTGGCTGCACTGCCGAGGGACATCACGATCATCATGATCGAGCATGACATGGAGGTCGCCTTTGCCCTCGCGGACCGCGTCACCGTCCTGCATCAGGGAAGCGTCCTCGCCGAGGACGTCCCGGGACGGGTCGCGGTGAACCAAGAGGTGCTGCAGGTCTATCTAGGAGACATGTCCGATGCTTGAGATCGACAGCGTCGACACCTACTACGGGTCGAGCCAGATCCTCCACGGGACGAGCCTCTCGGTCGGGGAGGGTGAGGTTGTCGGCCTGCTCGGGCGTAATGGGATGGGCAAGTCGACGCTGGTGCACACCGTCGCAGGCCTGCTGAAGCCGCGGCGAGGGCAGGTCACCTTCCGGGGTCGACGGATCTCCTCCCTGGCAGCCGAGCGGATTTCTCGGCTGGGGATGTCGCTGGTTCCCCAGGGTCATCGGATCTTTCCCTCCCTGACCGTGCGGGAAAACTTTCGTATAGCCAGCCGCCGGGTCGGCGACCGGGACTGGACCGCGGACGAAGTGCTGGAGTACTTCCCGGCTCTTCGGGAGCGCTGGAGCGTGCCCGCGGGAAAGCTGAGTGGAGGGCAGCAGCAGATGCTCGCGATGGGCAGGGCGATGGTCTGCAATGGGAAATTGATGTTGCTGGACGAGCCGACGGAAGGCCTGGACCCGCAGACGGTCGGCCGCATGGGAGAGGCTATCGATGAGTTGCGCCGGCGCGGAACATCGGCACTTCTGGTGGAACAGAAGGTTGGCTTCACCCTTGAGCGGGTGGATCGCGCCCTTATCCTGAGCAGGGGCCAGGTCATCTATGAGACCGACCGCCCTCAGCTGCTCAGAGCGGATACTCAGACGCTCCGCCGACTGATCGGTGTGAGCAGCGCCCATGAAGCTGACGGCTCCCGTGCAATAGCCGACGAGAACGAGTCACCGGTTGGGTGACTCCCCGGGCGGCGTAGGCGCGTAGTCGGTTCCCCGCTCCGCCAACTCCTCGCCGGTCCCGCTGTCAAGATGGGCTGACCCGAGGATGTGCCTCCGGGTCACTTCCGCCGCCCGTTCTGCATCGCGATCACGAAGAGCATCGAGGAGCGTGCCGTGCTGGGCGACCGACTCCGCGTGCGACCGCAGCACCTTCGGTCCGCCCGGCATTGACTGCCAGAGCAGCCGCATCAATGAAAGCAGGAGGGGGCTATTGGCGTACTCATACACCGCAAAATGGAACTTGCGATTTAGTTCTGCGTACTGCTCGTGATCGGAGGTCACCTCGGTCAGCCGCCTGTTCATCGCCTCGAGCGATGCCAGCTGTGGCTCCGTGATGACCGCTGCCGCAAGCGAGGAGCCCAATCCTTCCAATGCCGCCCGCAGTTGGTAGTTCTCCTCCGTCGCGCCTAGTCCAGCTTCGGCGACGGTGGACCCACGGTAGGAGTCGGAGACGACGAGCCCCTCCGACTCCAGCCGGCGAAGGGCCTCTCGAACCGGCGTCTGGCTCACGCAGAGGCGTGCCGACAGTTCGCGCTGACGAAGTTGCTCGCCCGGTCTGAGATCGCCCACCAAAATCAACTCGCGCAGCGTGGCCGTCACCATGTCGGTCTTGCTGCTGAAGGTGGACAATGGACTTCCCTCGGATCATTGCGGGCTGTCATGCGGTGTGCGGCGGCGCCCGTATTCAGTCGCAGCCCAGGCATGCCAGTCGCGCTCCCGGCGATGATGGTACCTCGCGTCGCGTCGCGTCGCCCCGCACAGGGGCGGGGATGGTCCCTCCAAGCGAGCGCGGGACGTCGAAGAAGTAGAACGCCGTATGCGGGAAGGCGGGTGGGGATCATGACGAGACAGCTCACCGAGACGACGACGGCGATATCATCACGGTGCGCGGAGCGGCGTCCGGCCGCGCTCGCTGAGTGCGGTCGAAGCGGCGACGCCGTCGTCCGGGCTCTCGTCGGTAGGTGCCCGCTCGCGGACAGGGGAGCTGGCAGCCGATGAGCTGCTGAAGATTCTTCTACCTCGATCGTCAGGCAGCTGCCGAGCGAAGAAACGTCGCCGCAGCGCGACTCCGGTATATCATCCTCCTCTCGCTCGGGAACAAGCTTCGAAGCGCGGTTCCTCCCGCCCTCCCGCGATGTCCAGCCGTCATGAGATCTCCAGAAAGGGGCGTCCCGTGTTCTCGTCGCCACTGGTCTACGAGCCGGCGGCGGACGGCGTCGTCCGGATTCGGCTCAACCGTCCCGAGCGACGTAACGCGGTCGACTCGCAGACGGTGGACGCGTTGATCGATGCGTTGCAGACCGACCCCAGTCACATAGCACTGCTCGGTAGCACGACGCCGGGCATCTTTTGCGCCGGTGCCGACCTGCACATCCCGGACGACGAACGAGCGCGCGTCTCTGATCGCCTCTACGCCTGCTACGAGGTAATGGTTTGTCGGTCGGCCCCCGTGATCGCCGTCCTCGACGGTCCGGCGGTCGGCGGCGGGGCCCAGCTTGCGACCGCGGCGGACCTGCGGATCGCCTCGCCCCGCGCCTGGCTGCGCTGGCTGGGACCCGGACACGGCTTGGCCGTCGGCGCCTGGATCCTGCCCAGCCTGGTCGGACGCGCCAGGACACTGGATCTCACCCTCACCGGACGACGTCTCACGGCCGAGCAGGCCGAGGCCGTCGGCGTCGTCACCGAGGTCGCCGGAGACCCGTGGGCACGGGCTGCGGAGCTGGCATTGCAACTGCGCGACCTCCAACCAGCCGCGGTGACCCGGACCCGGGACATCGTCGCAAGCGGGGACTTGCTCGCTCGCTTGCGCGAGGAACGCACCCGCAACCTGGACGGGTGGTCCGGTGCTGGGCCCACGCGTGGCTGATCCCGTAGCCAGCGCCGTCCGGGCGCTCCGGGAGGCCGCTCGCCACTTGGATGTCGACGGACTGCTGCCAACGGTCGAGGAGACCGGGGTGGACAGGAAGGGGTTGCCGCGGCCGATGCGGCCGGCGGAGTCGCGGCCGCGGGGGGTCGCCGACGCACTGGCGAGGGCGCGGTCGGCCATCGAACTGGGCGCGTTCGTCGCGTTGTACGAGGACGCCGCGGCCAACCTCGCCGCACCGGGGCCGCTGCAGGGGCTGCCCGTCGCGATCAAGGACAACATCGACGTCGCAGGGCAGCGGGTCGGCAACGGGACCACCGGTTCCGCAGCCAGGGTGGCCCCCACCGATGCGGTGGTCTGGCAGCGGCTGACCGAGGCCGGCGGCGTCCTCATCGGTCGTACACGCATGCATGAACTCGCCTGGGGAGTGCTCACCCCGGGCTGCCGCAACCCTCACGACCTGGCGCGAGGCACCGGCGGCTCGAGTGGCGGCTCAGCCGCGGCGGTCGCGGCGGGCATCGTCCGCCTCGCATTGGGCACCGACACCGGCGGCTCGATCCGCATCCCCGCCGCACTATGCGGGGTGGCCGGGCTGCGCCCGACCGCCGGCGCCGTGCCGATGCAGGGCGTGTCCCCGCTCGCGCCGTCCCTCGACACGGTGGGACCGATCGCCCGCACCGCGGCCGACTGTCTGCTTGCCCACCAGGTCCTGAGCGCGTTGCCGCATTCGGCTCCGGCCGGCACCGCCGGTCTACGGGTCGGACGGTTGGCCAGCGAGTGCACGCACCGGGTCGCCCCCGCCGTCCAGCGGGCCCTGCAGGCCACCGCCGCGCGCTTATCCGCGGCCGGGGTGGAGGTCGTTGACGTCGAGCTGACGCGAGCCCGCCTCGCCCGCCCGGCGAGCTATGTGATCATGATGGTCGAGGCGGCGACTCACTGGGCCACGCCGGAGTTGCTCGCCGACGACGCGCTCACACCCGAGACTGCGGCGCTGTTGCGTGCTGGAGCCGGGGTGCTCGGGACCGATTACGTTCTCGCGCTGCGGGTGGCGGCCCAGCTGCGCCGCGACGTCGATGCAATGCTGCGCGCACAGCGGCTCGCCGCGCTCCTGCTGCCGTCCGTGCCGGTGACCGCGGCCCCGCCCAGCGCGGACACCGTCGGCATCGGGGCCAGGGCGGAACCGGTGACAGCGGCGTACTCGCGGCTCACCGCCTTGGCGTCAGTCACGGGACATCCCGCGCTCAGCGTGCCGGTGGGGGCGGACGGCGACGGGTTGCCCGTGGGTGCCCAGCTCATCGGACCGCGCCATAGCGAGGCCGACCTGTGCCAGCTCGGGTCGCTGATCGAGCGCCCCCGTTGGCCACGCCCGGCCCCACCCGCACACTGCGAGCAATGATCGCGCCGGGCCGCCAGACCGCTCCACCGCACGAAAGACGGACATGGGCCGGGTTCAGCTGGTCGGCACCGCCCCGGCGCGCAGCGCGCCGAGCAGGTCGTGGTTGAGCCGGGAGATGGTCTCCATCGAGATGCCCTTCGGGCAGACGGCGGAGCACTCGCCGATGTTGGTGCAGCCACCGAAGTCCTCGGCGTCCTGCTGCGCCACCATCTTCAGCACCCGGGCGTCCCGCTCCGGCTGGCCCTGCGGCATGAGCCCGAGGTGGGACACCTTGGCGGCGGTGAACAGCATCGCCGAGCCGTTCGGGCAGGCGGCGACGCAGGCGCCGCAGCCGATGCAGGTGGCGGCGTCGAACGCGGCGTCGGAGTCCTGCTTCGGCACCGCTACCGCGTGCGCCTCCGGGGCGGTGCCGGTCGGTGCAGTGATGAACCCGCCGACGGCGATGATCCGGTCGAACGCCGACCGGTCGACCACCAGGTCCTTGACCACCGGGAAACCACCCGATCGCCACGGCTCGATGTCGATGACGTCACCGTCGGAGAACGACCGCATGTGCAGCTGGCACGTGGTGGTCTGCTCCGGGCCGTGCGCGATGCCGTTGATCATCAGGCCGCAGGAGCCGCAGATGCCCTCACGGCAGTCGTGGTCGAAGGCGATCGGGTCGTCGTCGTCGAGGATGAGCTGCTCGTTGAGGACGTCGAGCATCTCGAGGAACGACATGTCGGGCGAGACGTCGGTGAGGTGGTAGCTCACCATCTTGCCCTTGACGGCGGGGTTGACCTGCCGCCAGACCTTCAGGGTCAGATTCACTTGTAGCTCCGCTGTGCCAGGTGGATGTATTCGTACTCGAGGACCTCGCGGTGCAGCACCGGCGGAACGCCGTCCGGGGTGTACTCCCACGCGGCCGCGTAGGCGAAGTTGTCGTCGTCGCGCAGCGCCTCGCCCTCCGGAGTCTGGCTCTCGGCCCGGAAGTGCCCGCCGCAGCTCTCGTTGCGGTGCAGCGCGTCGACGCACATCAGCTCGGCAAGCTCGATGAAGTCGGCGACCCGGGCCGCGTGCTCGAGGTTCTGGTTGAAGGTGCCCTGCTCGCCGGAGACCTTGACGTTGGTCCAGAACTCCTGCTTGAGCTCGGGGATCCGGTCCAGCGCCTTGCGAAGGCTCTCCTCCGACCGCTCCATGCCGCACAGGTCCCACATGAGCTTGCCCAGTTCGCGGTGGAACGAGGCGACGGTGCGGGTCCCCTTGATCGACAGCAGCTTCGCCGTCTGCGCCTTGATGGCCTCCACGGCCTCGACCGCCGCCGGGTGGCTGGCCTCGACCTTGGGGAAGGGGCCGTCGGCGAGGTAGTTGGCGATCGTGTTGGGCAGGACGAAGTAGCCGTCGGCCAGCCCCTGCATCAGCGCGCTGGCACCCAGCCGGTTGGCGCCCTGGTCGGAGAAGTTGGCCTCACCGATCACGAACATGCCGGGAATGTTGGACTGCAGGTCGTAGTCGACCCACAGGCCGCCCATCGTGTAATGCACGGCCGGGTAGATCCGCATCCCGGTCTCGTACGGGTCCTCGCCGGTGATCTGGGCGTACATGTCGAAGAGGTTGCCGTACTTGGCTTCGATGGCCGGGCGGCCCAGCCGCTGCATGGCATCGGTGAAGTCGAGGTACACGCCCAGCCCGTTGGGGCCCACGCCGCGGCCTTCGTCGCAGACGTTCTTCGCCTGCCGGGAGGCGATGTCACGGGGCACCAGGTTGCCGAACGCGGGGTACTTGCGCTCGAGGAAGTAGTCGCGCTCGTCCTCGGGGATCTGGCGGGGGTCCCGCGAGTCGCCGCGCTCATTGGGCACCCAGACGCGGCCGTCGTTGCGCAGCGACTCACTCATCAGCGTGAGCTTCGACTGGTACTCGCCGTGCACGGGGATGCAGGTGGGGTGGATCTGGGTGTAGCAGGGGTTGGCGAAGTACGCGCCACGCTTGTGTGCCCGCCAGATCGCCGTGGCGTTGGAGCCCTTGGCGTTGGTCGACAGGTAGAAGACGTTGCCGTACCCACCGCTGGCCAGCACCACGGCGTCGGCGAAGTGGCTGCTGATCTCACCGGTGATCAGGTCCCGGGCGACGATGCCCCGGGCCCGGCCGTCGACGACGATCAGGTCCAGCATCTCGGTGCGCGGGTGCGTCTCGACGTTGCCGAGCCCGATCTGGCGCTCCAGGGCCTGGTAGGCGCCGTAGAGCAGCTGCTGGCCGGTCTGGCCGCGGGCGTAGAAGGTGCGGGACACCTGCGCGCCACCGAAGGACCGGTTGTCCAGCAGGCCGCCGTACTCGCGGGCGAAGGGCACGCCCTGGGCCACCGCCTGGTCGATGATGTTGGCGCTCACCTCGGCCAGCCGGTAGGAGTTGCTCTCCCGGGAGCGGAAGTCACCGCCCTTGACCGTGTCGTAGAACAGCCGGTGCACGCTGTCGCCGTCGTTGCGGTAGTTCTTCGCCGCGTTGATCCCGCCCTGGGCGGCGACGCTGTGCGCCCGGCGGGGGCTGTCCTGGAACCAGAAGCTCTTGACGCGGTAGCCGGCCTCGGCGAGGGTCGCGGCGGCCGAGCCGCCGGCCAGTCCGGTGCCCACGATGATGACCGACAGCTTGCGGCGGTTGGCCGGATTGACCAGCCGGGCGCCGAACTTCCGCTCGTTCCACTGCTCGGGGACCGGAACGTCGGCGGGTGCCTTGGTGTCGGCGATCGGGTCGCCGACGGAGAACAGTTCGAGGGACATCAGGGGCTCCTGTCTCAGTCCACGAGTCCGAATGCGACGGCCGCCGGGACCACGAGGTAGCCGGCGATGAGCAGTGTCGAGAAGACGATGGCGATCGCGTTGACCGACCGCTCCCGGCGCTTGGTGGTCTGCCCCAGGGTCTGCGTGGCGCTCCAGATCCCGTGGCGGAGGTGCAGGCCGAGCAGGATGAGCGCCACCACGTAGAACAGGGTGATCGGGATGTTCTCGAAGCTGGCCACGAGCCGGTCGTAGGGCGAGCTGTCGGTGCCCTCGGGGTTCACCGCCCCGAACGTCATGTCCAGGATGTGCCAGATGATGAACAGCAGGATGATCGTCCCGCCCCATCGCAGGGTGCGGGAGGCGAAGCTCTGCTGCACCCGCTTCTTGCTGACGTAGGCCACCGGGCGGGCGCGGCGCGCCTGGGCCCACAGCGAGTACGCCGCCCACATGTGGGCCAGCACCGAGATGGTCAGCACGACCTCGATGGCCGTCAGCAGCGTGCGCGGCGGGAACGCCGGCTCACCGAAGGACCGGAGCCACTCGGAGTAGTCGTTGAAGCTTTCAGCTCCCTGGAACACGTGCAGGTTGCCGATCATGTGCGCGATCAGGAACAGCACCATGATGATCCCGCTGACCGCCATCACGGCCTTCTTGACCACCGAGCTGCTGAACCGCCCGGTCTTGGGAGCCCTCGGTGGAGCCTGCTGCGTCGTCACTGTCGCCACGCTGAACAAGGTATGCCCACTGCCCAGGTGATACCCAGGTGAACGCGGCGTGACTCGCCTCATGTAAGGCGAGCCTCAGCGCACGCACTGGTCCGGGGGAGAGGAGGCAGCGCCGGAGGACACCGGGCAGGATCGGGTGAGATCAGCCCAGCCCCCAGGAGAGGACGACGACGTGGCAGGACCCACCCGAGGTTTCCTCGGCCGCAGCCGGGCGCCGCGTGACCCGCGGCTGCCTCCCGGTCAGTACGACGCCGGAGCCGACTGGCCGGTGCTCACCGCCGAGCCGACGCCCCGGATCAGCCCCGAGACGTGGAGCATCACCGTCGACGGTCAGGTGGAGAAGCCGACCACCTGGACCTGGGACGAGGCGCACCAGCTGCCGGGGGCCGAGTACCGCGGCGACATCCACTGCGTCACCACCTGGTCGAAGTTCGGCACGCGCTTCGGCGGGATCAGCGTGGACTCGCTGTTGGACATCGCCCGGCCCACCCCCGAGGGCCGGTTCGTGATGGCGACGTCCAAGACCGGCTACAACACCAACCTGCCGCTGGAGGACGTCACCGGCGGCAAGGCGTGGGTGGTCTGGGAGTACGACGGCAAGCCGCTGCCGATCGAGCACGGTGGGCCGGTCCGACTGCTCGTCCCGCACCTGTACTTCTGGAAGAGCGCGAAGTGGATCTCCAAGCTGACCCTGATGGCCCGGGACCAGCCGGGCTTCTGGGAGCAAAACGGCTACCACGACCGCGGCGACCCGTGGCGCCAGCAGCGGTACCAGGGTGACTGACGCCCAGCCGCAACGGCGGCTGCGGGCACCGGCCGGTGGCTGGCGGACCGCGACGGTCGCGGGGGTCAGCCGTCCGGTGGCCCGGTCGGTGGAGCTCCGGCTGGACGTCGCCGACCGGGTCGACCACCTGCCCGGTCAGCACTACGTGGTGCGGCTGACCGCCGAGGACGGGTACACCGCCCAGCGATCCTACTCGGTGGCCTCGGCGCCCGGCGACCCGCTGGTCGAGCTGTTCGTGGAACGGCTGGACGAAGGTGAGGTGTCCGGCTACCTCGTTGACGTCGTCGAGCCCGGGGACGTGCTGGACGTGCGCGGGCCGATCGGCGGCTGGTTCGTCTGGGACGGCGAGGAGCCGGCGTTGCTGGTCGGCGGCGGCAGCGGCGTCGTCCCGCTGGTGGCGATGGTCCGGCACGCCCGGGACATCGGCGGTGAGGACCTGCTGCGGGTGGCGGTGTCGGCCCGCACGCTGGCCGAGCTGCCCTACGCCGACGAGCTCGTCGCGGCCGGCGCCCTGGTGGTGACCACGAGAGAGCCGCACGGCATCCGGCCGGCCGCGCGGCTCACCGCGATGGACCTGTTGCCGCTGTGGGAATCCGGCCAGGTGGCGCTCGTCTGCGGGTCGACGCCGTTCGCGGAGTCGGCCAGCCAGCTGCTGGTCGGGATGGGCGTGGCACCGGCGGCGATCCGGGTGGAGCGCTTCGGCCCCTCCGGCGGCCCGGCGGTCTGAGCGGACGGCACGCCGTCCGCCCGGGCCGCCGGGCCGGCCGGGAGCTCAGCCCAGGACCGCGGGCTTGCCCGGGGTGTAGAGCCAGATCCGGAACAGCTCGTCGAGCTGCTGCCCGGACTCCTCCTCGGACAGAGCGATGAAGTCCTCGGTGGTGGTGGCCTCCCCGGCGTAGAACGACGTCCACTCCCGGACGATGCGCAGCATCGTGTCGTCCCCGACCGCCAGCTGCAGCGCGTGCAGCGTCATCGCGCCCCGGTGTACACCGCGTCACCGAAACAGCTGGTCGGTGCCCGGACCGGGGTCGCCGGGGGCCAGCGTCCACAGCGGGTCGTCGGCGGGGATGGCGGCGAACTGGTCGAACTGCTCCTGGACGGTGGCCACGTCCTCGTGCTCGGCCCACAGCCACTCGGCATAGGTGGCGAAGCCCTCGTTGAGCCAGATGTCCTGCCAGCGGGCCAGCCGGACCAGGTCCCCGGTCCACTGGTTGGCCAGTTCGTGCACCACGACGAGGTCGCCGGACGCGGGGTCGCCGAAGAAGCCGGCTGCGTAGACGACCGGGTCTGGGTCTCCAGGGCGAACCCGGGCTCCGGGGCGTGTCGACGATGCCGCCGGCCGCCCGGAACGGATAGGGATCGAGGTGCTCGGACAGGAAACTTCGGCTGGCGGGCCAGGGACGCGCTCGCCTGCACGCCCAGCGGGGTGCTGCCGTCGGTGGTGGGGTCGGACAGGCCGACGTCCACGGCGTCCCAGTAACGGATCCCGTCGGCCTCGTAGGCGTGCACGTCGTACTCGCCGATCGCCAGGGTCACCAGGTAGGTCGCCATCGGCTCGTGGGCGTGCAGCGCCAGGTAGTCCAGCCGTGCTGGTGGACTGGCCCCGCAGCACCCCGTTGGACAGCGCTTCCAAGCCCTTCAGGACGGTGCCCGTCACGTCGATGGAGACGGGGTCGAGCGGGTGGTCGTTGGACGGGAACCAGGTGTCGGCACCGTCGGGCTCACCGGCCACGATCGCGCCGTCGTCGGTGGGAATGAAGCCGTTGGCCCCGAACTCGTCGTACAACGTCTGCGGGACCCCGCTGTAGGTGACGACGGTGGTGAACTCGCGGCCCTCCCGCAGGGCACGACGCGGGGTGATGGTCAGCTCCCCGGCGTCCCGGGTCCAGGTGGCGACGTGGTCGTCGACGGTCACCGCCTCGACGTCCAGGCCCCGGAGGTCGAGGTTGGAACTGGACAGCGCCTGGGCGGCGATCGCCGTCCCGCCGAGGACGTCGGTCGCCGGGTCGTAGCGCAGGTCGAGGTCGTAGTGCCCGACGTCGTAGCCGCCGTTGCCGTCGAGGAGGACGTACGGGTCGCCGGTGCCCGGGGCGCCGGGGGCGGGCTCGGCGTGAGCGCCGAAACCGGGGCCCGCTGCTGCGGTGCCGGGCACGAGTCCCACGGTCACCGCCCCACGACTGCCAGTCGCCGGTACATGGCCGCCTCCGGGTGGGACGTCGAGCCCGCGGTCCGAGAGGATCACGCTAGGGAGGCCGACGGCATCCGGACCGGCACCGGACGCCGACCGGTCCCACCCGCGGAGAGCGGACGGCGAGGGGTGACTCGTTGTGGACCCGCTCCGGCTGTGTCCGGGTTGAGCAGGACGGGAGAGTGCGTCCCCGTCCTGCTCAACGGCGTGCCGTCGGCTGTCAGGCGGCCGGCGGCACCGCCGAGGCGGTCACCAGGTCCGCCCGCTCCCACACCTTGTGCATCCCCATCGCGGCGATCAGGTCCGCGGCCAGGGCGGCCCCGCTGTCCGCGCCGAGCACGCCGGGCCCCGACGTGTCGATGCCGGCGGCGGTCAGCACGTCGGCGCCGTCGCCCCAGCTGCCGAACGCCTTCAGCTGGCGGAACGCCTCCTGCAGCAGGACGACGGCCTTGAGGTCGTTGTCCTTGGGCGCGCCGTCGGCCACGACCACCGCGTCGAACTCGATCGAGCGGCCGGTGACGAACGTCCGCTCGATGACCTGGGTGTCCGTGCCCGAGCCGAGTTTCCCGCCGACCGGGGCGATCACCTTGACCATGGCCCCCTCGGCCTCCAGCGCCGTCCGCAGCGCGGCGATGCCGGCCAGGTCGGCGTCCGGACCGGCTACGACGCCCACGAGGCGACCGGTGATCGGGAAGGGAACGTCGGTGATCTGGCGGAGCGCCGGCGACGGTGCGAGGTGCTCGGCCGGCGTGCCGGACGGCGCAGGCAGGCCGAGCCCGGCGGCGACCTGGGCGCACAGGCCGGTGTCGATCTTCGCGAGCACGGTGAGCGCGCGCTCCTTGATCGCCTGCTCGTAGACCTTGCCGAGCTCGAAGGTGTAGGCCTCGGCGGTGTGCCGCTTCTCGAGGTCGGACAGGCTGGCGTAGAACAGCGCCGCGTGTGAGAAGTGGTCGTCGAAAGACGCGGCGGCGCCGCGCACCACCTCGCCCTCGACCTTCCGCGGCACGTTGACGTATCCGCCGTGCGCGGCGTCGGCGACGGCGGGGGAGTCGCCGTCCACGCTGTTGGGCTTGTACGGCGCCAGCCCCTCGTGCACGGCCGCCTGGTGGAAGCCGTCGCGCGAGTTGTCGTTCACCGGCGCGTGCGGCCGGTTGATCGGGATCTGGGCGAAGTTCGGGCCGCCGAGCCGGGTGAGTTGGGTGTCCAGGTAGGAGAAGTTGCGCCCCTGCAGCAGGGGGTCGTTGGTGAACTCGATGCCCGGGACGACGTGCCCGGTGTGGAACGCGACCTGCTCGGTCTCGGCGAAGAAGTTGGTCGGGTTGCCGTTGAGCACCAGCTTCCCGATCGGCTGCACCGGGCAGAGCTCCTCCGGGACGAGCTTCGTCGGGTCGAGCAGGTCGATGCCCTCGAAGGTCTCCTCGTCGGTGTCGGGCATGACCTGGATGCCGAGCTCCCACTCCGGGAAGGCGCCGGCCTCGATGGCGTCGTAGAGGTCCCGCCGGTGGAAGTCGGGGTCGACGCCGGCGGCGATCTGCGCCTCCTCCCAGATCAGGGAGTGCACGCCGAGCTTCGGCTTCCAGTGGAACTTGACCAGCGAGGTGTTCCCGTCGGCGTCCACGAGCCGGAAGGTGTGGACGCCGAACCCCTCCATCATCCGGAAGGAGCGCGGGATGCCCCGGTCGCTCATGTTCCAGATCGTGTGGTGGGTGGCCTCGGTGTGCAGGGTGACGAAGTCCCAGAACGTGTCGTGCGCGGACTGCGCCTGGGGGATCTCGCGGTCCGGGTGCGGTTTGCCGGCGTGGATGATGTCGGGGAACTTGATCGCGTCCTGGATGAAGAAGACCGGCATGTTGTTGCCGACCAGGTCCCAGGTCCCCTCCTTCGTGTAGAACTTCGTCGCGAACCCGCGGGTGTCCCGCGCCGTGTCGGCCGACCCCCGCGAGCCCAGCACGGTGGAGAACCGGACGAAGACCGGCGTCTCCAGGCCCTCCTCGGCGAGCACGGCGGCCCTGGTGACCGAGGCGGCGGCGCCGTAGGCGGTGAAGACGCCGTGCGCCCCGGCGCCGCGGGCGTGCACCACGCGCTCCGGGATCCGCTCGTGGTCGAAGTGCATGATCTTCTCGCGGAGGTGGAAGTCCTCCAGCAGCACGGGGCCCCGGCGACCGGCCTTGAGCGAGTGGTCGGTGTCAGGGATGCGCACGCCCTGGGCCGACGTCAGGAACTCCCCGGCCTGGGCGCGCGGGTCACGTCCCTCTTTCGGGCCGTCGTACGCCACGCCCGTGGGGCTGACGGTCTTCGGTGCGGACTGGTCGGGCTGGCGCTGCGGGGACATGGGGTTCTCCGGGTGCTGGGGGGCGCGCGATCGGTTGGGCGCTACCCGACGCGCGGCCATCGACACGCTGCCGGTCGCACCGCGCAGGCGCCGTCGGGTGTCGGTCGGCGGCCGACCCCGGCGTCGTGCCGCCGCCGCGCCGGGACGGTTGGGTGCCGGGGTGGTCGGGCCGTGTGGACTCCCGGTGTCCGGGTAGATCGCCCCCGGACCGCGGCCTGCCGGAAAGCCGGGCCGTCGTGGCAGGAGGGGTCGTGGACAGCGCACGGAATGAGCTGGGGGACTCCGAGGGGCCGACCGAGGACGAGCTGCAGGAGGCCTTCGACACCATCGTGAGTGAAGGGGCGCAGCGGCTGCACCGGACCTGGCGGGAGGTGCTGACCACCGGATTCGCCGGTGGCCTCGAGGTGGGTATCGGCGTCCTCCTGCTCTTCGCCGTCTACGCCGAGACCGGCAGCCACCTGCTCGCCGGCCTCGCGTTCGGGGTCGGCTTCCTGGCACTGCTGCTGGCGCGCAGCGAGCTGTTCACCGAGGGCTTTCTGGTCCCGGTCACCGCGGTCGTCGCCGGCCGGGCCAGCGTGGCCCAGCTGGGCAAGCTGTGGAGCGGCACGCTGCTGGCGAACCTGCTCGGCGGTTGGCTGATGATGTGGCTGGTCGTGCGCGCCTTCCCGGACCTACGGGTCACCGCGATCGAGAGTGCCACGCACTACGTGGACGCCCCGCTGGACCTGCAGTCAGCGTCGCTGGCATTCCTCGCCGGCATCGCGATCACGCTCATGACCCGGATGCAGCACGGAACGGAGTCCGACCCGGCGAAGGCCATCGCCGCGGTCGCCGGTGCCCTGGTGCTGGCCGGGCTGCAGCTGTTCCACTCGATCCTGGACTCGCTGATCATCTTCGCGGCGCTGCACGCCGGCGCGCCGTTCGGCTACGGCGACTGGGTCGCCTGGTTCTGGTACACGGCGCTGCTGAACATGGCGGGTGGCCTGCTGGTGGTCACCCTGCTGCGGCTGGTGCGCAGCAAAGAGCTGATCAAGGAGGAACGGGCCGAGGCCGGCGCCGACACCTGACCCGCGGCGGGTCAGCCCGAGGCCGCCCGGCGGATCGCGGCGACGTACCGGTCCAGCGCGGCGGACTGCACCCGGCGGCTGACCGGCGCACCCAGCCTGGACAGCGGCGTGGCCAGCCGGGAGAAGGCCCGCAGCTCGTAGACGACGTCGCCGTTGGGCTGCACCGAGACCACGAAGGACTCCTCGCCGCTCTCCGGGTGGCCAGGCAGGGTGCCGTAGCCGAACCCCCGCCGGTCGGACTCGTCGACCACCCAGACCACCCGGCAGGGGATGTCCAGGCCCAGCCGGCGCAGTCCTGCCGTCATCAGGACGACGGTGCCCGGCGTGCCGGCCGGGCCGCTGGCCTGCACGCGCAGCCCGGCGCCACGCTGGGCGCACCAGCCGAACACCGCGGTGGCCGCGCGGTCGAAGGCCGCCCGGCCGGTGCCCACCACTGCCGCCCGGTCGACGTGGTCGTAGCCGGTCGGCAGGTCGCCGTCCCGGGTCCGGCCGACCTCCGGATAGGTGAACGGCGCGTCGGCGAGCTGGGCCAGGGTGGTCCGGCGGAGGAGTCCCACACGCACAGTCTCTCCGGTGTCGGCGTCGTGCGCCGGTAGGGTCACCGCACTGTGCTGCCCGCTGTTACCGCAACCCGCTACGTCACGCCGCTGCGTGAGGGCGGCTCGCTGCCCGGGCTCATGGAGGCCGACGACCTGGGCACGTACGTGGTCAAGTGGCGTGCGGCCGGCCAGGGAGTGAAGGTGCTCGCCGCCGAGGTCGTCTGTGGTGAGCTGGCCCGCCGGCTGGACCTACCGGTCCCGGCGCTGGTCACCGTGGACGTCGCCCCGGAGCTCGCGGTGGGGGAGCCGGACCAGGAGGTCCAGGAGCTGCTGCGGAACTCCGCCGGCGTCAACCTGGGGATGGACTATCTGCCCGGCGCGCTGGACTTCGAGGCCGGCGTTGCCGAGGTGACCGGTGAGCTGGCCGGCCGGGTGCTGTGGTTCGACGCGCTGGTCGGCAACGTCGACCGCTCGTGGCGGAACCCCAACATGCTGTTCTGGCACGGCTGGCTTCAGCTGATCGACCACGGCGCGACGCTGACCTTCCACCACAACTGGCCCGGCGCCCCGGCCGCGGTGGCCCGGCCCTACGACGCCTCGCAGCACGCGTTGATCGAGTGCGACCCCGACGTCCCCGCCGCCGACGCGGCGCTTGCCGGCCGGGTCACCCGCCCGCTGCTCACCGAGGTGCTGGCACTGGTGCCCGACGCCTGGCTCGAGGGCCCCACGCCCGACGAGCCGGCCGACGACGTCCGGGCGCGGTACGCAGAGCAGCTGCTGGCCCGGCTCGCCGCCCGCGACTCCTGGTTCCCCGGGCTGGTCGCCGCGGTCGCCACCGGCGCCGCCGGACGGCGCACCGCGCCGCGCGGGCAGAACCGGCCCGCCTGGCTGGGGCCGCCGCCGCCGGAGGGGATCAGCCAGCGGTGAGGGCTATGACATCGAGGGACACCTTCGAGTACGCCGTGCTGCGGGTCGTCCCGCGGGTGGAGCGCGGGGAGATCCTCAACGCCGGCGTGCTGGTGTACTGCCGGCAGCGCGACTACCTGGGCTCGCGGGTGCACCTGGACGCCGACCGGCTGCGCGCCCTGGACCCCACCGCCGATCCGGCCGCCATCACCGCGGCGCTGCAGGCCGCCGCCGACGTGTGCGCCGCCGCGGTGGCCGCCGGTGCTGCGGGCCGGGAGGCGCTGGGATCCCGGTTCCGCTGGCTCACCGCCCCGCGCAGCACCGTGGTCCAGCCCGGCCCGGTGCACACCGGGCTGACTCTCGACCCGGACGCGGAGGCCGACCGGCTGCTCCGGCTGCTGGTGCTGCCGGTCGGGGGCTGAGGTCAGGCGCAGAACTCGTTGCCCTCGGGGTCCAACAGCACCGCCCAGTGCACGCCCAGCTCCGTCTTCTCCTCGACGAGGGTGGCGCCCAGCGCGGTGAGCCGCTCGACCGCCGCGGCCACCAGGGTGCGCTGCTCTTCCAGCGGCACCCGGGAGCCGCCGCCGGCCAGCAGGTCCAGGTGCACGCGGTTCTTCGCCGACTTCACCTCCGGGACCCGCTGGAAGTAGATCCGCGGCTGCGTGCCGGTGTGCTCCTCCAGCGCGAAGCCGGCGGCCCAGTCCTCCTCCGGCACGCCTTGGGAGCGCAGCCACGTCGGCCAGTCGGGGGCGCCGTCGGGCGGGTCGGGCACGCGGTAGCCGCGGTCGGCCAGCGCCGCGGCCCAGAACCGGGCCAGCCCCTCGGTGTCGGTGGCGTCGAAGACGATCTGCACAGGAGGCATGCGCCCCATCCTGGCCGGGCCCGCGCCGCGCGGCCAGATGTCGGTGGCCGCTGGTAGACCGCGCGCGTGGAGATCACCGCGGTGGGCGTGAGCGCCACCGACCTGCCCCGCGCCATGGCGTTCTACGAGCTGCTCGGATTTGCCCATCCGCCGCTCGGTCCGGAGGAGGACCACGTCCAGACCGACTCGTCGTCCGGGTCGACCTCTACGCGCCCCTGCCGGGCTGATCGAACTTCCGCTGGCGGCCCCTCGCGCACGCCTGGTCGATCTGGTCGAGGGCTTTGCGCTCCGCCGGGCTGGGGTTCTCCAGGTTGCCCTCGGAGAGCAGTTCGTCGACCCGGCGGGCGAACTCGAGGTCGAGCTCGGTGACGCCGTCCGCGGAGTGCGTGACCAGGAAGACGGTCAGCGTGCGGTGGCGGATGTCGAGGTCCGGGTGGTGGTCCATCTCCGCCGCGATGGTCGCGAGCTCCACCGCGCGTTCGGCCGCGGCGAGGAGGCTGGCCTCCCGGATCCGGCGGTGGATCCCGGTGACGTCCCCGGACCACTCGGGCAGCCCGGTGAGGGCAGCAGCGACCCGCTCGGCGGACAACGCGTGCGGACGGACCATGCCGGAGTCTCCCAGCTCAGACGTTGACCCCGCACTCGACCTTGTTCTTGCCCGCCCAGCGGCCGGCGCGCGGGTCCTCGCCCGGCGCGACGGGGCGGGTGCAGGGAGCGCAGCCGATGGAGGCGTAGCCCAGGTCGATCAGCGGGTTCACCGGAACCTGGTGTTCGGCGACGTAGGCGTCGACGTCGTCCTGCGTCCAGGCGGCCAGCGGGTTGACCTTGACCATGCCGCGCTTGGCGTCCCAGTCGACCAGCTTGGTGTCCCGCCGGGTCGACGACTCGTCGCGGCGCACGCCCGACCCCCACGCGGTGTACCCCTGGAGTTGCTTGGCCAGCGGCACCACCTTGCGCATCGAGCAGCACAGGTCGGGGTCACTGTCGTGCAACTGCGGGCCGTACCGGGCGTCCTGCTCGGCCACGGTCAGCTCGGCCTGGACGCTGTGCACGGTGATCGGCAGGACGCCGGCGATCCAGTCGCGGGTGCCCAGGGTCTCGGCGAAGTGGTAGCCGGTGTCCAGGAAGACCACGTTGACGCCGGGCAGGGCGCGGGACGCGAGGTGGGCGAGCAGCCCGTCGGCCATGCTCGAGGTGATCGCGAAGCCGTTCCCGAAGGTCTCCCCGGCCCACCACAGCACCGACAGCGCCTGCCACTCCGGGTCGGAGATCGACTCGAAGCGGAGGTTGGCCCACTCGGCCAGCTCCTCGTTCCTCTGGACGACAGCGCTGGTCATGCGCGTGTCTCCCCCGTTCCCGTCAGTCGGATCGTGAAGGTCCGCAGGCAGGCACCGCAGTGCCACGACCCGTCGTCCCCGTGCGGGGTGAGGTCCTCGTCCCCGCAGTACGGGCAGTGGAACGGGGGCAACTGGCGGGTTCTTCCTGACGTGGGCTGGGTCATGGGTCAGATCAGCCAGGTCTCGTCGGCCCGGGCGACGTAGGCGGCGAAGCGCTCGCCGGGATCGCGACGCTCGAGGTAGGTGCGCAGCACCCGCTCGCAGTAGTCCGCAGTCTCGTCCTGGGTCACCTTGTGGCCGCGGAACTTGCGGCCGAAGGCAGCCTCGGTGCCGAGGTGGCCGCCCAGGTGCACCTGGAAGCCGCCCACCATCTCGCCGACCGCGTTGCGGACCATCGAGCCCTTGAAGCCGATGTCAGCGGTCTGGAACCGGGCACAGCTGTTCGGGCAGCCGTTGACGTTGATCGAGATCGGCTCGTCGAAGTCGGGGAGCCGCTTCTCCAGCTCGTTGTAGAGGTCCTGGGCGTGGTTCTTGGTCTCCACGATGGCGAGCTTGCAGAACTCCAGGCCGGTGCAGGCCATCGTGCCGCGACGGAAGGCGCTGGGCCGCACCTGGAGGTCCCGCTCGGCCAGCCAGTCGACGAGCTCTTCGACCCGCTCGTCGGGGATGTCGAGGATGAGCATCTTCTGCTGCGTCGTCGTCCGGATCCGGCCGCCCCGGGTGCCGAGCTCCTCGGCCTTGTCGGCCAGCTGCCCCAGCAGGCTGCCGCTGATCCGACCGGTCCGCAGGGCGAAACCGAGCGCGTTGGTGCCGTCCTTCTGCTTGGTGACCCCCACGTGGTCCCGCTCGTCGTGCCTGGCCGGGGGCGCCGCCGGGCCGTCGGGGAGCGGCGCGTGCAGATACTCGTCCTGCAGCACCTGGCGGAACTTCTCCGGGCCCCAGTCAGCCATCAGGAACTTCATCCGGGCGTGGTTGCGCGAGCGGCGGTAGCCGTAGTCGCGGAAGATCGAGGTCACCCCGGCCCAGACTTCGGAGACCTGCTCGGGGCGGACGAAGACGCCGATCCGCTGGGCCAGCATGGGGTTGGTGGACAGCCCGCCACCGACCCACAGGTCGTAGCCCTCCTCGCCGTCCCCGTTGCGGACGCCGACGAAGGACACGTCGTCCAGCTCCGGCTCGGTGCAGTGGTCGATGCAGCCGGACATCGATGTCTTCCACTTGCGGGGCAGGTTGCTGAACTCCGGGCTGCCGACGTACTTCTCGACCACCTCGGCGAGCACTCCGCTCGCGTCGAGGACCTCGTCCCGGGCGACTCCGGCCAGCGGGCAGTTCAGCATGCCGCGGGGGACGTCACCGCAGGCCTCGGTGGTCTGCAGGCCCACGGACTCCAGCCGTTGCCAGATCTCCGGCACGTCCTCGATCCGGATCCAGTGCAGCTGCACGTTCTGCCGGTCGGTGATGTCGGCGATGTCGCGGCCGAAGTCGGCGCTGATGCCCGCGATCGTCCGTAGCTGGGCGCCCGACAGCTGACCGCCGTCGGTGCGCACCCGCATCATGAAGTAGGAGTCCTCGAGCTCCTCGGGCTCCAGCACGGCGGTCTTGCCGCCGGGGATGCCCTGGGCCCGCTGGGTGTAGAGCCCCATCCAGCGCATCCGGCCCCGCAGATCACTGGGGTCGATGCTGTCGAAGCCGGCCTTCGAGTAGATGTCGATGATCCGCTGGCGGACAGCCAGCCCGTCGGAGTCCTTCTTGAACCTCTCGGTCGGGTTCAGCGGTTCCCGGTAGCCGAGCGCCCACTGACCTTGGCCACGGACCGGACGGTTGCTGGTGCGGGTGGGGGAGGACACGTCAGTACTTCTCCTCTGCGCCGGCACGCGCCTGCTCCAGGGGCGTGACACGGTGCTGGCCGGGGGTGTGCAGCGGGGGCTGCGGGGGATGCCGGGTCAGCGCGCGGCGCGACACGCGGCGCTGGAGACCCGCGCCAGATCGACGTGCAGCCGCTCTACAAGGAGCGCGCCGCAGTCCGTCACGCCTCTATGGTGCCACACCGGGCGGCCGATGACCCGGAGGTCAGCTGTGGACGTCGTCGGCGACCGTGCCGAAGGAACGCCAGGCGCTCTCGAGTTCCACCAGCTCGGCGACGTGCGGCGGCAGGGTGCCGGCGACCACGTCGGCCAGGGTGACCCGCTCCAGGACCTGCCGATAGCTCTCCCGCGCGGCCACCCAGACACACGCCAGCTCGGCGGCAGGACCGGGGTACTCGACGTCCTCCGGGCGCTGGCCGTGCACCTCGGCGAGGAACCCCTGCTCGACCCGCATGACCCGGGCGATCGACACCTGCTCCGGCGGGAGGGCCAGCCGGTAGCCGCCCTCCCGGCCGCGTTGACTGGTCACCAGCCGGGCGTGCTGCAGGTCGGCGAGGATGGCCTGCAGGAACCGGGAGGGGATGCCCTGCGACTGGGCGATGCGGTCACAGGTGAGGGCGCCGGGGGCGGCGGCAGCCAGTTCGATCGCCGCCCGCACCGCGTAGTCGACCCGGGCGGAAATGCGCACGGGCCCATCCTGCCGTGTCTGGGACGCTGAGGTGGTGCCCCAACTCCGGTTCACCACCCTGGTGGAGGCTCCGCTGACCGTTGCCTTCGACGTCGCCCGGCGGCTGGGTCGGCCGTGGCCGTACCCGCTGGCGGAGGTCGAGTCGGTCCGGCCGTACTCCGACGTGTACGTAGCGACGCGCGGACCGGGACGCCGGCTGACGCACACCCGGCGTTTCTCCGCGACCGGCACCGGCACCCTGGTCGAGGAGCAGGTCGACTGGTCGGCGGGTCCGCTCGGCGGGTCGCTCGATGGGATGCTGCTGGGCCGCCGGGTGCTTCGGAGCATGCAGTCGCACCTGGACGCCTATGCGGCCGCCGCCGCCGAGGCCGCCCGCGGGGTGACCCAGGTGGTCGGCGCGGCACTGGTCGACGACCGCCGCCGCGTGCTGGTGGCCCAGCGCAGGTCGGGCTCGCTGGCCGGGCTGTGGGAGTTCCCCGGCGGCAAGGTCGAGTCCGGGGAGGACGACCTGGCGGCGGTGGTCCGGGAGTGCCGCGAGGAGCTGGGGGTCGACGTCGTCCCGGAGGCGTTCCTCGGCGAGGTGCCCCTGGACGGCGTCGTGGCCGGCGGCGCCCCCGGCGCGTCGACACTGCGGGTGTGGTGGGGCCGGGTCGTCGGCGGGAAGCCCGTGGCCCACGAGCACAGCGAGGTGCGCTGGCTGCCCGCCGAGGCGCTCGAGGAGCTGGACTGGATCCCGGCGGACCGGCCCCTGCTCCCCGCCGTCCGCACCCTCCTCGCCCGCCTCTGACCCACCCCCACTCCGCTTTCGGCGCCGAAAGCGGGGGCTGTGGACAACCTCCGCGCCGGACGCTCGCATCCGTCAGGCTCGCGGAGTGCCCGCCCGCCATCCGCTCCCGCACGGTGTCTTCCTCGGCTCCCACGCTGTGGCCGAGGGCTTGCTCACCCGCGACCAACTGCAGCGCGGGCTCTATCGCCGAGTGCTGCGCAACGTGTACGCCGATCCTGCTCCGCCGCACGACCACGCGCTCCTGACACGGGCTGCGGCCCTGCTCATGCCTCCGGGGCGGTCCTCGGCGGGCGCTCGGCCGCGGTCTGGTGGGGCACCCCCACCGCCTGGGTCACCGATCCGGTCCTGGTGGTGGTCCCGCCAGTCGCTGGGCAATGGGGGTCTCGTCGGATTCACAAGGTGCTGCCTCTGGTCGACGGCAGGGCTCAGAGTCCACCCGAGTCGTGGGTGCGGGTCGCCTGTCACCTGGCCGGCCCCCCACGCCCCGTGCGCAGCGCCCGGTGGTGCAGGACGGCGTCCTCATCGCCGTCGGCGATCTCGGTTGGCCGGAGGCAAAGCTCATGGTCGAGTACGAGGGTGCCTACCACTTCGACGGTGTGCAGATCGTCAAGGACGACGCCCGGTACGCGCGGCTGGTGGCGGCCGGCTGGCGCGTCCTCCGGCTGAGCTCCGCTGACCTGCGCGACCTGGACGCGGTCGTGGCACCGATCAAGGACGCGTTGGCGACCTCCGTCGTCCGCTGACCTCCCCCCTTTCGACGCCGAAAGCGGTGCCGCTCTCGGCGCCGGAAGGGGATGCGAGGGGGCCCGAGGGGGCAGGGGTCAGCCGGTGGCGTTGCCGGTGATGTTCCAGGCGGCCAGCCGCAGGGCGGGGACGGCGACCCGGTTGTAGCCCATCGAGCCACCCAGCCGGGTCGGCTGCGGGTCGACGTCCGCGCCCACCGTGACCGCGCCGGGGGCCAGCGCCTCCAGGTAGGACTGGGTGAACCGCAGCGTGCTGACCGGGGCGACCACCCGGCCGTCCTCGACCAGCCAGACGCCGTTGCGGGTCAGCCCCGTCCACACCGACCGCTTGGGGTCGACGACGCGGGTGTACCAGAAGTCGCTCACCAGCAGCCCGCGGTCCAGGCCGGCCACCAGGTCGTCGATGCTGCCGCCCGACCCGGGGGAGAGAGCCGGGTCGACCGCGACCGGCCCCCAGGTCGCGCTGCCCTCGCCGGCGTTGCCGGTCGAGGTCCGGCCCAGCGCGGCGGCGGTACGGCGGTCGGTGGTCAGCCCGACGGGGACGCCGTCGCGCACCAGTTCGGTCCGCTGGGCGGGGGTGCCCTCGACGTCGAAGGGCAGCCCGATCGCGCCGGGGGCCAGGGAGTCCTCGACGAGGGTGACCGCCGGGTCGAACTGCTGCTCGCCCAGCCGGAGCCCCGACGTCCCGTCCACGACCGCCTTGCCGTTGAACTGCCCGGTGACCAGCCCGGCGACGACGTCGGTGACCGCCGCGGATTCGAGCACGACCGGGTAGCGCCCCGGGTCGACCGGGGCGGCATCGACCCCGGCGCGGGCCTTGGCCGCGGCCCGGGCACCGAGGGCGGCGCAGTCGAGATCGGCCAGCCGGACCGACATCGAACGGGCGACACCGTCCGCGCCGGACAGCCGGGCGATGCCGTCACAGGCCGCCGAGGTCGTCGCGCCGGTGACGTGCTGCCCGGCAGTGTCCAGCAGGACGGCGGTCAGCGACGCCGTCTGCAGGAAGCCGGCGGTCGACAGCCCGCCCGCGGCCTCGATGAACGCCGCCACTCCGGCGGCCCGGTCGGCGGGGGAGGCCTCCGCCGTGGCCCGGTCGGGGGTGCCGGAGGACGCCAGCGGCGCGGGCCCGCCCAGTCCGGGCCAGTCCGGGTCGCGGGGCACCAGCCGGGCCGCTGCCAGCGTGGCGGTGACCAGTCCGGGGACGTCGCGCACCCGGGTCGTGGAGGAGCCGGCGGTGCGGCCGCCGCCGACGGTCAGTTCCAGGTGCACGGTGGTGCGCTCGTCGACGACGTTCTGGTGGATCGCCGACCCGGCGAAGCGGGTCAGTGCCAGCGCGGCGGTCTCGGCCCGCACCGTGGCGACGGCGTCCGGGCCGCCCTGGCGGGCGACCTCGGCCAGGACGGCGGCGGCCAGGTCGTCCAGGGCGGCGGTCATCCGCGCACCCCCACCCGGACGCCGGAGAAGCGGGCCGGCGCGGCGCCATGCCCGGTGTGCCCGACCTGGCCGGGCTGTCCCTTGCCGCAGTTGGGGGTGCCCCAGGCCCGCCACTCGCCGGGTGCCCGGCCGCCGAGCATGTCCAGGGAGGACCAGAAGCGTGGCCCGATGCCGGTGTAGGAGGGGTTCTTGAGCATCCGCCCGCGGACGCCGTCCTTGACCTCCCAGCCGATCTCGCAGCCGAACTGAAAGTTCAGCCGCCGATCGTCGATGGACCAGGAGCGGTTGTGCTCCATGAGCACGCCGTCGTCGGTCGCGGCGAGCATCTCCTCCAGCGTGTGCGGGCCGGGCTCGAGTCCGACGTTGGTCATCCGCACCATCGGCAGCCGGGCGTAGCCGTCGGCCCGGACGGAGCCGGCGTAGTCCAGCCCCGCGACGGCCGCGGAGTCCCGGCCGGCGAGCACGCCGACCCAGATGCCGTTCCGGACGGCGTCCCGGGCGGTGGCCGGGGTGCCCTCGTCGTCGTAGCCGAAGCTGCCCAGGGCGCCGGGGATGGTCGGGTCGATCGTGATGTTCATCAGCTCCGAGCCGAACCGCAGCGACCCGAGCTGGTCCAGGTCCAGCCAGGACGTCCCCGCGAAGGCGGCCTCCCAGCCGAGGATGCGGTCCAGCTCGATGGCATGCCCCACGGACTCGTGGATCTGCAGCGACATCTGCTCCCCGCCCAGCAACAGCGTCGTCTCCTCCGACGGGCAGACCGGTGCGGTGAGCAGGGCGTGCGCCTCGCCGGCGATCCGCTCGGCGTGCGCGGGCAGGTCGAGCTCGCGGACGAGCTCCCATCCGCGGGTGCCGTACTGGCCGCGGAAGGCCGGGTAGGAGCGCCGCTGGGTCTCACCGTCCCCGACGGTCAGGCAGTGCATGCCGGCTCCGGTCTCGCGCACGTGCTGGCCGATCCGGGCGCCCTCGCTGGACACGAACGCCGTCCGGGTGTCCCACGCCTGAAACAGCGCCTCGGCGACGGCGACACCGGCGGCCCGCATGGTGGCGGTGACCCCGGTGAGCAGGTCGCCCTTCTCCGCCAGCGGAACGGCGAAGGGGTCCTCCATGCACTCGCTGGCCCAGCTGCCCTGCACCGCGGGGACGGCGACCAGCTCCATCGGTGGGCCGGGCACGGCGGCCGAGGCCGACGCGATGGCGGCAGCCCGCTCCCCGGTGCGCCGGGCGTCCAGGTCCCCGGCCGGGTCGCCGAGGGCGGCGAAGCCCCAGGAGGAGCCGACCAGCGCGCGGACGCCGAGCCCGGCGGAGGTGGTCTGGGTCAGCGAGCGGACGTCGCCGTCCCGGGCGGTCATCGACTCGTGCCGGCGGTCGACGAGGCGGGCGTCGGCGTACCGGGCGCCGGCGGCGAGTGCAGCCTCCACCGCGGCGGACGCGGCATCGAAGGAAGCCGAGCCGATGTCGACCATCTCGTTAGCGGGACTCATCATCAACGGCCATCCTGCGCCTCGGTGGCGCGCCGGACAACACGGCCCGGACATGGGAGAGCGCCGTCCCCGGCGTGCCCGGGACGGCGCTCTCAGGAACGGCGGCGTACCGCCGCCGCGGCTCTGGCGAGCCGGGCCCCACCGAGGCGGGGCCCGGGGATCACTTGAAGATGTCCTTGACCTTCTCGCCGGCCTGCTTCGCGTTGCCGCTGGCCTGGTCCTTGTGGCCCTCGGCCTCCAGGTCCGGGTTGTCCGTCGCCTTGCCGGTGGCTTCCTTGCCCTGACCGGACAGCTCCTGGGCCTTGTTCTTCATCCTGTCCATGGCGCTCATGGGTGCTCCTCAGTCTCGGATCGGGTCAAGTCGCCGGTACCCGGCGTGACGGCGTTCACACACCGAACCGCTCCGGGGCTGGCTCGACGGCCGTCGTGAAGGGACCCGGCGGCCCTCGGGGCGGTGGTCAACTCCTCCGCGGCCGACGACCCTGAACAGGAAGACCTGCGGCCGGGTGAGGCGTGTCCCGCAGAGCTTCCGGCCGACGCGCGCCGGTCGTGAGCACAGGTCACAAAATGGTGACGGTCGTGGACTGCCTTCTCACCCTCTGCCTAGGGTCCACCCGTCACCGTACTGACAGACAGGCTCGTGTTCAGCTGTCCGCCAGGTGGCGCCCCGCAGGTCCCCAGTCCCGTCCGGTGATCCCGGGCTCCCGCGCAGGCGGGTCGAGGAGGCAATCGAACGTGAAGTTGAGCAAGCGCAGCTCCCTGCTCGTCGCCACCGGCATCGCCGGCGCGATGGCGCTGACGGCGTGCGGAGGCGGCAGTGACAGCGGAGGCAGCAGCAGCAGCGACAAGTCCTCCAGTGCCGGCACCGGTCGAGTCGTCTTCGGCGAGTCGACCGACTTCCCGGAGAACCTCTACCCGAACATCGCCGCCGGCAATGCGACCTCGGTGGCCAACATCCTGATCCGGGTCCTGCCCTCGGCCTTCAACGTCAAGCCCGACTTCAGCGTCGAGTGGGACAAGAACCTGCTGGCCGAGGAGCCCACGCTCGACGACAGCGGCGGCACCCAGGTCAACACCTACACGCTCAACCCCGACGCGGTCTGGAGCGACGGCACCCCCATCACCGCCGCCGACTTCGAGTTCACCTGGCGGGCCAACCGCAGCGGTGACCCGGCCGACGGCGGCTGCGCCTCGAACCTGTCCACGACCGGGTACGAGAACATCGCCTCCGTCGAGGCCGGCGCCGACGACAAGACCGTCACCGTCACCTACGAGACCCCCTACGCGGACTGGAAGGCCCTCTTCGGGAACCTGCTGCCCGCGCACCTGATGGACAAGGACGACCCGGTCGCGGTCTGCGACGAGCTCACCGCGGGCTGGGCCATCGGTGACGGCATCGTCGGCGACATCTCCGGTGGCCCCTGGCAGGTCACGAAGGAGAACATCGACGCCGGCAGCCAGATCGTCGTCCTGACCCCCAACCCGAAGTGGTGGGGCGACAAGCCGAAGCTCGCCCAGCTGGTGATCCAGAACATCGGCAACGACCCGACGACGGCCGTGCAGGGCATCCAGTCCGGCGAGCTCGGCGTCATCTACCCGCAGCCGCAGCTGGACCTGGTCGACCAGATCAAGAACCTCGAGCCCAACGTCAACAACGACGTCAACTTCGGGCTCTCGTTCGAGCACCTGGACTTCAACACCACCGACCCGTTCCTCAGTGACCCGAAGGTGCGCCAGGCGTTCGGCATGGCCCTGGACCGGCAGAAGATCGTCGACCAGACCGTCGGGCAGTTCTCCTCCGACGCCTCGGTGCTGAACAACCGCATCTTCCTGAGCAACCAGCCGCAGTACCAGGACACCGCACCGGACAAGTACAAGAAGCGGGACGTCGCGGGGGCCAAGGCCCTGCTCGAGTCCGACGGCTTCACCCTCGGGCCGGACGGGATCTACACCAAGGGCGGCAAGCCGCTCACGTTCCAGATCAACACGACGGCCAACAACCCGCTGCGTCAGACCACGATCGAGGTCATGATCCCGCAGCTGAAGGAGGCCGGCATCGGCGCCACCTTCAACGCCAACCCGGACATCTTCGCCGGCGCGGACAAGCCAACCTCCCTCGAGGCCGGCGGCTTCCAGATCGCGCTGTTCGCCTGGGTCGGTTCGCCGTTCGTCTCCTCGTCGGCGTCGATCTACGCCCAGCCGACGGGTGACAGCATCCAGCAGAACTACTCCCGCGTCGGGACTCCGGAGATCGACCAGCTGTTCACGGAGCTGTCGGCCGAGCCGGACTCCGACAAGCAGGCCACCCTGGGCAACAAGATCGACGCCCTGCTCTGGGAGCAGCTGGCCACCATCCCGCTTTACCAGAAGCCGGACTTCCTGGCGTGGCAGGCAACCATCAACGGTGTCGAGGACAACGCCTCGAGTGCCGGTCCGCTCTGGAACTCGGAGGAGTGGTCGGTCAAGCAGTGACCTGCGAATCCCTCGCGGAAACCAGCACCACCGAGCACCGCTGAACTGGGCACCACCGAACTGAGCACCACCGCACCACCGCACCACCCCGGCCCGGCGCCGCCATTGCGGCGGCGCCGGCCACCGGGTGCGCCGCAGCCCCTGGGACGTCCTCCCGGGGGCCGCGGTGTGTCCGGACTCCTTGTGACGCTGCTGTGTCGGCCCGGTGACCTCGCCGTGACCTTCCGCTGCGACGATGCGCGGGATCCCCAGCAGCTCCGGGCAGGACCTGGCCGGCGCTCGCGAAGAGCCCGCTGAACTGGTCGTTCCGACCGGACGACTTCCGCTCTCGGCGTAAGGTCACGGCATGTTCTTCTTCACGATCCGGCGGATCCTGGCGTCCGTCCTCGTGCTACTGGTGAGCTCGTTCCTGGTCTTCGCGCTCGCCGCGGCCAGCTTCGACCCGCTGTCGAAGTACTACACGAGAAACCCCCGGCCGCCGCAGTCGTTCTTCGACAACCTGCGCGAGCAGCTGGGGCTCAACGACAACTTCTTCGTCCGGTACTGGCACTGGCTCTCCGGCGCCCTGACCGGCGACTTCGGCAAGACCATCAACGGCAGCTCGGTCTCCCAGCAGCTGGGCACCCGGATCATGGTGACCGGGCGCATGATCATCGCCGCGGTCATTCTCGCCGTACTGCTGGCGATCGTGGTCGGCGTCATCGGCGCGGTCCGGCAGTACCGGCCCTCGGACTACGCGTTCACCTTCCTCGTCTACCTCCTCATCGCGCTGCCCACCTTCTGGTTCGCCGCGCTGTTGAAGGAGTTCGTGGCCGGCGGGATCAACGACCTTCTGGGGTCCCAGGTCCTTTACACGATCGGGGAAGAGACCCCCGGCCTCTCGCTGTACGCCAGCGGATGGGAGCTGTGGTCGGACCGGCTGGGGCACCTGATCCTGCCCACCGTCAGCCTGGCGATGCTGTCCTTCGCCGCCTGGAGCCGCTTCCAGCGCGCCGCGATGCTCGACGTGCTCGGCTCGGACTACATGCGCCTGGCCCGCGCGAAGGGCCTCACCTACCGGCGCACGGTCGTGAAGCACGGCCTGCGCAACGCCCTGATCCCGCTCACCACCGTCGTCGCGCTGGGCATCGGCACCCTCTTCGGCGGTGCGGTCATCACCGAAACGGTCTTCGTCTGGCACGGGATGGGCGAGTATCTGCTCAAGAGCGGCATCGGCCAGAACGACATCAACGTGGTGCTCGGCTGGTTGCTGGTCAGTGCAGTCTTCGTCGTCGTGTTCAACCTGATCGCCGACATCCTCTACGCGGTGCTCGACCCGCGGATCCGGCTGGCCTGAGCACCCGAAGCGAGAAGGAGGCACTCCATGGCCACCACCGAGGCCACCACTGAGACCGTCGGCGGCCTCCTGCCCGCCGTCCCGGGCACCCCGCAGAACGGCGGCGGGGTCGAGCGCGAGTTCACCGTCAAGGCGCGCAGCCAGCGACAGCAGATCGTCCGTCGCTTCTTCCACGACAAGGTCGGGATGACCGGCCTGGTCATCTTCGTGCTGCTGCTGGCCTTCGGCTTCCTCGGCCCACTCGTCCAGGGGGTGGACTACGCCACTCAGAACTCGAACGCGCAGTCGGTTCCACCGGGGACGGCGGGCTACCTGCTGGGCAGTGACGCCATCGGGCGGGACGTAATGGCCGGGATCATGACCGGCGTGCAGCGTTCGCTGTTCATCGTGCTGCTCTTCGTCGCCATCGCCTTCCCGCTGGGCCTGCTGGTCGGCGCGCTGGCCGGTTACTTCGGGAGGTGGGTCGACAGCCTGCTGATGCGCTTCGTCGACCTGATCCTCACCGTCCCGCTGCTTGTCGTGCTGATCGTCGTGGCCAGCAACTTCCCCGGCTCGCGCACCCCGCTGGGCGTCGGCGTCATCCTCGGCCTGTTCGGCTGGTTGGATCTGGCCCGCATCGTGCGCAGCCAGTTCCTCTCGCTGCGGGAGAAGGAGTACGTCGAGGCTGCGCACGCGATGGGCGCCTCCAACAGCCGGATCATCTTCAAGCACCTGATCCCCAACACGTTGGGCTCGCTGATCGTCTGGACGACGCTCGCTGCAGCCACCGCCATCACCCTCGAGGCGGCGCTGACCTACCTGGGCTTCGGGGTCAACGGCGCCAACCAGACGTCGCTGGGCCGCCTGGTCTCCGACGGGGTGCAGGCAGCGAGCACCCGGCCCTGGCTCTTCTACTTCCCGGGCCTCGCCCTCATCATCATCGTGCTGGCGATCAACCTCATCGGCGACGGCATCCGCGACGCCTTCGACCCGAGCAACCGCCGCGTGCGGGCCTGACAGACCCCTGAACAGGAGTTCCATGTCCACCCTCGGGACCACGGGCCCCGGCACGTCCGGCGCCACGGCCGTCGGCGCCTCGTCCACCGGTACGTCCACCGGCACCCTCAGCCAGGCCGGCTCGCGGATGACCAGCCTCGGCGGTTTCGACCCCGCGGCGCCGCTGCTGCAGGTCAGCGACCTCAACGTCCGGTTCCCGACCGAGGACGGCTCGGTGCACGCCGTCCGCGGTGTCGACTACGCGCTGCGCTCCGGTGAGGTGCTCGGCATCGTTGGGGAGTCGGGTTCGGGCAAGTCGGTGACCTCGCTGGCGGTGATGGGTCTGCTGCCCCAGTCCGCGCGCGTCACCGGCTCGGTGAAGTACCGCGGCCAGGAGCTGCTGGGACAGAGCGACCGCAGCATGTCGCGGGTCCGCGGCAAGGGCGTGTCGATGATCTTCCAGGACCCGATGACCTCGCTGGACCCGGTCTACAAGATCGGCTACCAGATCGAGGAGACGCTGCGCTCCCACGACAAGTCGCTGTCGTCCAAGGCCGCCGAGGCGCGCGCGGTGGACCTGCTGGAGCTGGTCGGCATCCCCAGCGCCAAGGACCGGGTGCGCTCGTACCCGCACGAGTTCTCCGGCGGCATGCGGCAGCGCGTGGTCATTGCGATCGCGATGGCCAACCAGCCCGAGGTGATCATCGCCGACGAGCCGACGACCGCCCTGGACGTCACCGTGCAGGCTCAGATCATGGAGGTGCTGCAGACCGCGCTGCAGGAGACCGGCGCGGCGATGGTGCTGATCACCCACGACCTGGGCGTCGTGGCCGGCATCGCCGACCGGGTGCTGGTCATGTATGCCGGCCGGCCGGTCGAGCTCGGCAGCGTCGAGGACATCTACTACGAGCCGCGGATGCCGTACACGCTCGGGCTCCTGGGCTCCCTGCCGCGCGTGGACTCCACCAACCGCGAACGGCTCACCCCGATCCAGGGGTCGCCGCCATCCATGGTGAACATGCCACCCGGCTGCCCGTTCGCGCCGCGCTGCCCGCTGCACATCGCCGAGTGCGACGCCGACGAGCCGCCGCTGGTCCAGGTCGGTCCGGCACACAACGCTGCCTGCATCCGCACCGACGAGGTCGCCCGTGCCCACGGCCGCGCCGCCGAGATCTTCAACGAGACCGCGGACGACGCGGTGCTGAGCGCCTCGGCTCTGCCGGCCGACCTGGCCACCGGGGACGGCGCCCGCGAGGCGACCGCTCCGGGTACGCCCCCGCCCAGCCAGACCGAGGCCGGCGCGGGCCGCTCGGACACCGGCAGCGTGGTCAGCACCGCGAACACCGCCCCCACGACGGGCACCACGAACGGAGACCGGGCATGAGCGCCCCCACCACCGAGCGCACCGGCGGCGGAGCCGTCCAGCGGGGCGAGCCGATCCTCACCGTCCGCGGGCTGGAGAAGCACTTCCCGATCAAGGGCGGCGGTCTGATCAAGCGAACCGTCGGCGCCGTCCGGGCGGTCGACGGCGTGGACCTCGACCTCTACCCGGGCGAGGTGCTGGGCCTGGTCGGTGAGTCCGGTTGCGGGAAGTCGACGACCGGCCGGGCCATCCTGAACCTGCAGCCGGCCACCGCTGGGTCGGTGGTCTTCCAGGGTCGCGAGGTCGTCGGCCTGTCCCGCAAGCAGATGCGCCCCCTGCGCCGGGACATCCAGCTCGTCTTCCAGGACCCCTACGCCTCGCTCAACCCGCGGCTGCCGGTGTTCGACATCGTGGCCGAGCCGATGATCATCCACGGCCTGGCCAAGGACGACACCCAGCTGCGGGCCAAGGTCCGGCAGCTGGTGGAGACCGTCGGGCTGAACCCCGAGCACACCAACCGCTACCCGGCCGAGTTCTCCGGCGGCCAGCGGCAGCGCATCGGCATCGCCCGGGCGCTGGCGCTGCAGCCGAAGGTCCTGGTCCTCGACGAGCCGGTCTCGGCTCTCGACGTCTCGATCCAGGCCGGTGTCATCAACCTGCTCGAGGACCTGAAGAACGAGCTCGGGCTGTCCTACCTGTTCATCGCCCATGACCTGTCGGTGGTCCGGCACATCTCCGACCGGATCGCGGTCATGTACCTCGGCCGGATCATCGAGATCGCCGAGCGCGACGAGCTGTTCAGCCGCCCGGCGCACCCGTACACCCAGGCGCTGCTGTCAGCGATCCCGCTGCCCGACCCGCGGCGTGAGCGGGCCCGCCAGCGGATCATCATCACCGGCGACGTCCCGAGCCCGGCCAACCCGCCCTCGGGCTGCCGGTTCCGCACCCGGTGCCAGAAGTTCGCCAACGTGCTCACCGAGGGCGAGCGCGAGGTCTGCATGACCGTCGACCCCAAGCTGGAGGAGCGCGGCACCGGGCACCTCAACGCCTGCCACTACGCGGAGACCACGTCGGTCCTCTGACCCGGTATTGGAAGCTTCACCGGTAAGCAGCAGCCCTCTACCTACCGGTAAAGCTTCCAATGCCCAGGCCGAGCCGCTCGAGCCGCTGCGGGAGACTGTCCGGGTGACACCCTCCCGCCGACTGTTGTTGGTGCACGCCCACCCGGACGACGAGACGATCAACAACGGGGCCACCATGGCCCGCTACGTCGCCGAGGGCGCGCACGTCACCCTGCTCACCTGCACCCTGGGTGAGGAGGGCGAGGTGCTGGTCCCCGACCTCGCGCAGCTGGCTCCCGACCATGCCGACCAGCTCGGCGGGTACCGGATCAGCGAGCTGGCGGGGGCCATGGCCGCCCTCGGGGTCGCCGACTGGCGGTTCCTCGGAGGTGCCGGTCGGTACCGGGACTCCGGGATGATGGGCACTGCGGCCAACGGGCACCCCCGGGCCTTCTGGAACGCCGAGGTCGACGACGCGGCGGCGCACGCGGTCGCCGTCGTCCGGGAGGTCCGCCCGCAGGTCGTCGTCACCTACGACGACAACGGCGGGTACGGCCACCCCGACCACATCCAGGCCCACCGGGTGGCGATGCGTGCCGTCGAGCTGGCCGCCGACCCCGGCTTCGGTCCCGACTTCGGCGCTCCCTGGGACGTCGCGAAGGTCTACTGGTGCTGCATGCCCCGTTCGGTGATGCGCCAGGGCATCGAGGCGATGGCCGCGCTGGGGGAGGCCTCGCCCTTCGCCGGGCTGGGGGACATCGACGAGGTGCCGTTCGCGGTCTCCGACGACCTGGTGACCGCCGCGGTCGACAGCCCCGGACAGGCCGGCGCTAAGGAGGCAGCCATGCGGGCGCACCGGACGCAGATGACCGTCGACGGACCGTTCTTTGCGCTATCGAACAACCTGGGCCAACAGGTCCTCGCCACCGAGTACTACCGGCTGGTCCGCGGGCAGCGGGGCCCGGCCGGCCCGGGCCCGGCCGACTGGGAGGACGACCTCTTCGCCGGGTTGACCGGATGAGGGTGCTGGGACTGCTGGGGTGGTCGCTGGTCGTCGTCCTGGTGTCGGCCTGGCTGGCCGTGGTCGAGGTGATGTGGCTGCCGCTGCGGGTCGGCGGGGTGGCCGTACCGCTCTCGGTGGTCGGCGCCATCGCGGGCAATCTGCTGCTGGTGGCTGCGGCCCGGTGGCTGTCCGGCTCCCGCGCGGTCGCCGTCCTGCCGGCGGTGGTGTGGCTGGTCGTGGCCGTGGCGGGAGCGATGCGCCGTCCCGAGGGCGACCTGCTGATCACCGGCGGCGACGGGGCCACCCAGGCGGTGAACCTGGCGTTCCTGCTGCTCGGGGTCGTCGCCGCAGCGTTCGCGGTCGGCCGGGTGCTGGGCGAGCCCGGACGCCGGACGGTCAGCCGGGCCGGCGCCGGTAGTGGTAACGGTGGTGCTCGATGAAGCCGGCCCGGCGGTAGAGCGCCAGCGCGGGGGCGTTGTCCGACACGACCTGCAGGTAGACCGAGGTGGCGCCGCGCCCGGCGCCCCAGGCCAGCAGCGCCGCCATCAGCGCCGTACCCAGCCCGCGGCGGCGGTGCTGCTCGTGAACGGTCACCGCGGTGACCCCCAGCCAGCCACCGGCGACCGCGCCGCGGGCGACCGCTGCCAGCGGTGCCGGAGCGGGGTCGAGCCGGACCGCGGCGAAGGTGACGTCCTCGCCCCGGGTCAGCACCTCGCGGGCCATCGCCGGCAGCTCGGCGCCCCGATAGCGGTAGCCGGCCAGCCAGGCGTCGTCCGGAGTGGGGGAGAGGTCGACCGGCACCTCCGGCGCCGGCGGGACCGACAGCGGTGCGCTGAGCACCAGGGTGTCGATGTCCCGCTCCCAGCCGGCGGCGGCGAACGCCTCGTCGGCTCCCCGCGACTGCCGGCCGGGCAGCTGCGCGCACGGCCGCAGGCCACGGTCGTCGTACCAGCGGGCGACGGCGTCCACGGCCGCCGGCAGCGCCGTCCTCGGGTCGCCGACGACCAGCGCGGAGTTGGCCCGGCCGGTGAAGCCCCCACCGGCGCGCAGCAGCCAGTCACCGAGGGAACCGGACTCCAGGCCCGGCCACCCGCGGGCCGCGACCCGTTCGAGGTCGACAACGCCCAGCGGTGACCGCCTCTGTCCCATGCGGAATTCTTACCCGAGGCATGGCCCCGGCTACGCCGAGCGTCTGTCGGGTTCCGCCGAACGGAGCGCGGGATGCTTCGCTGGCAGTACCGCTCGGGCGGTCAGCCGGGGAGCCGGTCGACCGGGATCAGGGCCGAGCGGGCGGCGAGCCAGTCGAGGAACTCCCCGGCCGGCAGCGGCCGGGCGATGTGGTAGCCCTGCGCGACGTCGCAGCCCCACTGGCGGAGGGTGGCGAGCGTCCCGGCGTCCTCGATGCCCTCGGCCACGATCGTCGTTCCCAGTTCTTGTCCCAGCCGGACCGTGCTTCGCACGATCGCCGCCGCCCGGGGGTCGGTGGTGAGGTGGGTGACGAAGCTCCGGTCGAGCTTCAGCTCGTGCACCGGCAGCGCCCGGAGGTAGGCCAGGGAGGAGTACCCGGTGCCGTAATCGTCGATCGAGAGCCGGACGCCCAGCGCCCGCAGCCCGGAGAGCACCTGGTGGCTGCGCGCTGTGTCGGCCATCAGCACGTCCTCGGTGATCTCCAGCGTGAGGGCGCCGGCCGGCACGCCGGTCACCTCCAGCAGCATCGCCACCTGGTCGGGGAGGGCGACGTCCTGCAGGTTGGACATGGACAGGTTGACCGCCGTCGACAGGTCGTGGCCGGCCGCCCGCCAGCACCGCAGGTCGCGCAGCGACCGCTCCAGCACGCACAGCGCCAGCCGGCGCATGAGCCCCGCCTGCTCGGCCAAGCCGAGGAACACGTCCGGGCCGAGCATCCCGCGGTCGGGGTGGTCCCACCGGACGAGCGCCTCGACCCCGGTGACCCGGCCGCTGCGCAGGTCCAGTTTCGGCTGGTAGTGCAGGAGCAGCTGGTCGGTGTCCAGCGCGTTCCGCAGCTCCTCCAGGATCTGCAACCGGTCGCGCGAGTCGGACGTGCCGTCGGGGGTCCACACCTGGTGGCCGTCCCGGCTCCGCTTGGCCACGTACATGGCCGCGTCGGCGCGGGCGAGGAGCACCGAGCGGTCTCGGCCGTGCTCGGGGCACAACGCGATGCCGACGCTCGCATCGACGTGCAGCGGCATGCCGTCGAGCACGAAGGGGTCCCGCAGGGCGGTGTTGATCGCCTGGGCGACCTCGCGCGCCCGGCAAGCGTCGGCGTCGGGCAGCAGGACGGCGAACTCGTCGCCTCCCATCCGGGCGAGCAGCTCCCCGGGCGCCGTCGTCGCGCCGAGCCGCGGTCCGACCAGGCGCAGCAGGTCGTCCCCGACGCTGTGGCCGAAGCTGTCGTTGATCTCCTTGAACCGGTCCAGGTCGATCATGAGCACCGCGCAGGCCCGGTCCGGCTGGTCGCGCACGGCCGTCTCCAGCGCCTCGAGAAACCGGCGCCGGTTGGCCAGGCCGGTGAGTGGGTCGACGTGCGCCTCGATGGCCAGCTGCTGCAGCCGGAGCTGCTCGACCGCACGCAGTTCGGCGTTCTGCACGACGAGCGCTCCCTCGAGCACCACCTGGTGCACCGCCTGCCGCAGGGCGGGGGACCACTCGCGGGGCCGCCCGCCGGAGCCGGTGACCACCAGGCCGAGCAACCGCTCCCCGGACAGCAGCGGGATGCTTACGTAGGAGGCCAGCGCGGTCTCCTCGGCCAGCCGCGGTGGCAGCAGGTCGCTGGTGGCGGTGTCCGCGATGAACAGCGGTTGCCGCTCCTCGGCGGTGCGCCGCCACAGCGGGACGTCGCTGACGTCCTGGCCGAGCAGGCGTGCCCGTACGACGTCCTCGTGGGCGCGCGGCCAGTCGATGAAGCGGACGTCGGCCAGCCGGCCGCCGTTGTCGAGCAGGTAGACGGCGCTGCGCTCGGTGCCGGCCAGCCCCTGGACCACGCGCGCCACCACCTCCGCGGCCTCGCCGATGCCGGTGGCGCGGGCCCCGTCGACGAGCAGCTGGCGGACGGCGTGGGCGGTGCTCAGCGACGCGGCCCGCGCCTCGCTCGTGCGGGCCTGCTCGATCACCCCGCCCAGGTGTGCGCCGGCCGCTGAGGCGAGCCGCCGGACGTCCTCGGAGAACGGCCGGAGCCGGGTGCTGTCCAACGTCAGCACCCCGGCGAGGTGCGGGCTGCGGCCCAGCGGGACGGCCAACGCCGAGGCGATCTGGAAGCACTCCGCCCACCAGCCGGCCAGCAGGCTCGAGTCCTGGTCGGCGGCCATGGGCTCACCGGAGCGGAGGACGCTCTCGGCGAGCCGCAGGGGCACCGGGGCGGACCGGAACTGGTCCCAGCTGGCCTTGTCCCGCCGGCCGTCGGCGTAGCAGGCCATCCGCGGGAAGCAGGAAGACGCAGGCGCGGTCGACCTCGCCCAGCTCGGCCAGCTGCTCGCACGCGGCGGCGAGCAGGTGCTCCAGCGACGTGGCCGTGGCCGCGGTCTCGATGAGGCCGAGCAGGACGCCGGCCTGCGCCACCCGGCGCTGCTCGGACCGTCGCGTCCAGGCCTCCGCGGTGGCGAGCGCCAGCCCAGGCGCCGCCGCGCGGAGCAGCTCGGGGGTCGCGGCGGTGGCCGGCTCGACCGTCAGCACTCCGACGACCTCGTCGCCGACCAGCAGGGGCTCGCCGTGCGCCGAGCGGATCCCGTAAGAGGCCAGCTCGGTGGCCGCGGGCCCGCTGTCACCGGTGTAGACGGCCATCGGACGGCGTTTTCGGATGACCGTGGCCAGGAAGGGCGAACGCGCCAGCGCCACCGGCGTCTTGAACCGCTGCTCCCGCACCGCGGAGGGCGCGGAGACGGTGACGGCCCGCCGGAACGGAACGGCCATCTCCGTGGTGGCCTCGTGCACCCACACGGACACCCGGGTGGCGTCGGCGGCGGCGCGCAGCGCGTCCAGCTGGGCGGCGAGGGCCACTTCGGCGTCGTACGGCGACGTCGAGCGGACGACGACCGCGTCGTTCGTCACCATCTCGGACATGCCGGTGTGATCGGCATGACCGTGCGGTGCTTGAGCTGCCCGGCGCGCTTCGCCTCCATCGGGGGAGTCGCCGCCCAGGCGGCGCGCGGCGTCACCGCCGACCCGTTTCGCCACGCCCCGAGCGGCAAGGGATACTGGAGAAGATCGAACCCGGCCCTGGACGTGTCCAGGAGTCGCCGCCCGTGCGTCCTCGGAGGAACCCGTGACCTACGTCATCACCCAGGCCTGTGTCGACGTCCTCGACAAGGCGTGCATCGACGAGTGTCCGGTGGACTGCATCTACGAGGGCGAGCGGATGCTCTACATCCACCCCGACGAGTGCGTCGACTGCGGTGCCTGCGAGCCCGTGTGCCCGGTGGAGGCCATCTACTACGAGGACGACGTCCCGGACAAGTGGAAGGACTTCTACAACGCCAACGTGGAGTTCTTCTCCGACCTGGGCAGCCCTGGCGGCGCCGCCAAGACCGGCAAGATCCCCAAGGACCACCCGCTGGTCGCCGCCCTCCCGCCGCAGGGCGAGTGACTCCGGCGGCGTCCCCCCGCCGGCTGCCGGACTTCCCGTGGGACTCCCTGGCCCCGGCGCGGGCCCGCGCCGCTGAGCACCCCGGCGGGGTCGTCGACCTGTCCATCGGCACCCCGGTCGACGACACCCCGCCGGTGCTGCGCGAGGCGCTGGCCGCGGCCGGCAACGCCCCCGGCTACCCGACCGCCCTGGGCACTACCGACCTGCGCCGCGCCGCCGCCGGCTGGCTGTCCCGCCGGCTGGGCGTGCAGCTGGCCGATCCGCTGGGCACGGACCCCTCGGTCCTCCCGACGGTGGGCTCCAAGGAACTCGTCGCGCTGCTGCCCACGCTGCTGGGGCTGGGTGGGAAAGGCACGGTCGTCGTCCCCGAGGTCGCCTACCCGACCTACGAGGTGGGCGCGATCGTCGCCGGGCTGGGCGTCCTCCGGTCGGACGTCCCCCCGGAGGACGCGGACGGAATCGTGCTCGTCTGGCTGAACTCCCCGGGCAATCCGGACGGCCGGGTGCTCACCGACGCCCAACTGTCCGCCTGGGTGGCCTGGGGGCGCGAGCACGGCGTTCCGGTGGCCGCCGACGAGTGCTACATCGAGCTGGGCTGGGACGTCGTTCCCCGCTCGCTCCTGCACCCGGCCGTGGCCGGTCCGCACCACACCGGGCTGCTCGCCGTGCACTCGCTGTCCAAGCAGTCGACGGCGGCCGGCTACCGCGGCGGCCTGCTGTCCGGCGACCCGGCGCTGGTGCGCCGCGTCTGGGAGGTCCGCCGCCACCTCGGGCTGCTGGTGCCCACGCCGGTGCAGGCGGCGATGGTCGCGGCGCTGTCCGACGACGAGCACGTCGCTGTGCAGCGCGAGCGCTACCGGCGCCGCCGTGCGCAGCTCGCGGCCGCCGTCCGCGCGGCCGGTGTGCGGATCGACCACTCCAAGGCCGGCCTTTACCTGTGGGTCACCCGGGACGAGGACTGCTGGACGACGATCGACTGGCTCGCCGGGCTGGGCATCGTGGCCGCTCCCGGCTCCTTCTACGGGCCCGCCGGCGCGCGGCACGTGCGGATGGCGCTGACCGCCACCGACGAGCGCATCGAGGCGGCGGTCCAGCGCCTGGCGGGATGAGACCCGTGGTCGTCCCGGCAGCGTTGCGGTCGGCGATGACGGCGGCGCACGGCCCGGCCGGCGCGGCCTGGTGCGACCGGCTGCCCGGGCTGGTCGCCGGCTACGCCGACCGGTGGGGCGTCCCGGTGGGGGAGCCGTTCCCGGTCGCCCACCACTGGGTCGCGCCGGCGGGCGCCGGAGCCGTGCTCAAGATCGGCTATCCGGCGTCCGAGCGGGACGTCGCCCGGGAAGCAGCCATGCTGGCGACCTGGGCCGGGCACGGGGCCGTGCGCCTGCTGGCGGCCGACGTCGGTGGGGACGACGCCGAGGCGGTGCTGCTCGAGCGCGTGCACCCCGGGACCGACCTGACTGCCGCGCCCGACGAGGAGGCGTTGCCGCTGCTGGGCAGGGTGGCCCGGGCCCTGCACACCGCCGGGCGCGCGCGCCCGGCGCTCGCCCTCGACGCGGCCGCGCTCGCCGACCTGCATGCCGGCCACCCCGCCCTGCCTCGCGCGCTGTCCACCATCGCAGCCGACCTGCTCGATGACCTGCAGGCCACCTGCGGTGCGCCCGTCCTGTGCCACGGCGATCTGCACCACGGCAACGTGCTGCGCTCCGGGACCGCGACCGTCGTGATCGACCCGCGCGGCGTGTGGGGCGACCCGGCGCTGGACGTGGGTGTGGCCCTGCTCAACCCGCTGGGCTCATTGCCCGCCGAGCGGACCGACCTGCGCGCTCTGCTGGAGCGCCGGCTCGCGCTGATCTGCCCGGCGATGGGTGTGGACATCGACCGCGGCCGGGGCTGGACGGTGGTCAGCGCGGTCGTCTCCGCGCTCTGGACGGCGCAGGACGGCGGGGGAGTGGACGACACCGCGCTCGCCGTTGCCGACGTGCTGCGCTGATGGGCATCGCGCCGGTCCATGAACTTCTGACGCGGCAGCCCCACCCTCCGTTTCGCTGAGGGTGGGGCTGCGCGGTCAAGGGGCTGCGATCAGCAGGCGTTGGCGCGCTCCTGAGCGGTGCTCGGGTTCTTGACGCACTTCTCGCCGGTCGTCCGGGTCGTGCTGGTCACGATCGGCGCGCCCGGCGCGGAGGTGCGGGTGACGACGGGCGTGGTCGCCGAGGTGCTCGTGTTCACCTCGGGCGTCGCCGGGGCGGTGGTGGACGTGATCATCGGGGGAGCCTCCGCGCGGGTCACGGTGACTGTCGGGTCGGCGGGGACCCGGACGACGGTCACCTCGCTCTCGGCATCCGCCCAGGTGACGGTCACGTCGGGGTCCGCGGGCGTGACGACGTCGGTCGACTCCGTCGTCGTCTCCCCGCGGGTGACGGTCACGGCCGGCTCGGCCGGGATGCGCGTCTCCGTCACCACGGGTGCGCCGGCCGAGCTGCTGGTCGTCACGATCTCGGCACCCGACAGGGTCGAACGGGTGATGATCGGTTCGCCGGGGGCGCTGGTGACCTGCACGGTCGGCGTGCCGTCGACGACGAGGGCGTTGCCGGGCGAGGTGAAGGCGAACCTCGTCGTCGTGGTGGTCGTGGTGACGGTCGTCGGCTGGGTGACGGTCCGCTCGAACGTGGTGGGCTGGGTCGTCGTGGTGAGGACCGTCGTGCGCTGAGTCGTCGTGGTGAGGATCTCCCGCTGCTGCGTCGTGGTGGTGATCGAGGTGACGTCGGTGCTCGTCGTGGTCACCGTCTCCCGCGGCTGGGTCGTCGTGGTCACCGTCTGGCGCGGCTGCGTCGTGGTGACGACCGTCTCGCGGGGCTGCGTGGCCGTGGTGACGCTCTCGCGGGGCTGGGTGACGGTGGTCGTCGTCTCACGCTGTTGCGTGGTCGTGGTGACGGTCTCGCGGGGCTGGGTGACGGTGGTCACGACCGTGGTGGGGGTCGTCGTCGTCGTGGTTTCCGTGCGGTCACACTTCTCGACCTTGCTGCTCTTGCCGGCCGGCGTGCAGTTGGCCGGCGGACCGGCGGTCTTCGTCGTGGTGGGGGTGCCGCGTTGGATCGATGTCTCCGTGGTGGGCGGGCCGCTGTTCACCGTCTCGGACGTGCTGGTGGCGTCACCGACGTCGCGCGTCTCGGACGCGGAGGTGGGGATGCCGCTGTTGACCGTCTCCGAGGTGGAGGTGGCCTCGCCGCTGTCCACGGTTTCCCGGTCCACGCTCGGCTCTCCCACGGCGAGCGTCTCGGAGGTGGAGGTGGCCTCGCCGCTGTCACGCTCGACCGAGGTGACCCGCGGCGTGCCGCGCTCCTGGGTGACGATGCTGACCGGCTGGCCGCTGTCGGCCTCCTCGGAGGAGCTCGTGGGCGCTCCGTCGGGAACTGGCGGGGAGACGACGCTGGTCGCTGGGCCAGACGGGGCGGTGGCGCCGTCGCTGATCTGCGGAGAGCCGGTCGGCACCTGGGCGCCGACGACGGTCGTCACGACGGTGCAGCGCTGGTTGGCCAACTGGGCCTGAGTGACCTTGCTCCCGCTGGGGCCGGAGAAGGTCCCACCTGCGGCTGCGCACGTCGCCTGTCGGGCCATGGTGTCGGAGGCCGGGTCGGCGAATGCGGGGACGGAGAGCGCCAGCAGCATAGCGGCCGAGGCCGCGGACAGCAGGAGGGGGCGCCGGAGTGTGGCGCGGGGGCGAGTGGGCGTGCGCATGCGAAGTCTCCCGAGTGGATGGCTCGTCGTCGAGTCAGGTCACCGAGTCGGTTTCGCTACTCGCTCCCCGGGGCCCAAGCGACCACATGCAGATCCCCGGATCGGTGCGTCACGGTCTAGCAGGCGAAACATAGGTGACCGGAATCCGCCGAACAATGCATGGTCGGGTCATCGTGCGTTGAGATCGCTCAACGCGGATTCAGGCCGGCTGCGTCTCGCCACGGGACAGGCGGACGGCCGACTGACGGTCAGCGACCTGCAGCTTTCGGAGGATGGCGCGGACGTGAGTCCTGATGGTGACCTGTGCCACGAAGAGCCGCGACGCGATCCGCTCGGTGGACAGCCCGTCCCCCAGGAGCTCGAGCACCTCCGCCTCCCGATTGGTCAGCCGGGCGAGGGCCGAGCAGGACCGCACGCTGAGCCGGCTCTGCGGCGCAGCGCCGGCCTCCGCCATCACGTCGATGACCAGCCGCCGGGGCAGCACGATCTCACCGGCCCGAACCCCGCGCAGGGCAGGTACGAGCCGATCCGGGTCCATGTCCTTGAACAGATATCCCCAGGCGCTCGCGCGCAGAGCATTCAGAAGATCATGTGCGTCGTGTGACGACGTCATCAGAACGGCGGCCGTGCGGGGGGCCGCCCGGGCGGCCCGTGCGGCGGCCGCGATCCCCGTTCCGGGCAGGTGAACGTCGAGGAGGCATACGTCCGGCCGGTGCTCGATGACTGCAGCGACCGCGCTTGCGGCGTCGCCGGCTTCAGCCACGACCTGGCACGAGCTGGCTTCCAAGGTGGCGCGCAGCGCCGCGCGCGTGGGCGGGTGGCCGTCCGCGATCACCACGGTGAGGACGTCGTCCACGGTCAGCTCGCCGGACGCCGTCGGGAGGGCGGCTGCGCGGCGGGGACTCCGACCTCCGTTGGCCACCACGAGGAGAGGGTATGCCGGATGGCGGTTTCCGGCAGTGGCTAATGGTGGCCGACGGTTTCTGGTCGCACACGGTCGGGGCCCGGTCAGGTGGCGAGCTGGAGCTGCAGGCCCCTGGCGTCCGCGCCAGTCTGGGTCCAGCCGCCGTCCGGGCTCCACGACCAGTCGGCGAACCGCACCCCGGTCAGCTGCAGTCGTTCGGCGTGCGCGACGGCCCAGCTGGCCTCCGGCCATCCGGCGTCGGCGACCGAGACGACGCCGCCGGGCCGGACCGTCGGGCGGCCGGCCTCCCGGCGGACGACGTCGGCGACGGCGGCCGCGCGCTCGTCGACCGGGCCGGTCGCGTCAGCCGGGGTGTAGCTGCACGACAGCTGGGCGGGAACGTCCGACAGCAGCGCGGCGGCCAGCTGGGTGGCCATCATCTCCCACTGCTGGTAGGCCTCCGGGAAGCCGCTGCGCTGCACGCGCTGGCTCACCTCGGTGAGCCGGCCGGTCTCCCAACCCGGCACCTCCACCAGCCCGTCGAGGAACTTCCCGGCTGCGTACACCGGGTCCTGCACCTGCGCCTCGGTGCCCCAACCCTGCGACGGTCGCTGCTGGAACAGCCCGAGGGAGTCGCGGTCGCCGTAGTCGAGGTTCCGCAGCCGCGACTCCTGCTGCGCGGTCGCCAGGGCGATGACCGTCGCCCGCGGCGGGAGCCCGCGGCTGCGCGCCACCGCGGCGATGGTGGCGGCGTTGGCCGCCTGGGCAGTGGTCAGCGTCAGGTCGGAGCCGGGCAGGGTGCAACGGCCGGCTACCGGCTCCGGGGACGCCTTCTCGGTCTCCCAGGCCAGCGCGACCAGCGCGACCAGGCCGACGAGCACGGCCAGCAGCCAGCGCGGGCGCCGGTCGCGGCGCCGGCGCCGGCGGGCGGGTCGGACGGGGGGCCGAGAGGACCGCGCCGGGGGACGGGACGAGCGAGCGGCGGGCCGCTCCGACCGGGCCGGTGGCCGTCGTCCCACGACCGGGGTGCTCGCCATCGGAGCCGATGGTAGGTCGGGAAGCCGTCCGCTCGCGGTTCCCTGTCCCCGCGCGCCGGGTGTGGTTAGCCTCTCGCCCGATGCCGGGGCGTGCCCGGTGCTGTCCGGCAAGGAGCCTGCCGATGTCCCGCGATCTGCTGTTGCCCGGCGTGGCCGCTACCGCAGTGCCGACCGCGCGGCTGACCCAGCGGGTGCTTCACGCCGAGCTCGTGGACCCGCACGGCGCGGGGGACGCCGTCCTGTTCGTGCACGGCAACGTCAGCTCCGCGGCGCTCTGGCAGCCCCAACTGCTCGCCCTCCCGGCGCCCTGGCGGCCCTTGGCCGTCGACCTGCGCGGCTTCGGTGGCACCGACCCGCTGCCGGTCGACGCCCGCCGCGGGGTGCGGGACTGGTCCGACGACCTGGCCGCCCTCGTCGACGCCCTCGGTCTGGAGCGGGTGCACCTGGTGGGCTGGAGCATGGGGGGCGGCATCGTCCTCCAGCACCTGCTGGACCACCCCGACCGGGTCGCCTCCGTGGTCCTCGTCGCGCCGGTCTCGCCGTACGGGTTCGGCGGGACGACGGGCAGCGACGGCACCCGGGTGCACCCCGACGGCACCGGCTCAGGCGGCGGCGCGGCCAACCCGGACTTCGTCACCGCCATCGCTGCCGGGGACACCACCGCCGACAGCCCGACCAGTCCGCGGGCGATCCTGCGCGCGTTCTACGTGGGCCAGGACGCGCTGCCGCTGGACCCGGCGCTGGAGGACGTCTTCGTCGCCTCGATGCTGACCACCCGCACCGGTGTGGACCACTACCCGGGCGACTCGGTGACCGTCGACGCCTGGCCGGGGGTCGCGCCCGGCGAGCACGGCGTGCTCAACACGATGGCGCCCACGGTCCTGGACGTCTCCACGATCACCGAGCTGGCCGTCAAGCCGCCGGTGCTGTGGGTGCGTGGCGACCGGGACCAGATCGTCTCCGACACCTCGGCGTTCGACCTGGCGTTCCTCGGCTCGATCGGCGCCGTCCCGGGCTGGCCGGGAGAGGCGGCGTTCGCGCCGCAGCCGATGGTCCGCCAGACCCGCGCCGTGCTGGACCGCTACGCCGCCAGCGGCGGCTCCTACCGCGAGGTGGTCGTGACCGACGTCGGCCACTCACCGCACGTGGAGCGGCCGGAGGAGTTCGCCGCCGCACTGCTGGAGCACCTCACGCACCCGGCCACCGAGCCCGCCGGCCTGACCTAGCACCTCCGGTGTGAAGGGGCGCGGCCTCGGCTACGCCGAGCGCTCTCCTGGTTCCGCCCGAGCAAGGCGCGGGATGCTCCGCATGCCGCGCCGCTCGGTCGGTCAGTTGGCGTGCAGGGCGGCGTTGAGGCTGCCCCAGTCGCCGTCGCGGGGGAGGGCCTCCAGCGCGCCGGACACCGAGTTGCGGCGGAACAGCAGTCCGTCGCGGCCGGACAGCTCCGCGGCCTTGACCACCGAACCGTCGGGCAGGGTCACCCGGGAGCCGGCGGTCACGTAGCAGCCGGCCTCCACCACGCAGCGGTCGCCGAGAGAGATCCCGATGCCGGCATTGGCGCCCAGCAGGCAGCCGGCGCCGACCGAGATGACCTGCTTCCCGCCGCCGGACAGCGTGCCCATGATCGAGGCGCCGCCGCCGATGTCGGAGTCCGCGCCCACGACGACGCCGCCGCTGATCCGGCCCTCCACCATCGAGGGGCCGAGCGTGCCGGCGTTGAAGTTGACGAAGCCCTCGTGCATGACGGTCGTGCCCTCGGCCAGGTGCGCGCCCAGCCGCACCCGGTCGGCGTCGGCGATCCGGACGCCGGTCGGCACCACGTAATCGACCATCCGGGGGAACTTGTCGACCGAGAAGACGGTGAGGTTGCCCAGCTGGGCCCGCATCCGGACGGCGGAGAACCCAGCCGCCTCCACCGGGCCGGCGCTGGTCCAGGCCACGTTGGCGAGCAGCCCGAAGATGCCGTCCATGTTGAGCGCGCGGGGGCGTACCAGGCGGTGCGACAGCAGGTGCAGGCGCAGGTAGACGTCGTGCGCGTCGACCGGCGGGGCGGCCAGGTCGGCGATGACGGTGCGGACGGCGATCACCTGCACGCCGCGGGTGTCGTCGATGCGCACCAGCCCGCCGTAGTCCGGGCCGAGCTCGCCCTCCAGCTCGAGCGTCCCGACCTGCAGCGTGCCGGCGGTCGCGCCGTCCGGGGTGCCCAGCCGCGGGGCGGGGTACCAGGTGTCGAGCACGGTGCCGGCCATGGTGACCGTGGCAATTCCGACGGCGACTGCGGAGATGGGGGCTTCGCTCACGCCGGTCACGGTACCGATGCGCCGGTTTCAGGCGGAGCGGCGTTCAGGCGATCAGCAGGGCCGGCACCCGCGCGCCCGACCGCAGCTCGGCCAACACCTGTGCCTCCTGCGGTTGGACCGGCTGCGGCAAGTCGGTCAACGGGAACCACGCCAGGCCGGCGTTCTTGGCCGGCTCGGCCACCCGCGGTTCACCCCGCCACCGCCGCGCGGTGAAGAAGAAGTCCACGCGCTGGTCCCGCTGCCCGCCGCCCGGGGTGGTGCGGTGCACGGTGGTGAGCGGGACCAGGTCCGCCGGGTCGACGTCCACGCCGGCCTCCTCGCGCACCTCCCGGACGGCGGCGGCGACCGCGGTCTCGCCGTCCTCCACGTGCCCGGCCAGGCTCGCCCAGTGCCCGTCCAGGTAGCCGGTGGCCCGCCGCAGGTGCAGCAGCACCTCGGGGCCGGCCGCGCCGTCGCGCAGCAGGAAGACGTAGGAGGCGGGGACCAGGAGGCTGCGAGCCATCCGGCGACCGTAGGCCCGGACCCGGTCGGCTTACCCTGCGGCATGGCCGCTCCCGGGGTTCCCGTCGACTTCACCAGCCGCGCACCGGTCGCCGTCACCCTGCCGGTCAGCTGGGTGTCGCCTTCCGCCACCCCGGAGCCGCCCATCCGGGTGCAGTGGTCCGACCCGCACACGGTGGTGCTCCGGCAAGCCTTCGCCCTGAACTACGAGGCGCCGTTCCTGTACCTGCTCTTCGGCAACGACCGCGCGCTGCTGCTGGACACCGGCGCGACCGCCGACCCGGTCGGCTGTCCCTTGCGTGCCACGGTCGACGGGCTCGTCGAGGAGTGGCTGGCGCGGCACCCGCGCGAGCGCTACCCCCTCGTGGTCGCCCACTCGCACGGTCATGGCGACCACGTCGCCGGTGACGCGCAGTTCGCCGACCGGCCGGACACGGTCGTCGTGGGCGCCGACCTCGCCACGGTGACCAGCTTCTTCGGCACGGCGGGCGCCCCGGACGACGGCGATGGCCTGCGCGCCTCCATCCCCTTCGATCTCGGCGGCCGGACGCTCGAGATCCTCGCCACCCCGGGACACCACCGCGCGGCGATCACCGTGTTCGACCCGTGGACCGGCTGGCTGCTGACCGGTGACACGGTGTACCCGGGCCGGCTCTACGTCGACGACATGCCCGCCTTCCGGGCGAGCCTGGACACTCTCGTCGCCTTCGCCGCCCACCGGGAGGTGACGCAGGTGATGGGCTGCCACATCGAGATGTCCCGGACACCCGGCCGGGACCACCCGCTCGGCTCCACCCGGCACGCCGAGGAGCCGCCGCTGCAGCTCCCGGTCAGCGTGCTGACCGCCGTCCGGAACGCGGCGCAGGAGGTGGCCGACGCGCCGGGCCTCCACCGGTTCGACCGGTTCGTGATCGTCCACGGCAGCGGCCGTTCGGTCCGGGCCCGGCTGAAGGCCCGCGCGTGGCTGGCCCGGGCCCGGTTGGCGCGCTGAGCGAAGCGCCAGGCCTGGCTGCAGGGGCCCGGTCCGAGCGTCAGCGAGGATTGGGGGGCAGTAAGGTCCTTTCACTAGTCTCGGCACCGTGAGCGCTCCCACCGTTCGGTCCCCCGTGCTCGACCTGTCCGCCGACGTGCTGGCCCTGACCCGAGCGCTGGTCGACGTCCCGTCGGTCTCGGGCACCGAGCAGGCGCTCGCCAACGCCGTCGAGGCGGCGCTGCGCGGCCTCGGCGGCCTGGAGGTCACCCGGGTCGGCAACAACGTGCTGGCCCGCACCAACCTGGACCGGCCTACTCGCGTCGTGCTCGCCGGGCACCTGGACACCGTTCCCATCGCCGACAACGTGCCCAGCCGGATCGAGACCGTGGACGGCGAGGAGCGGCTCTACGGCTGTGGCACCAGCGACATGAAGGCCGGCGACGCGGTCATGCTGCGGCTGGCCGGGCGCTTCGGCGTCCCCGGCGCACAGCCCGCGCATGACCTCACCTTCGTCTTCTACGACAACGAGGAGATCGAGGCTTCCGCCAACGGCCTCGGCGCGGTCGCCCGGCAGCTGCGCGGCTGGCTCTACGGCGATCTTGCCATCCTGCTCGAGCCCACCGATGGCGTCGTCGAGGGCGGCTGCCAGGGCACCTTGCGCGTGGTCCTGGACGTTCCCGGCCGGCGGGCGCACAGCGCCCGGTCCTGGCTCGGGGTCAACGCCGTCCACGGGGCGGCCGGGGTGCTGGCCACGCTCGCCGGGTATCCCGCCCGGGAGGTCGAGATCGACGGGCTCCGGTACCGCGAGGGGCTCAACGCCGTCCGGATCGAGGGCGGGGTTGCCGGAAACGTCGTTCCGGACTCCTGCCGGGTGACCGTCAACTTCCGCTACGCCCCCGACCGCGACGAGGACGAGGCGCTCGCGCACGTCCGCGAAGTCTTCGCCGACGCGCTCGCCGGCGGGGTGACCCTCGAGGTCACCGACTCCTCCGGAGGCGCGCTGCCGGGGTTGTCCGAGCCCGCGGCCGCCGCGTTCGTCGCCGCCACCGGGCAGCCGGCCCGCGCCAAGCTGGGCTGGACCGACGTCGCCCGGTTCGCCGCCTTCGGCATCCCGGCGCTGAACTACGGGCCCGGCGACCCGAACCTGGCCCACAAGGTCGACGAGCACGTCCGGATCGACCGGCTGCAGCCGGCCGAGGACGCCCTGGTCGCCTATCTCGTCGACCGCACCGGCACCCCTGGGGACAACGCATGAACGAGACGGACGACGACGGCCGGCGGCGGCGCCCGACCCGGCACCGCGGCCCGATCACCCTGCGCGGCGGCGAGCCCGACCCCAAGCGCGCGGGGACGACGACCGACCAGCGGCTGCTGGACCGGCGCGGCGGGGGCGACTTCGTGCACACCGACACGTGGCGTGTGCTGCGGATCCAGGCGGAGTTCGTCGAGGGCTTCGGGCTGCTCGCGGACCTGCCGCGTGCGGTGAGCGTCTTCGGCAGCGCCCGCACCCCGCGCGACAGCGCCTACTACGAGGTGGGCGTCCAGATCGGCGCCGCGCTCGCCGACGCCGGGTACGCGGTGATCACCGGCGGCGGACCCGGGGCGATGGAGGCGGCCAACAAGGGCGCCTGCGACGCCGGCGGCATCTCGGTCGGTCTGGGCATCGAGCTGCCGTTCGAGCAGGAGCTCAACGAGTGGGTCGACATCGGCGTGCTGTTCCGCTACTTCTTCGTGCGCAAGACGATGTTCGTGAAGTACGCGCAGGCCTTCGTCATCCTGCCCGGCGGCTTCGGCACCCTCGACGAGCTCTTCGAGGCGCTGACCCTGCTGCAGACCCGCAAGGTCACCCGCTTCCCGGTGATCCTGTTCGGCAGTTCCTACTGGTCGGGCCTGGTCGACTGGATCCGCGCGACCATGGTCGAGAACGGCACCGTCTCCCCGGCCGACCTGGACCTGCTGCACGTCACCGACGACGTCGCCGAGGTGGTTGCGGTCATCCGGGCCGCCGACGCCGCCCGGGCGCGCAACTCCGACGAGCCGCCGCCGGGTGAGGCCGTGCCGCCGCCGGCCCCGGTCGACGACTGAGCCGCCGTGTCCGTCCTGGTCTTCCTCATCGGCCTGCTGCTCGTCGGCGGGTTGCTCTTCCTCGGCGCCTCGCTGCTGGGCCGGGGCGAGACGCAACCACCGGCCGAGCTGGACCGCTCACCGGTCGAGCTGCCCGACGACCGGCCGGTGACCGGCGAGGACGTTCGCGGGCTACGCATCTCGGTGGCGTTCCGCGGCTACCGGATGACCGAGGTCGACTGGCTCCTCGACCAACTGGCCTCGGCGCTGGACGAGCGGGACGCCGCCGTTGCGGCCCAGCTGGGCTCCACCGTCGCGGTGCACCCGGGCGTCGACGACGACACCGACCCGGACGGCACCGCCGTCCCCGCCGTCCCCGCTGAGCAGGAGCGCCCCCGTGCCTGAAGTTATCGAGACCGTCGACGTCGAGGCCCCGCCGGAGCAGGTGTGGGCGGCGCTGGTCGACTGGCCGCGGCAGGGTGAGTGGACGCTGCTCACCGACGTCCGCACCGTGGACGGCGACGGGCAGGGGGTGGGCGGCCGGCTGGCCGCCCGGACCGGCGTCCCACGCCCCGGCGGCGGGCACCTCGGCGTCCTGGACACCATGCTGATCACCGGGTGGGACCCGCCGCGCCGGGTCGACGTGCGGCACACCGGCCGGGTCGTGCGCGGCACGGGCACGTTCGAGGTGCGCCCGCGCGGGGAGTCGGCGTCCACCTTCGTGTGGACCGAGCAGCTGGACCTGCCACTGGGCCGGCTCGGCGCGCTGGGGTGGCCGCTGGTCCGGCCGGCGATGGTGGCCGGCGTCCGGCTGTCGCTCAAGCGCTTCGCCGCCTACGCGGCCGGCCACCCCTACTGAAGAAGGACCGACCTGCTCCCCACCACTCGCGAGCTCGCGGCGGGCCCTGCAGGTCGGCCGACAGCCCGGACGGGAGTCAGGCGGTGCGGCGGGCGCGCCGGACGGCGACGAGGGCCCAGACCGCGGCGACCAGCCAGATGGCGGCCGCGATCAGCAGCAGGTTCCTTCCGTACTCCCGGGGCAGGAACGAGGGGTTGTTCGGGTCGGCGCCGTAGCCGAGCACGAACGGCAGCACGACCAGCGTCAGCATCCCGGTGACCGCGGCGGCCACCACGACCGGCGGGCGGGCCGGGCGGTGCAGGAACCGGGCGGCCAGCCAGCCCAGCCCGATCCAGACCGGCGCGATCACCAGGTCGTGCAGCAGCGCGCTGCCGAGGAACCAGGTGAACCACGAGCTCAGCGGGACCCGGCCACCGGCGCCGAGCAGGCCCTGCGCTCCGTAGACCACCGCAGCCAGGCCGGGCAGCAGGAACAGCCACCGCCACCAGGGCCGCCGGGCGCTGGTCACCGGCCGGTCGGGGTCGGAGGCGTAAGGGTCGCCGGGCACCCGGTCGGCGGCCCGGTCGTCGTACTCGCGGGCGGCCTCCTCGGACAGGGTCATGCCCCGATCCCCCCGCGGCCGGGCGCCACGCGGGTGACCCACTTGGTCTGCATGACCCCGGGGCGGTTGGGGGCGACCAACCGCACCGGATAGCCGTGGTCGAGGTCCAACGGTTTCCCTTCCAGTTGCAGCGCCAGCAGCGTGCGGGAGCTGCTCACGTGCGGTCGGTTGACCGTGGATATCCGGTAGAGGCCGCCCGTCTGCAGCGACTCGACGGTCACCGGCATGTCCCGGGGCAGACCCGCCTGCTCCAGCAGGTCGGCCAGCACCACCCCGGTCCACGTGCCGCTGGCGCTCCAGCCCTCGACGCAGGTGATCGGCAGCCGCACGGTCCGTTGGGGCAGAGCCTGCAGGTCGGCGAGGGTCAGCTCGAGGGGCGTCGGCCCCTCGACGATGAGCCGGTAGGCCGGATCGACGGCGGTCCCGGTGACTCCGGCTCCCTCGGCCGCCTGCCGGACCGGCAGGTCCTGCGGGCCGACGTGCGGCAGCCGCGGCGCCAGCAACGAGATCGGCGCGAGGGGGGAGAGGGACTGCCCCACCGTGCTCAGCGTGACGGCGGCGATGCCGAGCCCGGCGGCGGCCACGAAGGCCCGCCGCGGCACCGGGTTGTCCTCGGCCGCCGCGTCGACGTGGCGCACCTCGGCGGCCTGCTCAGGGGCCAGCCCGACGGTGGCCGCAGCGGATCCGCGACGGGCCAGTCCGCGGCGGATCTCCGGCGCCTTGGCGCCCACGTGCACGGCCACCGCGCCGATGGCGATCCAGCCGGTCCAGTAGTGCGCCACGGTGAAGAAGAACCCGAACGGATACCACTCGGAGATGTTGATGAGCCCGGTGAGCAGCTGCATCGTGGCGGCACCGACCAGCACGAGGATCGACAGTCGGCTCACCGCGCGGGCGAGGGACTGCGCCGGCGGCCACTCGAAGAGCTTCGGGTAGACCGTCCACAGCTTCGCCAACAGCAGCGGGATCGACGCCAACCCGGTGGCCACGTGCGTGCCCTGGGTGACCCGGTAGAGCCAGACCGGCGAGGCGGGCCACATGAACCAGCCCGGCGGGTTCTGCACCAGGTGGCTGGTCAGCCCGGTGAGGAAGCAGACGGTGAACGCGATGCCGAGGAACGCACCGGTGCGGGCGGCGCGGCGCTCGGAGTGCAGCGGGCTGGCGAACGCCCCGGACCGGAACGGGCCGCGACGCAGGGCGTCGGGTGGGCCGGGCAGCCGGGCGCCGAGCACCCGGTCCAGCGCGGACGTCATCGGATCTCCACCAGCCCGGCGGAGACCGCGTCGACGACTCGGCGGGTGCGGCTGTCCGGCGGGCAGAGCGCGGCCACGGCGACCGCGTCGGGGAAGTGGTCTATGTCGGTGAGCGGGAGGAGGTCCAGCACGGCGAGCCCCACCCGCTCCAGCGCGGCGCGGGTCAACTCGGCGGTGTCGTCGCGGGACATCGGGACGTCGGGCAGCACCGCAGCGTCCGCGGCGGAGTGCACGCCGAGAGCCCACCAACCGCCATCGGGCGCGGTGCCCAGCACCGCGGTGCCCGGGCCTGCGGCGACCAGCCGGTCCAGGCTCTCGGTAAGCAGCCCGGGGGAGACCTGCGGGGTGTCCATGCCGATCACCAGGGTGGGCAGCCGACCGTCCGGGCCGGTCATGGCGTCGGCGAAGGCGTGCGCCAGCCGGGTGCCCAGGTTCCCCTCGACCTGGGGGACGACGGTGCAACCGGACAGGTCCAGTTCCCCGGGGGTGCCGTCGAGGGCCACCACCCGGCGCTGCACCGGCGTCGCGCGGACGACGTCGAGGGTGTCGCCGACGGCCGCGGCGGCGATCGCGGCGGCCTGGTCGGGCGTGCACGGCGGGGTAAGCCGGGTCTTGCTCCTCCCGGGCACCGGGGCCTTGGTGATCACCAGCAGCTGTGTAGCGCTCATCGGGCCAGCACCTTCCGCATGTCGTTGATGGTGCGCGCGGTGCCGAGCACGGTGCCGGTGACCTTGGACTTGGTGCCCTCGGCGCGTGGGGCGTAGCCGACGTCGACCTCGGTGATGCGCCAGCCGGCGTCCGAGGCCCGGGTCACCATCTCCAGCGGGTAGCCGAAGCGGCGGTCGGTGATGCCCAGGTCCAGCAGCGCCTGCCGGCGGCCGGCCCGCATCGGGCCCAGGTCGTGCAGTGCGACCCCGGTGCGGCGGCGCAGCATCACGCCCAGCGCGGTGTTGGCCACCCGCGCATGCAGCGGCCAGGCGCTGCGGGAGGTGGGCCGGCGGCGGCCGAGCACCAGGTCCGTGTCACCGGCGAGCACAGGGTCAGCGACCCGCGGCAGCTCGGCAGGGTCCATCGAGGCGTCGGCGTCGCAGAAGCAGACGACGTCGGCGGTGGCGGCCTTCAGGCCGGCGTGCGCGGCGGCACCGAACCCGCGCTGGGGCACGTGCACCACCGTGGCGCCGTGGTCGGCGGCGATCTGCGCCGACCCGTCGGTCGAGCCGTTGTCGGCGACGATGGCGCGGTAGCCGGCGGGCAGCCGGCCGAGCACCCAGGGCAGGGCCCCCGCCTCGTCGAGGCAGGGGAAGACGATGTCCGGCACGGGCGGACGGTACCCACGGTCGGTGTGCATCGCCGGTCGTTCGCAACGAATCGCCGTCCCGGATCACTCAGCCGAGCGACCTAGGCTCCGGCGTCGTGACCACTCGCGCCCCCGTCCCCTCCCGGGCACCGGAGCACCAGGTCCGGGAGCCCCGCTGGCTGCCGCTGCTGGCGGTGGCCGTGGTCGTCAGCTTCGTCTGGGTGGTCGGCCGGGTCGGCCGGCGGCTCGCCCTGGACGGCACCGTGCTGCACCTGCTCGGCGGGTGGGTGCTGCGCGGCAGGTTCGACGTCATCTGGAGCCCGCGGGTCGTGCTGCCGGGGCTCGTGGCGCTGGCCGTGGCGCTGGCCGGCCCGTCGCTGGCCGCGCGGCTGCGCTGGCGGGTGCTGCTGGCCGGCTCGGCGGTGCTGGCGGCCGGATGGGCGGTGGCGCTGGCGCTGACCTCGGGCTGGCACCGGCTGCCCGAGCCGCTGTCGGTGCGTTACGAGTACCCCTTCGACGTTCCACGGGTCGGCTCTATCGGCGCCTTCCTGTCCACCTTCGTCGACTCGGTCCCGGCCGACTCGGCCGACCCGTGGACGACGCACGTGGCGGGCCACCCGCCGGGTGCGTTGCTGGCCTTCGTGCTGCTGGACCGGGTCGGGCTCTCCGGGCTGGGCTGGGCCGCGGCGCTCTGCATCGCCGGTGGGGCCCTGGCGGTCCCCGCTGTCCTGGTCGGGGTGCGCGCGGTCGCCGGGGAGGCGCCGGCCCGGCTCGCCGCCCCGTTCGTCGTCCTGGCCCCGTTGGCGCTGTGGGTGGCGACCAGCGCCGACGCGCTCTTCGCCGGCGTCTCCGCGTGGGGGGTCGCCCTGGTGGCGACCGCCGCGGCCCGGGCGCCGGGCCGGGCCGCCGACGTGCGTGCGCTGGCCGGGGGGCTGCTGCTCGGGTTGGCGCTGTTCCTGTCCTTCGGGCTGACCGCGCTCGGGCTGGTGGTGCTGGTCGTGGTGGGCGTGCACCGCGCCCGGCTGGGCTGGGGCGGGCTGGTCCGGGTGCTCGCTGTGGCGGCTGCCGGGGTGCTGGTGGTGGTCGCCGCCTTCGCCGTCGGCGGCTACTGGTGGGTGGAGGGGTTCAGCGTCGCCGGCGACCGGGTGCGCTCCGGGCCCTCCTACGCCGACCGACCGCTGGGCTTCTTCGTGTTCGCCAACCTCGCCGCCGCGGCCCTGGCGCTCGGGCCGGCGGCGGTGGCCGGACTCGCGTCGCTCCGCCGCACGGGACTGGCGCTGGTCCCGCTCGCCGCCCTGGTCGGGATCGGAGTCAGCGACGCCACGGGGCTGGTCCGCGGGGAGACCGAGCGCATCTGGCTGCCGTTCTACGTGTGGATCCTGGCCGCGACCGCGTTTCTCCCCGCGCGCCAGCGCCGGGCCTGGCTGGCGCTGTCGGCGGTGGTGGCGATCGGGATCGAGGTGATCGTCCGCACCGAGTGGTGAGGTTCGCGTGCCGCTCTCGGCGCCGAAAGCGGGCGCCCGCTTTCGGCGCCGAAAGCGGGCGCCCGCTTTCGGCGCCGAAAGCGGGCGTTGCGGAAGGCGTCGGTGCGGTCGGCGATGATGGGCCGGTGAGCGTGCGGACGACGGCGGTGCAGGCATGAGCCGGCGGGGATGGCTGCTGTTCGCCGTCCTGTCGGTGATCTGGGGTGTGCCCTACCTGCTGATCAAGGTCGCGGTCGGGGAGCTCTCCCCGGTGGTCGTGGTCTTCGCCCGCTGCCTGGTCGGGGCCGCGCTGCTGGTGCCCTGGACGCTGGCCCGCGGGCAGCTCCGCCTGGTGCTGCGGCACTGGCGGTGGCTGCTGGTGTTCACCGTGCTGGAGATGACCGGCCCGTGGCTGCTGCTGTCCTGGGCCGAGCAGTCGCTGTCCAGCTCGCTCACCGGGCTGCTGGTGGCCGGCGTGCCCTTCGTGGCCGCGCTGGCCGCCCGGCTGGCCGGTGAGGGCGACCGGCTATCACCGCTGCGGGTGCTGGGCATGCTGCTCGGCGTCGCCGGCATCCTCATCCTGCTCGGCCTGGACGTCGGCGGCGCCCAGCTCACTGCCATCGCCGCGGTCGCCGTTGTCGTCATCGGCTACGCCACCGCACCGATGGTCATCAGCCGCAAGCTGCCCGACGTGCCGGGGGTGGCGGCGAGCGCGTTCGCCCTGGTCGTCACCGCCGTGGTCTACGCACCCTTCGCCGTCCCCCGGCTGGGCGAGGTGGGCAGGGCTTCCGGTTCGGCGCTGGTGTCGGTCGCCGCGCTCGGCGTGGTCTGCACCGCCCTGGCCCTGGCGCTCTTCTTCGCGCTGATCCGGGAGGCCGGCCCGCAGCGGGCGCTGGTCATCACCTTCGTCAACCCGGCGGTCGCCGTCCTGCTCGGCGTGCTGCTGCTCGACGAGCCGTTCACCCTCGGCCTGGCCGTCGGCCTGCCGCTGATCCTGGCCGGCTGCGTGCTGGCCACCCGCCGCAACGCCGTCCGCAGCACGGCGTCCGAGTTCGGCGACGTCGACGCGGCCGTCCCCTGAGGAGGGCCAAAATGGCCATTTCGGCCCTCGGCGGACGTCAGGGGGCTGGGCGCAGGGGGGCGGTGGCGAACTCGCGCATCCCGTCGGCGAAGGACACCCGCGCCGCGTAGCCCAGTTCGGTCTCCGCGCGCAGCGGGCTGGCCACCACGTGACGGACGTCGCCGATCCGGTACTCCCCGGTGACCACCGGGGCCGGTCCGCCGAACGCCCCGGCCAGTGCCGACGCCATGTCGCCCACCGTGTGCGGCACTCCGGAGGCGACGTTGTAGGCGCGCAGCGCGGAATCCGGGGGAGTCGCCTCCAGAGACCGCAGGTTGGCCTGCGCGACGTCGGTGACGTGCACGAAGTCCCGCTGCTGACCGCCGTCCTCGAACACCGACGGCGCCCGGCCGCCCTCCAGCGCCGACCGGAAGATGGATGCCACCCCGGCGTAGGGGGTGTCGCGGGGCATGTGCGGGCCGTAGACGTTGTGGTAGCGCAGCGCGATGGCCCCGCCGCCGGTCGAGCGCGCCCAGGCGGCCGCCAGGTGCTCCTGGGCCAGCTTGGTCGCCGCGTAGGTGTTGCGCGGGTCCAGTGGGGTGTCCTCGCCGACCTCGCCCCAGGTCAGCTGCCGCCCGCACATCGGGCAGGGCGGGTCGAAGCGGCCGGCGTCCAGGTCGCTGCGCCGGCGCGGGGCGGCCGGGACGACGCCGTGCTCGGGGCATTCGTAGCGGCCCTCGCCGTAGACGACCATCGAGCTGGCCAGCACCAGCCGGCCGACGTCCGCCCGGTCCATGGCGGCCAGCAGCACCGCCGTCCCGAGGTCGTTGATGCCGGCGTAGTCGGGCATGTCCTGCACGTCGACGCCCAGGCCGACCATCGCGGCCTGGTGGCAGACGGCGTCGATCCCGTCCAGTGCCCGGTCCACCGTCGAGGGGTCGCGGACGTCGCCGACCACCAGGTCGACGTCGGCCAGCCCGGGCACGCCGTCGGGGTAGGGCGGGTGGACGGCGGGGAGCAGGGCGTCCAGCACCCGGACCTCGTGACCGGCCTCGCGGTAGGCAGTGACGACGTGCGAGCCGATGAAGCCCGCCCCTCCGGTGATCAACACGCGCACGATCGGCAACGCTAGTCTCGTCGCCCGTGGCCGACCCGGTGAGCGTCCAGCGGTGCGGGTGGGCGACCAGCGCCCCGGAGTACGTGCGCTACCACGACGAGGAGTGGGGCACCCCGCTGCGCGGGGATGACGCCCTGTTCGAGCGGGTCTGCCTGGAGGCCTTCCAGTCCGGGTTGTCCTGGATCACGATCCTGCGCAAGCGGCCTGCCTTCCGGGCCGCGTTCGTCGGGTTCGCCATCGATGCGGTCGCCGACTTCACCGCCGACGACGTCGAGCGGCTGATGGCCGACTCGGGCATCGTCCGCAACCGCGCCAAGATCACCGCCGCCGTCGGCAACGCCCGGGCCGCCCGGCAGGTGCCCGGCGGCCTGTCCGAACTGCTGTGGTCCTTCGCGCCGACCGGGCCGCGGCACCGCCCGCAGACGATGGCCGACGTGCCGGCGACCAGTCCGGAGTCCGTCGCACTGGCCAAGGACCTCAAGCGTCGGGGGTTCTCGTTCGTCGGGCCGACCACGGCCTACGCGCTCATGCAGGCGACCGGGATGGTCGACGACCACGTCGTTCCGTGCTTCCGGGCGAGTGAGCCGGACCACTCCGGAGGCTGACAACCGGAGGCCAGGTTGGTCGAACGTCGACGGATACGGGATCATTGGCCGGAGAGCTCTGGCACGACGCGGATCTCGCACTGAAGGAATGCCACACCGCGGCCACCCTGGCCAGCGGGTGGCCGGCGAAGGAGGCACGCATGGCGGCCATGAAGCCGCGCACGGGTGAAGGTCCCCTCGAGGTCACCAAGGAGGGCCGTGGCCTGGTCATGCGCGTTCCGCTGGAGGGTGGCGGCCGGCTGGTCGTCGAGCTGTCCCCCGACGAGGCGGCCGCCCTCTCCGAGGCCCTGAAGGGCGCGACCAGCTGAACCCCGACGCGAGCCTGCCCCCGGGCAGCCCCGCGAACGACGTCACGGCCCCGGCCGCCGGCAACACGCCGGCGACCGGGGCCGCGCCGTTCCCGCGGGTCGACCTCGTCGCCGACCTCCCCGCATTGGGTGAGGACGACGTCCTCGCCGTGCCGGTCGGCGCCTCCGGGGCACTCCCGGCCTGGCTGACCGAGCCCGCGCCGGGCACTGCCGCCCCGGTCGACGCCGGGCTGCTGGCCGGCGCGCTGGCCGACACCGGCAACGGCGGCAAGCCCGGGGGCATCACCAACGTGCCGGTCCCCGGACGGCGCCCGCGCAGCGTGGTCGCGGTCGGCACCGGCGACGCCACCCTGGCCGACCTGCGCTCCTACGTGGCCGTGGCGGTCCGCCGCGCGCAGACGCTGGCCGAGCACGGCGCCCGCCGGCTCGTGCTGCCCGTGGACACCGTGGTCGCCCCGGCCGGCGCCGATGAGGTGCGCGCCGCGGTGGAGACCGTGCTGCTGGCCGGCTATCGCTTCCGGGACACCTCCACCGCGCACCCGCCCCGGCTGGCCGAGGTCACCGTGGTGGCCGCCGACGCCGCCGACCCGGCCGTCGCCGCCGCCGCGCACGCCGGGCAGGTCACCGCGGAGTCCGTCGCCTGGGCCCGCGACCTGGTCAACACCGCCAGTAACACCAAGGACCCGGCCTGGCTGGCCGAGCAGGCACTCGGCCGGCTCGGCGGGCTGGCGCACGTGACGGTGACCGTGCTGGGTCCGGACGAGCTGCGGGCCGGGGGCTTCGGCGGTGTGCTCGCCGTGGGTGGGGGATCGGCGTCCCCGCCGCGGGTCGTCGTGACCACCTACCGCCCGCCGGCCGCCGGTGCCGCGCACCCGGTGCTGGTCGGGAAGGGCATCACGTTCGACACCGGCGGCATCTCGGTCAAGACCAACGCCGGCATGCGGGAGATGAAGACCGACATGGCCGGCGGCGCCGCGGTGCTCGCCGCCGTGGACGCCGCCGCCCGGCTCGGGCTGCCCGGTGCGGTCACCGCCGTGGTCGCCGCCGCGGAAAACCACCTGGGGGGCGCCAGCTATCGGCCCGGCGACGTGGTCCGGCACGTCGGCGGCCGGACGACGGAGGTGCGGAACACCGACGCCGAGGGCCGGATGGTGCTCGCCGACGCCCTGGCGCATGCCCACCTCGAGCTCGGTGCCACCGCACTGGTCGACGTCGCCACCCTCACGGGGGCCATGAAGACCGCCCTGGGCGCGAAGACGGCCGGGCTGTACGCCACCAGCGACGGGCTGGCCGACGCGCTGCTCACCGCCGGCGCGCACACCGGGGAACGGTTCTGGCGGATGCCGCTGGGCGAGGAACACGTCGCCTCCCTCGGCCCGCTGCTGGACTCCCCGGTCGCCGACGCGAACAACGCCCCCGGCAATCCCGGGTCCACCACCGCGGCGCTGTTCCTCCAGCCGTTCACCGGGGGCCTGCCATGGGCGCACCTGGACGTCGCCGGGCCGGCCCGCGCCGGCAGCGATGACGCCGAGGTGGTCAAGGGCGGCACGGGCTTCGCCGTCCGGACGCTGCTGCGCTGGCTGGAGGCCGGTGCTCCGGTCGACGTGCCACCGACGGTGGTCGACTGATGGCCGGCGACGAGCGCGGGGTCGTCTTCCCCGCCGGCCCCGACGGCCGGCGGAGCACCGCGACCGTGGGCCGGGCCGTGGTCGCCGCCGCGCTTCACCCGGTCGACCCCACCGGTGCCCGGGCGGCCGAGCAGGAGACCAACTGGCGGGCGGGCTACCTGTCGCACATGCGCCGCACGGTCGAGGCCGGGCTGGCGTCCCGGGAGGCCGCGCTGGCCATCGCCGACGCCGGCCTGGACTCGCTGCACGCCCGGATGCGGGTCGCCACCGCCGACGGGGAGGCCGAGCTGGGCACCCTGCGGTCCGCACCGCCGGCCCGGGCGCTGCGCACCGAGCAGGTGACCGGCACCGCCGAGCCCGAGCGGGAGTTCACCCTGCCCTACCGCGGCTCGCGGCTGAGTGGGGACGACCTGTTCCGCCGGCTGGACGCCTGGATCGCCGCCGGAGTCGTCGAGCCTAGCTGCGCCGAGGCGGTGCGCACCGTTGCCGCGCACCCGGAGTGGCTCGCGCTTCCGGGCAGAACCGTGACCGTGCTCGGCGCCGGTGCCGAGATGGGCCCGCTGACCGCGCTGCTGCGCTGGGGCGCCACGGTCGCCGGCGTCGACCTGCCGCGCCCGGCGCTGTGGCAGCGGGTGCTGGAGACCGGCCGGCGGGGCGCGGGCACGCTGCTGGTACCCGCCGCCGAAGATCTCGGCGACCTGGCCACCCGCGCAGGCGCGGACCTGGTCAGCGAGGTGCCCGAGGTCGCCGACTGGCTGGTCGACCTGCCCGGTGCCCCGGTGCTGGGCAACTACGTGTACGCCGACGGCGCCACCAACGTGCGCGTCTCGATGGCCGTCGACGCGCTCACCCTGCGGCTGCAGGCCCAGCGCCCGGACGTCGCGCTGGCCTTCCTGGCCACCCCGACCGACGTGTTCGTCGTCCCCGGGGAGGCGGTGGCCGCCTCGGTGGCGGCCTACGCGAACCGCTCCCGGACGGGGAAGCTGCTCGGCCGGCCGCTGCGCACCCTGTCGGCCGGCCGGCTGCTGCGCCGGGCGTACGTGCCTGGCGCCGACCCGGGCATCAGCGACAGCCTGGTGCCGCAGCAGGGGCCGAACTACGCGCTGGCCAAGCGGCTGCAGCGCTGGCGGGCCTCGGTCGCCCGGGACGGCGGCAGCACCGTGTCGATGAACGTCGCCCCGCCGACCCGCACCCGGTCGGTGGTGAAGAACCGGGCGCTGGCCGCGGCCTACGCCGGTGCGGACCGGTTCGGCGTCGAGGTGTTCGAACCGGCGACGTCCAACGTGCTGATGGCCGCGCTGCTGGTGCACGACCTGCAGACCGGCGGGGGTCCGGTGCACGCCCACCCGTGGCAGGACGAGGCGCACGCGGCGGCGCACGGCGGCCTGTGGCGCGGCCCGTACGCGCCGCGCAGCGCGCTGGGGCTGGCGGCCGTGCTGGGGCTGGGCGCTGCGCGGGGCTGACGACCTCCGCACCCGGGAGGACGGCGGATCTCCGGCGTTCTCAGGGTGCGGTCGGGGTCGGCTCAGGGTCCTTCCCGATGTGGCCGGCGCCGTCCGGACGACAGCATTCTCGGCATGACTTCTGCACCGATCCAGGAGACGTCCTTCGCTCTCGATCTGCTGGTGGGCCGGAACCCGCCGGTGGTGGTCACCGGCGCCATGCGCAATCCGACCCTGGCCGGTCCGGACGGGCCGGCCAACCTCCTGGCGGCGGTCCAGGTGGCCGCGGCCCCAGCCGCCGCGGGGCTGGGCACCGTCGTCGTGGTCAACGACGAGGTGCACGCGGCGCGCTTCGTGCGCAAGACCCACACGTCCAACCCGGCCACCTTCCGCTCGGTCACCGCCGGCCCACTGGGCTGGCTCGTGGAGGGCCGTCCCCGGATAGCGTTCCGCCTGCCGGCGCTGGCGGGCGTCCCCTACGCGCTGGACGGCGGTGCGGTGCCGCCCGTCGCTCTGCTCACCTCTGTGCTCGGTGACGATTCCCGGCTGCTCGCGCACCTGGCGGCCTCGGGGTACGCGGGGCTGGTGCTGGAGGCCTTCGGCGGGGGCCACGTGCCTGCGCCCGTCGTCCCGGCGCTGGCCGAACTCGCCTCGCACCTGCCGGTCGTGCTGGCCTCCCGGACCGGTGGTGGGGAGGCGTTTGCGGCGCACCTACGGCTTCCCCGGGTCCGAGCGCAACCTGCTGTCCCGCGGGCTCATCCCGGCCGGGTTCCTCGACGGCCGTAAGGCCCGGATCCTGCTCAGCGTCCTGCTGGCCTCCAGTAGGGACCTGGCGGGCGTCCGGACCGCGTTCAAGGTGGTGAACGACTCCGTCTCGCTGCCGGACACCGCGCCGGCCGCCCGCTGACGACGGGTCAGGCCGGGCCGATCAGCCCCGCCACGATCTGTGCGGACAGGGTGACCAGCGGCAGTCCACCGCCCGGATGCGCGGAGCCGCCGACGAGGAAGAGGCCGGGCAGGGCGGCGGCGTTGCCGGGGCGCAGGAAGGCCGCCCGGGCGCCGTTGCTGGAGGTGCCGTAGATCGACCCACCGACGCTGCCGGTCTCCCGGGCCAGGTCGGCGGGGGTGCGCACCACCCGCCAGCGCATCCGGTCCCGGACGTCGAGCCCGCGGCGGGCCATCGTCGCGAGCACCGCGTCGGCGTGCCGGTCGGCCAGCCCGGGCGCCGTCCAGTCCACCCCCCGCCCGGGGTCGTGTCGCGGTGCGTTGACCAGCACGAAGCAGGACTCGCTGTGGGCGTCCGGGCGGGTGGCCGGGTCGTCGGGGGCGCTGACGTAGACGGCCGGGTCGGCCACCGGATGCGGCCGGTGGGTGCGGGTGCCGAAGAGCGCGTCGAACTCGGCGTCGTAGTCCGCGGGGAACAGCACGGTGTGGTGCGCCAGGCCAGGCGTCCGGCCGCGCAGCGCCAGCAGCAGCACGAACCCCGAGGACGACGGGGTGACCCGGCGCAGCGCGGCCCGGGCGCGGCGCACCGGCGCCTGGGCCGGGAGCAGGTCGCGGTACAGCGCGGCGGCGTCGGCGTTGCAGACCACCACGTCGGCGGGCACCCGTTCGCCGTCGGCCAGCCGCACCCCGGCGGCCCGACCGCCGCTGAGCAGGACCTCGACCACGGGTGCGTCGGTGCGCAGGGTCGCCCCCCGCTGCACCGCCCGGGCGGCCACCGCCTCGACCAGCCGGCGCAGCCCGCCGGGCACGTACCAGGACCCGAACGCCTGCTCGGCGTAGGGCACGGTGGCCAGCGCGGCAGGGGTGCGCCGCGGGTCGGAACCGGAGTAGGTGGCGTAGCGGTCCAGCAGCATCCGCAGCCGCGGGTCGGTCAGGTACCGCGCACCCAGCTGCCGCAGCGACAGCCACGGCGCGATGGTGGCCAGGTCGGAGGCATCCCGGGCCAGCCGCAGCAGCGTCGCCGGACCGGCGAGCGGGGAACGCAGGAAGGGCTCCTCGGTCACCCCCCACATCGTCGCGGCCCGCTCCAGGAGGGCCGACCACTGGGCGCCCGCGCCGCCGCCCAGGGCGTCGTCCAGGGCAGCCGGGACGGCGTCGAGCCGGCCGGGCATCGACAGCCGGATGCCGTCGGCGAAGCGATAACCGACCGCGGTGTCCAGCCGCCGCAGCTCCAGGACGTCGGACAGTGGTGCCCCGGTCGCAGCGAACAGCTCCTCGAGCACCTGCGGGAGGGTGATCAGGCTGGGGCCGGTGTCGAAGCCGTGGCCGTCGCGGGCGTACCAGCCGAGCTTGCCGCCGACCTGCGGAGCCTGCTCCAGGACGGTGACCGCGTGACCCGTCGCGGCCAGCCGGGCGGCCGCGGCCAGACCACCCAGCCCGGCGCCGACGACGACGACCCGGGCCACTCCGCCACGCTAGGGCACCCAGTGCTCACTCGAATGGGGGAGGGCCCGACTGTGGGCGATTGGAAAGCTCCCGTTCTGGGAATCGGGACCTGTGGGCGGGACAGCTTCCCCGTCGTCCGTCAGTGCCCTGGAGAGGAACGTCGTGTCGAACTACTCGGAGGCTGGCCGCGCGCCAGCCCACAACAACGACCTGCTGCGCATGGCCGCCCGCGTCGTCGGCGTGGTCTTCCTGCTGGTCGGTGTCCTCGGGTTCATCCCCGGCATCACGACCAACTACGGCGACATGAGCTTCGCCGGCCACGACTCGATGGCCCAGCTGCTTGGGGTCTTCCAGGTCTCGGTGCTGCACAACATCGTCCACCTGCTCTACGGCGTGGCTGGGATCGCCATGTCCCGCACCGACTCGAACGCTCGCGCGTACCTGATCGGCGGCGGGGTCATCTACCTGGTGCTGTGGATCTACGGGCTGGTGATCGACATGAACAGCGCCGCCAACTTCGTGCCGCTCAACACCGCCGACAACTGGCTGCACCTCGGGCTGGGGCTGGGCATGATCGGCCTGGGTGTCGCGCTGGCCCGTCGGCCCGCGGGTGCCACCCGCTGACCGACTGACCTGAGCGACGGACGGCCCCGCTCCGCACCCTGGTGGTGCGGAGCGGGGCCGTTCGTCTGACCGGGGTCAGCGGACCAGGCGGATCTCCGCGACGCCCGCCCACTCGCCATCCAGTTCGGTGCGGGCGCCATCGGGGGCGAAGCCGTTGCGCCGGTAGAAGGCGATCGCCCGCGGGTTCTGCTCGGCCACCCACAGCGAGGCCGGCCGGTCGCCCAGGACGGAGCCGAGGAGTGCCTGGCCCAGTCCGCCGCCATGCGCGGCGGCGCGCAGGTAGATCGTGGTCAGCTCCAGCGGGCGGACCGGCGGGTCGTCCCGGCTGGGGCTGATGGCGGCGGCGAATCCGACCACCGCCCCGTCGACGTCGGCGACGACCACCGTCTGGCCATGCGGGTCCTCCAGCACCCGCCGCCAGTTCGCGGCGAAGCGGCTCTCGTCGCGGCGGGCGAAGAAGGCCGGGGAGAGCAGACCGGTGTACGTCTCCCGCCAGCACGCGAGATGGCAGGTGCCGATGCCCCGGGCGTCGTCCGGCGTAGCCGTCCGGAGCGCGGCCGGGAATGCGGTACTCATGACCGGATCATCTCCCCGGCGCATCAGCGGTAGACGACGTCGACGCTCCGGAAGGCCCCCAGGGCGTGGTCGCGGACGAAGTGCCAGTGGTCGATGCGCACGCGTGCGGCGGCCTCCTCGGCGAAGCGCAGCATGTCGTCGACGAACAGGTCGTGGCCGCCGATGGCGTCCAGGATCGCCGGCTCGATGTCGTAGTCGATGTTCCCGGTGTCGTCGGACATGGCATGGGTGTGGGCCAGCACGCGGCCGCAGATCTCGGCGTAGTCCTTCCAGTCGCCGGTGGACAGGCTGCCCAGGCTGATGCCGTCGCGGTAGGGCGCCCGCTCCCGGACCATGAAGCTCATGCCCTCGAAGTCCAGGCTGCCGTAGAAGATGTCGCCGTCGACCAGATGCACCCGCTGGGCGTGCCGGATCCGGTCCGCCTTGCCGTCGACGACATAGTCCGTCGGGGGCACCAGGCCCGACAACGCGGACTGGCGGGCCTGCTTGATCTCCAGCAGCAGGTCGTCCGTGCCGTCGGCCTGGGGGCCTTCGACCAGCACGTAGTAGCGGCTCAACCCCAGCGACGCCGTCCCGGCGCCCTTGCGCTCGGCGACGTCCTTGACCCGCATCCGGCCGGCCCGCTCCGGCACGGCCAGCTGGTCGTCGGTGACGTAGCGGTCGATCAGGCCCTGGAACTCCTCCCGGCGGCTGCTGATCGGGATCAGCCGGTCGGTGGCGCGGAAGCCGCGCCGCGCGTCGTCGAGATAGTCCCCGGCGAGCCACTCGGCCCGGCTCCGGGCCAGGGCGCGCTCGATGAGGTCGGCGATCAGTGCCGGGGCGTTGTCCATCCGCAGTTGCTCGCCGGACTCGGTCCCGTCCGCGGCGTAGGAGGCGATCCCTCCGATGTAGCCGCGGACGAACCGCTCGGCGATCGCCCGCTGCTTCTTGCTCCCGTGCTCGCCCTTGGTCTCGGCGGCGAGCAGAAAGCCGACGGCGCCACGCTTGAGGTCCCAGGTGAAGGGCGCGTAATAGGCCTCGTCGAAGTCGTTGACGCCGAAGATCGGCACGTTGTCCGAGCTGGGCATCACCCCGAAGTTGCTCGGGTGGACGTCCCCGAGGGCCAGCACCGTGGGCATCCGCGCGTCCTCGCCGGCGAGGTCGCGGTAGAAGAGCAGGCTCGTGCCGCGGAAGAACGAGAAGAGCGAGCCGGCCAGTTTGTCGAACTTCTGCCGGGCCTCCACGTTGTGGCCGGCGATCCGGGTCTCGTGGTCCTCCCGCACGGTCTCCCGGACGTGCATCCGGCGATCGTTGCCGGTGAGCATCCGGGGGATCAGCACCATCTCACCCCGCGCGCGGGCCGCCGCCAGAGCCGTGAAGGCGTCGACCCGGGAGCCGACCTCCCGCCGTCCGTCCGCCCGCTTGGCGCCGGATTCCAGCTCCGCGGCGTCCGGCTGCGGCTGTTCCACCTGCAGTGCGGTCACCAGTTGTTGCTTGCTCATGCTCGTATGGCCGCTGATCCCGCGCTCCCGGGCACGGCGCAGGAGCTCGGTGCGGCTGGCGGGTGTGGGCGTGGTGGTGTCCATGGCTCCGCCCTACCCGGGGGCTGCCCCTGGGTCACCGGGACGGGCATCCAGTACCGCGTCCCCGTCTCCGGAGGTGGCTGTCGGCGTCCTCAGTGCAGATCCCGGCGGGCGAAGACGCCGACCCCGGCAGCCACGACGACGGCGGTGACCACGCACAGGAAGATGCCCGACTGCAGGTTTGCCAACACGTACTCCGGCGGTGACCAGCTGTTGTAGTCGGCGCCGTCCGGCGGGTTCCAGTCCAGGACCAGGCGCAGCCCACCCGGCACCAGCAGTCCCGCCGCGTCGTTGGTCAGCAGCCACGGCTGCCAGATCGGGCTCAGCGCGCGCACCGCGGTCTCCAGGACGGCGAAGTACACGAAGCCGATACCCAGTGCCGCCCCGGTGTTGCGGGTCAGGTTGGTCAGCCCGAAGCCGAGCAGCCCGGCGAGCACCGCGAGCAGCAGCCCCCGACCCTGGGTGCCCAGCAGCTCGGGCCAGAAGCCGTCGGGCAGGGCGGCGCCGTCGCCGACGGCGGACTGGAGCCCTCCGGCGGTGGCCAGCCACGCCACGTGCGCCACGACCCCGAGCACCACGCAGGCTACGGCCACGACAGCGGCCTTCGCCAGCATGACCCGGCCGCGCCGCGGCTCCCAGAACAGCATGGCCACCATCGACCGGGTCGACCACTCCGCGCCGACGAACGTCGCACCGATGAGGAAGGTCAGCACGGCGGTCGCGGCGCTGACCGCGACCGCTCCGCCGGTGCCGAACTCGCCGAGGGAGAACGGCCGCGGGTTCAGGAAGTCCTCCACCCGCAGGTCCGAGGCCTGCAGCGGCGGCCCGCACTGGAGGTCGGCGTCCACGCCCGCCGGGCGGGTCGGGTCGTCCAGGCACTGCTGGCGGAACTGCTCCTGCTCGTCGACGACGTCCTGCACACTCGCCCGGGCCTCGGCCAGGCGCTCCGGGGTCACCGACCCGAACTGGGTCAGGGCGAGGAGGACCGCGCCGATCCAGCCCAGGACGGCGAGCAGCAGGAGCACCCGGATGAACCGTCGGGACACGAAGCGGTGTGCCTCGGCCCGCAGCAGGCCGCCGAAGCCGCCGGCGGGGGCGGGGTCGGCCACGGTGGGCCGGGCGGGTGCGACGGTGGTCATGCCGGCTCCGCCGTGAGCTCGAGGAAGGCGCTCTCCAGGTCGGCGGTCACCGGGGTCAGTTCCTCCAGGTAGTGACCGTGCTCGGCGAGCACCCGGGTGATCTCGCCCGGCGCGGGGACGGCGTGCACCAGCAGCCCGCCGTCGGCCGGGCTGACCGCGAACCCGGCTGCGGTGAGAACGGCCGCCGCCTCGGCGAGGTGCGGAACGCGCACGCGCACGTCCCCGGACGAGCGGCTGGCCAGCACCTGACCGACCGGCCCGGTCACGACCCGCCGGCCCCGGGCCATGATCGACACGTGGTCGCAGACCTGCTCGATCTCGACCAGCAGGTGCGAGGAGAGCAGCACCGTGGTCGAGCCGTCGCGGCCGAGTCTGCGGATGAGCTCCCGGACGTCCCGAATGCCGGCGGGGTCCAGGCCGTTGCTCGGCTCGTCCAGGACGAGCAGCCGGGGGGATTTGAGCAGGGCGGCGGCGATGCCCAGCCGCTGTTTCATGCCCAGCGAGTAGCCCTTGACCCGGTCCTCGGCCCGGTCGGTGAGGTCGACGAGGGCAAGCACCTCGTCGACCCGGGTGTAGGGCAGGCCGGCGATGTCGGCGAGCAGCCGGAGGTTGAGCCGACCGGAGAAGCCGGGGAAGAACAGCGGGGTCTCGACGAGGGCGCCGACGCTGCCGATCACCTGCGGCAGGGCGGCGGGGACGGGCCGGTCCAGCAGCCGTACCTCGCCCGCGTCCGGCCGGATCAGGCCCAGCAGCACCCGGATGGTCGTGGTCTTGCCCGACCCGTTGGGGCCGAGGAAGCCGTGCACCCCGCCGGCCTCGACGACCAGGTCCAGCCCGTCGAGGGCACGCTGCGGCGGCCGGCCACGCCGGCGGTAGGTCTTGGACACCCCGTGCATCTCCACGGCTGGCACCGGGGCCTCCTGGCTGCGGACGGACTGGAGGAGCACCGTGGCACAGCTGACGCCCAGGCAACACCACCCACGCCGCGCTCGCCGTCCGGGCCGCCGCTGCAGGCGTTCTCAGTCCAGGTCCCGGTAGGCGAAGACGGCGACCGGTCCCACTTCCCGGTGCCTCCGATCAGAAGTCGGCGTCGAGGTGGCCGAGCAGCGCCGGGCCGTCCCAGGTCGGCGGCGGCATCACCCGGCGGATCGTCAGCATCGGGTAGTCGGGATCGGTGGCGTCGGCGAGCTGGAACGCCGCCCGGTAGCCCGCAGCCGCCACATGCGCCAGGGTCTCGGGCGACCAGACGCCGTAGGGGTAGGCCATCAGGTCCACCGGGTGTCCGAGGATCTCGGCCAGGTCGGCCGCCGGCTGGTCGAGTTGCTGCGGCCACTGGTCGCCGGAGATCCGGTCCAGGCGCTGGTGGTCCCAGGTGTGTGCGCCGATCGTCATGCCGGCCCGTTCCAGCTCGCGGAGCTGGTCGCGGCTGAGCCAGTCCGGTTTGTCGAGCACCACGGTCATCGGGAAGAAGACGGCCGGGAAGCCCAGCTCGGCCAACACCGGCAGGGCGACCGTGGCATGGGTGGCCGACCCGTCGTCGAAGCTGAGCAGCAGGGCGCGCTCGGGCAGCGGAGTGCCGAATCGCAGGTGGTCGATCAGGTCCGGCGCGGAAACCGGCGTCCAGCCGCCGTCCCGGATCGCCAGCAGCTGATTTCGGAAGACGTCGGGCGGGGTGATGAGCGTGCGGGCGTAGGCGCTGTCGTCGGCGCGGAACTCGCGCAGCTGGTGGAAACAGAGGACCGGCACGTTCGACCGGGCCAGGATCTCCGCCACGGTCCCCTCGGTCGGTGGCGCGCTGGAGGTCGGGCTGGCTACCGGGCTCGGCGCAGTGGACGGCGGCGGCGTCGGGCTCGAACCGGTGGACAGCGCCGGCGTCGCCGACCGGGTCGTGCAGCCGGCCAGGAACAGTGCGCCGCCGGCGGCCAGGAAGTCACGTCTGCGCATGCAGCGACAGTCGCTCACCACCGGGGCTCCCGCAAGGAGCCGCTCCGATCGTCCATCGGGGCTGGGTCGGCCGGGAAGGGGCGCGGCGGACGTCGCCGCGCCGATGGCTGGCAGGCTGGGCGGATGGTCTCGCTGCCCGGGCTCGCCCGCCGTGCGGACGACGCGGTGCGGGGCACACTTTCCCGGGTCGCCCGCCGCCGTGGCTGGACGCCGGCGGTGCTCGCCCACCCCGGCTACGGCAGCGGGGGCCGGGTGCGGGTGCTGGGCCGGGTGCTGCTCGCCCCGCCGTCGGCGCACCCTGAGCAGCGCCGCGCGCTGCCGGGCTGGCAACGGTTCCTGACCCTGGAGAGCCCGCGCACCGACGTCGGGGTGGAGATCGGCGGTTCCCACGTCGTGGTGCGCAGCGACGCCGACGGGCTGGTGGACATCACCCTCGATCTGCCGCCGGGGGTCGCCGAGGCGGCGCGGGACCGCGGGCAGCTGCCCGTCGTCCTCCGCGCCGGGACCCGGTCGGCCACCGCACCGGTGCACCTGGCCTCACCGGACGCGGCCCGCGGCGTGGTCTGCGACATCGACGACACGGTGCTGGTCACCGGGATCGCCACGCCGCTGCGTGCGGCCTGGCGCACGTTCGTCCAGCCGATGGGCGAGCGGTCCGCAGTCCCCGGCATGGCCGAGCTGCTGCGCCTGCTCACCGCCGGTGCCCCGCACGTGCCGGTCGTGTACCTGAGCAACGGGCCGTGGAATCTGGCGGGTCCGCTCGCGGTATTCCTCGAGCGCAGCGGCTTCCCGCCGGGCGCGCTGCTGCTCACCGACTGGGGCCCGAGCGCGAGCCGCTGGTTCCGGGATGGCCAGGCGCACAAGCGGGCCGCGCTGCAACGGCTGGCCGCCGACCTGCCCGGGGTGCGCTGGACGCTGGTGGGCGACACCGGCGAGCACGACCCGGAGCTCTACCGCGAGTTCGCCACCGCCGCGCCGGCCCGGGTCCGCGCCGTCCTGCTGCGCGATGTCACCTCGGGTGAGCCGCGGGTCGAGCGGATCGGGGATGTGCCGGTCGTCTACGGCCGGGACGGCGCGAGCCTGTCCGCGGCGCTGCCCCCGCCGGACTGACCTGCCCCGCCGCGGCCCAACAGCGCGGCCAGCGCCGCATCGGAATCGGCGAGCGCCGCGCGGTCGTAGGTGCTGCTGGAGGTGACGAGCTCGGCGGCGCCGGTGCGGGTCAGCAGTTCGCCGAGCCGCTCGGCGACCTGGCCCGGCGTCCCGGCGATCGCCGCCGCGGTCGTCTCCGCCACGTACCGGCGCTGCACCGCGGTCCTGGCGTGTGCCCGGATCACGGCCACCGGCTCCAGCGGCGGGAAGACGCCGGTGGTGCGTGCCTGGGCCATCGCCCACGCCTCGGGGAGCACCAGGTCCCGGGCCTGCTCCTCGGTGTCGGCGACCAGCACGTCCAGGCTGATCGCCACCCGCGGCTCGGGGGCCTCGGCCGAGGGCCGGTAGTCGTCGCGGTAGCGCGCGAGCGCGGCCAGCCCCGGGGCGGGGTCGCCGGCCACGCCCAGCAGCGGCCCGCCGACGATCACCGGCAGCCCCAGCTCGGCGGCCACGGTGAGCCCCCGTCCGGTGGCCAGTACGTGCACCGGGACGGCGCCGGCCGGGCGCGGGTGGGCGATGATCTCCGCCGTCCCGGCCAGGTGGGCACGCACCTCGGCGAGGTCGGCGGCGAAGTCGCGGATCCGGTCCGAGCGCAGCGCCCGGCGCACCGGGGCGGTGAAGCCGGGGGAGCGGCCCAGGCCCAGGTCGACGCGGCCGGGCGCGAACGCGGACAGGGTGGCGAACTGCTCGGCGACGATCAGCGGCTGGTGGTGCGGCAGCATCACGCCGGCCGAGCCCAGCCGGATGGTCGACGTCCGCGCGCTGACCGCGGCGAGCAGTACCGCGGGCGCCGCACCGGCGATGCCCGGGACGCCGTGGTGCTCGGCCACCCAGAACCGGTCGTAGCCCAGCTGCTCGGCGGCGGCCGCGCGCGCGACCGTGCTGTGCAGCGCGGTCGCGTCGTCCTCGCCCGCGCGGGTGCGCGACCGGTCCAGCAGGGAGAGCGCGGCGGAGGTCTCCATCGGGGTCCAGTCCATCAGAACGCGTACCGGACCGTCAGCCACGGGGCGTGCTCGCCGATCAGTGCCCGGATGCGGACCACCGCCGCGCGCTTGACGTCGGCCCGGTACCGGACGTTGTCCTGTCCGTTCTGCGAGCGCTTGGCCTCCTGCACGTCCGGGCGCCAGAGCACCTCCTCGGCCTGCGGGTGCCAGCCCAGGTTGACCTCGTGCAGGCCGGCGTTGTGGGTGAGCAGGATGACCTCGGCGGCGGCCTGGGCCTTCGTCGCGGGGGACAGGACGTCGTCCAGCTGCTGCAGCAGTGCCGTCCAGTCGGCCTGCCAGCCCTCCCGCAGAACCACCGGGGAGAGGTTCAGGTGCACCTCGTAGCCGGCGTCGACGAAGTCGTCGACCGCGGCGATCCGCTCCTCCACCCGGCTGGTGCGCACGTCGAGCAGCCGGGCGTCGCGGTCGGGCATCACCGAGAACCGGATGCGGGTGCGCTCGGCCGGGTCGAGGTCGAGCAGCTGCCGGTTGACGTACTTGGTGGCGAAGGACGCCTTGGCCGTCGGCAGGTCGCGGAAGGTGGCGACCAGGTCGGCGACGTTGTCGCTGACCAGCGCGTCGACCGAGCAGTCGCCGTTCTTGCCGATGTCGTAGACCCAGGCGGCCGGGTCGACCTGGTCGGGTTCGGTCTTGGGCCCCTGCCGGGCGACGTGCCGGCGCAGGTAGCCGGTGATCTGGTCGATGTTGGTGAACACGGTGATCGGGTTGGCGTAGCCCTTGCGCCGCGGGACATAGCAGTAGGCGCAAGCCATCGCGCAGCCGTTCGCGGTCGAGGGCGCGATGAAGTCCGCCGATCGGCCGTTGGGCCGGGCCGACAGCGACTTCTTGACCCCCAGGACCAGCGTCTCGGACTTCACCCGCACCCAGCGGTCGACGTTGCCCTCGTTGCCGTGCAGGTCGGGCACCTGCCAGTGCGAGGGCACCTCGACGACCTCGGCGGCCGGGAAGCGGGCCAGCACCTGCTGGCCGCGGGGGGAGGCCGCGGCGCCGGGCTCGGCGTAGACCCGCCGGACGTCGAAGAGCCGGTTGACCACGGGGGCCTCGGCGGCGACCGGCTCTTCGACCGGGTCGTCGAAGAGGGTGAGGGGCGAGTCGGCAGGGGCCACAGCCGGTACAGCACGGTGCGCGGAGGCGCCATTCCAGGAGCAGGTGTGCGATGCCCCTAGGCTCGGTCCTCCGCCGTCCCCACCCGGAGGTCCTCTGTGCTGGCCAGCATCGGTTACGCCGCCGCCTACACCGGTGTCGGCATCCTGCTCCTCGTGGTGGGCGGGTTCGCCCTCGACCTGCTGACCCCGGGCCACCTGGCCCGGCACATCTACGAGGAGCGGTCGGTCAACGCCGCCATCGCGCTGGCCGCGGGGTTCCTCGGCCAGGGCGCGATCGCGTTCACGACCATCTGGACCAACGCCACCAGCGGGTTCGGGAGGGCGCTGGGCTACACGGTCGTGTTCGGGCTGCTCGGCGTGCTGCTGCAGGTGATCGCGTTCGTCGTCCTCGACCTGTTGACGCCGGGCAAGCTGGGCACCACGCTGATGCAGGTGGACTTCCATCCGGCGAGCCTGGTGACCGCGGCCGCCACGCTTGCGGTCTCGGCGATCATCGTCGCCTCGATCTGGCCCTGAGAGGAGCTGACGATGGCCCGGGTCAACGACGTCGGTGGCATGGCCGGCTTCCCGCCGATCGTGGAGGAGCCCGACGAGCCGCGGTTCCACTCCGACTGGGAGGCGCACGTGTTCGCGCTCAACGGGGCGCTGATCCGGCGCGGGGTCTACAACCTCGACGAGTTCCGCGACGCCATCGAACGGATGCCGCCGCAGGAGTACCTCGCCTCCTCCTACTACGAGAAGTGGTTCACCGCGATCACGACGCTCCTGGTGGAGAAGGGCGTGGCGACGGCCGAGGAGCTGGCGGTACCCGATGACCACACGCACTGAGCGGTTCGCGCCGGGTGACCGGGTGCGCACCCGGTCGGTCGACCCCGCGGGCCACACCCGGCTGCCCCGGTACGCCCGGGGCGCGGTCGGGCTGGTGGTCGAGCCGGCCGGCGCCCACCCGCTCGCCGACGACCGGGCGCGCGGGGTCGCCGGCGCCGCGCAGACCGTCTACCACGTGCAGTTCGCCGCGGCCGACCTCTTCGGCGCCGGCGACCACACGGTCACGGTGGAGCTGTGGGAGCACTACCTGACACCGGTGGAGGAGCAGGCATGAGTGGAGACCACGGCAGCTCGGTGATCTCGGCGCACGTTCGGGAGGTCGAGGCGCTGCTCGAGGAGCGCGGCCTGCTGGACGACGGCGAGATCGACCGCCGGATCGACGAGTTCGCCGCCGGGGGCTCGCCGGCCAACGGCGCGCGCGTCGTCGCCCGGGCCTGGGTCGACCCCGGCTTCGCGGAACGGCTGCTCGCCGACGCAAACGCGGCGCTGCCCGAGGTGGGGCTGTCGATGTCCGGCGGGCTGCAGGAACAGCGACTGAAGGTCGTGGCCAACTCGGCGACCGAGCACCACGTCGTGGTCTGCACGCTGTGCTCCTGCTACCCGATCGCGCTGCTCGGCCCCTCGCCCAGTTGGTACAAGAGCGAGGCCTACCGCTCCCGCGTCGTCCGTGACCCCCGCGGGGTCCTTCGGGAGTTCGGCGTCGAGCTACCGGCGGCGACCCGGATCTCGGTGTGGGACGCCAGCGCCGAGTCGCGGTACATGGTGGTGCCCCGCCGTCCCGAGGGCACGGAGGCGCTGTCGGAGGACGCGCTCGCCGGCCTGGTCAGCCGCAAGGGGCTGATCGGCACCGCCCTCGTCTGATGCGCCGGCACCGGACTCGCGCCGGAGTCGCCGTCCTCACGCTGTGGCGCGAGTCAGGCGACCTCAGGCTGAGGACGGTCAGCCACGGTCAGCGAGCCAAGGCTCCTGAAACGGGTCGGTGAGCGCCGAGCGTCTGACCCCCGCGGGATAGGACGCGGCTCCCGTTTCGGTCGATCATGGTCGGGCACCGAGCGGAGGACAGTTCTCGAGCGGAACGGTGGCACCGGCATGAAGGCAGTGACCTGGCACGGCAAGAAGGACGTCCGCGTGGAAGAGGTGCCCGACCCGTTCGTGCAGGCACCGACCGATGCGGTCATCCGGGTCACCACCACCAACATCTGCGGCTCCGACCTGCACCTGTACGAGCCGTTGGCACCCTTCATGGGCGTAGGAGACATCCTGGGCCACGAGGCGATGGGTCAGGTCGTCGAGGTCGGTGCCGAGTGCGGCGACCTGAAGGTGGGCGACCGGGTCTCCATCCCCTTCCAGATCTCCTGCGGGCACTGCTGGATGTGCGATCAGGGGCTCTACACCCAGTGCGAGACGACGCAGGTCCGCGACCAGGGCATGGGCGCGGCGCTGTTCGGTTTCTCCAAGCTCTACGGCGAGGTGCCGGGCGGTCAGGCGGAGTACCTACGGGTGCCGCAGGCCCAGTTCACCCACATCAAGTTGCCCGAAGGCCCGCCCGACGACCGGTTCGCCTACCTCTCGGACATCCTGCCCACCGCATGGCAGGGCGTGGAGTACGCCTCGGTCCCCGAGGGCGGGACGCTGGTGGTCCTGGGGCTGGGCCCGGTCGGTGACTTCGCCTGCCGGATCGGCGTGCACAAGGGCTACCGGGTGATCGGGGTCGACCTGCTGCCCGATCGGCTGGCCCGGGTGCAGGCCCGTGGCGTCGAGGTGGTCGACCTCCGCGAGCACGAGGACGACCTCGGCGACGTCATCCGGGAGATGACCGGCGGTCGCGGCCCGGACTCGGTGCTCGACGCGGTCGGCATGGAGGCGCACGGCTCGCCGGCCACGAAGTTCGTGCAGAAGGCGGCCGGCCTGCTCCCCTCGGCGATCGCCGCGCCGATCCAGAAAGAGGTCGGGGTCGACCGGCTCAACGCGCTGTACTCCGCCCTGGACATCGTCCGCCGCGGCGGCACCGTCTCGCTGACGGGTGTGTACGGCGGCGCGGCCGACCCGATCCCGATGCTCACGATCTTCGACAAGCAGATCCAGCTGCGCGGCGGTCAGGCGAACATCAAGCGCTGGATCCCGGACATCATGCCCTTGCTCACCGATGACGACCCGCTCGGCGTGGACTCCTTCGCCACCCACCGGCTGCCGCTGTCCGAGGCTCCGGAGGCCTACAAGGCGTTCCAGGAGAAGGCGGAGGGCTACGTGAAGGTGCTGCTCAAGCCGGGGGTCTGAGCCGGCGGCGGGATCGGGTGGTCGGGTGTCACGCGCGGGCGGCGAGCACCGTCTCGTAGACCTGGAGGGTCTGCGAGGCGATCGCCGGCCAGCCGAACTCGGCGAGCACCCGCTCCCGGCCGGCCTCGCCCATTGCCTGTGCCCGCGCCGGGTCGGCGAGCAGCTCGGCCATCCGGGCGGCCAGACCGGCGGCGAACGCGGTCGGGTTCCCGGCGTCGTAGTGCACGAGGAGCCCGGTGCGGCCGTCGTCGACGACCTCCGGGATGCCCCCGACGTCGCTGGCCACCACGGCCGTGCCGCAGGCGGCGGCCTCCAGGTTGACGATGCCCAGCGGTTCGTAGACCGAGGGGACGACGAAGACCGTGGCGCCGGTGATCAGCGGGACCAGCTGCTCGCGGGGGAGCATCGCCTCGATCCACACCACGCCTGAGCGCCGGGTCTGCAGCTCGGCCACCGCGTCGGCGACCTGCTTGCGCTCCGCCGGAGTGTCCGCGGCGCCGGCGCAGAGCACCAGCCCCGCCTCGGGGGGCAGCTGCTCGGCGGCGGCCAGCAGGTGCAGGAGCCCTTTCTGGCGGGTGATCCGGCCGACGAACAGCGCGTACGGCCGGTCGGGGTCCACGCCGAGTGAGGAGACCACGTCGGGGGCCTGGACCGGCCGGTAGGCCTTGGCGTCCACCCCGTTGCCGACGACGAAAACCTTCGCCGGGTCGAGGCCGGGGTAGACCTCGAGCACGTCGGAGCGCATGCCCCGGCTGACCGCGATGACGGCGTCGGCGGCAAGGTAGGCGGTGCGCTCCACCCAGGAGGACAGCCGGTAGCCCCCGCCCAGCTGGTCGGCCTTCCACGGCCGGCGCGGCTCGAGGGAGTGCGCGGTGACCACGTGCGGGCTGCCGTGCACGAGCGAGGCCAGCTGCCCGGCGTGGTTGGCGTACCAGGTGTGGGAGTGGACGACCTCGGCGTCGGCCAGCGCCGCGGCGATCTCCACGTCGACCCCGAGGGCCTGCAGTGCCCCGTTGGCCGACTGCAGGCCCGCCGGCACCCCGTGACCGGTCGCTGGGTACCCCGCCTGGCCCGGGACCCGCGGACCGCCGAAGCAGTGGACGTCGATCTCGGGCCCGTGGGGCAGCCCGCGCAGGGCTGCCACGAGGTGCTCGACGTGGACGCCGGCTCCGCCGTAGACGTCCGGTGGCCATTCCCGGGTGATCACTCCCACGCGCACGGAGTCACCCTAGGTGGTGAACGGCGCAGGCGGATGGGCGTTCGCCCAGCGGACCCGTTACGTTGCGCTCATGCGTGGCGGTCCTCGAGTTCTCGGCATCGTGCTCGCCGGTGGTGAGGGGAAGCGGCTCGCGCCGCTGACCCAGGACCGGGCGAAGCCGGCTGTTCCGTTCGGCGGCAACTACCGGCTGATCGACTTCGTGCTGTCCAACCTAGTCAACGCCGACATCCGGCGGATAGCGGTGCTCACCCAGTACAAGAGCCACTCGCTGGACCGGCACATCACGACGGTGTGGCGCATGTCGACCCTGCTGGGCAGCTACATCACCCCGGTTCCGGCGCAGCAGCGGCTCGGCCCCCGCTGGTACACCGGCAGCGCCGACGCGATCTACCAGAGCCTGAACCTCATCTACGACGACCGGCCCGAGATCGTCGTCGTCTTCGGTGCCGACCACGTGTACCGGATGGACCCGGCCCAGATGATCGAGCAGCACGTGCAAACCGGTGCCGCGGTGACCGTGGCCGGGCTGCGGGTGCCCCGTCGCGAGGCGACCGAGTTCGGGGTCATCGACGCCGACGCCGACGGCAAGGTGCGCGGCTTCCTGGAGAAGCCGGCCGACCCGCCGGGCCTGCCGGGCTCCCCGGAGGAGAGCTTCGCCTCGATGGGGAACTACGTGTTCACCACCGACGCACTGCTGGACGCGCTGCGCGCCGACGCCGAGGACGAGGATTCGGTGCACGACATGGGCGGGTCGATCATGCCGATGATGGCCGACGCGGGCAGTGCCTACGTCTACGACTTCAGCACCAACATCGTTCCGGGGGCCACCGATCGGGATCACGGCTACTGGCGCGACGTGGGGACGATGGACTCCTACTACGACGCCCACATGGACCTCCGGTCGGTCACCCCGGTCTTCAACCTCTACAACGACCGCTGGCCGATCTACACGCTCCCTCCGCAGTTCCCGCCGGCCAAGTTCGTGCTCGGCGGCCGCGCCGAGGAGTCCATGGTCAGTGCAGGGGTCATCATCGGCGGCGGCGCGGTGCTGGGCTCGGTCGTCTCGCCCGGTGTCCGGATGGAACGCGGGTCCTCGGTCGAGGACAGCGTCCTGATGGACGGCGTCCACATCGGCGAGGGGGCCGTCGTCCGGCGGGCCATCCTGGACAAGAACGTGGTCGTGCCGCCCTGGGCTCGGATCGGAGTCGACCTGGACGCCGACCGCGAGCGGTACCACGTGAGCGCCGGCGGGGTGACCGTGCTGGGCAAGGGCGCCCGGGCCATCGTCTGAGCCCCGCCCCTCCGCTGGTCGTCACGCTGCTGCTCGACGAGTCGGCGCAGCAGCGCTTCGACCGGCTGCGGGCCGCGCACTTCCCGGCCCGGCCCCTTCCCGGGGCCCGCCCCGAGCGTGCGAGGGGTGGGGAGGAAGGGGTGTTTCGACTCGCCGCGCACGTCACGCTCTTCCACGCCCTCCCCGGGGCACAGCTGGCCGAGGTCCGACGCGAGCTGGCCGCGGCCGCGGACCGCCCAGCCTTCCCGGTCACGGTGAGCCGGGTGCGGCTGCTGGGCCGCGGGGTCGCCTTCGACCTGGAGTCCGCGGAGCTGACCGGGCTGTGGGCCGGGTTGGCGGACCGGTTCCGGCCGTGGCTGACCCGGCAGGGCCGGCAGCCGGGCAGGGCGCATGTCACGGTGCAGAACAAGGTGGACCCGGCGCTGGCCCGCGCGCTGCACGTCGAGCTGGCGGCCGGCTTCACGCCGGAGACGGTGGCTGCCCGTGGGCTTGGCCTGTGGCACTACCTCGAGGGCCCGTGGGGCGCCGAGGCCGAGTTCCTCTTCCGCTGACTGATTCCAGGCGGTGTGGCGGTCACGTGGAGGTCCCCGCCGCGGACGACGGCGGAGGGTGTGAACGTGGCGTCGACCAGCGGAGCTGCGGGTGACTTGCCGGCACCCGACCCGTCACCACCAGAAGATCGGGCACCGGAGAAGGCTGTCGTCCCGCTGGCGTCAGCTGCGCCGGGCGGCGACGAGCAGGCCGGCACCGATCGGCAGCACCGCCGAGGTCAGCGTCTCGTCCTCACGCACCTTGCGGGCGAGCCCGCGCCAGGCCACCGACTGCGGGTCGCGGGCCGAGCGGTCGGCGATCTTGCCGTCGGCCAGCAACCCGTGGCACACCAGCGACCCGCCCAGGCGCACCAGGGCGAGCAGACCGGGCAGGTGCGGGACGTAGTCGGTCGGCGGGCCCGAGCAGGTCACGAGGTCGTAGTTCGCCGAGGACAACCGCGGCAGCACCTCGGCGGGTGTGCCGAAGATCAGCCGGGTCCGGCCGGTGGGCACGCCGGCGTCGGTGAAGGCCCGCCGCGCGGCCCGCAGCTCGGCCGGGTCGCTGTCCAGGGCGGTGAGAACGCCGTCCGGGCGCATGCCGCGCAGCAGCCACAGCCCGGCGACCCCGCCACCGCTACCGATCGACACGACGGCCCGGGCGTCGAGGCTGGCGGCGAGCACAGCCAGCACGGCCCCCACCGCGGGTTCCACCGGCGCGGGGGTGCCGAAGGCGGTAGCCGAGGTCAGCGCGCGCTGCCGCGCCGCCACCAGCGCGGGGGGCTCGCTGGGGAAGCCGTCGGCATAGGCGGCCGCGCCGTCCCGCCAGCCGCCGGCGGTCGGCGGTCGGGGAGCGCTGGTCACCCGGGAAGGCTAGTGGTCTGACCCTGGCGGGCTCCTGTCGGCGGGTGACGGCGCCGGCCAGCCTGGCAACTGGCTGTGGACCCGGCGCTCCGGGAACACCGGCCCGCGCCCCGACCGTTGGACCGGACGTGCGTCTGACGCCTGCCACCGCAACTGTTCCTCCCGCCACCCCCGGTGGGGAGGTGCCGCCCGGTGCTGCGGTCTGCGATCCTGGGGCAGTGACCGGACCGAGCGACACGACACAGCCGGCTGCCGTGGCCCCGGCCGCGGAGGGTTGGGTGGCTCCGACGTGGGAGCAGGTCGTCCGCGACCACTCCGCCCGCGTCTACCGGCTCGCCTACCGCCTGTCGGGCAACCAGCAGGACGCCGAGGACCTCACCCAGGAGACCTTTGTCCGCGTCTTCCGATCGCTGGCCGACTTCTCGCCCGGCACCTTCGAGGGCTGGCTGCACCGGATCACCACGAACCTGTTCCTGGACATGGTCCGGCGCCGGCAGCGGATCCGCTTCGACGCGCTGCCCGAGGACACCGAGCGGCTACCCGGCACCTCACCCTCACCCGAGCAGGTCTACACCGACACCCACCTCGATCCCCAGGTCCAGGCCGCCCTGGACGCGCTGTCCCCGGAGTTCCGGGTGGCCGTCGTGCTGTGCGACATCGAGGGCCTCACCTACGAGGAGATCGCGGCCACCCTGGGCATCAAGCTCGGCACCGTCCGAAGCCGCATCCACCGCGGCCGCGTGCAGCTGCGCGAGGCCCTGGCCCACCTCGCCCCTCGGCGCGGAGCCGGCGCGGAGGCAGTCACCCCATGAGCATCCCGGAGAGCCACCTGGCCCAGGAGGCGATCGCCGCCCTCGTCGACGGCGAGCTCTCCGGCGGGGCCGCGGGCCGCGCCGCCCGGCACCTGGCCGGCTGCCTGCAGTGCCGGCTGGCCGTGTCCGCCCAGCGCGAGGCGAAGGCGGCCCTGCAGGCCCCGGAAGACGTCGCCGTTCCCGGGGACCTGATGTCCCGGCTGCGTGCCATCCCGTTCACCGCGGAGATGCCCTCGGCGGGTCCGCCCGGCTCGCTCGGCGTGGGCGGCGCCGGCCTCACCGGCACCGGGCCCCGCGGTGCCTTCTCCTTTCCGCTGGCCGCGCCCGCCGCGCCGGCCTCCCGGCCGGGTCAGGCCCGCTGGCTGCGTCGCAGCATGACCGGCGCGCTGGCCGGCATCGGGGTCGGCGTCGCCGTGCTGGCCGTCAGCCTGCCCTCCGGCGACCTGCCGGCCGACGACTCGCCCGCGCGGGTGGCCAACGCCATCCGCCACACCGTCCCCGACGACGAGCGCACCGATATCGTGCCGCCGGTCGTGCGCACCGTGACCGTCGGTTCGACCGCTTCCCTGCCCCCCGGTGGGACGCCCTGACCGAAGACCCCGGGTCCGGCCCGGCCGAGCCGGATAGCAGCGGCGCCTCCCGGACCGGCGAGCAGTCCGCGGCCTACGCCCGACCCGACGGCGCTGCCGGCTCCTTCGCCCCGCCCGCGGACCGGCCGATGCCGCCCACGCCGGGCATCCCGCCCCCGCCGCCTGCTCAGCAGGCGGCCTTCGGTCGTCCCGCGGAGGTGGCCGGCTCCTTCGCCGGTGACCGCCCGACCCCGCCGCCGCGCCCGGTGCCCCCGCCGCCGCCCGAGGCCGTGCTCCGGGCGTTCGCGCCCCGCGACGGCGCCACCGGCCTGGGTGAGCCGCCCGGCGGTCTGCCCGGCCGCCGCCGGCGCACCTCCAGCGGGCCGTGGTGGAAGCCCGACGCCGCCGCCGACCCGTGGCGTGACCCGTGGTCGCCGTCCGGGCTGGGGGCACCAGCGCAGTACCCCCAGGAACCGGGGGCCGTGGAGCCCGCGGTCGCCGACGAGCCGGCCCGGGTGAAGCTGCGGGTCCGCGACCTGCCACTACGGCTGTCCGTGCTCGCGCTGCTGGCCCTGGTCTTCGTCGGCGCCGTCGGCGGCACGACCGCCTGGTTCCTCGGTCGCACCGCCGACGAGGAGCCGCTGTTCGCCCCCGGCACACAGCTTTCCGAGGTCTCACCCGGCACCACCCGCGAGCCCGGCTCCGTGTCCGACATCGCGGCCCGGGTCAGCCCAGCGGTGGTCTCCATCGAGGTGCGGCTGGCCAACGCCGGTGCCACCGGGTCCGGTGTCGTGGTCGACGCCGACCAGGGCTACGTCGTCACCAACAACCACGTGGTCTCCGGCGCCGACGGCGTTGAGGGCGCGGAGATCCGCGCCGTGTTCAGCGACGGCAGCGGCTCGGCCGCCCGGATCGTCGGTCGTGACCCGGCCAGCGACATCGCCGTCCTCAAGGTGGAGAAGCCCGGCCTGATCGCCGCCTCGCTGGGCAGCTCCGACGATGTGGTCGTCGGTGACCCGGTCGTGGCGATCGGCTCCCCGCTGGGCCTGGCCGGCACCGTCACCAGCGGCATCGTCAGCGCGCTGGACCGCCCGGTGCGGCTGTCCGGTGAGGGCAGCGACACCAACGCCGTGATCAACGCGCTGCAGACCGATGCGCCGATCAACCCGGGCAACTCCGGCGGTGCGTTGGTCGACGGCACCGGCGCGGTGGTCGGCATCAACACCGCCATCGCCTCCCTGGGCGGCACCGGCGGCGGCGGCGGTTCGATCGGCCTGGGCTTCGCCATTCCGATCGACACGGTCCGCGACATCTCCGAGCAGCTGATCTCCACCGGCAAGGCGGTGCACGCCACCCTCGGCGTCAATGCCCGGTCGGTCACCGACGGCACTCGCGACGGCGCCCTGGTGGTCAACGTCGAGCCCGGCAGCCCGGGTGCGGACGCCGGCATCCGGGAGCAGGACGTCGTCATCGCCGTGGACGGCGGACAGGTGGGCAGCTCCGAGGAGCTCGCCGTGGCCGTGGACGCGCACGCCCCCGGCGACGTCGTGACCGTGGAGGTCGTCCGCGGCGGCAGCTCCCGCGAGGTGCAGGCCACCCTCGGCGCCGCCTGAAGAAGGACCCCGTCCTCCCCACCCTTCGCAGGCTCAGGGCGGGGCCCTGGACGGGGCCACCTACGCTGAGGTCAACGGAGGAAGGAGCAGCGGTGTTCGACTCGATCGGCTGGGGCGAGATCGTTGTTCTGGGGCTGGCCGCGCTGTTCATCTTCGGGCCCGACCGGCTGCCCGGGCTGGCCAAGGACGCCGCCACCGGGCTGAAGAAGGTACGCGAGGCGATCACCGGTGTCCGCGGTCAGCTGCACGAGAGCCTGGGCGACGACTTCGATGACCTGCGCGACCTGGACCTGCGGCAGTACCACCCGAAGACGTTCATCCGGCAGCAGTTGCTGGCCGACGACGCTCCCGCCCCGGCCCGCCCGGCCAACGGCTCCACCGCCGTGGGGGCGAGCGGGGTGCGGGACCGCCGCCGGGACGTCTCCGTCCCGCCGCCGTTCGACGCCGACGCGACATAGCCGTGGAGAACGTCACGGCCCCGGGTCGGCCGGGGACGGCACGGAGCCGGAGTCCCGCAGAGGCGGGGGCCGGAGCCCTCCCCGCGGTGGGATGGGCAGCGGCTCAGCGCGGGTCGGGGACGGCCATTGGCCGCGGTGTCGTCCGGTAGGACGACGGTGTTACCGCCGGACCGGGGTCAGACCCAGCGACATGCCCGACAGCCCGCGGGAGCGGACGGCGAGGCCCTCGGCGATCTTCTCCAGCGCCTGCGCGGCGGGGGCCTCGGGCTGGGCCAGCACGATCGGCGCACCGGCGTCGCCGGCCTCGCGCAGCCGGGTGTCCAGCGGAATCTGGCCCAGCAGCGGCACCCGGGCGCCCAGGGTCTTGGTGAGCGCGTCCGAGACGGCCTCGCCGCCACCGGAACCGAACACCTCCATGCGGGAGCCGTCGGGCAGCTCCAACCAGGACATGTTCTCGATGACGCCGACCACCTGCTGGTGGGTCTGGGTGGCGATGGCGCCGGCCCGCTCGGCCACCTCGGCGGCGGCCAGCTGCGGCGTCGTCACCACCAGGATCTCGGCGCTCGGGACCAGCTGCGCCACCGAGATGGCGACGTCACCGGTGCCCGGGGGGAGATCCATGAGCAGGACGTCCAGGTCGCCCCACCACACGTCGGCGAGGAACTGCTGCAGCGCGCGGTGCAACATCGGCCCGCGCCACACGACCGGGGTGTTGCCCGGGGTGAACATGCCGATCGAGATGACCTTCACGCCGTAGGACTGCGGCGGCATGATCATGTTGTCGACCTGGGTCGGCTTGTCATCGACGCCCAGCATCCGGGGCACCGAGTGGCCGTAGATGTCGGCGTCCACCACGCCCACCGACAGGCCGCGCCTGGCCAGCGAGGCGGCGAGGTTGACCGTCACGCTCGACTTGCCGACGCCGCCCTTGCCCGATGCCACCGCGTACACCCGGGTCAGCGAGCCCGGCTGGGCGAAGGGGATGACCGGTTCGGGAGCGTCGGTACCGCGCACGGTCTTGCGCAGCTCGGTGCGCTGCTCGTCGCTCATCACGTCCAGGCCGACCTGCACCGACGTCACACCGGGGACGGCGGAGACGGCCTGGGTGACCCGGCTGGTGATCGTCTCGCGCATCGGGCAGCCGGAGACGGTCAGGTAGACCTCGACGCGCACCGCACCCGGGTCGCCCCCGACGCCGATCTGCACGTTCTTGACCATGCCCAGCTCGGGCAGCGGACGGTTGATCTCGGGGTCCTGGACGGTCGCCAGGGCCGCGTTCACGGCGTCGAGCGCCGGTGATCCGGTCAGCGTGTCGGACATGCGGGTTGGGTCTCCTTCGACGGGAAGCCCACGACCGGCGGTCCGCCGACCTGCAGCCGACCGCGCGCGGGCACCCTCACTGTACGGCGGCTGATCAGGCCGTCCCCGTCCGCCGGGTGTGAGCCCCGGCATCCTGGGTCATTAGGGTCGGTCGGGTGCCCAGCTCCGCCCGCACCGCCACCCTGCGGGACGCCCTGGGCCTGGGCGTGGCCGTCGGGCTCTACGGCGTCGCGTTCGGCGCCGCGTCCGCCGGCGCGGGACTGGACCTCTGGCAGTCGGTCGCCCTGTCGGCGCTGATGTTCACCGGCGCCTCGCAGTTCGCGCTGATCGGCGTGCTCGGTGCCGGCGGCGGCGGGTTCGCCGCGCTGGGCAGTGCCCTGCTGCTGGGCACCCGCAACGCCGTCTACGGCGTCCGGCTGGCACCGCTGCTGGCCCCGCGCGGCGTGCTGCGCCGGGTCGGGACGGCGCACTGGGTGATCGACGAGACCACCGCCCTGGCCGTCGCCGCCCCGGACCGGGCGCTGGGCCGGCTGGCGTTCTGGGTCGGCGGCGGCACGATCTACCTGCTGTGGAACGCCACCACCGTCGCCGGTGCGCTGGGTGCGGCGGCGCTGGGAGAGACGGCGCAGGCCGCGCTGGACGCCGTCGTCCCGGCGGCTTTCCTCGCCCTGCTGTGGCCGCGACTGCGACGCTCGGCCGCCGAGCCCGGTGTGCAGCGGCGGGTCGCATTCGGTGGCGCAGTGGTGGCGCTGGCCCTCACCCCGGTGGTCCCGGCCGGCGTGCAGGTCGTGCTGGCCGTCGTCGCGGTCGCGGTGGCCGGCCGGCCGCGCCGCGCGGCGGTCGGAGGGGCGGCATGAGCGACGGGATGCTGTGGGCGGTCGTGCTGGCCGGGTCGCTGGGCTGCTACCTGTTCAAGCTGGCGGGGCTGTCGGTGCCCGCCGCCTGGGTGGAGCGCCCCTGGGTCACCCGGATCGTCGACTTCGTGCCGGCTGCGCTGCTCGCCGCGCTGGTCGCCGTGCAGGCCGCGACGGCGGGGAACCAGCTGGTGGTCGACGGGCGGCTGGCCGGGCTGGTGGTCGCTGCGGTGGCCCTCGCGCTGCGCGCGCCGTTCATCGTCGTCCTGGTGCTGGCCGGGGCGGCGGGCGGGGCCGTGCACGCCCTCGCCGGCTGAGCCGCAGCGCGGCACCTCCCGCAGTCCACCGGCCCCGGCGACCATGCTGCCGACCCCGATTCGGACGACGACCGCGCGCCCCCGATCCGGTCGTGCTCGGGCCCTCGCGCTCGCCGGGATCGCGGCCGGCCCTCGTCGGCCGCCGTCCAGGCGGCCGTCGAGGTGCTCGTCGTGCTCGTGCTGACCGTGGCACTGCCCCGGCACCTGCGCACCCGGCTCTGGTCGCTGGTGCTCACCGTGCCGATGGCCTGGCTCGCCGCCCGGCTGCTCGACGTCCTGTACCGGTGCGTCGCCTGATCCGCCGACAGGCAGGATTACGGCGTGCTGGTCGTGATCGGTGGGCTGCCCGGGGTCGGCAAGACGACGGTGGCCCGGGCGGTGGCCGGGCGGCTGCTGGCCATCCACCTGCGGGTCGACGCGTTCGAGGTCGCCCTGGTCCGCCAGGGCCTGGTCGCCGCGCAGTCCGACGTCGGGCCGCACGGCTACGGGCTGGCGCTCGCCGCGGCCGACACCTGCCTCGCGGCCGACACCGACGTGGTCGTCGACGCGGTGTTCGACGTCGCCGCGGCCCGACGGCCGTTCGCCGAGCTAGCCGCCCGGCACGGCACCCCGGTGCGCTGGCTCCGGCTGATCTGCAGCGATCCGGCGGAGCACCGCCGCCGGGTCGAGGAGCGGGTCGCCGACCTGCCCGGACACGTCGTCCCGGCCTGGAGCGCGGTCCGACGCCGGGACGTCGACCAGTGGCACGAGCAGCACACCGTCGTCGACACCGCCCGGGCCGACCCGCTCACCGTCGTCCTCGCCGCGCTGCGGACCCCGGAGGCCGCAGTCCGGGCCCATGTCGACGCCTTTGACGCCGGGGACCTCGATGCCCTGATGGCCGGGTTCACCCCGGACGCGACGTGGCGCACCGGCCGCAGCGATGCCGCCGGCACCGACGAGCTGCGGGCGTTGTTCGCCGGGGCGCTGGCCGGGCTGTCGCCGCGGTTGACGCTGCGCACGCTCACCGCCCGGGGTGACACGGTCGCGGCCGAGCTCACCGAGACCCTGATGGTCGACGGGGAGACCCGCCACGTGCCGATCAGCGGCTGGTACCAGGTGCGCAACGGCCGGATCGCTCAGGCCCACATCTACCGGGAGGGCAGCGCCGAGATCAGCTGACCGGGTCGGTGGTTGCCTCGCGCCGTTTCTTGCCGCCCTTCTTGCGGCGGTCGGCGCCGTCGTCCTCACCGTCGTCGGGCAGCAGCCGGGTCAGCTCGCCCCGGATGAAGTCGCGAGTGGCCAGCTCGCCGACCGACACCCGCAGCGAGGCCAGCTCGCGGGCCAGGTACTCGGTGTCGGCGCGGGTCGCGGCGGCCCGGCTGCGGTCCTCCTCGGACTGCACCCGGTCGCGGTCGGCCTGCCGGTTCTGGGCCAGCAGGATCAGCGGCGCGGCGTAGGCGGCCTGGGTGGAGAAGGCGAGGTTGAGCAGGATGAAGGGGTAGGGGTCCCAGCGCAGCCGCACCGCCGCCACGTTCAACACGATCCAGATGATCACGATCAGCGTCTGGACGGCGAGGAACCGGCCGGTGCCCAGGAACCGGGCGATCCCCTCGGCGAAGCGCCCCACCGCGTCGGGGTCCAGCCGCAGGATGCTGCTCAGGCCCCGGGTGCCGCGCGGGGTGTCCAGCCGCTGCTCCGGCCGGCGGTCGTCAGCCACGGCGGGCCCGCTCGCGCCAGTCCTCGGGCAGCAGGTGGTCCAGCACGTCGTCCACGCTCACCGCGCCGACCAACCGCCCCTGGACGTCGACCACGGGGGCGGCCACGAGGTTGTAGGTGGCGAAGTACCGGGTCACCTCGGCCAGCGGCGCCTCCGGGTGCAGCGGCTCCAGGTCGTCGAGCACGCCGCTGACCAGCGTGGACGGTGGTTCGCGGAGCAGTCGCTGGATGTGCGCCAGGCCCAGGTACCGGCCGGTCGGGGTGCCTGAGGGGGGCCGGCAGACGTACACCTGGCTGGCCAGCGCGGGAGTCAGCTCGGGGGCGCGTACCCGGGCGAGCGCCTCGGCGATGGTCGCGTCCGGGGTGAGGATCACCGGCTCGCTGGTCATGATGCCGCCGGCGGTGTCCTCGGAGTACTTGAGCAGCTGGCGCACCGGCTCGGCCTCGTCGGGCTCCATGAGCTCCAGCAGCCGGTCGCGGTCGACCTTGGACAGTTCGGCGAGCAGGTCGGCGGCGTCGTCGGGGTCCATGACCTCCAGCACGTCGGCGGCCCGGCTCTCCTTGAGGGTGCCGAGGATGACGATCTGCTCGGCCTCGGGCAGCTCACCGAGGACGTCGGCCAGCCGCTCGTCGTCCAATGCCTCGGCCACCTCGTGGCGCCGCTTGATCGGCAGGTCCTGCAGCGCGTGCGCGACGTCGGCAGCGTTGAGCTCGCGATAGGTCGCGATCAGCGTCTCGGCGCTCTGCCCGGTCTGCGGCAGGGACAGCCCGTCGACCTCGTCCCAGGCGAACTGGTGCAGCTGCCCCCGGCGGCCCAGCCGGCCGGGCTCGGAGACGGCGAGCCGGGACAGCACCCAGTCACCGGTGCGGGTCTGCTCGATAGCGGCGTCGACGACGGTGGCCGGCCGGCCGGCCTCCCTGATCGTCACCGACCGGTCCAGCAGCTCCCCGAGCACCAGGGTCTCCCCGGCGCGCTGCTCGAAGCGCTTGAGGTTCAGCGTGCCCGAGGACAGCACCACCGAGCTGGCGTCCATCCCGGTGACCCGGCCGATGGGGCAGAAGATCCGGCGGCGGGCGACGACCTCGATGATTATGCCCAGGGCCCGCGGCGCCGCGGTGCCCACGCGGAGGGCCACGACCACGTCGCGGACCTTGCCGACCCGGTCGCCGTTGGGGTCGAAGACGGGAAGCCCGGCGATCCGGGAGACGTACGCCCTCGTCACCGTGTTCACGAGGCCGAAGGCTACCGTCGCCGTCGTGGCGTTCTCCGCACCTGACCGGCTGGACTACGAGGTCGTGGACGTGTTCGCGCCCCGGCCCTACGCCGGCAACCCGCTCGCCGTGGTCTTCGACGCCGACGGGCTGAGCACCGCGCAGTGCCAGACGCTGGCCTTCGAGTTCCACCTGTCCGAGACGTCGTTCCTCTGCGCCGCGACCGACGCCACGGCCGACTACCGGGTGCGCATCTTCACCCCGTTCGCCGAGCTGCCGTTCGCCGGGCACCCCAGCGTCGGCGCGGCCCATACCCTGGTGCGCACCGGCCGGCTGCCCGCCGGAAGGCTGCGCCAGGAGTGCGGCGTGGGCGTGCTGGACCTGACCGTGGACGACGCCGGCGCCACCCTCGGCGGTGGCTCGCCCACCCTGGAGCCCGGCCCCGACCCGGCCGCGCTCGCCGCGGCGCTGGGCCTGGCGCTCGATGACCTGGCCGGGGTGCCGGTGCGCGTGGCCGGCTGCGGGCTACCCTTCGCGTTCCTCGCCGTCCGGGACGGTGCCGTGGACCGGGCCCGGCCGGACCAGGCGGCGCTGGACGCCCTCGGTGTGGGGGACGGGGTGTCCGTGTTGAGCTGGGATACCGCCGAGCGGACCGCCTACGCCCGGGTGTTCGCCGGCGACCTGCGCTGGGGCGAGGATCCGGCGACCGGCTCGGCCGCGTTGGGCACCGGTGTGTGGCTGGTCGCGGCCGGTCTGGTCGACCCCGACGGCACCAGCGACTACACGATCCGGCAGGGCGAGGCCCTCGGTCGACCCTCGGTGCTCCGCTGCACGGTGACCGCCGCCGCGGGCCGGGCCACCGCGGCCACGGTCACCGGCGCCGTCGTCCCGGTCGCGGCCGGGACCATCGCCGTCCCGGCATGCTGAAGGACCCTGCTGCCCCCCATCACTCGCAGGCTCGCGGCGGGCCCCTGCAGCAGGGCCGTACGGCCCCACCGGCGTGGGCGGTCAGCCGGCCCGGCGGGCGTGATGCCCTGCTGATGTCGGTCGCCGTCCTGGGGGTGTCCTTCTCAGGTCCCCTCACCACGCTGGTCGCGGCGTCGATCCTGGCGATCGCCTTCTGGCGCAACGCGGCCGGCGCGGTCCTGCTGCTCCCGGTACTGCTGCTGCGCGAGCGAGCGACGCTGACCGGCCTGAGGCCGCGACAACTGGCCAGCTCGCTGGTCGCGGGGCTCTTCCTCGCCGCGCACTTCGCCGCCTGGCTGCCCAGCCTGTCGATGACGACGGTCGCCGCCTCCACCGCCCTGGTCACGACCACGCCCATCTGGACGGCGCTGGCCGCCCGCCTCTCCGGAGTGCGCCTACCGGCCCCGGTCTGGTGGGGGTTGGCGTTGGCCGTGCTCGGGGCGGCGCTGATCGCCGGGGTCGACGTCGCGGTGTCGTGGGAGGCGCTCGCCGGTGACGGCCTGGCCCTGCTGGGCGCGATCTGCGCGGGCGGCTACATGCTCGCCGGCGCCCGCGCCCGGGAACGGCTGAGCACTTCGGCGTACGCGGTCGTTTGCTACTCGGTCTGCGCGGTCGCGCTGGCCCTGGCCGCGTTGGTGGCCGGCGTCCCGCTGGCCGGGTTCAGCGCGCGCGACTGGTGGCTCATCGCGGCGATCACCTTCTGCGCGCAGCTGCTCGGCCACACGCTGCTCAACCTGGTGCTGTCCTCCGTCGGCCCCACCGTGGTGGGCCTGGCGGTGCTGCTGGAGGTCCCCGGCGCCCTGCTGGTTGCGCTGGTGCTGCTGGACCAGGTGCCGCCGCTGCTGGCGGTACCGGGGATGGTGGCCGTCGTCATCGGGGTGGCTTTGGTGATCCGCGCGAGCAGTTCGCCGACGGTGACCGAGCCGGTGACCTGACCTCCGGAGCCCCTCGCTGCTGTTGATCATCGGCGGGTGGCTGTGCGACGCGCCGACGGAGGCAGTCATTTGCCGATGATCACCGCGGTGCGACGGCGCGGGGAGGGCGTCGCTACTCTCCGGTGACCCGACTCGAGAAAGCGGAGGCACCGTGGCCGAGCTCCGATCCCGTCGTTCCAACCTCGCCGTCCCGGGCAGCAACCCCCGGTTCCTGGAGAAGGCCAAGGGCCTCCCCGCCGACCAGGTGTTCCTCGACCTGGAGGACTCCTGCGCGCCGCTGGCCAAGCCCGGCGCCCGCAAGAACATCGTCGCGGCGCTGAACGAGGGCGGCTGGGGCGACAAGATCCGCACCGTCCGGGTCAACGACTGGACGACGCAGTGGACCTACACCGACGTGATCGAGGTCGTCGGCGGCGCCGGCGCGGAGCTCGACGCCATCATGCTGCCGAAGGTGGCCGACGCCGGTCAGGTCCAGGCGCTGGACATGCTGCTCACCCAGCTGGAGAAAGCCAACGGCCTGGAGGTCGGCCGGATCGGCATCGAGGCGCAGATCGAGACGGCGCAGGGGCTGATCAACGTCAACCAGATCGCCTTCGCCAGCCCGCGGATCGAGACGATCATCTACGGGCCCGCCGACTTCATGGCCAGCATCAACATGAAGTCGCTGGTGGTCGGCGCCCTGCACCCGGACTACCCCGGCGACCCGTTCCACTACATCCTCATGCAGATCCTGATGGCCGCCCGCGCCCGCGGTGTGCAGGCCATCGACGGCCCCTTCCTGCAGGTGCGCGACGTGCCGGCCTTCGAGGAGGTCGCCAGGCGCTCGGCGATGCTGGGCTTCGACGGCAAGTGGGTGCTGCACCCGGGGCAGATCGACGCGGCCAACGAGATCTACGCGCCTTCCCAGGAGGACTACGACCACGCCGAACTCATCCTCGACGCCTACGACTGGGCGACGTCGGAGGCCGGTGGCAAGAAGGGCTCGGCGATGCTCGGTGACGAGATGATCGACGAGGCGAGCCGCAAGATGGCGCTCGTGATCGCCGGCAAGGGCCGCGCCGCCGCGATGCAGCGCACCTCTTCGTTCACCCCGCCGGAGGGCTGAGCTCTGGGCTGAGACCGGTGGCGCGCGCCACCGGTCCCAACCCGCCGTCAGGGCCCGAACGAGCCGCTGGTGATCGAGGCGACCGCCACCAGCCAGATGACCAGCCCGAGGGCGAACAGGGTGGTCGCGATGCCGCCGATGATGATCGCGGCCACGGCCAGCCCGTCGCCGGCCTCCCCGGTCCGGGAGATTTGTCGCCGGGCGATCAGCCCGGTGACCAGCCCGGCCGGTGCGAACGCGAAGCACAGTGCCAGGGCCACGATCGCCAGGGTGTTGGTCGGTGGGCGGTAGCCGGCGGGCGCCCAGCCGGGCGGGCCGTAGCCCGGTGCGCTGCCCCAACCGGGCGGCGGGCCGTAGCCGGGTGGGGGGCCGTAGCCGGGTGGGGGGCCGTAGCCGGGTGGGGGGCCGTAGCCGGGTGGGGGGCCGTAGCCGGGCGCGGCCATGGGGCCGGCGTCATTCGGGGGCGGGTCACCCCGGTAGGTGCCTTCGTCGGGCTGGGTCACGTCGTCCTCCTCGGGATGGTCGCCGGCTCAGGCGCCGATGACCGAGGCCGGCAGCTGGCGGAGCCGGCCGGCGATGCGCTGCGCCGCGGTCAGAGTGGCGTCCGGGTCCTCGCCGATCAAGATCGACAGAACCGCGCCGCGCACCTGCGTGACGACCACCTGCGTCACGCCGCCGGCCAGCCGGTACCGCAGCACCAACGTGTCGGCGGTGAGCCCGGAAGCCGCTGGAGAGGGCAGGAACGTGTAGTCCTCCGGCGGGCAGCCGGCGAAGGCGGCGCCCAGCTCGCGCAGCGCGAGGGCGGCGTCCGCGGCGGTGTCGTAGGCGATCGCCTCGCTGCTGATCGCCGGTGCGCCGGTGGGGTCCACGCCGACGACGGGGTACTTCGCCGTCCGGTGCGCCTCCGCGGTGGCCGCCCCGCCACAGATCCCGGCCAGGCTCGGGTCGTCGGACAGGTCGCCGTCGGGCACCGGGTTGGCCTGCACCGACCAGCCGGCCGGGAGGTCTGCGGCGCGCAGCGCGGTGGCCATCGCCGCCTGCGCGGTCGTGGTGACCGCAGCGGGGTCGGCGGCCGCCTCGGCGGAGGCCGCGGCCACCGCCGCCGACGGTTCCAGCGAGGCGGTGACACTGCTCGTGGATGACGCCGCCGCCGGGTCACCGCTGTCGGCACCGCAGCCGGTCAGCCCCACCCCGGCCACCAGCGCCACCAGCAGCACGCGGACCCGGCAGCTGCTCATCCGCCCGACGGTAACCGCCGGACCAGGACCGGACCGGCGGTGACGAGGGACACGGCGAGGCGGCGGCCGGCGTCCGCCATACTCGCGGGTAACCGAGACACCGCCGTCCCGAGGAGGAAGCGATGACCCGCCTGGCCCAGACCGCGGACCTGACCGACGTCCAGCAGGAGATCCTCCTCACCGTCCGCAGCTTCGTGGACAAGGAGATCATCCCCAAGGCCCAGGAGCTCGAGCACGGCGACATCTACCCCACGGAGATCGTCGACGCGCTCAAGGAGATGGGGATATTCGGGCTCACCATCCCCGAGGAGTTCGGCGGGCTGGGCGAGTCGCTGCTGACCTACGCGCTGGTCGCCGAGGAGATCGCCCGCGGCTGGATGAGCGTCTCCGGGGTCATCAACACCCATTTCATCGTCGCGCACCTGATCACCCAGCACGGCACGCCGGAGCAGAAGCAGGAGTACCTGCCGCGGATGGCCGCCGGCGACCTGCGCGGTGCTTTCTCCATGTCCGAGCCCGGGTTGGGGTCCGACGTGGCGGCGATCCGCACCAGGGCCACCCGGGACGGCGACGAGTACGTCATCAACGGGTCGAAGATGTGGCTGACCAACGGCGAGAACTCCACGCTGGTCGCCTTCCTGGTCAAGACCGACGAGGGCAGCGACTCGCCTTACAAGAACATGACCACGTTCCTCGTCGAGAAGACCCCGGGCCTGGGCGAGCGGCTGCCCGGCTTCTCCATCCCCGGGCGCATCGACAAGATGGGCTACAAGGGGATCGACACCACCGACGCCAGCTTCGACGGCTTCCGGATCGGCGCGGACAAGATCCTCGGTGGAGCTCCGGGCAAGGGCTTCTACCAGATGATGGACGGCGTCGAGGTCGGCCGCGTCAACGTCGCCGCCCGCGGCTGCGGGGTGGCGGTTCGGGCCTTCGAGCTCGCCGTGGCCTACGCCCAGCAGCGGGAGACCTTTGGCAAGCCGATCGCCGAGCACCAGGCGATCGCGTTCAAGCTGGCCGAAATGGGCACCAAGGTCGAGGCCGCCCACACGATGATGGTGCGGGCGGCACGGCTGAAGGACTCCGGCGCCCGCAACGACGTCGAAGCCGGCATGGCCAAGCTGATCGCCAGCGAGTTCGCCAGCGAGGTCACCCAGGACTCCTTCCGGATCCACGGCGGCTACGGCTACTCCCAGGAGTACGAGATCGAGCGGCTCATGCGCGAGGCGCCGTTCCTACTCATCGGTGAGGGCACCAGCGAGATCCAGAAGACGATCATCAGCCGGGGCCTGCTCAAGGAGTACGCGCTCAAGCGGTGAGCCGTCGGGGATGGGTCTCGGCCCGCGATGCCGCGGGCGACTGGTGGGTGCTGTCGGTCTACGACGACGGCTGGTGCGCGGTGCCCGCACCGGTCCGGACGGCGGAGGACACCCGCCGGCGGGTCCGGCAGCTGATCGCCACCCTGGTCACGGTGGTCGGGCTGTTCGCCGCGGCGGCCGCCACCGCCGCGCTGGTGCCCTCCGCGCCCTGGCTGTCCTACCTGCTGCTGGCCGCGAGCCTGGGTGTGCTGGTCCTGCTCGGCGTCCGGGCAGCCCGCCGCCGGGTCCGGGACCGACCGCCGGTGTTCGCCACCTCGGGCGAGCAGGCCGCCGCGGTCGACGGTGCCCGGCGGACGGCGCGTGACCAGGTGCGCAGGGTCGCCCTGCACCGGGAGGGGCACGAGGACGTGGTCACGGTGACCGTGCGCCGCGGCGCGCCGCTGGTCTACCGCTCGCCGGACCGCACGCTGGGCCGGTTGCTCTCCGCCTGGGCGCCGACGGCCGGGTGACCCCGACGACGTTGTGCTCTGAGTCGCCGGGCGACTCAGAGCACAACTGCGCTGGGATGACTCAGCCGGCCGGCTGGGTGAGGTCGTACAGCGTGACCCCGTCCACCGTCTGGGCGGCGAAGGTGTCCGACACCCAGGCGGCGATCTCCGCAGGCGCGCTGCTGCCGCCGTCGCTGCCCTCGTGTGGCCGCCGACCGACCGGGGGTAGGCAGGTGCCATGAGAGCTGCTGGAGTCACGGAGTTCGGTGGGCCCGGTGCCCTGCACCTGGTCGACGTCCCGGCGGAGCCCTTGGGCGCCGGACAGGTGCGCGTCCGGGTGACCGCGGCCGCGGTGAACCCGACCGACACCTACGCCCGCAACGGCACCTACGCCGGCCGCGACCCGGTGAAGGAGTTCCCCTACGTCCCCGGCATGGACGTCGCCGGGGTGCTGGCCGAGATCGGTGCGGGGGTGGAGACCGACCTCGCCGTGGGCCAGCACGTGATGGGGATTGTCGTCCCCACCGGGGCGCACGGCGGCTACCGGGAGGACATCGTGCTGCCGGCCGGTTCGGTGACCCGGGTGCCGGCCGGGTCCAGTGACGAGGCCGCGGCGACCCTGCCGATGAACGGGCTCACCGCCCGGCTGGCGCTGAACACCATGGCGCTGCGGCCGGGGCAGGTGCTGGCGGTGACCGGCGCGGCGGGCGCGTTCGGCGGGTACGTCGTCCAGCTGGCCAGAAGCGACGGATTGACCGTCGTCGCCGATGCGGCGGAGGCAGACGAGCAGCTGGTGCGCGAGCTGGGCGCTGACGTGGTCATCCGGCGTGGGGACGACGTCGCGGCCCGGATCCGCGCGGAGTTCCCCGACGGCGTCGACGGGCTGGCCGACGGCTCGGTGCAGGACGCCGCGACGCTTCCCGCTGTCCGGGACGGCGGTGTGGTGACCACGGTCCGCCGCTACCGGGGCGACGGGCAGCGCGGCCTGACGGTGACCCCGGTGGGGGTGCGCCGGTACGCCGAGGAGCAGGCGGCGCTCGACCGGCTGCGGGAGCAGGTGGAGAAGGGCGAGGTCACGCTGCGGGTCGCGGCCACCTTCCCGGCGGCCGACGCGGCCGAGGCGCACCGCCGGCTCGAGGCCGGTGGCGTGCGCGGCCGCCTGGTGCTCACCTTCTGACCGGCTGCCCCGCCCCCCCCTGCCCGACGATCATGGAGCTGCGGTGTCGACACGCCAGCAACGACCGGCGTGTCCCCACGCCAGCTCCATGATCGTCGGGGATGGGCCGAGTCCGGCCGCCGGCAGCGCGTCTCGCCGCGTCCGACGGCCCGTGCAAGGGTGCAGGAGGCCTCGCCGGGGAGGCCGGAGGCGGAGGACACGTGAACGGCGCACAGGCAGTAATCCGCACGCTGGTCGGCGGCGGGGTGGACATCTGCTTCGCCAATCCCGGCACCTCGGAGATGCATTTCGTGGCCGCGTTGGACGACGTGCCGGAAATGCGCGCCGTCCTCACCCTGTTCGAGGGCGTGGCCACCGGCGCGGCCGACGGCTACGCGCGGATGACCGGCCGGCCGGCCGCAACCCTGCTGCACCTGGGGCCCGGCCTGGGCAACGGCGTGGCCAATCTGCACAACGCCCGCCGGGCGGCGGTGCCGCTGGTCAACGTCGTCGGCGACCACGCCCTGGCGCACAAGCGGCTCGACGCGCCGCTGGAGTCCGACATCGACGCGATCGCCGGCGCGGTGTCGGGCTGGGTGCGGCGCTCGCTGGCCACCTCGGCGGTGGGGGAGGACGTCGCCGAGGCGGTGGCAACCGCCTCGGGAGCACCCGGCCAGGTGGCCACGCTGGTGCTGCCCGCCGACGTGTCATGGAGTGAGGGCGCGGAGGTGGCCGCCGTGCCGGGCCGCCGTCCGGCCGCGCTCGTGCCGCCGGCCGTGCTCGACGAGGTGGCCGGCGTCCTCGGCGGCTCGACTGTGCTGTTCCTGGCCGGGGAGGCAGTCACCGAGGAGGGGTTGCTGGCCGCGGCGCAGGTGGCTGCCGGCACCGGTGCCCGGCTGCTCGCGACCACGTTCCCGACCCGGATGGCCCGCGGCGCCGGGGTGCCCGACGTCCTCAAGCTGCCCTACGCGCCGCAGGCGGCGATGAAGGAGCTGGCTGGGGTCGAGCACCTGGTGCTGGTCGGCGCCAAGGAGCCGGTCGCGTTCTTCGCCTACCCGGACCTGCCCGGCCGGCTGGCGCCGGAGGACTGCGCGGTGCACGTGCTGTCCCGGCCGGGCGAGGACGGCGTTGCGGCGCTGCGGGCGCTCGCCGAACGGGTCGCGCCCGAGGCCACCCCCGTGTTGAGCGAGCCGCACCGCCCCGAGCTGCCCACCGGTGCGCTGACCCCGGCGTCCATGGCCGACGTCGTGGGGGCACTGCTGCCCGAGCGGGCGATTGTCGTCGACGAGGCGCTGACCTCCGGGATACACCTGTCCGCGGCCACCGCCGGGGCGCCGCCGCACGACTGGCTCACCCTGACCGGCGGGGCGATCGGCCAGGGACTTCCGGCGGCGACCGGGGCCGCGGTGGCCTGCCCGGACCGGCCGGTGGTCAGCCTGCAGGCCGACGGCAGCGCGATGTACACGATCCAGGCGTTGTGGACCCAGGCCCGCGAGCGGCTCGACGTCACCACCGTCATCTGCGACAACGGCGCCTACGCCATCCTCGCCGGGGAGCTGCAGAACGTCGGGGCGCGCAGCGGCGGCGAGCGCGCGGGTCAGCTGCTGGACCTGGGCAGCCCTGGCCTGGACTTCGTCGCGCTGGCCACCGGGCTGGGCGTGCCGGCCACCCGGGCGACGACGGCGGAGGAGCTGGCCGAGCAGTTCGCGGCGGCGCTGGTCGAGCCCGGCCCGCACCTCATCGACGCGGTGCTGCGCACCGGCAGCTGACCAGGTCGGCGGCCGTCGCCGGCACTAGCGTCCCGTCATGGACATCACCACTCTGAACGACCGGCACCTGTACCGGGGCACGGTCACCGTCCTGGACGACGCGGCGGCCTCCGGGCAGCTCGAGCTGTCGCACCGCACCGTGCGGTTCGGGCCGGCCGGTTGGCTGACCGTGACGACCGGCGCGAGCGGCGAGGACCGGATCGAGATGTACCCGCTGCACCGGGTGCTCCTCGTGGACGACCTCGAGGAGGCGACCCCTGACCCGGCCCTGCTGGGCGGCTGACGGGGCTCCTGCGGCGGCCGGCTGGCATCCGGATGTCGGACGGACGACCATCGACGTCCTGACCCGTCTGGCTGGAGGAACCGATCGTGAACGCCGCTGAACTTCGCACACTGCAGGCCCCGCTCAAGCACCGGTACCGCGACGACCCCGGGACGGCGTGCGCGCCGATGGAGGCCCGCGCCACCTGGACCGATCCCGGTGTGACCGCGACCGTGGAGACCTGGGCCGGCCCGGTGCGCGCCGGGCTGCACCCGTTCACCGGGGGCGACGGCTCGGACGCCTGCTCCGGCGACATGCTGCTGCAGGCGCTGCTCGGCTGCGCCGGGGTGACCCTGCGGAGCGTGGCGACGGCGATGGGCATCGAGGTGCGCAGCGCCTCGTTCACCGCCCGCGGGCAGATGGACGCCCGCGGCACCCTCGGCGTCGCCAAGGACGCGCCGGTGGGCATGCGCGACATCGAGGTGGTTGCCGAACTGGACACCGACGCCGACGACACCGCGCTGGAGAAGCTGGCGTCGCTGACCGAGCGGTACTGCGTGGTCGCCCAGACCCTGGCCGTCACGCCGCACTTCACCGTCCGGAAGACGGCGCCCGTGGGCTGAGCAGGTGGTCGGTCACGAGCCGGGAGCGAGGTTGTAGATCAGGAACATCGCGCCGAACATGACCGCGATGGTGCCGATGAGCAGCAGGAACAGCAGCGAGCTGTGCGCCTGCAGCCGGGTGACCTTGTCGCTGTCGCTGTCGGGGTCGTGGTCGTGGTTCGGTGCGCTCACGGGACCTCCTGGAGATGGTGGTCGAGCCCGACGCCGTCTTGGCCCGGCCGGCTACGTCTTACCCGGCCGGCAGCCGCATCACGCACGCCGGCACGGGGACGCCGCCCTGTGGGCGACGCCCGCGTGACCGACCGGAGGTCTACTTCAGGACCACGACCTCGTGCGTCCCCATGACCGCGTGCGGAACGCCCGTCTCCTCATCGGCGATGAAGCACAGCGGCACGTACGTGCCGCGCGGCAGGTCGTGGGCCACCTGCATCTCGCCCCCGGGCGAGACACGTCATTGCCGCCGCTCGGCCCCTCGACGGAGAAGTCGGGCTCCTGGGTCGCGTTCTCGTCCTCCAGCGCGGCTTGGACGTCGTCGTCCGTGGTGTCCCTCGTCACCGGGACCATGACCATGACCATGACCATGACCATGACCATGAAGTGAATCGTGTGCGACACGTTGGAGAACGTGTACGTGCCCTCGTGCGGCCAGGTTTTCGGCGCCTGAAGTCGTGCGCGAGCGCCGGGCCCGCACCGGCGCCGACGAGCCCACCGCAGGCGACGATGACCATGTCGCTCTCGAGGACCGAACGGATCATGACGTGCCCTCTCCCCAACACACGGCGGCGGCTCGGGTCTCGCCGCCCGGTCGTCCGCCGCACGGGGCCGTTCGGCGGTAGGGGGAGGGTCCCGCTGAGCGCTGGGCATGAACCGACTGGACGCGGATGGACCGCGGCCGCCGGCAGGTCTCTCACCCTTCGTCCGCCGGCATCGCCGGAGCGCAGTCACCGGAGCGAGCGGCCGACGCGGGTGAGCAGTTGTCGGCGGTCCGTTGCGTCGGTCGACGGAGTCGATAGCGGTCGACGTGATCAGGGCGTCGACGGGACAGTCGGATCCGATGTGGAACCAGGAGGCCGTCGCGTTCACCTGATCGGGTGAACGTCGCCGTCCGATGGTCACAGTTGGTCCACAGGGCCTCGGCAGAGGACCGGTCATTCCGCTTACAGTCACCGGACTCAAACGTTTCGATGGCTGCTCAGCGGGGGTGTCGTGCCGACTTCGGTCAGTGCTGTCGACGTCGTCGACGGCGAGGTCCGGGAGCTGATCCGTCGTCGTGGGCTCGACCCGTTCATCGACCCGGCACCGATCCGGCTTCTGGTGCGGGACGCGGTGGCCGATTACTCGGAGCGGTCGCTGTCCTCGACGCTGCCGCCGATCGGCGACCCGGAGACCGTCGTCCGCGACGTGCTGGACCGGGTGGCCGGCTTCGGTCCGCTGCAGCGCTGGCTGGACGACCCGGAGGTCGAGGAGATCTGGGTAAACGAGCCGGGCCGGGTCTTCATCGCGCGGCGAGGCCGCAGCGAGCTGACGACGACGATCCTGGGCGCCGGGCAGCTGGCAGACCTGGTGGAGCGAATGCTGCGGACGTCGGGTCGACGTATCGACATGAGCACGCCTTTCGTCGACGCGACGATGCCCGATGGGTCCCGGCTGCACGTGGTCATCCCGGACATCACCCGCCGCCACATGGCGGTGAACATCCGCAAGTTCGTCCTCCAGGCGCACAGCCTCGACGAACTGGTCGCCCTCGGCACGCTGCCTGCGCACGTGGCCCGGTTCCTGGAGGCGGCCGTCGCCGCGGGGCTGAACATCCTGGTCTCCGGGGGCACCCAGGCCGGGAAGACGACGCTCGTCAACTGTACGAACTGACGTACTTGCGGGGTGACCGCAACCCTCAACGGCCCCACGGTTCGGCCTGGCGCTTCGCTCGCCGACGTTCCTCGCGCCGCGGTTTACTGCCGCATCAGTGACGATCGCCGTGGGCTCGGCCTCGGCGTCGAGCGGCAGCGCCAGGACTGCCACGAACTTGCGCGTCGGCATGGCTGGGAGGTCGTCAGCACCTACACCGACAACGACGTCAGCGCGTACTCCGGGAAGCCCCGCCCTCAGTACGCCCAGCTCATGGAGTTCGTGCAGGCGGGGAAGGTCGACGTCGTCCTGGCCTGGGACCCCGATCGCCTACACCGTTCCCCGGCCGAGCTGGAGAGCTTCATAGTCGCGGTCGAGCGGGCCGGCGTCGACGTGGTGACCGTGCAGGCGGGGGAGTGGGATCTGTCAACGGCGAACGGCCGGCTGACGGCGCGCTTGCTCGGCAGCATTGCCCGTCACGAGTCCGAACATAAGTCGGAGAGGGTGCGTCGAGCCTTGGAGCAGAACGCCACCGCGGGACGTTCACATGGGCGCCGCGCCTACGGATGGCAGCGCCAACAGACGCCGGAAGGTGTCCTCCGCGAGGTCATCGTCCCGAGCGAGGCGGCCGTCGTTCGGCGCATTGCGGAGGCCCTGCTGGCAGGGGAGTCGCTGCGATCGCTTACGGCCGCCCTCAACGCCGAGGGGGTCCCCTCGGCAACCGGGAAGCCCTGGGGCAAGAACATGGTCCGTGCCCTGGTCCTACGCGAACGCAATGCCGGCCTGCGCGTTCATCGCGGCGAGGTCGTCGGCGAGGGGGCTTGGGAGGCCATCCTCGATCGGGGGCGCTGGGAACAGTTGCGGGCGGTCCTGTCCGACCCAGGGCGGAGGACGAGCACGGGCACGGCCGCCGCGCACCTGCTGTCCGGTATCGCCCGCTGTGGTGTCTGCGGAGCCACGCTGCGCGTCGCCCAGAACCGCGGGGTCCCGTCCTACCGATGCTCCGCCAGCGGCTGCGTGATCCGTCGGAAGGGGGACCTTGACGGCCTGGTCGTAGGCGTGGTCACAGCGCGACTGGCGCGGCCAGACGCCCTGGGGCTGTTCACCCCGGATGACAGCGTCGAGCGGTCTGCTGCGCTCGCGGAGGCGGAGCAGCTGCGGGGCCGGCTCGATCACGCTGCAGACCAGTACGCGGATGGCGCCATCGACGGGCGGCAGTTGGAGAGGATCACGGCCAAGCTGCGTCCACTGCTGGCTGCGGCCGAGGGTCGGGCCCGCGTGCTGGACCCCGCGCCCCTCTTGGACGGGCTGGTCGGCGCCGAGGATGTGGTGGAGGTCTGGGAGTCGCTGCCGCTGAGCCGCCGTCGCGCCGTCGTGGACACGCTGCTGACCATCACCGTCTCCCAGACGCGCCAGGGTGCACGGACGTTCGATCCCGAGGCGGTCGCGATCGGCTGGAAGGGACCGGGCGCGTGAGCAACCGTCGGGACGGTGACCCCCGTCCTACCCGGCAAGGCACCGGGTTCGGTGTCGGGCTCGAAGACCCAGAACTACTTCCCCACGTTTGACTGCGTACGATCGTCGACGGTAAGCGCCGCTGAGCTGGACTTTTGCCGTTGGTCGTCGCTAGCCGGTGAGTGTCGCGATTGGCCGTTTTGCGGACTAGTTGCGGACTGGCTGCGGACCAGGATCGCATGAGCTTCGGCCCTCTCACCGCTCTCGAGACACGGTTTCCGCGTCCCCACCCGGATCAGCATGCCGCCTGCGGCAGGCGCCGGAAGGGCGCCGCGCGTCCCTACGGGATGGGCCTCCAGCCCACCCGTCCCCCGCCGCGCCGCAGCCGGACGGAGCGGGTTGCGGGGAAGCAGCCGACGTGGGAACCGACACACGCCCATAGCGGCCCACCTAGGGACGGTTCGTCACGACGCCTGCGCTGTTCCGCTCACCGGGGCCAGGCGGCGAAGGTACGCCTTCTTCTTGAAGAGGGTCGCAATGCCAGACGCCCCGGTCGTCTGCACACGAAGCCGAACGGTCTGACCCGGGGCGACATCTACGTCCACCGGATCGCTGCCTGTCCAGTCGATGTGGGCGCTGACCCGATGACCTCCGGCAGCCACGGGTAGGTCGGCCGTCGATCCTGGCGTGACTTCTCCGACCGGCACGCCGTCCACACGGATCTCGTAGGACCGCAGGCTGTCGCGGTACTTGCCGCCAGGCCGCTCGATGATCAGACATCCTTGATCTGCCATGCGGCCAGCATCGGGCACGCAAGATCACTTCGCGAGTTGGGTGCTGACCTGCGATGCACCGGGTGTCCCATAGGCCGCCTTCAGGGCGAGCCGGCCGGTGTCCCTGAGCGGCCCACTCGGGGACATTTGCGTGGGCGCTACCGACCCATCGACGCGCTCGGGCAAGATCAGCGAGGTGCGATGGGTCAGGCAGATGCGTCAGGCGTCGCGGGCACGGCACTTCGCGCGGCAGACCCAGGAGGAAGCGCGTCGCGAGGAACTGCGCGAAGCGGTCGTCCTACTCATGTCGGATTACGACTGCCAGGTCCAGCAGGGGGTCGACTGGATCGAGGTCCGTGGTCGTCCGGCGGCATGTCGGTTCCGCATCGACCTGGCTGGTGGCTTGGCGCTTTTGGACGCCGGCGACGAGAGCGAGTACGTAGCGGAGTGGGTCCTCGGTACGCCCGGGGAACAAGCCGACCTCGTTGCGCTTCTGCAGCGACTCGTTGAGGGGGACCTCGCGACGCTTCCTCCGGGGCTGAACAACGTGCGCCTCGTGGACTACCGCAGCTATCTCCCCTTGGCACCGCGCCAACGGTCGCCCTGAGGCCGCCCGCTGTCCTTGCGCGGCCCACTCAGGGGTACCTAGTCGTCGACCCCGAACGCGTCCTGACGCAGCCTCGATGCGTCCTCTGCGGTCGTCCATTCGACCCGCAGGGTCTCGCCGAGCGTGAAGCGTCCCGCCGCGTAGTCCCGCAGAGCTTGCTCGACCCCGTCCCGCCCTGCAACGACGTGGTCGCTGAACTTGTCGTCCAGGATGACCCATTCCCAGAAGTAGTCGTACGTCGGCGACCACTTGGTCCACCACCAGTGCCCCGACGCTTGGTCGGCGCGAACGTCGACTCGGACCAGCAGCAGACCGACTTCGGTCCCGTTCCGGTAGAGGCGACCCACGCGCTCCCGCCACGGATCAAGGCGTGGGTCCGGCGTGTGTGCTGACCAGTCAGGCCTCCGAGCCACGCCTCCGACGCTACCGGTCAGGAAGGGCTGGCTGGTTGGCGCTCGTCAGCGTCTCTGAAGCCGCCCTGTGTCTCATAGCGGCACACTCAAAGACAGTCGGGGCGAGGGTGCTTCGCCTGCTGCGGGGGTCTGACGGCAAGGATGCGGCGCGCGGCGCGGCGTTCCCCGAACATTTGTCCCAGCGTACCGCCGAAGGGGTCCTCCAGCAGGCGCAGGAGAACGTCCCGCCGCCCTCGCGAAATTGGCCTCGGTGCCAACTCGTCTCGCGCCCAGTCACGAGCGGCCCTTGTTATTGCAGGGTCGGGATGCGTCTCTCCACGTCGAGCGGCACGCAGGACGGCTCTCTGCTCTGACCACCGCAGGCCGGCCCAGGTGCGCTGGCGGTGCTTGGGCACCACGGGGAAGCCGTCATCGTCGTAGGCCACGGGCCTGCGCCGCTGCCCCGGCTTCTCCTTGCTCCCATCCACGACCGCATCGTGCCCGGCGGCCGAGTACGAAGTGGACTGGAGCGTGTTGGACACGCCCGTCAGGTGTCCCAGAGGCCGCCTTCTGGGACACCTCCGGCCGCACCGCACCGCGCCACACCGGAACTGGTCCTGATACGCCCGGGTCTGCGCCGCGAGCGGCGTAGCTGCGTCATCCCGGACATGATTCAGACTGCCCCACTGACCTGCGCGGACACTCCGGACTAGAGCGTGTCTGCTAACTGCGGACGCGGTGATGGATGATCATGCAGCCGAGGAGGACACCGCCGAGGTAGGTGGTGGCGTATTTGTCGTAGCGGGTGGCGATAGCGCGCCACTGCTTGAGCCGGCCGAACCCGCGTTCGACGGTGTTGCGGTCCTTGTAGAGCTCGGCATCGCAGGCCGGTGGTCGCCCACCGGCCGAGCCCTTGGCCTTGCGGCGTGCGATCTGGTCGCTGCGTTCGGGAATCGTGTGAGCGATCTTCTTCGCCCGCAGGTGCGCCCGCGTACTGGGATGGGAGTACGCCTTGTCCGCCAGCAGCCGGAACGCGCCGGTGTCGCCACTGTGGTGCGCCTCCAGCAG
>NZ_FNOZ01000079.1 GCF_900107175.1 Modestobacter sp. DSM 44400 | reverse complement strand
CCTGCGGCGCGGGATACGGGCGCTGCGCGCCCGGCCCGGAATGGCGATTCGGCAAGCCGAATCGCAAAAACGTACGTACATAACAGGAAATGCTGCGCCTTTCCATCGCTTACCATTCTGTGCCCGGTCCGCCATTCCTTGCAGGAATGGCGGACCGGGTCCCCGCTGCGCGGGGTTGGCGGACCGCTACTGGCGCTGCCGGCTGGCCGCGGTCCAGCCCGGTCGGAAGCCGACCCCCAGCGCCTTGGCCACGAGAGTGGCCAGCGTGCTTACGCCCTCGTCTTCCACCGCCCGCTGCGCGGCCTCACCGGCGATCACCGTCTCGTCCTGCCACCACGCGAGGAAGGCCAGGACGGCCAGCGGGTGCGCAGCGACCCCAGCGGGTGCCTGCCTTACCAGGGCCTCCAACACGCGGCGGGCGCCGTTGACCGTCACCGGGTCCGGCGCGGTCTTCCCGCTGGTGAAGACGCTCTCCAGCAGCTCGGCGAGCAGCGCCTGACTGCTCGGGTCACCGGTGAGCAGCGCGAGGCCGACCGGGTCACCGCCGGGCACCGAGTCGACCATGACGGCGTCTCGAAAGTCCGCCTCCGGCAGGCAGGCCAGCAGCAGGGCGGCGGCGTCCGGGGCGAGCTCGTGGACGGCGTCCGGGTTCGCGCGGGCGCGCTCGGCCTCGTTCTTCCAGGTGAGGAAGGCGGCGTCGACGGTCGGCGCCCCGGCGGCCAGCTCCAGGCGGTAGCGCTCGACCAGGACGGCCACGGACGCCCGGTGCACCTCCGGAGCCGGGGTGAGGCAGGCGAAGAGATCCTCGCGGGTGCCGGCGGACACCGGCACGCCCATGCCGACCAACTCGGCCAGCACGCGGCCGCCGTAGAGGTCTTCCACCAGACCTGTCCGGCTGACCTCCTCCTGCGCCGCCGTGGCCGGCAGGGACCGGTACAGGGTCGGGCCCACGTGCCAGACCTCGAGGACCCCCAGACCGGCCGCGGCCGTGGTCGTCCACAGCGCTTCGAACACCGTGCGCACGCCCGGCGCGGTCTGGGGCTCGACGTCGGCGGTGAAGAGCACCGCGATGACGTGGCTGACCCCGAACCCGTGCAGCTGCTGCCCGAGCTTGCCCAGCAGCGCAGCGGCCTCGGCCTGGTCGTCGGGGAAGTCCGCGCGCGCGACCGGGCCCAGCTGACCGGACGGCGTGGTGATGCCGAGCATGACCAGCGAGTGGTGCGGGTGGAATCCCAGCATGGTGGGAATGGCGCCGAGAAGGTCCCGGGTGTCCGTGATGCGGGTCTTTTGCGCGCTCATTGTGTGGTCCTCTCCGGATCGCACGCGGCGGTCCGGTTCGTGGAGCTGGTCAGGCTCCGTGGGTTGGTAGTGCTCAGCTTAGTGGCGGCGGGTGACAATTTCGGGTGATCCGGGCCAGCTGTTTATCCGCCTGCTGCGTTATGCGTTCGTGATTGTGCCGCCCGGCGTGCCAGGGCCGGCGGCTCGCCGTCCCCGGTCCGATCGCGCCGGGACCCCATGCCGGGTGTGCCGGCCCCCTCTCGTCTGCGGCAGACAGGGGGGCCGGTCGGTCAGCGGTGGGCGTCCAGGAAGGGCAGCGCGGCCCGCCGGATGGCCTCCAGGCGCGCGGGGTTCTCGTGCAGGCCCTGCACCAGATCCGTCAGCGCCTCCGCGAGCCCCTCGGTGAGGCCGAGGGTGTTCCCGTCCTCGTCCGCGCCGCCGGTGAACACCACGGGGCCGCAGTAGGGCTGGCGGCCGAAGCCCATGCCGGCGGCCACGGCGGTGGCGGCGGGGGTTGAGCTCGCAGACGTAGAGCCCTTCGTCGTGGACCCACATCTCCAGCTCGGGGTGCAGGCGCACCACGTCGACGTTGCCGCCCACAGCGGCCTGCAGCGGCTCCAGGAGGCTCCCGGAGGAGCCGGGGCTCCACTCGGCGCGGGTGGCCGCGCCCTCGGTGTTCAGGACGAGGACGGTGACGGTGGCGGTAGCGGTCTCGGGCATGGTGGTTCTCCTGTGCTCGTGGGGCTGGTCAGGCCCCCGGGTTGGTGAGTTCACGGTAGCGCCGGCCTCTGACAGTTCGCAGCACTTCCGGCGGTGGAGCGAGGTCAGTCGGTCAACTGGTGCGCCTGCAGGTGCGGGCCGGTCGTCGTCGTCGTCCCCGGCCACCGCCCGATCAGCACCGCCCCGCCGACGCTGGCCGGGTACGGCTCGACGTGCACCACCTCGAGCACCTGGCCGCTGATGTCCTTGCCTCCCCACCGCGTGCCCGGGGCGCAGGTCACCCGCTGCCCCACCACCCAGGACCGCACGGCGGCGGGGTCCAGCGGGTTGAACAGGGTCGAGTTCGTCGGGTCGCTCACGGCACGTCTCCTGTGCTCGTGGGGCTGGTCAGGCCCCGGGGTTGGTGAGCCCACCGTAGGAGCAGCCACCGACGGTCCACGAGCCGAGGACGCCGGGCCAGCCGGCATGGGGTGCCGCCGAAGCTGACCAGGCGAGAAAGCCCGCCGCCTCTACCCTCAGCGCATGGCAGAGATCGTGGACGAGGGGTACCGGCGTTACGTCGCGGAGCTGAACGTCGCGGTCGCTGCCCACGAGGCGGCGGTCGACGAGTGGCGGCAGGCGCTGAAGAAGCGCGGCTGGCCCGAGGGGAACCCGTTCCCGGTCCCGGTGACCGAAGACGACCCGCTGATCGACGTCTTTAGCCGTGTGCGTGCGGCAGAGGCCGCGGTGTCCGACGTGTTCGCCCGCCGTCCGGAGCTGTGACCCTGGAGGACGACGAGGACCGCCCGTCCTCCCGCCTACTCCCTCCCCCACCTGGGCTGGCGATCACCCAGCGGGACGACTTGGAGTTCGCCCTCGACGGCGCTGAGCGGATGGTCGAGCCGCCCGCGCCTGTGCGGGTGCGCTGGTCGGGCGACTGGTACGAGACGGCCCTGCTGCACGCATGGCAGTACGACGAGACGCGGGGTGGCTGGTTGGGCTGCGTCGAGTACTACCGGGAGTACGCGGCCGGGTTTGGATACGCCGTAGGCCGGTGGACGCCGGCGGCGAACATCGAGCCACGCGGGTGAGCACCGCGGCCGCGACCACCAGCTGGTTCTCCAGTCCCCTAATCGGCGTGGTCGGGACGCTGCTTGGTGCGACGGTCGGGTCCTGGCTGACGGCTGGCCGAGACAGGCGGCGGTACGGCCGCGAACTGTTGACCTCCGTGATCGACCGTCGGACGACCTACCGCGGCGACGTCTGCAACGCCGTGGACTTCTTGATCGTCGCCTACGCGAACGCGGACGACGCCGTGCTGGGCCGCAGGACGGCCATGGCCGCTGAGCGGCTGGACGGTGTGGAGGAACGCTGGCGGGAGGTGCTGACTCGTCGGTACGTCTATGCCGAGCCGGGACTGCAGGAGGCGATGGTGGCCTTCGACATCGTCCGGGAGGCCGCAGTGCGCGCGGTCACCCACAAGGACGAGCCCTCGATCCTTCTGAGCCGCCAACGGCTCGACGCGGCCCGCTTCGGTGTCCTCGATGCCGTGCAGCTCGGAGGGCAGGAGCTGAACGAGGAGCTCGCCCGTCAGCTAATGCCGGCCCGGGAGAGGCTGTGGCGGGCGCTTCTGCGCCGGCCACTCGTCGAGCCGGCGCCCTTGCCCAGCGAGCTGGGGGAGGCGGCGCAGCGGGCTTCATCGGAGCGGTAGCCGGGTCTCCCGCCGCGGTCCGTCTGGGTCCTCGGTCAGGCGCCAGGACAGGCGGACCCATCCGCCCGGCCGGTCGTGCGGGCCGATGCTGGGGACCGAGAGAGTGGCGGTCGGCAGAACCTCGTCGACGTCGGGCAGGTGCACCGTGTTGCCGCCCGGGTAGATGGGGCTTAGCGCGGTGGCGATGTTGTAGGCGACCTGCGGGCCGCGGTTCCGCAGCACGATGGAGTCGCTGTCCTCCCACTGCAGCTCCCAGGTCACTGCTCTCTCGGCTGCGTCCTCGAGCTGGCGAGCCTCGTCGCGCTGGGCGACGTCGGCGCTGATGCGGGCCGCCTCCGCGCTCGCCTGGGCCGCGTCAGCCGAGCGCTTGGCCCACCGCAGTGCAACCAACGAGACGCCTACCGCCACCAGGGCGACAGCCGCCGACACCCACTCTCCCGCGTCCACGGGGCGACCGTAGATCGTCCGGTGTGGGTCCGCGTCTGTCCTCCACGCCCACCCTCGGCGCCGGCGACGAGCTCATCGCCGTCTGCCTCGCCGCCGACCGAGCTTCGCATCACCATCACCGACCTACCCTGAGCTTCCTCGGCTGACGGCTACCCTGCCGGGCGCCGACGATCACGGGGGTCACCATGCGCCGCACTGCCTTATTTGTCCTGCCCGTCGCTCTAGCCCTGGCCAGCTGTGGTGGCGGGGGCGGGGACGAGCAGGCGTCCGCTAACGTTCCGACCAGCGCAGAAGCCACGAGCGACAGCCCCGACGAGCTGGACCCCACCATGTGCCGGGAGCCCGCCTTTCTCGAGGAGAACACCGAGTTCTGCTTGGGCGGTGGGTACGGCGAATCGAGCGGTGACAGCGGACTGCAAACCATCGAACTGGGCACTCCGTACGAGCTGACCGACTTCGAGGACCCTGCCTCCCTCGAGACGATGACCGTGAACGGCGTCGAGTGCGATTTAACTGAGCTTCCCGGTGGGGCTCCGAACCCGGAGTGGGACGGGTCCGACGACGTCCCGCGGACGATCGCCGCAGTGGCGGACCCGGGCATGACCTTCTGCCAGGTGACGGCCACCTGGCAGAACACCGGCAAGAGGCCGATCACCGGCTGGACCGACTTCGAGAATTTGGTCACGAGCGACGGCACGGAGTACGCGGAAGATGCGACGGCCGAGCAGGCCACGCAGTACATCAACGAGGATTGCTCGCCATACGTCTGCGACACCATCAACCCGGGCACCCCGGCGTTCGACGTGGTGAAGATCTACCAGGTCCCCATGGGGACCACGCCGACCGGCGTGCAGTGGCCGAGGTCGACGATCAACACCGGCCCAGAGGTTCTGTTCCTTTTGGAGTAAGCCCGGACATAGGGACCGTGTCGCCGAAGATTCGCCAGCTCGGGAACCGTTTCGGCGTCAGCGGGGTGCAGACGATCCGCGACGGGGCGCAGCCCTTCGTCGAGTCCGGCCACGTCGAGACGTGCCTTGTTCCTACCCGTCGGTGGGTGCTGCGGACGGTTCGCTACGCACGGCTCTCCCGGGAGCGCCAGGGCGGCCCCCGGTGGCCGGGCTTTCGCCGGCCCAGCGCGGTCTTCTACCGCCTGTCTCCCCAGCCAGCTGTGAGCCTGCCGGGGAGACAGAGGTGACCTCCTCAGACCGGCTGCGGACGAGGGCCGCCAGAACGTCGGCGGCGCCGGTGACCAGCCGGGCGTCGCCGTTGGCGAGGAGGACGTGGCAGCCCACTCAGCACGTGGATGTCACCGGCCCAGGAGCAGCGAACACCGGGCGCGCGATGGCCTGGGCGGCGTGCACCGCCGACAGCGCGCTGGACCGGGCGGCCGCCTCGACGACGACGACCGCGGTCGACAGCGCAGCCAACAGGGCACTGCGGTGCCGGAACCGGACCGAGATCGGTGCAGCGCCGAGCGGGTACTGCGAGACCAGCAGCCCGCCGCCCTCGACGACGCGCTCGAACAGCGCCGCGTGGGCGCTGGGGTAGGGGCGGTCGAGGCCGCCGGCGGTGACCACCACGGTGGTTCCCGGTGCGGCGATCGCTCCCCGGTGCGCAGCGGCGTCATGCCATAGCCGCCGCCGCTGACGACGGTCCAGCCGCGCCCGGCCAGGCCCTGGCCGAACTCGCCGGCGACGTGCTCGCCGTAGGCGGTGCTGGCGCGGGAGCCGACGACCGCGACAGCCCGGTCGACGACGTGGTTCAGCTGGGGGAACCCGCGCACCCACAGGCCCAGCAGGGCCAGGACGCCCTCGGCGTTGAGCGCCGCGGGCCACTCGGCGTCCTCGGGGATGACCAGGCGCGCACCGATGCGCGCACCGGCGGTCAGGGTGTCGTCGGCGGCGCGGACGGAGTCGATCAGGGCCGCCACCTCGAGCGGGGCGGTGTCCCTCCATCAGCTGCTGACGCGCGACGACCGGGCCGACCGCGGCGACGTAGCCGGCGATCTCCCGGGTGAGGTCGCCGGCGCCGGCGCCGATCAGCCAACGCGCGGGCAGCACGGAGCGCCTCCAGCTCCCGGTCAGCGTCGTACCTGGCAGCGGCGGTGGGCGGGGTCGAGTTCAGCTGGTCGCTCATGGTCGAGGTCTCCTCGTGTGCGGTGGGCTGGTCAGGCCCGGGTTGATGACACCAACCTAGCAGCACGTTTTACTGTTCGCAGCACTTAGCGCCGCCGTACGGTCAGCGGCCCCATGGACAGCCACGGCGTCATCCCCCGGGAGGATCGTTAGGCTTGACTATTCGCCTTAGGGGTCTAACGATGAGGTTATGAGTAGTCCGATCGTCGCCGGCCTGACGACCCTCCCCGCCCTCGAGGCCTCCCAGGTCATGAGCGCGCACCCCGAGCTCGCCGACGCCGACGCCCTCGCGCCGCTCGTCTTGGCCGTCACCGCCCGCGACGCCAAGGAAGCCGCGGTCCTCACCGACCTGCTGGCGGTGATGCGGGACCACCTGCGCGATGCCAGCTCGATCCGCAACGCCGTCATGCAAGCACTGCTCCCCACCGACCGGGACTTCCCGGTGCCGCCTGCTCTGCTGGACCAGGTGAACCGCAACGCCAAGGCCCGCGGCGACCTGGCCCGAGAGTTCGGCCTGCTGTCCAGCGCCGACGTCGCCGCCCTGGCGGAGTCCGCCTCCACCAACGCCTCAGCCATGGCCAGCCGGTGGAAGGCCGAAGGCAAGGTGTTCACCACCGGCCCCGCCGGTGGACAGCGGTTCCCCGGGTTCCAGTTCGGCCAGGACGGCCGTCCCCTGCCGGTCATCGCCCAAGTCCTCGTCGTGCTGGGCGAGCGGTTGAGCGGCTGGGAGCTAGCCCTGTGGTTCACCGGCAGCAACGGCTGGCTGGGTGGCGTGCGCCCCGTAGACGTCCTCGACAGCGATGCCGAGCTCGTCGTCGAGGCGGCCGGCCACCTGGCCGCCGAGCTGCTCGGCTGAGCCGAACCCGATGCCACCGGCCGCCCGGCGCCCCTCCCGCGTTCCACCGCCCATCGTCTTCCCGGCGCCGCCGGCCGACGTCACCACGCTTGACCCGCTGATGCGCACCTGGCCGGCCGACCTGGAGTTCCAGCGCTGCTACGACATCGACTGGGGAGCCCGCGAGTTTCACGCCGGAACGCCCAGTCGGCGAGGCCGGTTCCATCCCGTCACCCCCGCCGACGCCAGCGACCCCCTGCCGGTGCTCTACGGCGCCAGCGACGTCGACGGCGCACTGAGCGAGACGGTCTTCCACGACGTGCCGGTTCGGGGCACCAAGCACGTCCCCTACGCCATGCTCCTGCACCGGCTCGTCGTCGCGCTGGTGCCACTGCGGAACCTGACGCTCGTCGACCTGACCAGCCCGGGCCTGCGCCGGCTGGGGCTCGAGCACCGCGAGCTCATCGACTCCGACCCACGCAGCTACCCGGCCACCGCCGCCTGGGCCCGAGCGCTGCACGACCACCCCACCCGGCCCGACGGGCTGCTCTGGGTCTCCCGCCAGCACAACACCAGCACCGCCCTCGTGCTGTTCGGCGATCGCGTCCCGCTCGAGGACCTCACCGCCGCTCCCGGCAGCGTTCCGCTCACCCTCGGCGCGGGCGATGGACTCGACGCCGTCTGCCTGGCCGCCAACCGCGCCGGCATCACCATCACCGAACTGCCCTGACGAATTCCGCCACCTTCTACCGCCCGGCCGGCCGGGCACCCTGCCGGTTGTTCTGGGCGAGATGTCACTGGTCTCGGGGACGCTGGTCCTAGATACCGACCACCTCGACCTCCTCATCAGCGCCGCCACCGCCTACGGCCAGCTGACCAGCACGACCACCGCCGCGTTCAGCCCCACGCACGCAGCAGCGTTAACTGCGGCGACCCCTGACGAGGCCGGCCAACTTCTCCTCGAGGAAAACCTGGCCGCCGCCCGCTGGCGCTCCCACCGCGGCCGCGGCCGGCTGCCAGCCGGGCACCCGATGACCTACCGGCACCGTCCGGTCTCTTACTGGGAGCCGGTGGAGGTCATCAAGGCCGTCCACGCCTACACCCACGCCAGCGCCGACTCCCCTGGTTGGGCCGGTAGCGCCGCACACCGGCTCACCGCCGACGTCGCCCATGCCGCAGCGCAGCGACTGCCCGGTTACGCCGAGGCCCCATGGTGCTGACGTCGCCCCACCCAGCCAGCAGGGACGATCGGGCTGCACGGCACCTGGCGTCCCGACGTCGCCGGCGTGGCCTGGATCAGCCTCCCCGAGCTGCTGCAGCGCTGGGCTGACGCTGGCGCCGTCGTGCTCACCGCGGAGGGCCTCGGCCAGCTGCCCCGACAGCTCCCGTCGCGGACCGGAGCGACCTACGTCTTAGCCCAGCCAGGCAGCCTCGACCCCGACCAGTGACGCAGCGCTTCGGCCATCGGCCAGCCGATCCTCGTCGAGCTGCCCACCGCCGCAGCGTGGCTGCAGAAGCGCCTGCAGCCCGCCGGCGCCGAGCTCGAGTGTCTTACCGTCACGGCGGTGGGCCACACGCGCGTGCAGCCGGGGCCGTTCTCTTCCTAGACTCACTGCGTCCGCGCAAGCGGGCCCACGACGCGCAGTACTCCTGGGTTGGTACCGAGGCACTGCGACAGTCGGATCCCCGGCCGCCGAAGGTTGGTCCCGGAGGCGACCGGGGATCACGGGCTCACCCGCTGGATGCACCGCTCGGCGGGCTGGCGATATGCGCGCCGCCGAGCGACCTGCCTAACACCCCATTCGGCCAGCAGGTTCGCCGACCTTGAATGGCTGCCGCCTTATGCGGCGGGTCGAACCTCCCGTCGCGATCTCCCAGCCGCACCCCAGCTCGTTCTTCATCTTCCCTGTTCGTTGAGCTCCTCAGCGGAGCTCAGCTGGTGACCCACAGAAGATCGTGCAGTGCGCGGCGGTGTCGCGACGGCACATCGTCGATCTCGCTCTGCGAATCCAGCTCCAGTGGGGGCACACGGCCGATGGCCGCCATCGTGGTGACCTCCCAGTGAGCCGGGACACCGAACTCTTCGGCGACTGCGGAGCGGTCGAACGCGCGGAACTGGCGGACGGACAGTCCCAGGGCCTGGGCCTGGAACGTCAGGTGGGCGACGGCCTGGCCGAGGTCGTAGTGGGAGAACTCCGAGTACTCCCAGTCCGTGTCTTCCACGTGGCGGTGGGCCAGGTTGGCGACCAGCAGGCTGGCGGTTGGCGCCCAGGTCGCCGAGCTGCGCGCGAGATGCCGCACCAAGCGGTCATGGACGGGATCACCACGGCGGCCGACGATGAACGCCCAGGGCTGCGAATTG
>NZ_FNOZ01000148.1 GCF_900107175.1 Modestobacter sp. DSM 44400 | reverse complement strand
CAACGTCAAGCGCTGGCGCGACGGGCAGATGGCGCTGCGCTGGTGCGCCGCCGGCATGGTCGAGGCCGGCAAGCAGTTCCGCCGGGTCAACGGCCACCTATACCTACCCAAGCTTCGCGCCGCGCTCAACGCCGAGAACACCGGAACTGTCGCATCGACCGTGCATGATGAGGAGGTCGTCGCAGCCTGACGCACAACGGACCGCCACCGAAGTTCTACGGAACTCGGGACAACCTCTGTTGGTCAGCACCGCCAACGTCCCGGCGGACCACGCTTCGTCCACGGTCGCGGCGCCGTGCGTGCGCGTCGGCCGGTCACCTCCCAGGGTCGAGGACGAGCTCATAGCCGCCCGGCAGACCCCGGACCGAATCGACGAGCTTCGGTAGATGCCCTGGCCACTTGGACTGGGCGCGTCACGATCGAGCATCGGCGAGTCATGTCCACCCGAACGGGTGATGCTCCTGGACGCAGCGATGACGCATGGTCACGGTGAACAATCCTCGACCGTCATGAAAGGGCCCTCTTGATCATCCTCGGCATCATCCTGCTGGTACTCGGTTTAGTTCTTCACATCTCAGTCCTGTGGACGATCGGGATCATCCTGCTGGTGATCGGCGCCATCCTCGTGGTGCTCGGCACGGCTGGCCGTGCTGTGGGTGGTCGCAAGCACTGGTACTGAGACGGATGGGGGGCGCAGCGTCCCGCCCGTCCACGTCTGGGACCCCGGCAGCTTCGGCTGTTGGGGTCCCGCCATGTCGAGCCTCCGCGGTCGACTTCCAGAGCTAGGTCCGCGTCCTCTACCCTTCGCCAGCGTCCATCCCAGGCGCAGCGGTTAACGGTGCGGCCCTCATGACGCCTACGGCCCACGGCCGCTGACCCTCGCCGAATCGCGGATCGCTTCTTCCCCCCGCCGGGTGAGGCACAGGGTGACGCAGGCGTGATGGGCGCGGCTGCAGCCCATTATCAGGACGTGATGTTCAGGGCCACCGCTCCGCTCCCGTGGGACGAACTGCACGTACAGGCCTGCGGCGAGGACGGAACGCCGGACTGGGGCAGCATGGTCGTGACCGGCCCCGTGCGGGTCCGGGACGCCCGCGGACGGACGACGCTGCAGTGGTCCGTGTCGGTGCAGTGCCAGCCGGCACCCGAGTCAACCGCCGCAAACTAAGAGTAGGCCCGCGAGCCGCTCGCTGCGGGGAAGGGGCCACGAACGCGAACCGCCATGACTTTCACCCGAGCAGCCGCCGTGTCCTCAGAGCGCGAAGACGGCCTGGATGGTCGGCGGCGTCGCTGTGCGAGTTCGGTCATGACGGTGGCGCCTTCCTCGAACGGCACCACGTCGGTGATCAGGTGGCGGCGGACCCGGTCGCCGTGCGCAGCCAGCAGCGCCAGGGTCTCGTCGCACAGCCGCCGCCAATCCCAGACCTGCGCCAGTCCGCGGGGGACCCGACCGATCTGCGCACAGCGGATGGTGAGCCCCTTGTGGTGGAACTCCTCACCCAGGCGCAGTTCCGGGGCGCCCATCGAGTACGACATCCCCGACTGGGAGGGCAACGGCACCGGCGAGCTGATCACGCTGCTGACCAGCATCACCGACCCCACCGCCGCCCGCCCCGACGAACTCGCTGCCGCGTACAACCAGCGCTGGGAGGAGGAGACCGGCAACGACCAGCTCAAGACCCACCTGCGCGGCCCCGGCCGGGTGCTGCGCTCCCGGCTGCCCGAGCTGGCGTATCAGAAGATCTGGGCCTGGCTGCTGGTCCACCACGCCCTCAGTCATCTGATCACCCAAGCCGCCGATGGAGTTGACCCGCTTTCGCGGACACCTCGTCACTGCGGACACGGATTAGGCCGCAGCTTTTCGTGCAGTGTGCGCCTGCTCGAAACGAGCGGGT
>NZ_FNOZ01000172.1 GCF_900107175.1 Modestobacter sp. DSM 44400 | reverse complement strand
GGCGGGGGACCGCCACCTCAACTTCCACGAGACCCGGGACAACCTCGCGCCGTCCGCGCAGGGCGCCGGCCCGCTGCTCGGGGTCGACCACGGCCTCGGTGGGGCAGCCGCAGTTGCCCTGGCTCCAGCACCGGTCCCCACCCCAGGGGCAGTCGGGGTCGAGGCAGTCGCTCGCGGAGGTAGGCAGCCCAGTCGGCGTCGCTGGCGTGCGGCCGCGCGCACGAAGGCAGCGCTTCACGCCGACACCCCCGGCCAGCTCTCGGTCTCCGAGGCCGCGCTGAGCTGGAGCTCGGCAACGTGTCCGTCGATGAGGCAACCGCAGGGTTGGGCGAGGGCGACGATGACCCCTTCCTGCATGCCGGGAACGCGGGCGTACTGCTCTTCCGTGCCGCTGGTCGGGTGGTCGCAGATCGGGCAGCCGGGGGAATGGCCGGCCAGCCAGTCCAGTGCTTCCAGCGGGTCGCCGCCATGGCGCGCTGTCCTGCCCATCCGGCCGCTCAGCTAGCCACGCCGGAGCTCACACGCCAGGCACGCTTCGCAGCGTCACAGCCACTGCTGAGTGGTCGGAAAGCCTGCCCGCCCCTTCCCACGTGCCTTCCCAGCCGACCCAATCCACCCGCTCGAGGACATGGCCCACAGGGGCTGCGGCGCAGATGTGGTCAATCGGGGGGTGCTGCAGAAGCCCCTGCGGCAGGTGCTCATCGTCCGTAAAGCAGGTCAGATCTGCCTGCTTCAAGGAGTCGCGCAGGAGCTGCCGACCTGCGGTCGTCCCGTAATAGTGCTTGGCGCCGAGTGACTGATTGAGATCCCCGGCGACGATGAATACGGAGCCGGGGTTCTCTTCGCGCAGGGCCCGCCACACCGCGCCCTGAAGAGAAGTGACTCGCATGAACTCTGACCAGTTCGGCAGGGGAGCGGCTGGGTCCGGCATCGGCCCCGGATCCGTGTGCCACGGGAGCACGGTGCCATAGACGACCATCCCGCCAGCCACCTCTGCCGCGGCAGTGCGCACCGGGTCCTTTGTTGCTAGCTGGCGGACTGGGAGTCGACTCCAGATGGTGACCCATCGACCTCCCGCAGCGGCCGTCGGCCGTTGATCGCTGGACACGGCAACGTATGGAACCGGCAGGGCAAGTGCGTCGTGCGTCTCCGTCAGCACCAGGACGTCGCAGTCACCGGCAAGCAACCGCTCGAGGCGCGCGGCATTCTTTACCGGCTCATCGCAGTTGAGGGTGTAGCGGCGGTTGGCGCGTCGGTCCCGGGATAGGCGTCGAGGTCTCCCGAGGATGGAAGTTCTCACACTGCCCAT
>NZ_FNOZ01000177.1 GCF_900107175.1 Modestobacter sp. DSM 44400 | reverse complement strand
ATCCACCGTCAGCATCGAGGGGCCACGGGCTTCTCAGCCCGAGGCCGCGATCCTCACAAGATCATGTCCTTCTTCCCCCTCAAGTTCGAAGAGCCTCGATGCGACGCCTTTTCGTGCGACAGGAGCGGGCGACGTGCGTTTCGCGAGCTTTTCAAGCTTTCCAGTCACGGTGCTACATCAGCAGCTCCAGCTCGCTGGACCAAGCAAGCAACGAAGCGCCTTGTCGTATCCAGCGAGTCGTTCCTCAATGGTCAGTTCAGGCTCCACTCTCAAGCCCACGGCGTAACCTTCCGCATAACCGTCTTCAGCGCCACGCGCGTATCCCGCTGCCTCGCCGTCGCCGTGCCCCTCGCTGTACCCGGCATTGTGCCCGTCGGCCACTCCAGACGGATAGGCCGCTTCCGCCCCCTCGTTGAGGTTTTCTCACCAGGTTTGGCGGCCTGAATGACACCGTCGCTGGTGGCAGCGGGTGTTCCAGATGTGGGCGCGGGCTCTCGGGGTCAAGATCGTCTCGCCAAAGCCGATCTCCTCTTCCCCGGGAGCCCGCTATGTCTCATCGTGCCAGCTTGGATGTGTCCGCACCGGTGCTGAGGGCGGTGACCGGGTGGATCCCGGCCGGCGCCGGCGCCGGCCGGGATCACGGCCGGCCCAGCGGGCCGGCACGGTGCACACCCAGGTCGTCTTGGTGCTGCGCTGGCTTCGGCACCGCCTGGACCTGCGGCTGCTGGCCGGCGACGCCGGGATCAGCATCGCCACCGCCTACCGCTATCTGCACGAGGGGCTGGACGCCATCGCCGCGCAGGCACCAGACCTGCATGACGTTCTCGACCGTGCGCACGCCGCGGGCCTGGCCTACCTGTGCCTGGACGGCACGTTGGTGCCCACCGACCGGGTCGCCCCCCGCGCCGAGGCCGGCAACAACCTGCGGTACTTCCGGCAAACACCGCGCCTTCGGCGGAAACGTCCAGGTCATCACCGACCCGGGCGGCTTTCCGCTGTGGGTCTCGGCCGTCCGTCCCGGCCGCACCCACGACATGCGCGCGGCCCGCGAGCTGGTGCTGCCCGCGCTGTACCCGCACGCCGCCCGCGGTCTGCCGGTGCTGACCGACAAGGGCTACACCGGCGCCGGCGTCGGCATCCACGCGCCGATCAAGCACCGACCCGACGGGCCGCTGCACACCGACAACCGCTGCTACAACGAGTTGATCACCGCGCTG